>NZ_JADNJQ010000009.1 GCF_015555045.1 Collinsella aerofaciens | reverse complement strand
GGGGGCGCCGGGCGCCCGGATGCGTCATGCCGAAATGGCGCGAAGCACGCGGTTGACAAAACTATAGAGACACGTCCCACATTGGCTGGTCTTGCAGCTTTATGGTGCGATGTGGCTTGTGGGGCGGGCGGGGGTCGGTCCGTGGTAGACTATCGAACAACGTTTATTAATCGCGCGGTATCGTTGCCGCGAGAAGGGGTTGCGCCATGCAGGAGCTTGAGGATCGTATTCGCCATGACGGCATCGTAAAGGCCGGTAACGTCCTTAAGGTTGATGCCTTCCTCAACCACCAGTGCGACGTTGAGCTGTTCGACCACATGGGTGCCGAGTGGGCCCGTCTGTTCGAGGGTGTCGAGATCAACAAGATCCTGACGATCGAGGCTTCGGGCATTGGTATGGCCTGCATCGCGGCTCAGCATTTTGGCGGCGTTCCGGTGGTCTTTGCCAAGAAAGCCCAGTCCATCAACCTCGACGGCGAGCAATATGCCACGACCATCTATTCCTTTACCAAGCAGAAGGAGTACCCGGTTATCGTGGGTAAGCGTTTCCTGTCCGAGGGCGATAAGGTCCTGATTATCGATGACTTCCTGGCCAACGGTTGCGCGCTCGAGGGTCTTATCAAGATCTGCGAGGCCGCGGGCGCCGAGGTTGCCGGCATTGGCATTGCGGTGGAGAAGGGCTTCCAGGGCGGTGGCGATAAGCTCCGCGAGCGCGGCTTCCGCGTTGAGAGCCTGGCCCGTATCGCCGATATGGACTGCGAGAACGGCGAGATCACCTTCGCCTAGGCTCGCAACACAAGCGATTGGTATGCGATGTGACAAAGGGACTGTCCCTTTGTCACATTTTTTGTATGAGGGGAGGTGTTGATATGGATGAGAACAAGATGGGATGGCGCGAGTATACGCGCTATGCCGAGATGTCGGTCGAGGAGTTGGCGCGCGATTGCGAGGTGCAGGTGTTTCGCGCGACAGGTCCGGGCGGGCAGGGCGTGAACACGACGGATTCAGCGGTGCGCATGAAGCATGGACCCACGGGGATTACCGTGACGGCGCGCGAGAGCCGCAGTCAGTTTCAGAATCGTAGCTGCTGTCTGCGTAAGCTGCGCGCTGAGCTCGAGCGTCGCGGGCGTCCACCGCGCCGACGCGTAAAGACCAAGGTGCCTCAGCGCTCTCGCCAGCGCAGGCTCAACGACAAACACTTCAACGCCATTAAAAAGGCTAACCGTCGTAAGCCGGGCGGGGAGGAATAGCCGAATTGCTTATTTTGTCCTACGGACTTTACTTGTGGGTGGGGCGCCAGACCTCGAGGGCGGCCGGGAGGATATCGACCTCGATGCGCGAGGCGGCGATGGACTCACCGTCGGCCTGGATGGGGTAGTCGGGCTCCTCGAAGGTGAGCTCGGCCTGGCGGCAGCGGCGCATACGCACCGGCGGCAGCTTGGTGTGGTGGCCGTCCTTGGCCGAAAGGAACATGGGCAGGGCAACCGCGCGGGGCACGGGGCCGCAGGCGTAGCAAACGTCAAGGATGCCGTCGCAGGGGTCGGCGTCGGGGCAGATACGATAGCCCGAGCCATAGGTGGGGCCCAGCTGGATAGCCATGATAATCGCCCGCACGCGCTCGGCGGGCGCGCCGTCAAAGCTGACCGTCATGGGGTAGTTGCGGTAGCGCAGGCCAAACTGTTCCAGGCCCGAGAGTGTATAGAGCGGAGCACCCGTCAAGCCGGTCTTCTTCCGTAGCTCGGTGGTGCCCAGGCCGATGGCGGCATCAATGCCGACGGAGAGTGTCTGGTCGTAATACTCGACGGCCGCCTCGCCGCTGCCGCTTGCGGGGTTCCACGAGCGAATACGCCCGATGTCCTGGCGCCGCAGCTCGCAGGTGAGCAGCGCGCCAAAATCCTTGCCGGAGAAATCGTCGATACCGAGCGTCTGGGCAAAATCGTTGCCGGAGCCCACGGGCAGGACGGCGAGGGCGGGGCGGGCGTCTTCCTCTTGCTTCATAAGCCCGTTGACGACCTCGTGGATCACGCCGTCGCCGCCGAGCGCGATAACGGTGCGATAGCCCGTTGCCTGGGCGGCTAGCTCCTTGGCGTGCCCCATGCGCTCGGTCAGCACCAGGTCAAACTGGGATGCGCGTGCAGTCATGTCCAAAAAGCGCTGCAGGCGCTCGGCAACTTCGTGCGCCGCACCCGACTGGGCGGCTGGGTTGGCGATGATGAGCGTGCGACCAAAATCAGTTGCGTGCATGGGGCGACTCCCGGCGTATGACGTGACGGTGCGGTCGCGCTCAGGTCGAATTGCCCCCGATTGTGGCTGCACGGCGAATGCTTACGTCTACTCTATCAGGTCGTTGTGGCGCTCGATAGCATCCGCTACCGTACCGCCCTCATCCACAATAAGCGAACGGCGCTTGGGTGAGATGATGCGCTGGGCGGGGTACACGCCGCGGTGCCCGCCGGTTAGGTAGCTGATAAAGGCCACGATGACAAAGAACCCGGCGGCCGTGCCGTGGAACAGGTCGATGGCCATCATGCAGGTGGTGATGGGCACGTTGAGGCCGGCACAGAACACGCCGAGCATGCCCAGCGCCGCCAGAAAGCTGGGGTCGATTCCGACGAGGCAACCGATCCAGCCGCCGAGCGCCGCACCGATGCCAAACAGGGGCGTGACCTCGCCGCCTTGGAAGCCCGCGCCCAGGGTAAGCGCTGTGACGACCAACTTGATGGCTGCGTCCGCCAGGGTGGTGTTGCCGGCAAATCCGGCGCCGGAAAGCCATGTGGAAAGGCCGGCGTAGTCCCAGGCGTCGAGGAGGGCATACGCGGCCAAAACCACGAGTGCTCCTATAAGTGCGCGAACGAGGTAATTGGTGATAAAGCGACCGTACAGGCTCTTGACGGTTCGAACCGACCACGCAAAGAGGCGTGCCGTCAGACCGAAGATGATGGCGCTGATAACAACGATGACGACCGTTTTGGGCGTCATGGCGGGAACGCTGGCGATGACATTCGCTTCGTACTCGGTACCCAGGGCGATTGATGTAAAGTAGCCGGTAAACGAGGCGACCAGGCAGTAAATGCCCGCGGTGTAGTCAATCTTGCCGATAAAGCACATCTCCATGCCAAAGAAAGCTCCGGCAAGGGGCGAACCGAATACGGCACCAAAGGCCGACGAGATGCCGGCGAGCATGAGGTCGTGGTGGTCATGCTTTTTGAGGTGGGCGAGGCTCGAGATGTTGCTGGCGATGGTGCCGCCAATCTGCACCGCGGCCCCCTCGCGACCGGCCGATCCGCCCGTTAGGTGCGTGAGCGTGGAGCACACAAACGTGAGGACGGCCATGCGCATATGGATGAGGCGTGTGCCCAGAGCGGAGTCGATGACCAGGTTGTTGCCACGCTTTGCGGCGAGACCGTGGTTCTTGTAGACCCATGCGGTGGCCATGCCCACAACGGGAAGCAAGGCGTAGACCCACGCATGGTGCTCGCGATAGTCGGTCGCGATATTCAGCGAGGCCAAAAACGCCCAAGCGGCAACGCCCATGGCGAGCGAGACGATGACGACGAGTGCGAGCAACTTGGTGCTCGCGAGTAGGTTGCGGGCGTTGCGGCGCGTGTCGGCAGCCAAGAGATGCTCAGAGCGGGTGAGCTGATGCCTGCCTGCCGTGATGACGTCGTTCAGGGAGAAAAAACCGCCTTCGTCGAGCGGCTGGGAATGATCCTGCGCTTCGTTTGCGCTTTCGGGTTTGTCGTTATGAGCCATACGTTCCTCTTTTAGGTTGCAACGCAAGCATTATAAAACGCGGTAAACGCGACGAGCCGGTGGGTTGGTTTCCATTCTGTTTCGCGGCCTGCAACCGACAGGTGTATTTGCGGGTATAGGCCGAGTCGCGGTCGTGCGTCGGGGGATTATACTGAGACAAGCATAAAGATTCGGCGCCCCTGTTGTGCGCCGTGGCATTAAGAGGTGCATATGGCAGAGAAACTCATTCCGCTGGAGGACGCGCAGTCGATTGTTCTGTCGCACGTTGCTCCGACCGATCTCGTCGAGATTCCCGTGTGGCAGGCCGCCGGTCTTCCCTTGGCCGAGGACGCGGTGGCCGATATCGACATCTCGCCGTTTGCCAACAGCGCCATGGACGGGTATGCCGTGCGCGCAGCCGATCTTGCTGCGGCCGCCGGTGACACTCCGGTGACGCTCTCCGTCGTAGGACACGAGGCCGCGGGCCATGTCTTTGAGGGCACAATCGGCGCGGGCGAGACCGTCCGCATCATGACGGGCGCGCCGGTGCCCGAAGGTGCCGGTGCCGTGGTGAAGTACGAGATCGTCGACGTGCTCGACGGCGATGGCAACGAGGGCTCGCACGTTCGTTTCTCGGCGCCTGCCAAGGTAGGGGAGAACGTTCGCTCTGCCGCCGAGGAGGCCCATGCCGGCGATGTTGTGATGCATGCCGGCGAGGTCGTGGCCCCGGCGGGCGCCGGCTTGCTGGCAAGCGCCGGATACGCGAGCGTGAAGGTACATGCCGCCCCGCGCGTGGGCATTATCTCGCTGGGCACGGAACTGGTCGCACCGAGTAAGGTACCGGCGCGCGGTCAGATTCGCGATTCCAACTCCTCGGCGCTGATGGCCGAGGCGCTCGATGCCGGGGCAGATCCGGTGTTCTACGGTATTGCGCCCGACGATGAGCAGGCGATTGCCGAGCTGGTGCATCGCGCCACGCGAGAGTGCGATTTTGTCATTACAAGTGGTGGCGCCTCGGCGGGCGATTACGACTACGTGACGGCGCTCGTCCGGCGCGAGGGCGAGGTGCTGTTCGATCGCATCTCGATGCGTCCGGGCAAGGCCATCACGTTTGGCTTGCTCGGGGGTAAGCCCTACCTGGGGCTTTCAGGCAATCCGGCCGCGGCGTATGTGGGCTTTGAGATGCTTGCCCGTCCGGCGATTCGCAAGATGCGCGGTTTTTCCGAGGGTGCGCGTCCCGTGCAGCAGGCGACGCTCACGCACGGCGTGAAAAAGCGCCAGGACCGACGCTTCTTCGATCGCGCCACGGTTTTGCGCGACCCCGAGACCGGTGAGCTGTTGGTGACCGAGGCCAAGACGCAGAATTCGGCGCTGCTCGGTACGATGCAGCGGTCCAACTGCCTGCTGCGTATTGACGAAGGACCGTGTGAGCTCAAGGCGGGCGACGTCGTGGGTGTCGTGCGTGTCGACCTGCCCGAGGGCACGGTGTTGTAGGAGGAAGACTATGGAGTTGAAGATTTCGATCGTGACGTGCTCGGATACGCGCGATCTTGCTCAGGACGAGGCTGGAGCCGCACTCGAGGAACTTATCAAGGCGCAGGGCTGGACGGTCGTCTCACATGTGGTCGTGCGCGACGACGCCAGCGAGATCGGTGATGCCATTGTGGAAGCTGCCGATGAGTGCCACGCCAATGTCGTGCTCACCTGTGGCGGCACGGGACTTTCGATGCGCGACGTGACGCCCGAGGCGACGCGTGCCGTCTGCGACCGCGATGTGCCGGGTATTGCCGAGGCGATCCGTGCATACTCCATGACCAAGACACGCCGCGCCATGCTCTCGCGCGCCGTGTGCATGCAGCGTGGGCATACGCTTGTCATCAACTTTCCGGGATCCACGAAAGCGGCCCGCGAAAGCTGGGAGGCCGTGAGCGATCAGCTGGAGCATGCGGCCCAAATGACGGCGGGCGGCGGGCACGCCAAATAAGCGCACTACCTGCGGCGGAGCGACCTTACGGGCTGCTCCGCCTTTTTATGCAGCGGCAGTGCGGTCATCTCGGGGTTATCGGTAAAAGAAACTTATTAGACGAGAAATAATTATCACAAACATTATTCGCACGGAAGTATAATCTAGTAACAGAATAAAGCCTGCGGCGGGGTGCCCGGGTATAGCGTTCGAAAGGGTTGAACATGTTCGATATGGTTTCTCGCCGCGGATTCGTCTCGCTTTCTGCTGCCGTCGCTGCTGGCCTTGGCCTTGCCGGCTGCTCGGGCAGCAAGACGTCAGAGCCGACCGGATCCGATGCCGGTTCTGCTAAGGCATCTTCCAAGAAAGCTGTCGAGCTGCAGGTCTTTGCCGCCAACTCGCTCGAGAAGGCTCTGCCCGAGGTTCAGGAGCTCTACACCGACCAGACCGGCACCACGTTTGCCGACACGCAGTTTAAGGCGTCTGGCGACCTTGTCGAGCAGATGCGCGCCGGTGCAGCTGTCGACGTGCTCATCACGGCCTCCAAGGGCACCATGGATGACGCTGAGACCGCCGAGCTCGTCGACACCGACACGCGTGAGGACATGTTCGTCAACGACCTTGTGATCATTCGCGCCGAGGGCTCCGACACCAAGGTCGAGGCCATCGCCGACGTCGCGAACCTGGACGGCAAGATCGCCATTGGCGACGCCAAGACCGTCCCCGCCGGCAAGTACGCCAACCAGGCGCTGGCTTCCGTGGGCCTCTACACCGGCACCGAGGGTGATGACGGCGAGTACGCGCCTGAGATCGCCGACAAGGTGGCCCTGGCCGACAAGGTCGGTACCGCTGCCGCCTACGTCTCTACGGGCGACTGCGTGGCTGGCTTTGTCTACAGCTCCGACATCTTCCGCTATGACGGCATCGAGGAGGCCTTCGTGTGCCCCGAGGATTCGCACAAACCCATCGTGTACCCGGGTGCCGTTGCCGAGAGCTCCGAGCATGCCGACGAGGCCAAGGCGTTTATCGACTTTTGCCTGACCAACAAGAAGGCGCAGAAGATTTGGGCGAAGTACGGCTTTGAGCTTTCCGCGTAGTGCGGCTTGGCGCGATAATTCCATCGTTTTGTGTTTTACTCCGTCCTTGTATTCTCTTGGAGCTTTTCGTGCTTAATAGATTCCGCATGCTTGTCGCCTGTGCTTTGACCTTCGCACTTTGCTGGGTGCCGGGATTTGCATTTGCTGGGGACGCTGCGGACGGGGCCCAGAACGCTGCGACCGCCCATGGGCTTTCCTATGGGATCGAGGGTTTTGAGCGGTTGGCCAAGGGGACCGCTCGTGCCATGGAGGGCCAGCCTGAGGGCTATCGGTTTCCCGTTGACGAGGACGTGGACCTTGTAGTGGCGCCTGCTGCCGATCGCGTTGTGGTGTGGATGTCGCCCAAGGCGGTCGAGAAGTATGGGTTGGATCCGCAGGATAACGAGTGCGTATCGGGTCTCAAGGCCCTCGTCTGTGAGCTCGACAGCGCAAACTGCATGGGAGGTACGCAGCTAGGGGACGTTGATCTTCCTTGGTATGTCACGGCGGAAACAACGTTTGATGCCGGTGGGTATACCTATGGCTTTGACGAGCGCAGTGCGGATGGGGACCGCTATGTGGTGATTGCATCAGCCTCGGGTGATGCCATGGGCGGCGCGCGTTGGCTTGATAGCGCTCAAATGGTGGAAGCGTCGTCTGTCGTGTTGCGGGACGAGCAGGGGCCCTTGACCTCTCTGGCCTCCTTTTTGGGCGACATCGACTATCGCCCGTTTTGGGTGTCCATTAAAACGAGCGGCCTTGCTCTGGTAATCGCGTTTGCGCTGGGCCTGTTCGCCGCGTGGAAGACTATGGGTACCTCGAGTCGCATCAAGGGCCTGCTCGATTCGGTCTTTACGATTCCTATGGTGCTGCCACCCACGGTCTGCGGCTTTTTGCTGCTTATGCTATTTGGTCGATCGACCGGGGTGGGCCAGTGGCTTATCGCGCACGGCATCTCGATCGTCTTTACGTGGCCCGCGGCGGTCATTTCGGCCGTCGTCGTGTCGTTTCCGCTGGTTTACCGCACGGCGCTCGGAGCCTTCGAGAGTCTTGACGCGCAGATGCTCGACGCCGCGCGAACCCTGGGATGGTCCGAGCGTCGCATCTTTGCCAAGCTCATGATGCCGCTTGGCTGGCCCTCGATTGCCGCCGGCACGGTGCTCGCCTTTGCCCGCGCGATGGGCGAGTTTGGCTGCACCCTGTTCTTTGCGGGCAACTACGCCGGTATTACGCAGACCATTCCCATTGCGATTTACTTTGAGTGGATGGGCGGCAATACGTCGGTCGCGCTCTTCTGGGTCGTAGTCGTAATCGCGTTCAGCTTCCTGGTCATTCTGTTCATCAATATGTACACGGCGCATTCGCAAAAGTATCGCGAACGTGGCCTTTCCCGTGCGGAGCGCAAACAGGCCAAAGGTCTCGCCGGACAGGGCGATTCGCTCGACCCAGTCGGCGGCGATGCGCTGCGTATCGATCGCGAGGCGCTGGCCGAGCTCATGCGTGATGATGCGGCGCCGCGGGGAGGTCGATAAGCTATGTCGCTCGTTTTGGATATTAAGAAACGTTATCCCGGGTTTGTGCTCGACATGCAGCTTGAGGCCGGCGAGGAGCGCGTGGCCCTGCTGGGCGCCTCGGGTTGCGGCAAGAGCTGTACGCTGCGCTGCATCGCCGGTGTGGAGACGCCCGACGAGGGTAAGATCGTTGTCAACGGCGTGACCTTTTTTGACTCGGCGGCGGGCATCAACCTGTCGCCCCAGGAGCGAAAATGCGCCCTGCTGTTCCAAAACTATCAGCTGTTTCCCAACATGACGGTGGCCGATAACGTATGTGCCGGTGTAAAGGATGCGGGCGACGCCGCCGCGCGCAAAAAGCTCGCCGAGCGCTATCTGGGCATTTTCGGTCTGGCCGATTTTGCCGACCGATATCCCGCGCGCCTTTCGGGCGGGCAGCAGCAACGCGTGGCGCTTGCCCGTATGGTGGCGGCGCATCCGGGCATCTTTATGTTCGACGAGCCCATGAGCGCGCTCGATTCCTATCTTAAGAGCGCACTCGAGCAGAACATGCTCGACCTGTTCGACGTCTGTAACCGCACCGTGCTCTACGTGAGCCACGACATCGACGAGGCGTGCCGCCTGTGCCAGCGCATCTGCGTGATGCACGACGGGCATGTTGAGGAGACTGGCTCCGTTGAGGATGTGGTCCGCCGTCCGCAGACGCTGGCGGCGCTCCGCCTGACGGGCTGCAAGAACACAAGCCGGGCGCGCAAGATCGGCGACGAAGAAGTTGAGGCCCTCGACTGGGGCATGACCTTTAACGTGGGTCGCGAGATTCCCGATGACGTGGCGTACCTGGGTATTCGCGCAAGCTACTTCCATGTTGACAATCGCGCTGAGCGGGGCCGCAACAGCTATGACTTGCACGTGGCCCGCGTGAGTGATTCGCGCTTTGAGCGGCTGGTGTTGCTGGACGTGCCGCGCGTCGATGCGCCCACGCGTCTGCAGTGGAAGGTCAACAAGGTGGGCATGCCTGTCGACGCGCTGCCGCAAGCAGGCGAGACGCTGCGCATGCATTTTGATGCCAGCAGGATCCATTTGGTTTGTCGATAGCGCCGGGTAATGCCGTCGGGGATATAAGCCTCGGCGGCTTTGTCTTGCCGCTCGCCGAATGAGGGACGACAAACTCTTACCAATCAAGATAATTTTTTATTAAACGACGACGCACGATGCTGTCGTACGAATGTCAACGGTGTTCGCATGGTCGATGACCGTTGATATAGTTGATCTTATCTTGTAAAGGAGGGTGCGCACATGCCGCAGACGACATACATTCGCCGCGTTGCCGCGCGCGCCCTGTATATGGCTCGGAGTCGCATATGAGCAGGTATGTTCACGGCTCCGGGAGAGACGACGCACAACTAAATAATCGACCGCAAAGCAGGTTCCCCAAAATTCCGGGTTTGAGCACGGCTGGGTTTTCGCCACCCACCGTGCAGCAATACCGTAGCTATTCATTTTTGGTTCGAGAGGGGAACCGTCATGGCTGAAGAATTCGATTTCCATCCGATGTGGGAGAGCCTCGGCATGAATCTTGCCGACCACGACATGCTGCTGGGCGCCGTGGGCCAGATGTACGGCGATATGTTCCTGACGCAGAACAATCGCCCCAAGTCCACGTCCTACCTGGATTTTGTCGCCACCAACATCCACAGCGGCCGTATTAAGGAGATGCTCGACAAGAAGGAGGCTGGCGAGGCCACCAAGATTGTTGGCAGCTTCTGCGTCTACGTGCCCGAGGAGATCGTGCTCGCCTGCGACGGTATCCCTGTGGGTCTGTGCTCGGGTGCCGACTGGGCAACCGACAAAGTCGAGGAGCACTTGCCGCGCAACACCTGTCCGCTCATCAAGAGCTTTGCCGGCTTTAAGCTGGGTGAGGTCTGCCCTTACATCGAGTCGAGCGACCTGGTGGTGGGCGAGAACACCTGCGATGGCAAGAAGAAGGCCTACGAGTTCTTTGCCACGCAAAAGAACATGTACGTCATGGATATTCCCAACGTGCACGACGAGTCGACGCTCGTGACCTGGAAGGCCGAGGTCAAGAAGCTCGCCGCCAAGATTGAGGAGGAGTGTGGCGTCACGATTACGCCTGAGCGTCTGAAGACCGCCATCCACAGCGTCAATGAGAAGCGTCGCGCCCTGCAGCGCCTCGCTGCCACGCGCGCTGCCGACCCGGCGCCCATCAGCGGTCTCGACAGCCTGCTGACCGTTCAGGCCGCCTTTATGGATGACACGCCGCGCCTGACCGGCGCCATCAACGAGATGGCCGCCGAGTGCGAGCAGCGCGTTGAGGCCGGCGAGGGTGTGGCGCCCAAGGGCACCAAGCGCATCCTGTACACCGGTACGCCCATGGCCGTGCCCAACTGGAAACTGTTCAACCTTATCGAGAAGGCGGGCGGCGTCGTGGTGGGCGAGGAGTCCTGCACGGGTTCGCGCTACTACAAGGACCTGGTCGACGAGTCCGGCAAGACGGTCGACGAGATGCTCGACGCCATCGCCGAGCGTTACTTTAAGATCAACTGCGCCGTCTTTACGCCCAACGACCAGCGTATGAAGGACATTGTCCAGATGGCCAAGGACCTGCATGCTGACGGCATCGTCGACGTGGCCCTGCAGTTCTGCACGCTCTACGAGATGGAGTCGTTTGCCGTGGAGAAGGCCGCCGAGGAGGCGGGCATTCCGTTTATGCACATCACGACCGACTACGCCGGCGAGGACGCCGGTCAGCTCCAGACCCGCATCGAGGCCTTCCTCGAGACGATTTAGCCGCACCTTCGCTAAGCTGTGCCGCCGGGTGTTCCTATCCGCGCGATAGGGATTTCTCTGTTGCCATGCCGGCCGGTGTCCGGATGCACCGCAGGGCGCCGACCGGCTTCGTATAGCTGCCGGGGCGGGGATTTCCGCCGTCCCGGCAGATTCTGTCCGTTTGTTCAGACACGAAAGGAACTCAATGAACAACGACCTTTTCAAGGCGGGCGTTTCCCGTCGCGGTTTTCTGACCGGCTCCGCTGCCCTGTGCGCCATGGCGGGCCTCGGCCTCGCCGGCCGCGGCGGTTCGGGCGCCGAGAGCGGTAGCGCCGCTGCCTCCGGCCAGGATGTGGAGTATCGCGACGAGCTGCAGATCGCGCTCCCGGCGAGCCCGGACGGTCTCGATCCGCACACCACGTCGTCGCTTGTGACCATGGACATCATCTGCAACGTCGTCGAGCCGCTCTTTGGCCTCGATAGCGACTACGAGCCCCAGCCCGTGCTGGCCAAGGGCTATGAGGTCTCCGATGACGGCCTGACCTACACCATCAAGCTGCGCGAGGGCGTCACCTTCCACAACGGCAAGGAGTTTGGCTCCGAGGACGTCGTGGCCTCGATGAACCGCTGGCTCACCGTCAACGACCGCGCCGCGAGCCTGCTGCCCGGTGCCACCTTCGCCGCCTCGGGCGACCACGAGGTCACCTGCACACTGACCGAGCCCGCCATCGACTTTCTGATCATCCTGGGCAACCACTCCCAGTATCCGGGTATCTTCCCCTCCGAGGTCATCGAGGCCGCGGGCGATACCGGCGTGACCGAGTACGTGGGTACCGGTGCCTACAAGTTTGTGGAGTGGAAGCAGGACCAGTACGTCCATCTCACCCGCTACGAGGACTATGTCGCCGCCCACGGCAAGGCTTCGGGCTACACCGGCAAGGTCTCCGCGCCCACCAAGGACATCTACTATCAGTTCGTGACCGAGGCCTCCACGCGCGTGAGCGGGTTTGAGACCGGCGAGTACGATATTGCTGGCGAGATCCCCACCGAGAACTACTACGACTTCGACGGCAACGACGACGTCAAGCTCTACACCCATAACGCCGGCGTTCTGACCGCCTTCCTCAACATGAACGAGGGCGTCTTCGCCGACGAGGAGATCCGCAAGTGCGCCCTCATGGCTATCGACTGCGAGGCGGCCGCTCTTGCCGCCTATGGCGAGAAGGAGCTCTTCAACATCGATCCCAACCTTGGCAACCCCGAGAACACTCAGTGGGCGACCGACGCGGGCAAGAAGTACTTCAACCAGGCCGACGCCAAGGCTGCCAAGAAGGCTCTGGCCAAGACCTCCTATGCCGGTGAGACGGTCAAGCTGCTGACCACCCCCGACTACAAGGATATGTACAACGCCACCGTCGCGCTGCAGGAGCAGCTCGAGAAGGCCGGCTTCACCGCCGAGGTCGACAGCTACGAGTTCGCGACCTTCATGGACATCCGCTCCGGCAAGCCCGAGCAGTGGGACCTCTTTGTGGCCTCCACCAACTACAAGCCCATCCCGGCCCAGTCCCTCTCGGTCTCCAAGGCCTTCTATGGCCTGTCCGACGAGAAGGCGCTCAAGCTCGTGGCCGAGACCCGCACCGCCAAGGACACCGACGCCGCGGCCAAGAAGTGGGCCGAGGCTCAGGAGCGCCTCTATGAGATCGCCGTCATCGAGCCGCTTTGCCACTACGCTTCCATCACGGGCACCCAGGCAGACGTCGAGGACGTCGAGGTGCTCGACGGCGCCATCATCTGGAACGCCAAGCGTCCGGAGTAATGCAATAGATGGTGTGGCGGCTGGAGGGGTCTGGTCCCCTGTGGCCGCCACGCCCTGTCCACGTTCAGAGGGGAAATAGACGCCTCGCATGTTGAAGTACACGCTCAAACGTATAGGCGCGATGGTTCCGGTGATGCTCATCATCTCGGTCGTCGTGTTTTTGATTATCTATCTCACACCGGGTGACCCGGCCTCTTCGATGCTCGGCATGGAGGCTTCGGCCGACCAGATCGAGCGCGTCAACGATAGCCTGGGACTCAACGAGCCGCTGCCGCAGCGCTACGTTGAGTGGATGGGCGGCGTGCTTACCGGCGACCTGGGCGATTCGTATTTTATGCGCCAGCCCGTCACGCAGGCGATCGCCGAGCACTTTGGCCCCACGCTGTCGCTCGCGCTTCTGGCACAGCTCATCGCGCTGTTGATTGCTCTGCCCTGCGGCGTCGTCGCTGCCCTCAAACATGGGTCGCGCACCGACGCGGTCTTGCGTGTCGTTGCTCTTTTGGGCGTGGCGATACCCGGCTTTTTGATGGCGCTCATGCTTATGTGGTTGTTTGCCGTCACGTTGCGTGTGTTCCCGGTGGCCGGCTATGCGCCGCTATCGAAGGGCTGGTTCAGCCATTTACGCTATCTTGCGTTGCCGGCCATATCGCTTGGATGCGTGCAGGCGGCCCTGCTCATGCGCATGACCCGTTCGAGCGTGATCGAGGCCATGCAGCTCGACTGCGTCAAGACGGCGCGTGCCAAGGGCGTCTCCGAGGTTCGCGTTGTGCTGGCCCATGCCTTGCGCAACGCAGCGCTGCCGATTCTCACCTCGGTCGGCTATTCTTTTGGCGCCCTGATTACGGGCACCGTGGTGACTGAGGCCATTTTTAACATCTCCGGTTTGGGCCAGCTGGTCACGAGCTCTATCGAGCGTCGCGACTATCCGGTGATTCAGGGCGTGCTGCTGGTCATCGCCTTGTTGAATTCGGTGATCAATTTGGCCGTCGACCTTGCCTACGGCGCTTTTGACCCGCGCGCTCGCAAATGGGGCGATGCATGATGGCAAACGTTAAGAAGGCTCTTGCCAACAAGGGGTTTGTGGTCGGCGGCTGCATTTTCCTGGCGATTGCGCTGATCGCGCTCGTCGGTCCGCTGGTGTGGACGGTTAATCCCAATGCGCAGGAGATGACGTTGCGACTTTCGGCGCCTTCGCCCGCGCATCCCTTTGGCTGCGATGACTTTGGCCGTGATCTGCTTGCCCGCGTCATCGCGGGCGCGCGCGTGTCACTTGGCGTTGGCATTGCCGTCACGCTCGCGACGAGTGCGCTCGGCTTGGTGATCGGCGCCTATGCGTGCTACAACGAGAGACTCGATCATATTCTCATGCGCATCTGCGACGGCCTTATGTCCATTCCGGGCGTGCTGCTGGCCATCGCGCTCATGGCGATGATGGGCGCCTCGGTCTGGAACGTCATCATCGCGCTCTCCATCGTCTATACGCCCAGCATGGCGCGCATCGTGCGCTCGCGTGCGATGGTGGTCAAGGAGGAGCCCTTTGTGGAAGCCCTGCGCGTGCAGGGCGCCTCGACCGCGCGCATCGTGTGGCTGCATATCGTGCCCAACGTTATGGCGCCCTTCCTGGTGCAGGCGACCTTCGTCTTTGCCGAGGCCGTGCTCTCGGAGGCCGCCCTCTCGTTTCTGGGCCTGGGTATCAAGGCGCCCGACGCCAGCTGGGGAAACATCCTGCAGGCGGGCAAGAACGTGATGCGCAAAGCCCCGTGGATGATCTTCTTCCCGGCAGCGGCCATCATCGCGAGCGTACTTTCGCTGAACCTTGCCGGCGACGGCCTGCGCGACGCCCTCGACCCCAAGACCAAGGAGGACTAGCCCATGAGCGAACATCTTTTGGACGTGCGCGACCTCTGCATCTCGTTTGTGGGTCGCGATGGCAACGCGCTGGAAGCCGTCAACAAACTCAACCTACATATCGATGCCGGCGAGATCGTTGGTGTTGTCGGCGAGTCCGGCTGCGGTAAGTCGGTGTTTGCCCAGAGTGCCATGCGCCTATTGGAGCATGAACAGAAGATGGCCTATACCGGTCAGATTCTCTTTGACGGGGAGGACCTGCTCGCGCGCCCGCTCAAGCGCATGCGCGAGGTGCGCGGCTGCGATATTGCCATGATCTTCCAGGACCCGTTGTCCTCACTCAACCCCGTCATGACGGTGGGTGCGCAGGTTATCGAGGCGGTGCGGGCCCACCGTAAGGTGAGCCGACGCGAAGCCCGCAACGAGGCTCTATCGCTGTTGGAACGTGTGGGAATTCGAGATGCCGCGGCTCGCTTTGACATGTATCCGGGCGATTTTAGCGGCGGTATGCGCCAGCGCGTGATGATTGCCATGGCGCTCGCCGGGCACCCACGCCTGCTTATCGCCGACGAGCCCACCACGGCACTCGACACGACGACTCAAAAACAGATTTTGGACCTTCTGCGCGACCTCAACAGTTCCGAGGGCATGGAGGTGCTTTTTATCAGCCATGATTTGGGTGTCGTCACGAGCATCTGCTCGCGCGTGCACGTCATGTATCTGGGCCAAATCGTAGAAGAGATCGACGCCTGCGGCCTTATGGAGCGCCCGAGCCACCCGTATGCCCAGGGGCTCATCGCGAGCATTCCGCCGCTCGAAGGCGAGCGAGTTGACACGCTGGCGGATATTCCGGGCACAGTGCCGCCGCTTACGGCAATACCCTGTGGATGCCGCTTTGCGCCTCGTTGCGCCCGGGCGGACGAGCGTTGTCGCGCGCAGGAGCCTCCGCTGGTTGCCGTGAATGCGTGCGACCGGTCTAAATGCTGGCTTGTCGAGAAAGGGGAGTGCCATGGCTGTTGATAGCGAAGCCCTGCTTAGGGTCTCACATCTGACTAAAACGTATCCCATGCCGGGCTCAGGTTTTAAGCGTCAGGTCTTTACCGCCGTGGACGATCTGTCGTTTGAGATCGCGCCGGGCGAGGTCTATGGCCTGGTTGGCGAATCCGGATCGGGCAAGTCGACGACTGGACGCCTGATCTGTGGTCTCGAACGTGCGGATTCCGGCTCGATTGTCTATCGCGGGCACGACCTCGCCACGATGTCGGAGCGCGAACGCAAGCCGTTTCGCCGCGAGATCCAGCTGGTATTCCAGGATAGCTCTACGGCTTTTGACCCGCGCAACCGTGTCGGCCGCATTTTGGAGGAGCCGCTGATTATCGCCGGCGTGCGCGATGCGGATGAGCGCCATGGGCGCGCGCTCTCGGCCCTGGCCTCGGTCGGTCTTCTGGCAGAGCATTACGACCGCTATCCGCACGACCTTTCGGGGGGACAGCGTCAGCGACTCAATCTGGCACGGGCGCTTATTTGCGAGCCGCGCCTTGTGGTATGCGACGAGCCGGTCTCGGCGCTTGACGTGTCCGTTCAGGCCCAAGTGCTCAACTTGCTTCGCGACCTGCAGCGCACGACGGGCGTGGCGCTGCTGTTTATCACGCATGATATGCGTGTGGTTCGGCATATGTCCGACCGGATTGGCGTGCTCTACCACGGTCGTCTTGTCGAGGAAGGCGCGGCCGAGGACGTGATCGCGCACCCGAGCGATCCGTATACGCAGGAGCTTATCGACGCCATTCCCTAGAGGATGCTTCCTTTTGGGTATGGTGTGGGTTCGTTGTTTAATTGTCGGTATATCGGTGCAAGAGAGGGGAACTACTATGGCCGATATCGAGGAACAGCCGTTGCCGCGCACGTTTGAAGAGTTCAACGAGCAACGCAAGGCGGCGTTTATTCGCGTCAAGGATTATAAGCAGGCGGGTAATCGCCTGGTCGGCTTTTTGTGCAGCTATACGCCGCTCGAGATTATCGATGCCGCGGGCGCTGCAAGTGTGGCCTTGTGCGGTACATCCGACGAGGTGATTCCCGAGGCCGAGAAGGTGCTGCCGGCAAACCTCTGCCCGCTCATCAAGTCGACGTACGGTTTTGCCTATTCGCAAAAGTGCCCGTTTACGTACTTTAGCGACATGATCATCGGCGAGACCACCTGCGACGGCAAGAAGAAGATGTACGAGCTGCTCAACGAACTCAAGCGCACGCACATTCTGCATCTTCCGCAGGGTCGCGATCGCGCCTACGAGCGTGAGGGCTGGTACGAGGAGTGCCGCCTGCTCAAGGAGGAGCTCGAGGGCTTCTACGGCATCACGATTACCGACGATGACCTGCGCGCTGCCGTCCGTCGTCGCAACCGCTTGCGTGCGGCCCAGCTCGAGATGTTTGCGCTGCAGGCCAACCAGCCGGCGGCCATGAGCGGCGTCGACCTGATGAGCACCATGTTTGCCGGTACGTTTAGCTTTGATATCGAGGCCTATACGCAGCAGCTGGAGCAAAAGGTCGCCAAGCTGCGCGAGGCCTACGACGCGGGCGAGCGCCCGGTCGCGGCGGATGCCAAGCGCATTCTGATCACCGGCTGCCCGGTGGGCGGCGTGATCAACAAGATCGGCCGTACTATCGAGTCCAACGGCGGTGTGGTCGTGTGCATGGACGACTGCTCGGGCGAGCGCACGGCGGCCATGATGATCGACCCGGAGGCTCCCGACATCCTGCGCGCCATCGCCGACCGCTACCTGGATATCAACTGCTCGGTCATGACGCCCAACGACGGTCGTATGGACAACACCCTGGCCATGTGCGAGAAATACCACGTCGACGGTGTGGTGGAGAATGTGCTCCAGGCCTGCCACACCTTTAACGTGGAGAGTGCGCGCATGCAGGAGGCTGTCGAGGGTGCGGGTATTCCGTATATGAAGATCGAGACCGACTACAGCAACGGCGACATGGGCCAGATCGAGACCCGCATCGCCGCCTTCATCGAAACCCTCTAGCTTCCTCAGGCACCGGATCTTGCTCCTCAAACCGTCGTTTGCGTACCCAAAGTACGCTGCGCTCCTCTTTCGGGACAATCTCCGGCACCTGAGAAACCTAGAGCTAAGGCGCCTGAACGCGCCGCTACCTTTGATGTTTAGATTGGAAGAGAGCCATGATAGGGATCGGGATCGATATCGGGTCTACGGCGGCTAAGGCCGCTGTGGTCGATGGGGAGGGTTCGGTGGCGTGGACGTGCGTGCAGCCAACCGGGTTCTCCTCGGTCGATGCTTCCGAGCGGCTGCGCGAGGCACTGGCAGCGGCCGGCTATGACGTGGCTGCCGACGACGTGCGCGTGATCGCGACAGGCTACGGCCGTGTTGCCGTGCCCTATGCGCACAAGGTTGTGACCGAGATCACCTGCCACGGCGCCGGTGCCGTGCGCCTGTTTGGCGACCACGGCACCGTGATCGACGTGGGCGGTCAGGACACCAAGGTCATCCAGCTTAAAGGCGGCCGCGTGGCCAAATTTGCCATGAACGACAAGTGCGCCGCCGGTACGGGGCGCTTTTTGGAGATCATGGCCGATCGCCTGGGCATTTCCCAGCAGCAGATGGCCGACCTGGCGCGTTCCGGCGAGCCCACCAAGATCAGCAGCATGTGCACGGTGTTTGCCGAAAGCGAGGTCATCAGCCTGATCGGTCGCGGCGAGCCGCGCGAGAACATTGCGCGTGGCGTGATCGACAGCGTGGTCTCGCGCGTGGCGACCATGGCCGGGCAGGCTGCGGGCGCCCCGTACTACCTGACCGGTGGCCTCTGCGAGAACGCCTACGTGGTGGAGCGGTTGGGCGAGCTACTGGGGTCGCCGGTGACCACCTCGCCCCAGGCCCGCTTTGCCGGTGCCATCGGCGCGGCTGTCCGCGCCGCCGCCTTGGCCTAGGGGCGTACCGCGACATGCGCATCCTCAATATCTCGGCACAAAAACCAGATAGCACCGGCAGCGGCACCTACCTTGCCGCGCTCGTGCGCGAGCAGATCGAGACGGGGCATCGCGCCGCCGTGCTTTGCGGTGCGGCGCCGGGTGATACCCAAGGCGAGCTGGACCGGCGCGCTGCCGTGTTTGCCGTACCGTTCGAGTCGCCCGAGCTGCCGTTTCCCATCTGCGGTATGTCCGATGTCATGCCCTATCCCTCCACGCGCTATCGTGAGCTGACGCCTTCGATGCTCAAGGCATTTGAGCGGGCATTTGCTAATGCAATCGATCGGGCGGTGACTGAGTTTCGGCCCGATCTGGTGCTCTGCCATCACCTGTATCTGGTGACCGCATTGGCGCGCGAGTGCGTCCGGGGCGTGCCGGTTGTTGCCGTGTGCCATTCGACCGATCTGCGCCAGCTACGTTCGCATGCGCTCGAGCGCGATCGCATCGTAAGTGCGGTTCGTCGGCTCGATGCCGTCTTTGCGCTCCATGCTGAGCAGGCTGAGCAGATTGGCCTGGTGTGCGGCGTCGATGCCGATCGCATCCACGTGATTGGGACGGGCTACGACCATCGCGTCTTCTGCCGCGACGCAAGCGTGGCGAGGCGGCCGGGATCGCTTGTGTACGTGGGCAAGATTTGCTTTAAAAAGGGTGTCGAGTCGCTGGTTCGAGCCGTGTCATTGTCGATTGACGATGACGTCCGCCCATCTGGCTTGGTACTTGTGGGCGGTCGCGGGGACGATGCCGAGTACGCGCGTATCGAGCGCTTGGCCGCGGCCTCGGATGTGCCGGTGAAGCTGGCGGGGCGCCTGGATAGCGATGGACTCGTGCATGCCTACCGCAGTTCCGACGTCTTTGTGCTGCCTTCGTTTTACGAGGGTCTGCCGCTCGTGACGATCGAGGCCCTCGCGTGCGGCTGCAAAGTTGTGGCGACCGATTTGCCCGGCGTTCGTCCCTGGATGGAGGCGATGCTTCCCGGTGCTCCCGTGACGTGGGTGGCGTCGCCGCGTATGACGGATGTCGACACGCCCGTGGCGGCCGACCTTCCGTTGTTTGAGCGCGCACTGGCAGATGCTATCGCGCAGGCGCTTGCGGCACCGCCTTCGACGTTCGAGCCGTCGGCGGTCTCTTGGGAAGCGTGCCTGGGGCGTATACTAAAAGTCGTTGATTTGTTGGAAGGGGGTTCGTATGGCTGACGATCAGATTAAGCTCACGTCTATGACTGCCGCGAGCGGTTGAGCCGCTAAGCTGGCTCCCGGAGCCCTCGCCCAGGTCCTGGGCGACTTGCCCAATGTGCATAACGACAATCTGCTCGTGGGGTTCGATACCTCCGACGATGCGAGCGTCTTCCGCGTAGGGGAGAACCTGGGGCTCGTGCAGTCCATCGACTTCTTCCCACCGATGGTCGACGACCCGTTTCTGTTTGGCCAGATTGCCGCGGCAAACTCACTGTCGGACATCTACGCCATGGGCGGGCGGCCGAGCCATGCCATGAACCTGCTGTGCATTCCCAGTTGCTTGGGCGTTGAGGTCGCCGGCGAAATTCTGGCGGGCGGCGCCGACAAGTGCGTCGAGGCTGGCTGCTCCATCGCGGGCGGCCACACCATCAACGACGACGAGCCCAAGTACGGCCTGTCCGTGAGCGGGTTTGTCGCGCTTGACCGTATGCTCGCCAACAGCGGCGCGCGCGTGGGCGATGTTCTGCTGCTGACCAAGGCGGTTGGCTCGGGCATCATCACCACGGCCATTAAGGGCGAGCTCATCGAGCAGGACGAGGCCGCAGCCGTGTTTGACTCGATGCGTACCCTCAACGAGGCCCCGATTCGTCTGGCCGAGGGACTCGAGCTTCACGGCTGTACTGACATTACGGGCTTTGGTCTGATCGGGCATGCGTGCGAGATGGCCGAGGGCTCGGGCGTGCAGGTTGAGCTTGCGTCGGGGGCGGTGCCACTCTTTGACCAGGTGCTCGACATGGCGCGTCTGGGCATTATCCCCGCGGGCTCCTACCGCAACCAGGACTTCTTTGGCCCGCGCGTGGCTGCCGACGAAGACCTGGAGCCGGGCATGTTGGATGCGCTGTACGATCCGCAGACGTCTGGTGGCCTGCTCATCGCGGCACCTGCTGCCGATGTGGATGAGCTTGCGCGTCGTTTACATGCCGAAGGGCGCGTTGCCGCCGTTGTCGGGCGCGTGTGCGAGCCGGTGCCAGGCGGTCCTGCCGTCCACGTTGTTCGCTAGCCCGCACGTTTATGTAACTGTTTGCCGTTCTCTAGAACGGTTCTTTCGAAAGGAATTTGCTATGTCTACCAAGATTGAAGTCAATGCCATGGGCGATGCCTGCCCGCTGCCCGTCGTCAAGACGCTCAAAGCCCTGAAGCAGCTTGATGGCGAGGGCACAGTCGTGACCTCGGTCGATAACGAGACCGCCGTCAAGAACATCTCCAAGATGGCGCAGGAGAAGGGCTGCACGGCCTCAGTCGAGAAGGTTTCTGACGCCGAGTGGCACGTGACCGTGGCGACCTCTGGCGCCGTTGCCGTGGCCGATCCTGAGCAGGATGGCGCTGCCTTCTGCGACGCCAGCGCCGGCAAGGGCAAACTCGTCATTTCCGTCTACACCGATTGCATGGGCCGCGGCGACGACGAGCTGGGCCACAAGCTCATGAAGGCCTTTATCTTTGCCGTGACGCAACAGGAGGAGCTGCCCTCGACCATGCTGTTCTACAACGGCGGCGCCAAGCTCACCGTCGAGGGCTCGCCGGTGCTCGATGACCTGAAGGGGCTGGCCGAGCAGGGCGTCGAGATTCTCACCTGCGGTACCTGCCTGGACCATTATGGCATTAAAGACCAGCTTGCGGTGGGCGAGGTCACCAACATGTACGTGATCGTGGAGAAGATGGAGCAGGCCGTGCGCGTCGTGCGCCCGTAGCGTATTGGTTGGAGTTGCCATGAGGGAGAAGCGCCCGGCGCTTGTCATCACGTTTCCCACCACGGCGGCCGCCATAGGTTGCGAGTCCCTGTGCATTGAGCGCGGCCTTCCCGGGCGAACGATTCCCGTGCCCGGGGAGGTCGCTGCCGGCTGCGGTCTGGCGTGGAAGGCGTTGCCTGCCGATGAGGAACTGCTGCGCGGCGAACTCGCCGAGGCGGGTGTTCCCACCGAGGGCTATACCGTGATTGATATGTGGGAGGTCGTGCGATGATCTATCTGGATAACGCGGCGACGACCATGCACAAGCCGCAGACGGTCATCGATGCCGTGACGCAGGCGATGTGCTCGCTCGGCAATGCCGGGCGCGGCGCCACGTCGGGTGCCCTCGATGCCGCTCGTACGATTCACGCTTGCCGTGCCAAGCTCGCGCGCCTTTTGGGTTGCCCGAGGGCGGACCATGTGTGTTTTACGCCCAACTCTACGGCGGCGCTCAACACCGCCATCAACGGGGTGGTGCGCCCCGGCGACCGCGTGGTCACGACGGTGCTCGAGCACAACTCGGTGCTACGTCCGCTCAACCGCCTGGCGGCAGAGCAGGGTGTTACCGTTGAGCATACGGGCTGCGACGCGAACGGCGTGCTCGACTATGACGAGCTCGAGCGGTTGGTCACGCCGGCCACGCGTGCTGTGGTGGTGACGCACGCCTCCAATGTGACCGGCAATGAGGTCGACATTGCGCGCGTGGCCGCCATGGCCCATGCGGCCGGCGCGCTTGTGATTGTCGATGCCTCGCAGTCTGCCGGCACGGCGCATATCGATATGCAGGCCATGGGGCTCGACGTCGTGTGCTTTACCGGTCACAAGGGGCTCATGGGTCCGCAGGGGACCGGCGGCCTGGCCGTGGCGGAGGGCATTGACGTGGCTCCGTGGGCCATGGGCGGCACGGGCGTGCACAGCTTCGATGCGCTGCAGCCGCTTGAGTGGCCCACGCGCCTTGAGGCGGGTACGCTCAACGGTCACGGCATCGCGGGCCTTTCCGCAGGTCTCGACTTTATCGAGGCGCAAGGCGGGGTCGAGGCGATTGCGGCACACGAGCGAGCACTGGCGGATCGCTTCCTTGCCGGTGTGCGCGAGATTCCGGGGATTAAGCTCTATGGTGCCTTTGGCCAACCGACGCGCTCGGCGATCGTCTCGCTCAACGTGGGCGATATCGACTCTGCCGAGATCTCGGATGCACTCATGCAAGGGTGGGGGATTGCGACGCGCCCCGGCGCCCATTGCGCCCCGCTCATGCACCGTGCGCTGGGGACCGAGCGTCAGGGTGTCGTTCGCTTCTCGTTTGGGTATTTCAACACGGACGAGGAAGTCGACACCGCGATTGACGCTTTGCGCGATTTAGCCTGCTAGAGCGTATATACTTGCGGGACGGGTGTTTTTGCCCGTCCCGTTTTTGTTTCGACCCGAAAGGTGTGCCTATGGCCTCATCCGCCCCGCGCGGTCTGCGCCCCGACCATGTCGTCACCGTCGGCATCGCCCTGTTCTCGATGCTCTTTGGCGCCGGCAACCTCATTATTCCGCCGCTGCTGGCGCTGCAGGCAGGTTCTGCCACGCCGGTCGCCATGTTCGGTTTTCTGATTGCAGCCATCGGCTTGCCCGTCATGGGCTTTATCGCCGTCGCGCTCGCCGGAACGGCGCGCGAGCTTGCCGGCCGCGTGCACCCCAAGTTCGGTGAGTTCTTTGTCGCGGCGGTGTATCTGGCCATCGGCCCGTGCCTGGCTATTCCGCGCACGAGCTCCACGGCCTTCGAGATGCTGGTGCCGCTGCTGCCCGAGGGCGTCTCGCTCGGTACGGCTCGCCTGGTGTTTGCCGTTAGCTTCTTTGTCGTCGCGTTTGCGCTCACGCTGCGCCCGGGTGTCATCACACGCGTGCTCGGCCGCATTACGGGCCCCGCGCTCATTGCGCTCATTGTGCTGGTCGTGGGTGCTGCCGTGATTTCGCCGCTGGGACCGGCTGCCGCGCCTCAGGCTCCTTACGATGCAGGCGCCGCCGTGCAGGGCTTTCTGACTGGCTATCAGACCATGGACCTGCTCGCGTCGCTCGCCTTCGGCATCATCATCGCCGAGACCATCCATGAGCTGGGCGTGACCGATGACAAGCGCGTGGCCTTCGAGATTTCGCGTTCCGGTGTGATTGCCGGCGTGCTCATGGCCATCATCTACTGCGGCTTGGGCCTTGCCGGTATGCAGCTCGGCACCGTGATGCCCGACGCTACCAACGGCGCCGCCATCCTCGCCCGTTCGGCCTCTATGCACTTTGGTCTTGTCGGCACGGTCGTGGTCTTTGCGATTTTCTTCCTCGCCTGCATGAACGTGTGCATCGGCCTCATCAGCTGCTGCTCGCGCTACTTCTGCGAGACGTATGTGGTCGAAGGGGGAGCGGAGGCCTCCGAGGAGGCCATGCGCCGTCCCTTTGCGGTTCTCGCCTTTGTGTTCGCGGCGTTTTCGTGCGTGCTTTCCAACGTGGGCCTCGACGTGATCCTCATGTTCTCGGTGCCCATGCTCAACGCCTTGTATCCCGTTGCCATCGTGCTGGTGCTGATGGGCCTGGTGCACGGTTTTTGCGACGCCCATCCGCAGGTGTGGGTTTGGGTCGGCGGCGTGGTCGCGGTGCAGAGTGTGATCACCTCGGTCCGCGACGCGTTCTTTGCGGGCGTGTGGCTGCCGTTCGATGCGCTGCCGTTGGCGGACATTGGAGCCGCGTGGGCGCCGGTCGCCGTGGTGGCCTTTGTGATAGGCCTGGCCCATAGCCAGTTTGTCGCACATTCGAGGAACTAGGGTATCGTCGCTTGCATAGGCGGGGAGTCTCCCCTATAATTTCCTTCGCTTTGGGACACGCAAGGTTTAGACCTTAGCTGCTCAACACCTTCGGGACGTGGCGCAGTTTGGTAGCGCGCCTGCTTTGGGAGCAGGATGTCGCAGGTTCAAATCCTGTCGTCCCGACCATATCTTGCGGGCGTAGTTCAATGGTAGAACCCCAGCCTTCCAAGCTGATGACGCGGGTTCGATTCCCGTCGCCCGCTCCATAAGATAGATGAATGGCTCTGATTCCTTTTGGGACCAGAGCCATTTTCGTAAGTGCGCGGTGTGACGGGAACTGATGCCGCTCCACGCCCCACCTAAGTTGCGGTGAAATACGGACTGTTTTTCGGCTTTTATGGTCCATGTAGTCCGTATTTCACCGCAACTATTTGTAAGGTTGGAATTTGATGTCGTTGGGAGGGTAGTAGCGACCGTCTACCGAGAGTGGAAATAATTTTTAAAACTCTGACCTGCGACGTCAAGTTTTTGGTCAGATTTTGGCAAGGTATTTAAATGCCGTTCTGCGATAGCGTAAAGGCGTTCACTCGTTCTTGACTGTTATGGTGCGGGTCATGTCCAATAAAGCTAAACATTTTCCGAAGTCATATGCCAAGATGCTGTTTTCCGCTCTCGGGATTCATCATGACGAGCAGCTATTGATAACGACTGATCCTTGGGATGAGCGGCGCGCGCGTGAGCTTATGCAGGAAGAGCTTTTAATTCGACTCTATAACCATGTGTACGCCGATCCTGTTTATTGGAGCCACCTTGACGTGGAAGCCCGCATTTTCCAGCTTGCATCTGCTATTGCGGCCGTCGAACCGGATGCCATTTTCTGCGGTTCAACGGCGGCATTGCTGTACGGTATCGGCTCTGCTTACTCGCTGCTTAATGCCGTTCAGATGTTGTTGCCGAGATCTACCAGGCGCGATACATATGAGTTCGTTGAGTATCGTCGATGGCGCCCAGGTGAGTTATGGCGGCTCGGCCCGTTTACGCTGACGGACCCCTGTCGGACGGTGGTCGATATTGCCCGCGCGAGTGCATTTCGGTATGCGCTTGGCTACGCCGATGGATTGGCTCGTGAGTATGATGTCGACCGCGAGGAGCTGCGTGCGTATGCACAGGCCAATTGTCGCGGTTTGCATGGCATCGCCCGTGCGTTTGGCGTGTTCGAGCATATGGACGGGAGGTCGGATAACGGGGGAGAGTCCGAGGCGCGAGCGGCAATGATCCTTGCTGGAGTCGTTGCGCCTGAGCTTCAGGTTGAGATTGCTCGACCAGGAAATGCCGGCTATTATCTGGCAGATTATGGTTGGCGGATGCCAGATGGGTCATGGATGTTGGCAGAGCTTCATGGTTTGGGTAAGTTTGATGACGAAACTCAAAAAGATTTGGAACATGCTGCGGCAAAAACCTATCGAGCCGCCTTATTGCGCGATGCGAACTTACGTGCCATGGGTCATAACGTCATTCATTTCAAGCTATCGGACACATATGATGTCGAAGAGTTTGGCGCTATGATGCGCGGCTACGGTATCCCAACTACAAAGCCTTTTGCGGATTCCTGATAGCAGAGACAACCGACTCCGCCGCCCAACAATAAGTTGCGGTGAAATACGGACTAAAGGCTACTCAGAGACATAAAACAGTCCGTATTTCACCGCAACTTAGGAGGGGATGGGGTTAGTGGCGGGATTGGTGGCGGAGCTTGTCGATGGTGGAGTCGGTGCTTCGGCTGCGGGCTTCGGCGCCGCGGTCGCGGGCTTCGGCGGCACGGTCGCGAGCATCGGCTGCGGTTTGGCGCTTGCGACGGTAGTCAATCATGCCTTGGATGATGGGCTTGCCAAAGCTCACGACATCATCGTTGTAGATGGCGGTTCGGGCTGCGAGGAGGCAGTCGGTAAAGTCCATATGGGTCTTGCCAAAGAGTTTGACGGCAAGGGCGACAACGGTGGGCTCGTCGACCATGACGTCATCGAGCAGCCTTTTCAAGGCCGCAGCAATCTCAACGCGGGGAACCTTATAGACGTCGCGCAGCGTGACCACGACGCGTGTGATGATTTCGGGGTAGACGCGAGCGGTGCGCGTGGCGATGACCTTGGCGGCGCGCGGTGACAGAACTTCGTCGTCGTTAAGCAGGTAGCGCAGGATGACGGTCTCGTCGATGATGGTGCTACTCATGGATATCTACTTCCTCGGGACCCAAAATCGAATCGTCGCTTTCTGTAGCAAGGTACTCAATCCAGGCATTGCGCTCCTCGGAGCGGCGATTGGGGTCCCATATGCTTTGAGCGATCCATAGGCGGCGGTGCCGTCCTTTGAGCGCACGGCGACCGGCTGAAAGGGAAGCTTGCGCATCAAAATGCTCTGCGCGACAAAAAGGCGAACGGCCTCGGCAAGCGATGTGCCCATGGCGTCGTAGAGATGCTCGGCATGCTGCTTGTCTTCCTCGCGAATGCGCACCTGCAGGATGGCTCTTTTTTGAGTCGATGACATCACTGGCCCCCTTAATGAGCGTGCAATATAGTCGGTCAAATGCGGCACGTGCCGATACCTGAGCATCTTATAACTATTTACTTTATTTCGCTCAAGTAAATAACCATTAACTTGAATACAAGCGTAGTACATCCAAAATGAGAGCGCGTAAAAATCTCAGAGGTGTACGCATGTAATACACTCACCTTTATAGCTTCTAGAGAATAATTCCAACCTGCCAAAACCCCTGCAATACACCCGTATTGCAGGGCCTATGCTCAAGTTTGCCACCTGCAACTGCGTATATTTAGCCTGTATATCGTTGGAGGAACTCTATCGAAGCGCCTGTTTCGCCGCATGCGCTTCGATACGCCGATGCCGGACCACGGGCGGTCCGGGGCAACGTCGACAGGGTCTCTCCGGCATGGGATTCAGGAGGGAGTGAACAACATGGGCAATAAACGAGTCGTGGCTGATTCTTCACGCTGCATTGGGTGCCAAACCTGTATGGCGGCGTGCATCGAGGCACACGATATTCCCGGCAACATCGCCGCACCTCGCTTGCGCGTAACGCGCACCTACGAGATTTCCGCGCCGGTGGCATGTCACCACTGCGAGGACGCTCCGTGCGCCAAGGCCTGCCCTACGGGCGCCTTGTTCTTTGATCCAAAGAACCATCGCATCGGCGTCAACGAGGACAACTGCATCGGTTGCAAGAGCTGCGTCATGGCATGCCCCTTTGGCGCCGTGAGCGTGGCGACCACGCAGGTCCCCGTCTTGATGGGCGACGTGCGCGTGGGTTCGCAGACTAAGAGCTTCGTGCTCAAGTGCGACCTGTGCGTGGACCGTCCCGGCGGTCCGGCGTGTGCCGAGGCGTGTCCGACCAAGGGCCTCACCCTGGTAGACGAGGAGCGTCTGGCAGAACTGACTGCCGAGCGTGCCCGCGCCACCATCGAAAACGAGGCGTAAGCGTCGGGCGACAGGCCCAATGATTGTCAAATAAGTACCGAGTATTCGGTAGCAGAGAAAGGAAGGAGGGTGTCATGGAGAAGCATAAAGTGATCTGCCCGTACTGCGGCGCCGGTTGCCAGTTTAACCTCTTGGTCCAAAACGGCCAGGTTGTGGGTACCGAACCGCTCAACGGCATCACCAATCAGGGCGAGCTGTGCCTTAAGGGCATGAGCGGCTACGACTTCATCAACGACACCAAGATCTTGACTCCTCGCGTACTGCACCCGATGATCCGCCGCACCAAGGGCGCGGATCTTGAGCGCGTAAGCTGGGACGAGGCACTGGATTTCACCGCATCTAAGATGCAGGCCATAATTGACGAATATGGTCCTAACGCTGTCATGACCACCGGCTCCTCGCGAGGCGGCGGCAATGAGGCGAATTACGTCATGCAGAAGTTTACGCGTGCGTGCATCGGCACCCACAGCGTAGACAACTGCGCCCGTACTTGACACGGCCCTACTGTCCTCGGTCTGATGGACACGGTTGGTTCAGGTTGCATGTCATGCTCCATCCCCGGTATGGAGGATGCGGGCTGCATTTTCCTCTTCGGCTATAACCCTGCCGATTCGCACCCCATCGTCGCAAGGCGTATCGTGCGAGCCAAAGAAAAGGGTTGCAAGATCATCGTCGCCGATCCGCGCCATATCGAAACCGCGCGTATCGCCGATCTCTACCTTCCGATCAAGAACGGTTGCAACGTCGCGTTCCTCAACGCCTTTGCCAACTGCTTGGTCAACGATGGCCTCTACGACAAGGAATTCGTCGCCGAGCATACGAACGGCTTTGACGAGTGGTGGGAGACCATCAAGAACTACACTCCCGAATCCGTACAGGACATCACGGGTGTCGAGCCCGCGTTGATCCACCAAGCTGCCGAGATGTACGCCACGGCGAAGCCCTCTGCCATCATTGGCTGGGGCATGGGCGTATGCCAGCAGAAGCAGAACCTGAAGACGGTGCACACCATCGCCTCCATCGCCTGCGTTGCCGGCCAGATCGGCAAACCCAATTCCGGCCTCGCGCCCGTGCGTGGCCAGAATAACGTCCAGGGCTCCTGCGATATGGGCATGCTGCCCAACCTGTACCCTGGCTATCAGAAGGTCACCGACCCGGCAGTGCGTGCCAAGTTTGCCAAGGCTTGGGGCGTGCCTGAGGAAAAGCTCCCGCTCGAGGAGGGCTACAAGCTCACCGACCTGGGCCATCTGGTCGACGAGGGCAAGGTGCACTGCTTCTACAACTACGGCGAGGACCCGGTGCAGACCGAGCCCGATTCGGCCGGTATGCGCAAGACGCTCTCCGAGCTGGATCTGTTCATTTGCCAGGACATCTTTATGACGCAGACGACCATGCTCGCCGACGTCATCCTGCCTGCCACCTCTTGGGGTGAGCACGAGGGTGTCTTTACCGCATCCGATCGTAGCTTCCAGCACTTTGACGCGGCTGTTCCGCCCAAGGGCGAGTGCCGTCACGACTGGGAGATCTTCGCGGACCTGTCCACGCGCATGGGCTATCCCATGCACTACGACAACACCGAGCAGATCTGGAACGAGTGCATTAGCCTGTGCCCCAACTTTGTGGGCGCGACCTACGAGAAGATGGCTCCCGAGGGCGGTTACGCCCAGTGGCCCGTCAAGAGCACCGATGTGAACGACCACGGTACGCCCGACATGTTCGCTGGTGGCAAGTTCACCACCAAGGACGGCCGCGCCAACCTGATGGCGCACGACTGGGAGGCACCCTCCGAGCTTCCCGACGATGAGTACCCGCTCATCCTGTGCACCGTCCGCGAGGTCGGCCACTACAGCTGCCGCTCGATGACCGGCAACTGCAAGACGCTGGCGCTGCTCGCCGACGAGCCCGGCTTTGTCCGTATGAATCCCGCGGACGCCCAGGCGCGCGGCATCAAGAATGGCGACATCGTCTCGATTCACAGCCGCCGCGGCCAGGTATACAGCCGCGCAGACGTGAGCGATCGCATCAACAAGGGCACGGTCTACATGACCTACCAGTGGTGGATCGGCAAGTGCAACGAGCTGACCATTCACAAGGTCGACCCGGTCTCGCATACGCCCGAGGACAAGTTCTCCGCCTGCCAGGTCGACGCTATCGCCGACCAGGTCTGGGCCGAGGGCGAAGTGGAGCGTCAGTACACCGAGCTCAAGCAGGCTCTGGTGGACGCCGCCGCTCCCCAGGACGTTGAGCCCGGCGCCGCCAAGTTCGACGACGAGACGCACGTGAATCAAATCGTGTAGTCCCGTTCTCGTTGGCTTTTTGGGCCGGGCGTCCCGTACGTTCGGGAGCCCGGCCCGTTATTTTGAAAGGAAGTGGGGATGAACCGCTTCATCGACATCAACCCGGAGAGGTGCATCGGCTGCGGAACATGCCAGTCCGCCTGTGCCGACGCCCACCGGATGCAGGGTCTTCAGGATACGCCGCGCCTGGCGCTCGTGAAGACCGGCGGTATTTCGGCCGCCCTTGCCTGCCACCATTGCGAGGGTGCCCCCTGCGCCGAGGTTTGCCCGGTGAATGCCATCGAGCACGATGGCGATCGCATCCACGTCAAGGAGCAGGAGTGCATCGGGTGCAGACTGTGCGCCATCGCGTGCCCCTTCGGAGCCATCCATCCCGATGGCACGTCTATCGCCGGTGTCGCAGGCATGTGCGACCCGACGCCTTCGTATCCTAAGTCCCTGAGCAGCCTGCTTACGTGGGCTCCCGGCCAGTACACCTGCGCTGTCAAGTGCGACCTGTGCGCCTTCGATCCGGACGGCCCGCATTGTGTGGCGGCGTGCCCCACCAAGGCGCTGACCGTCATGGGCGGCGCGGCCGATCGCGAGCTCGACGAGGCCAAGCGTCTGCGCTCGATCGAAAACGGTCCGTCCGTCGACGTTACCGCTGTGGCCCAGGGCCTGTCCGAGAAAGCAGAAGGGAGCGTAAACAATGGATAGCATGACGCTGTTTATCGCATCGATTGCCGTCTCGTGCATCGGTGCGCTCGCCTCGGTTCTGCTGATCAAGGCCGATAACGCCGCCAAGACCGCCGGTTGCCTTATCGGCGCCGTCGCCGCGGTGCTTTCGTTTGTGGCCGGTATCCAGGCCGTGCTGGGCGATGTCACGTCGGTCGACACCATCGTGTTCTTCCCGTTTGCCCATTTCCAGCTGCTGCTCAATCAGCTGTCCGGCCTGTTCGTGGCGCTCATCTCGGTGCTCGCGTTTGCCGGCTCGATCTACGGTCTCAACTACTTTGATGAGTACCCGGGCAAAAAGGGCCGCGCCGGCTTCTTCTTTAACACCTTCGTGGCGTCCATGATGCTCGTCATTACCGCCGACAACGTGTTTTGGTTCCTGGTCGCCTTTGAGCTCATGTCGCTGACCTCGTACTTCCTGGTCGTGATCGAGGAGAACGAGAACTCCATCCATGGCGGTTGGCTCTACTTTGTGATCGCGCACGTGGGCTTTGTGCTCATTATGGCGAGCTTCCTCACCATGACCAACTTCGCCGGCGGCTCGTTTGCCTTTGCGGATTTCCGCGCTACGCAGTTTAGCCCCGCGGTCGCATCCGTGTGCTTCGTGCTCGCCTTCTTTGGCTTTGGCGCCAAGGCCGGTATCATCCCGCTGCACGGCTGGCTGCCCAAGGCACATCCCGAGGCGCCGTCCAACGTGTCGGCCCTCATGTCCGGCGGCATGATCAAGATCGGTATCTTCGGCATCCTCAAGGTGGGCCTCGACCTGCTCTCCGCCTCGGGCGTTCAGGTCTGGTGGGGCCTTATGGTCATGGTCTTCGGTGCGATCTCGTCGGTCCTCGGCGTGGCCTTCGCCCTGCAGGAGCATGACATCAAGCGCCTGCTGGCCTATCACTCCGTCGAGAACATCGGCATCATTCTGCTCGGCGTCGGCGCCTCCATGGCCGCCATGGCGCTCAACTCGGTCGGCATCGCCGTCCTGGCTCTGATGGCCGCCCTCTACCACACGTTTAACCACGCGATGTTTAAGGGCGAGCTGTTCTTGGGCGCCGGTGCACTGCTGTACTCCACGGGTACGCGCAATATGGAGAAGATGGGCGGCCTGTTCCGTCGTATGCCGGCAACGGCCATCTGCTTCCTCATTGGTGCGCTGGCCATCTCGGCCATCCCGCCCTTCAACGGCTTTGTGTCCGAGTGGTTTACCTACCAGTCGCTGTTCAACGCCGCCATGCAGGGCGACAAGGCCGTTATGATCGTGGCCGTGTTCGCTGCCGTCGCACTTGCCATTACCGGCGCGCTGGCTGTCACGTGCTTCGTCAAGGCCTATGGCGTCTCCTTTGCCTCCGCGCCCCGCTCCGAGGCCGCGGCCAATGCCAAGGAGGTTCCCGCCCCCATGGTGTTTGCGCAGGGCCTGCTCGCGGCCATCTGCGTCGTGCTGGGCATTGGCGCTCCCGTGATCGCGCCCGTGCTGGTCGATGTCGCCGCGTCCGTGCTGCATCCGTACGGTGGCGTGTTTGCCGCCGAGGGCATGGAGCTCATGAACCAGTACTCCGGCGCTGCCACCTCCACGCCCGCGATCGCTATTGCGCTCGTGGTGCTCGTCGGCCTTGCCTGCGGCTATCGCAAGCTCAAGACCGTCGGTAAGGTGCAGAAGTCCCAGCCGTGGGCATGCGGCTATGCTCCCAACGAGCATATGCCCGTCGTGGCCACGACCTTTGCCTCCGAGGTGTCCTGGTTTATGCAGCCGCTCTACACGCTGCGCGACCGCTGCACGGCCGTCTGCTGGTCCATCGCGCACTTCTTCCAGAAGCTCACCGGTGTGGCCGAGGCTGTGGAGCCCGTACCCGACAAGGTTCTCGTCGATGCCCCGCATAAGGGTGTCGAGAAGCTTGCCGACCTCGCGACTAAGCTCGAGGGCGGCAACTACAGCATCTATATCTGCTACATCGTCGCGGCACTCGTGGTGTTCCTCGTGCTCGCCGTGCAAATGGGTTAAGGAGGGGAGAGCATGAACAACATCGTACTTGCCGTTCTGCAGGGCGTGGTCGTTATGGCCGTCGCACCGTTCTTCTCCGGTCTCGGCCGCGTGATCCGCGCCAAGATGCACAACCGTCGCGGCCCCAGCATCATGCAGGACTACCGTGACCTGGCCAAGCTCTTTGCGCGCCCCGAGTCCCAGAGCGAGGATGCGAGCTTTGCGCTGCGCATCATGCCGCCGCTGTTCTTCGCCGTCGCCTTTATGCTCGCGATGGGTCTGCCGCTCTTTACGGCACAAAGCCCCATCCCGGTCTTTGGTGACGCCATCACCATCATGTACAGCCTGGCGCTCGCCCGCTTCTTCTTCGCCCTCTGCGGTGTGGATTCGTCCAACGCCTACGCCGGTATCGGCGGCGTCCGCGAGCTGCTCATGAGCGTGCTCATCGAGCCGTCCATGCTGCTGGCGCTGTTTGCCGCCGCCCTGGTGTGCGGTTCCACCGACATCGCCACCATGGGTCAGCACGTCATGACGGGCGCCATCGACGCGCCGGTCGCCGTGATCCTCGCCGGCATCGCCTTTGCGATCGCCTGCTACATGGAGCTCGGCAAGCTGCCGTTTGATCAGGCCGAGGCCGAGCAGGAGCTCCAGGAAGGTCCGCTCGCCGAGCTTTCCGGCCCGTCGCTTGCGATGGCCAAGCTCGCCATGTCCATGAAGCAGGTCCTGGTCGTCGCCTGGTTCTGCGCGATCTTCGTCCCCTGGGGCGAGCCCGCGGCCGTGGGTATCGCGGCCGTTCTGGGCGCGGTCATCTTCCTTGTTAAGTGCCTGATCGACTTTGTCATATGCGGCGTGATCGAGAACTCCTGCTCGCGCTCGCGTTTTAAGGTGCTTGGCAATCAGACCTGGGCCGTCGTGGGCATCGCCGTTCTGGCGTTTGTCTTCGTGGTCGTCGGCGTGTAGGAGAAGGGAGAAACAATGTCATTTGCAGTCAGTCTGTCCCTTCTCGGCTTGGTCGCTATCGCGGCCCCGATGGTGGCCTCGGTGCTCGTCGCCCTGTTCCCCCGTCCGTACGCCAAGTGGTTCAGCGTTTTGGGTGCCGCCGTCTCGACGGTCTGCACCATCGCCCTCGCCGCGAATTTCGCTGGCGCCGGCATGCCCGACACGCAGGTCCCCCTGATCTCGTTTGGGCAGACCCTCGTCATGGGATTCACCTTCGATCGCATGAGCACGCTGCTCGCGCCCGCCTTTGTGGGTATCGGCCTGCTTGTCGTGATCTATTCGATTCCCTATATGAGCGAGAATAACCGTGAGCATCCCGACGCACCGCGTCGTCGCTTCTACGCGTACCTCGCGACCTTCATCGGCGCCATGGCCGGCCTTGTGTACAGCTCGACCCTTTTGGGCCAGCTCGTGTTCTTTGAGATCACGGGTGCGTGCTCTTGGGGCCTCATTAGCTACTACATGTCGCCTACGGCCAAGAAGGCCGGCATGAAGGCCCTGATCATCACGCATATCGGTGCGCTCGGCCTGTATCTGGGCGCCGCCATCGTGTTTGCCCACACCGGCACCTTCGCCATCACCGCGATTGCCGGCCTCGACGCCAAGCTCAAGGCTATCGTCCTCTTGCTCGTGCTGTTTGCGGCCTGGGCCAAGTCCGCACAGGTTCCCATGTACATGTGGCTGCCTTCGGCCATGGAGGCGCCGACGCCTGTTTCGGCTTACCTGCATGGCGCCTCGATGGTTAAGGTCGGCGTGTGCGTGTTCGCGCGTGTACTCGTCTCTGCCGGCGAGATTCCCGAGATCGTTGGCTGGGTTGCCATTATCGACGCCATGGTCACCATGCTCTTTGGTTTCCTTATGTACCTGCCGCAAAAGGACATGAAGCGCCTGCTGGCCTTCTCCACGATCGCCCAGCTCTCCTATGTGTTCTTTGGTCTGGGCCTTTCGGTCTTTGGCAGCCAGCTGGCCTTTGATGGCGCCGTGTGCCACATCTTTAACCACGCCTTCGCCAAGACGCTTTTCTTCCTGATCGCCGGTTCGTTCTCCTTTACGCTCGGCACGCGTATGCTGCCCAAGCTTCGCGGCATCGTAAAGAAGTACCCGATCTCGGGCGTGGGCTTTGGTGTCGCGGCGCTCGCCATTGCCGGCGTGCCGCCCATGAACACGTTCTTCTCGAAGTTCCAGATCATCGCCGGTGGCTTCTCTGTGGGTGCCGGCAACGTCGCGATCCTGGTGCTCGTGTGCATCATGGTCGCCGAGACCGTCGCCACCTTCGCCTGGTTCCTCAAGTGGATGGGCTATTGCCTGCCCGGCGAGCCGAGCGAAGAGGTCGCTGCGGGAGCCCCGCTTCCCCACGCGATGGCGTTTGTGTTTATCGTGCTCATCATCATGGTCATCGTCAGCGGCCCGCTTTCGGCCAGCTGGATCGGTTAGGAGGTAGAACGACATGGGTTATTCGATCGTCAACATCCTTGGCGGCCTTCTGATCGTCACGTCCACCATGGTGGTTGTCTCCAAGAACATCAAACATTCCATCCACTGGTATGCGGTGCAGTCGCTGGTGCTCGTGGGGCTTCTCGCCACGCTCGGTGTCACCACTGGTGCGCAGGAGCTGCTTATGTGGGCTGGATCTGCCTTTATCACCAAGGTCGTCCTGGTCCCTTATATCCTCAACCGCGCATACAAGAAGATGGGCGAGCCGAGCGACGCATCGCTCAAGGCCGGCCTTAAGCCCGCGTGGGCCATTTGCATCATTGCCGTCGAGGTCGCGATTTGCTTTGCCGTCGTGACGCAGATCAGCCTGCCCACGGCCGAGGTCGCAACGCCTGCGCTCGCTATTAGCTTCGCTCACTTCTTTGTGGGCCTCACCTGCATCATTTCGCAGCGCAACATCATGAAGCAGATCTTTGGATACTGCCTTATGGAAAACGGCAGCCATGTGACGCTCGCGCTTTTGGCCCCCACCGCTCCCGAGATCATCGAGATCGGTATCGCCACCGACGCCATCTTTGCCGTCATCATCATGTCCATCGTCGTGCGTCGCATTTGGGACGACTCCCACTCGCTCGATGCGCGCGACCTGTCCGAGCTGAGGGGGTAGTCCATGGAAACGTTGATTCTCGCCCTGCTCGCGACTCCTTTGGTGTTCTCGCTGGTCATGGCATTTTTGCCCAAGAACACGTCCTATAACGTGTTTGCCGGTCTCAACCTGGCCTCCGTCGCAGCCGTCCTGGTGCTGTCGATTATGACGGCCGGCGACGTCCTTATGAGCGGCGACACCGCGAGCGCTCTTGGCCTGTGGTTTCACCTCGATTCGCTGGGCGCCATCTTTGTGCTGCTCATCGGCTTTATCGGTTTTCTTACGGGGCTGTTCTCGCTGCCCTATGTAAAGGCCGATATCGAGGAGGGCTCCATGCCCGCCGAGCGCGCCAAGCAGTATTTTGCGCTGTTTAGCCTGTTCGTGTTCACCATGCTGCTCGCGTGCCTGTCCAACAACATGATCCTCACGTGGGCCGCCGTGGAGGCAACCACGCTTTCCACCGTGTTCCTCGTGGGTATCTACAAGAACAAGACGGCCCTCGAGGCTTCTTGGAAGTATGCGATGGTCTGCACCGCCGGCGTGGCCTTTGGCCTGTTCGGTACGCTGCTGATCTACGCCAACGCCGCCGACGTGATTCCCAACGCCCACGAGGCCGCATTCCTGTCATGCGTGCTGCCGTATGCCGACCAGTTCGACCCGACGCTCATGCGCCTCGCCTTTGCGTTTATCGTGATCGGCTTTGGCACCAAGGCCGGCCTGTTCCCCATGCACACTTGGCTGCCCGATGCCCACTCCCAGGCCCCGAGCCCTGTCTCGGCCCTGCTCTCGGGCGTGCTGCTTAAGTGCGCCATGCTTGTGATCATGCGCTTCTACGGCTTTACCATCCAGGCCGTGGGCGCCGAGTATCCGCAGCTTTTGCTGCTGATCGTCGGCACGCTGTCCATTTTGGTGGCGGCACTTTCGATGTTTCGCCAGGACGACCTCAAGCGCCGCTTTGCGTACTCGTCTGTGGAGAACGTGGGCGTTATCGCCCTGTGCCTGGGTATCGGTGGCCCTCTGGGTATCGCCGCGGCCCTGCTGCACTGCGTGTTCCACGGCTTTACCAAGACGCTTGCCTTCTGCGTGTCCGGCAACATCCAGCACGCCTTTGGTACGCGTAGCCTGGCTAAGATCCAGGGTGTCGTCGAGGTTGCCCCCGCAACCGCCGCGCTCGCCGTCCTGGCGCTGCTCGGTCTTGGTGCCTTCCCGCCCTTTGGCATGTTTATCTCCGAGTTCCTGACTTTTGTCGCCGGTGTTACCGCCGGTCCCATGTGGCTGGTCGTCGTGGTCGCCCTCGGTCTTACCGTGGCCATCTCCGCGCTCACCCGCATCGCACTCAAGTCGGTATTCGGCCATGCGCCCCAGGGCATGGATAAGCATGAGGCCCCGGCGCTCATGCTTATCCCCGAAATCATCCTGGCTGTCATGATCTTGTGGTTTGGCATCGCCACCCCGCTGCCTCTCGTGCACGGTGTGGAGACCGCGACCGGCATTGTGCTCGAGCAGAGCACCGAGGAACTTCACGCGACGCCGATGTACCGCGCTGTGTTCGGTACCGAGACCGCTCAGAGCGAGGTGGAGTAACGAATGATTGAAACTGAGAACAAGGTGTATGCCCGTCGCTGCGAGAGCCATGTCGAGGCCCTGCGCCGCGCCGTTCCGGGCTGCATCGAGAAGGTCGAGTGGCAGTGCGAGGACCAGCTGACGATCACCGTCAAGCAGGACAAGCTGCCCGAGGCCGTCCACTACCTGTATTACGAGCGCTACGGCTGGATTCCCGTGATCATCGGCAACGACGAGCGCAGTCTGTGCGGTCGCTACGCCGTGTACTACGTCATCTCCATGGAGGGGGAGGACCCCGGCTGGGTGACCGTGCGCACCGAGGTCGATCCCGCCAAGATGACGTTCCCGTCCGTGACGCCGTTCGTCCCCGCCTGCGTGTGGGGCGAGCGCGAGCTTCGCGACATGTTCGGCCTGATCCCCGAGGGACTGCCCGATCGTCGTCGCCTGGTGCTGCCCGACGATTGGCCCAGCGGCCTGTACCCGCTGCGCAAGGACTCCATGGACTACCGCTTCCGTCCCGCTCCCGCGAGCGACATGGAAAACTACGAGTTCTTGGCCGATACCAAGGGCAAGGAGACGACGCTCGTCCCCATGGGCCCGTTGCACATTACCTCCGACGAGCCCGGCCACTTCCGCCTGTTCGTCGAGGGCGAGACGATCGTCGACGCCGACTACCGTCTGTTCTACGTGCACCGCGGTATGGAGAAGGTCGCCGAGACGCGCCTGAACTATGACGCCGTGACGTTCATCGCCGACCGCATCTGCGGCATCTGCGGCTGCGCCCACTCGGTGGCCTATGCCGAGGCCGTCGAGCGCGCCCAGGGCATCCATGTCCCGCCGCGCGCCCAGTACATCCGCGCCATCATGCTCGAGGTCGAGCGCCTGCACTCGCATCTGCTCAACATTGGCCTGGCGTCGCACTACACGGGCTTCGACTCCGGCTTCCAGCAGTTCTTCCGCGTCCGCGAGAAGTCCATGGATCTGGCCGAGAAGCTCTCCGGTCACCGCAAGACCTACGGCCTCAACGTGATCGGCGGCGTGCGTCGCGACATTTTGGCCGAGCAGAAGCTTTCCACGCTCACGACCATCCACCAGCTGCGCTCCGAGGTTCAGGAACTCGTCGACGTCTTGCTCTCCACGCCCAACTTTATTGAGCGTACGAGCGGTATCGGCATCTTGGACCGCAAGATCGCACGTGACTTCTCGCCGGTCGGTCCGCTCATGCGTGGCTCGGGCTATGCCCGCGACGTGCGTTTTGACCATCCCTTCGACGGCTACGCCGATCCGGATGTTCAGAAGATGCATGCTGCCACCGCCGACACCTGCGATGCCTTCGGCCGTACCGCCGTTCGCATCCAGGAGGTCTACGATTCGATCGACATGATCGAGACCATGCTCGAGAACTGCCCGTCGGGCCCCATCCTCACCACGGATTGGGAGTACACCCCGCACAAGTACGCCATCGGCGCCACCGAGGCGCCGCGCGGCGAGGACGTGCACTGGGCCATGCTCGGCAACAACCAGAAGTGCTACCGCTGGCGCGCCAAGGCAGCTACGTACAGCAACTGGCCGGTCCTGCGTTACATGTTCCGCGGTAACACCGTGGGCGACGCGGCGCTGATCGTCGGCTCGCTCGACCCGTGCTACTCCTGCACCGACCGCGTGACGGTGACCGATGTCGCCGCCAAGCGCGACCACGTGCTCGACAAGGAGCAGTTCGAGAACGTCTGGCGCGACAAGTCGCCGCTTGCGGGCGAGGGCACCATGGCCGCTCCGCTCGATGAGGAGGCGCTCTAATATGCTGAAGCTTTGGAAGGTTAACGCCAAGGCCGGCGACGCGACGGTCAAGTACCCGTTTGCGCCGTTCCCCACCAATAAGGACATGCGCGGCAAGCCCGAGCACAATGCTGAGCTCTGCATCGCTTGCGGTGCCTGCGGCGTGGCGTGCCCGGCCGATGCCATTCGCATGGACACCGACCTTGCGGCCGATACCATCACCTGGTCGATCGACTACGGTCGCTGCATCTTTTGCGGTCGCTGCGAGGAAGCCTGCCCCATGGAGGCCATCAAGCTCACCGAGGAGTTTGAGCTGGCCGTCATGAGCAAGGACGACCTCACTAGCAAGAGCGTCTACACGCTCGAGCACTGCTCGCGCTGCGGCAAGCCGTTTGCCCCGCATAAGGAGATCGACTACGCCAAGCGCCTGTTGCAAAAGACCGGCGGCATGGAGGCCATCCAGGCCGTCCGTACCGTCGGTATGTGCCAGGAGTGCAAGCGCGAGCTCGACGCCCTGCGCGCCGCCTCGGCCGTAAAGACCGGCAACGCGCGCGGCATGGCTGCCAACGAGACGCTTGCGTCCGGTGAGCCCCAGGGCCCCGGCATGGAGTATCTGGGCGGCCACGGCGTGAACCCGGAGTATGTCGACCGCGAGCTCAACCCCGATGCGCCCGAGATTCCCGCCGGTCCTGCGCCGGTCGAGGGCATCATCATGGATTTTGATACGAAGGAGGAGTAACCATGGCCGAACCCACGCTTTTGCCCGAGCGGCTTCAGTACCGCCCGACCAAGATCGAGCTCGACGAGAGCATCGAGAAGGCCAAGGCGACCCTTCTTAAGAAGATCAAGCGCTCGGTGTACGTCTACCGTGTCGACTGCGGCGGCTGCAACGGCTGCGAGATCGAGATCTTCGGTTCCATCACGCCCGTCTTTGACGTCGAGCGCTTTGGCATCAAGGTCGTGCCCTCGCCCCGTCACGCCGATGTGCTGCTGTACACCGGTGCCGTGACGCGTGCCATGCGCATGCCGGCCCTGCGCGCCTTTGAGGCCGCGCCTGATCCCAAGATCGTGGTGTCCTATGGCGCGTGCGGCTGCACCGGTGGCATCTTCTACGACAACTATTGCGTCTGGGGCGGCACGGACAAGATTCTGCCGGTCGATGTCTACATCCCCGGCTGCCCTCCCAGCCCCGCGCAGACCATCTACGGCTTTGCCATGGCGCTCGGTCTGCTGGACCAAAAGCTCCATGCCGAGACCACGGTGGAGGCCGCCGGCGAGCAGGCCGATATCCTGCACCCCGGCGTGCCGTACAAGCTGCGCGTTGCCATTGAGCGCGAGGCTCGCGCCATGAGCGGCTACCGTTACGGCCGCGACCTGGCCAACGAGTTTATGGACACGCTCGAGGGTGCGCCCAAGGGCGATATCCGCGGTGCCATGGCGCTGCTCATCGACAAGCAGGACGATCCGCGCCGCGTCGAGGTGTACTCGGCGCTGCAGGATCTGGTGCTGGCCGGAGGTCGCTAGATGGAGCTCACGGACCGCTCTGGTTACTTTGCGGGCCCCGGCATGCTCGGCGGCTCCTTTGGCGATGCCTCGCGCGCAAGCGACGAGGCCGCCGAGGGCGTCGCCGACCCCTGCCTGGGCCATGCTCCCGACCAGGTGGTCTTTTACGAGCTCACGCGTAAGTTTGTGGAGACCGAGGAAGACGTTCCCCAGGAGGCCTGCGACGTGCTGTACTACACGCTCGCCGTGGGCCACCACACCGGCGTGCTCGACTGCTTTGAGCCGCGCCTGTCGGTGCCGGTGGATGTGTTCTATTCGCTCGTCGACGCGCTGCCGGAGGGGGAGGCCAAGACCAAGTTCGAGGCCATCCGCTCCTTTGGCGAGTGCCAGCTCGACAAGGCAGCGGTGTCGTCGCTGCTCGAGGCCTGCGACACACTACTCGACGAGCGCGGTTTTCGCGGGTCGGCCAAGGCCGGCATCTCGGTGTTCGATGACGACTTTGGCCTGCATGCCCAGCAGGTCGCGTTCTTAATGAAGTTCCACGATTTGGTGGAGCGCGTGCGCGATGTGTCGGGTGTGTATCTGACGGGAAGGTTGCAGTAATGGGTCACGTTGTGGATGGACGTGTGAACGGCGCCCCGTTTGCGGGTATCGTGCTCACGGCAGGAAGCGTGCTGCGTGCCGACGATGCCGCCGGCCCCGTGCTCTCCAAAAAGATGGAGGACGCGCCCATTGCCGGTTGGTACACCATCGACGGTGGCCAAACGCCCGAGGACGACATCATCGAGGTCAAGCGCGAGCGTCCGCCTCGTCTGGTCTTGGTCGATGCCGCCGACATGGCGCTGCCCGTCGGGTCTATCCGCCTGCTCGATAAGCGCGATGTGGCCCGCAAGTCGATGTTCACCACGCATTCGCTCCCTTTGTCGATTCTGATCGAGGAAATCGAGCAATCGTGCGAAGATATCGTCTTCATAGGGATTCAGCCGGGCGATACGGAGTTTTACAACCCTATGTCCCCGGAGGTCTTTGACGCCGTCGACGCCGTGTACGACGCCGTGGCCGCCAACGACTTTTCCCACTTTGTCCGCTTGGGACAAGAGCAATAGGAGCGCTTGTCCCTGCTGATTAGGAAAGAAGTGATTGACATGGCAGATTCCAAGGCAGAATATCCCGCTCCCGATTGCCTGGCGCCCGCCGCGATCGAGGCCAAGACCGAGGCCGCCGGCGTGACCAAGGCCAACCTGCCGGTCGCAAAGGCCTTTCTGTTGGCAATGTTCGCCGGCGCGTTCATTGCCTTCGGCGGCCTGTTCTTTACCGTGTTCTTGAGCGATAGCACGCTGGGCTGGGGCGCCCAGCGTGTCGTGGGCGGCTTGTGCTTTTGCCTGGGCCTGGTGCTTGTGCTGGTGTGCGGCGCCGAGCTGTTTACCGGTAATTCGCTTATGGTCTGCGCACTCAAGAGCAAAAAGATCACCCTTGTCCAGATGCTTAAGGCCTGGGTCGTCGTGTGGGTCGGCAATTTTGTCGGTGCCCTGTTCATCGTCTTTTTGGTGTACATGGCCGGCATTTACAAGCTCAACGGCGAGGCGGTCGCCAATTCCATGGTGAGCGTCGCCGCCGGCAAGGTGACGATCGACTGGGTGACGATCTTCTTCCGCGGCATCTTGTGCAACATCTTTGTGTGCCTGGCCGTGTGGATCGGTACCGCCGGCAAGACCGTGGTCGATAAGGTCGTGGGCATTCTGCTGCCCATCGCCGCCTTTGTGGCCTGCGGTTTTGAGCACTGCGTTGCCAACATGTACTTTTTGCCCATGGGCGCCGTGATGCACGCGTGCGGCTATGGCGCCGATGTTGCCGGGGCCGATGCCCTCAACGCCGCGGGCATTGCGTTTAACCTATCCGCCGCCACGCTGGGCAACATCGTGGGCGGCGCAGTTCTGATTGCGCTCGGCTACTGGTTTATCTACGCCAAGAAGTCCGAGGCGTAAGGTGCCGTCTGTTTGACGTTGGGCCTCCCGCGGGGCGTTGCCGTGCGGGAGGCTTTTTGGGTCTGGGGCTCGTTGCCGGGCTTTTGACCTGTTGTGTTTGGCCTGTGAAAGGGGTAATCGAGATGGCATCTGCTGTGAAGCGTGACGGTCGCGCCGTGGTGACCACATGCGGGGGATGCTATGCCGATTGCGCCTTTGAAGCCCATGTTGAGGATGGGCGTGTGGTGGCCGAGTTGCCGGTGCCGGGGCACCCGTGCGCGGCGCGTGCCCTGTGCGCCCGCGGACGGCATCGCCTGGCAATGCCGTTTGACGAGCGTGACCGCATTGTGCACCCCATGCGACGCCGCCGGGATGGCTCGGGGTTCGATGCGATTACCTGGGACGAGGCGTTCGCGCAGATTGCCGAGCGTCTTTTGGGGATTGTTGACGAGTGCGGGCCTCGTGCACTGGGCATGACGCTCGGCGTTCCCTCGTTCGACCGCTACTGGGTCTATCGCTTTATGCATGCGCTGGGTTCGCCCAACGTGTACGGTGCCGATGGTGCCTGCGAGGTAAGTCGTCTCACCGGATGGGAGCATAGCCTGGGCTACAGCCCCGCCTCCGACCTGGCGCATACCGACTGCATCATGTACCTGGGGCGTTCCATCGTCGATTCATCGACGATGGGGGCCGTCGATGCGCTCAACGATGCGCGCCGGCGCGGGGCGAAGATCATCGTGGTTGACCCCCGGCGCAGCGGTTCGGCCGCGCTTGCCGATCGCTGGCTCCGCGTGCGTCCGGGCTGCGACTTGGCGCTGCTGTTGGGCATTGTCCACGTCTTGATTGCCGAGGACCTGTACGATCACGAGTTCGTGGACCGCTACACCACAGGCTTTGACGAGCTGGCACAGGCGGCCAGTGCTTGGACGCCCGAGTGGGCCGAGTCGATGTGCGACGTGCCGGCCGCAGAGATTGTCGCCACGGCGCGCGATCTCGCTGCCGCCGCGCCTGCCGCCGTGGTGGATGCGGGTTTTCATGGTGGCATCGGTATCGCGTATGCCAATAGCACCCAGACCGCGCGCGCTATCTGCTTGGTCGATGTGCTGCTGGGCTGCATCGGACACGCGGGCGGCGCCCTCAATCCGCCCACGCCGCTTGTGTTGGGCGACCTCGATCCCGCACGCTTTGCGACGCCGCCGGTGCCTCGCGGACCCAAGCTGGGGTCCGAGCGCTATCCACTGGTCGATCCGGTGCGCGGCCTGTGCACGACTATCGGTCAGTCGATTCTTGCCGGCGATTTGCGTGGGCTCATCGTCTATGCCAGTAACCCCGGTGCGGGCTATGGCAATGCACAGGCTTGGTTGAGTATTTTGCAGCAGCTCGACTTGCTCGTGACGATTGATATTCGCTGGTCCGAGACGGCGCGTGCTTCTGATTTCGTGCTGCCCGACGTGACGTATCTGGAGGCCGACCGCGGTGTGGGAACGGTCGTGGGCCGCAACGACGCGCGCGTGTTCTACCGCAACGCCGTGCTGCCCGTGTTGCATGGCGACACGCGTCCCGGTCGGGAGATCTTTGCCGGGTTGGCTGCGGCCTGCGGCGTGGGCGAGTACTTCCAGTTTACGTCTGACGATCTGGCGGCTGCCCAGGTGGCTCCGTTTGGGATCGACCTCACTGCGCTCAAGGAGCGCGGTTGGGCTGACACGGGCGTGCAACTGCCGCCGCGTACGGGCGAGCCTGTGATTCCGCTCGACGGCGGCAAGATTGCGCTGGTAAGCGATGTATGGGAGCGCGCCGGCCTGGGTCGTGTGCCCGGCTGGATTGCCCCGATGGTGGAGCCAGGGCCGGGGATGTTTCGCCTCATTAGCGGCAACCGACCCTTTGAGTCGCACACTTCGCGCAGACTTGCTGCGGCGGGTGCCGCCGAGGCGGGCTCGGATCTGGATGCCGTGCAGATGAATGCCGATGCCGCTGCGCGCATGGGTATCGCCAATGGCGAGGTCGTCGAGCTGGTAAGCGACATGGGCCGCGACCGCGTACGCGTGGAGACCACACCCTATCTACATCCGGCGTGCATCTTTACGTCGGCGGCTCCGGGCGGGCGTTCGTTTGGCGCCGGCGCGGATGGAGCCCAGGCACTTGGCGTCGGTCCGCTCGACCACACGCCGCTGCGCTGGGACCCCATTACGGGCGCCGCGCTTACCCAGGAAAACGCAGTTCGCGTGGAAAAGATTGCCACGCACGGGGATAATGACGAGTAATTGACTCAGCTGATGTATTTGATTGATCCACGTATTTTTTGAAAGGTCGCACATGAGCGATAGCCAGAACATGTCCGATGAGGTGCGCGCCCGCCTGCGTGCCATTCCCTCCGTCAACGAGCTGCTTGCCGAGTGGCCGGTCGTGAAGGCGGCGGGGGAGACGTGCGACGCGGTAGTCCATGCCGCCGTTACGGCCGAGCTCGACGAGGAGCGCGCCGCCATTCGCGCCGGTGCCGCCCCGCGTTCCAAGCGCGAGCTGGCCTCGGCCATCGAGTGGCGTGCGCACCGCTCTGCGCTGCCGAGCCTGCGTCCCGCCGTCAACGCCACGGGTGTGGTTATCCATACCAACTTGGGTCGCGCCCCGCTCGCGGAATCAGCTGCCAAAGCCGTGGCCGAGGTCGCGCGCGGGTATAGCACGCTCGAGTACAGCGTCGACACCTGTTCGCGCGGGTCGCGCAAGGAGCACGCCGCGCAGCCGATCCGCTCACTCACCGGTGCCGAGGACGCGCTCGTGGTCAACAACAATGCCGCCGCTGTGCTGCTGGTGCTGGCGACCCATGCCGCAGGCAAAGAGGTCATCGTCAGCCGCGGCGAGCTTGTCGAGATCGGCGGCAGCTTCCGCATCCCCGATGTCATGGCGGCTTCGGGCGCCAAACTCGTCGAGGTCGGCGCCACCAACCGCACGCACCTGGCTGATTATGAGCAAGCCATCACGCCCGATACGGCGATGATCCTTAAGGTCCATCCTTCCAACTATCGCATCGAGGGTTTTCACGAAGAGGTGGGCTCTCGGGAGCTTGCCGCCCTGGCCCACAAGCATGGCCTGCTGTTCTACGAGGACCAGGGCTCGGGCGCGCTGTTGCCCGACGACATCTTGGTGCGCGGCGGCGAAGAAACCACGCCGGCTTCGGTTTCGGCAGGGCTCGATATCGTGTCGTGCTCGGGTGATAAGCTGCTAGGCGCCGCGCAGGCGGGCATTATCATGGGCCGTCGCGATCTGGTCCAGGCCTGCGGGTCGCATCCGCTTATGCGTGCCCTGCGCCCGGGCAAGCTCGCACTCGCGGCGCTCGAGGCTACACTGCGCATTTACATGGATGGGGCGGATGTGGCCCATCGTGAGGTGCCGGTGCTCAACATGCTCACGCTTCCGCAGGCTCATCTGGAGCGTCGCGCACGCAAGCTGCGCGAGCTGATGGTGGCGGGCTTCGATAAGGCTGGCTGCCCGTGTGCCGTGCAGGTGGAAATCGTCGAGGAGTCGTCGACTCCCGGCGGCGGCTCGCTGCCTACCGTCGAGTTGCCCACCATGTGCGTTGCCGTGCGTCTTGTCGATGAGCGTCTTTCCGTTGACGCACTCAAGCGCTCGCTCGTCCAAGATTTCGACACTCCGGTCGTCACACGAACCTCGCACGATCGCATTTTGTTTGACGTCCGTACGCTCGTGGGCGACCGCGATATCGAGACAGCGGCATCGACGCTCATTGCGTGCGTTAAGAAGGCGATTGCTCGATGAGTGAGGTTCAGGCGCTGGTGGAGTGTCCCGTTATCGTTGGCACGGCGGGTCACGTCGACCACGGTAAGTCGGCACTGATCGAGGCGCTGACCGGCAAGAATCCCGATCGCCTGGAGGTCGAGCGTCGCCGGGGCATGACGGTGGAGCTGGGCTTTGGCGAACTGGCACTGCCGAGCGGCAAGATCGTTGGCCTTGTCGACGTGCCGGGCCACGCGCATTACCTGCGCGCTATGGTACAGGGTGCGACAGGCATCGACGTTGCCGTGCTGGTGGTTTCGGCCGTTGAGGGCGTGATGCCGCAGACTCGCGAGCACGTGCATGTGCTGGAGCTGCTGGGCGTTACGCATATGGTGGTCGCGCTGACCATGTGCGACCTGGCCGATGCCGAGATGTTCGAGCTTGCCGAGCTCGATGTCGATGACTTTTTGTCGGGTACCGTGTTTGCGGGTGCGCCGATTGTGCCCGTGTCGTCCAAGACCGGCGCGGGAATCGACGGGCTGCTTGCGGTGCTCGACGAGCAGGTAAGTGCCTGCTGGGATGCCTGCCGCGACCGTGCCGAGCGCACCGATGCCGCGCCGCGCCTGCCGATTGACCGCTGCTTTACGATTAAGGGCGTCGGCACTGTCGTTACGGGAACGCTGCACGATGCGCCGGTTGCGGTGGGCGACGAGCTGATGGCTTTGCCGTCGCGTACGGTCTGTCGCGTGCGCGGGATTCAGGTGCATGGCGATACGCCGCGCGCGCTGCCTGGTCAGCGTGTGGCGCTCAACCTAGTTGGTGACGGTGTCGCGGCGCTTGACCGTGGCGAGATGCTGGGCGTGGCGGACCGCTTTGGCCAGACGTTGCGCTTTATGATGACGTTCACCTACCTGGGCCGCGAGGGCACCAAGCCGCGCGTGCTCGAGTCGGGCGCGCGTGTGCATGTGATGGCGGGTACAGCCGAGGTTGTCGGCCGCATCATGCTTTTGGAGGGTGAGGCCCCCATTGCGGTGGGCGAGACCCGTACCGTGCAGGTGCGCTTGGAGGAGCCGCTGCCGCTGCGAGCCGGAGACCATGCTGTGGTGCTGTCGTATTCGCCCGTCATGCTCATTGGCGGCGGGCGCGTGCTGCTTTCGCGCTGCCGTCGCTCGCGCGAGCTTTCTGCCGGCGAGCGCGCACTGTTTGCGGCGCTTGAGTCCGGCGATACCGCGGGCGGTGTGGGCGCTTGGCTGGCGCTGCAGATGCTGCCGGTTACGGCGGTTGATGTTGCCGACGCTTTGGATCTTGGTGTCGGCGAGGCCGATGCCGCACTGCGCGGATTGGTGGCGCAGGGCTCTGTTCGCAAGCTTGCTGTGGGTGATGCGGACTACTTGGCGGACGCCGTGGTGCTCGACGCTGCGATGGATGCACTGGCGGCGACCCTGTCAGCCATGCACGCGGCGGCCCCCAAGGAAACGGGCTTTACGCCCGGCGCCGTTGCCCATGCTGCGTGGCCTGCCGCTGATGATGGCGTTGCCGCGGCTCTGATTGCCGAGGGCTGCTCGCGTGGCGTGTGTGCCGCCGAGGGTGCCGAGGTATTCGACCCGCACTCCGCTGCCGCCGCGGCGCGTGTGGTGCGCGAGGCCTGCGAACGTATCGTTGCCTTGCTGGACGAAGCCGGCCTCGATGCACCGATATTGCCCGAGGTGGGCGAGCAGTTGCAGCTCGATCGCGACACCATGACGCGTGCCCTGCGCGAGCTCTCGCTCAATCGCTCGATCGTTAAGGTCGAGCGCGACGTTGCCCTGTCCGCTGCCGCCGAGGCCCATGCGCGCGAGCTTGTTGCCGCCGCCATTGAGGCAGCCGGCGGTGCTGCCACCACGAGCGTACTGCGCGAGGCCCTGGGTGTGTCGCGCAAACGTGCCATCAGCATCTTGGAGCACCTGGATGCCGTGCGCTTTACGGTGCTCGACAAGGACGCCGGCGGCCTGAGGTCCCTGCGCTAGATTGGCTGCTCGGTTTGGTAAAATACAGCCGCACTTGGGAACGGATGGGCTCCGGTGGGCTCCGCGGTCCTCAAAACCGTTGCGAGGCGTGCAAAACGTCTTGGATGTGTTCGATTCACATACGTTCCCGCCATACGCTACCAGCGCTTTTGTGCTCGCGGTCTTGCTGCGTGCCGCAAAGGCGCTGTTTTGTTTTTGCACAGGTTTGCCGTGCCGCCCGCTTTATCGGCGACGGTATTTGGCTTCGTGTGTCGGGTTTTGAGCATGCCGATGGGGGTGGTTTGCCGTATGACTACCGTAAGACGGGCCGATCTTTCTTGTGTCGTCCAGGCGGGCGGGCTGTCCTCGCGCATGGGCTGCGATAAGGCGCGCATGACGTTTTGCGGCGAACCGCTCATCGAGCGCGTGCTGGGTCGGCTGGCGACAGTTGCCGGCGAGTTGGTCGTGACGACTTCGCGCCCCAGCGAGCTTGCCTATCTTGAGGAGCGCACGTTTGGCGGTCTGGTGCCGCGTGTGGTGGCGGACCTTGAAGGCTCGGCGGGCGCCATGCGCGGCATCGCGAGCTCGTTGGTCGCGGCCCGATTGCCGCTCGTGGCGATTGTCGCCTGCGATATGCCGTTTGTCTCGCCGGAACTCATCGGCGCGCTTGCCGATCGTGTTGAGGCCGAGGCGCTCGACGTGTGCGTGCCGCGCGAGGAGCGGGGGATTGAGCCGCTGTGCGCCGTCTGGCGCCGTGACGCTTGTGCGCCGGTTGCCCAAGAGCTGCTCTCCTGCGACCGACAGCGCATTCGCTGCCTGATCAATCGCGTTCAGGCCGGTTATATGGATGAGCCGCAGATCGTCAAGGCCGCGGGCTCGACGCTCTGTTTCGAAAACGTCAATACGCCCGAGGAGTTTGCGGCGGCCGAGTTACTCGCCTAGACGATTGGAGTTGCGATGTCTCACGATATTTGTCCCGACACGGGAGAACCTTGTACTTGCGACGGGTCCGAACCCTGTACCTGCGGCTGCGGTGGCTGTGGACATACTGCGGAAGAGGAAGCGGCCGCCGCGGCGTATCGTGAGGCACACCGCGAAGGCCCGTCCGGTGATGCCCTCGACCACGAGCGCAAGATCATCGTTTCGTTCGATAGCACCTTCGATGTGATGGAATGCGAACAGCTGTGCCTTGCCGCCGGTGTGCCCGGGCGCATCATGCCGCTGCCCGGCTCCATCACCGCCGGCTGTGCGCTTTGCTGGGTCATGCCGTTTTCCGGCGATGCGCTCGCCGCCTTCCGCGCCGCCACCGAGGGCCGCATAACCCCCGCCGACTACCATCAGCTCGTTCTCTAACCACCAGCACCACCACAAAGGTGCCTGTCCCCAATGTGGTGGTTTGGAACATGTAGACGAAACAGCTTCGAAACACGCGATTTGTACGTAGGGTGCTAAAAAACGCTTCTACCTGCACCGTAATCAAAACGAAACATCCGCTCGTCGGCTTATGCGAAACTTTGCTGCAACAGTGCGATATTATCCATACTCGATAAAATTCGCGGCACATAGGGTGCCGCGACCAACATTTTTCATTTCCCATCATTGGAGGAAGCATGAGCTACACGCAGAAAGTTCTCGAAGAGCTCAAGGCCCGCTATCCCGAGCAGCCTGAGTTCATCCAGGCCGCGACCGAGATCCTCGGCACCATCCAGCCGGCGCTCGACGCCCATCCCGAGTACGAGGAGGCCGCCCTGCTGGAGCGCCTCGTCGAGCCCGAGCGCATCGTTATGTTCCGTGTTCCCTGGGTCGACGACCAGGGCAAGGTTCAGGTCAACCGCGGCTATCGCGTCGAGTTCAACTCTGCCATCGGACCCTACAAGGGCGGCCTGCGCTTTAACCCGACGGTTACTCTGGGTATGCTCAAGTTCCTGGGTCTGGAGCAGATCCTTAAGAACAGCCTGACCACCCTTCCCATGGGCGGCGGCAAGGGCGGCTCCGACTTTGACCCCAAGGGCAAGTCCAACAACGAGATCATGCACTTCTGCCAGTCCTTCATGACCGAGCTCTATCGCCACATCGGCCCCAACACCGACGTTCCCGCCGGCGACCTGGGCGTTGGCGGCCGCGAGGTTGCCTACCTGTTCGGTCAGTACAAGCGCCTGACCAACGAGTGGACCGGCGTCCTTACCGGCAAGGGCCTCTCCTTTGGCGGCTCGCTCGCCCGTACCGAGGCTACCGGCTACGGTCTGGCCTACTTTGTGGACGAGTACCTCAAGAGCCGCGGCGACTCCTTCGAGGGCAAGAACGTCGTCGTTCACGGCTCCGGTAACGTCGCCATCTACGCCGTCCAGAAGGTTTCCCAGCTCGGCGGCAAGGTGCTCGCCTGCTCCGACACCCACGGCTGGGTCGAGGATCCCGACGGCATCGACTACACCGTGCTCGAGCACGTCTACAACAAGAAGCGCTCCGGCCACGACAAGGGCGTTACGCTCGCTATGTACGTTGACGAGAAGCCCAACGCCGTGTGGCACGAGGGCGACGGCCGCGGCGTGTGGCAGCTGCCCTGCGATATCGCGCTGCCCTGCGCTCGCGAGAACACGCTGCTGCTCGAGGACGCCCAGGCACTCGTCGCCAACGGCTGCAAGGTGGTCGGCGAGGGCGCGAACATGCCCACGACCATCGAGGCTACGACCTACTTCCAGGAGAACGGCGTCGCCTTTATGCCCGGTAAGGCTGCCAACGCCGGCGGCGTGCTCGTGTCCGGCCTGGAGATGAGCCAGAATGCCGAGCACCTGTCCTGGACCTTCGAGGAGGTCGACGGCAAGCTCGAGCAGCTCATGCGCGGCATGTTCCACAACGTGGACGACACCGCCAAGGAGTACGGCCAGGAGGGCAACTTTGTCATGGGCGCAAACATCGCCGGTTTCCTGAAGGTCGCCGATGCCATGCTCGCCCAGGGCGTCTGCTAAATCTTCGCTCGACATAGCATGTGATGAGGCTCCCAGCTATCTGGCTGGGAGCCTTTTCTATCCCGGAGGACTCCTCATAACTTGCGGTGATATACGGACTGTTTTGCGTTCCAGAACGGCTAATCAGTCCGTATATCACCGCAAGTTATGTATGGGTGGGTGGATTTTGTCCTAAAACGGCGTGCGGCCCCTCGTTTGGTACACTTAAACGTACTGGACAAGTGGAGAGATGGGGGAGAACGTGCTCAAGTTCGGTACCTACGTCCGTGTTGGAAACGCGGCCGAAGCCTATGAGCTCTTACAGAAGAACCGCAACAACAAGATTGTGGGTGGCGGCATCTGGATGCGCCTGGGTTCGCGTCGCGTGGCGACGGCGATTGACCTTTCGGCCTGCGGACTCGATCAGATCGAGGAGACCGAGACCGAGTTTCGCATCGGCGCCATGTGTACCCTGCGCCAGCTCGAGCGTCATGCCGAGCTCAACGCGCTTGTCAACAATGTCTTTGAGTTCGCCGTCCACGATATCGTGGGTGTGCAGCTGCGCAATACCGCCACGGTGGGCGGCAGCATTTACGGCCGCTTTGGCTTCTCGGACGTTCTCTCCGCCTTCCTCGCGCTCGATTCCTATGTTGAGCTGACGGGCGCCGGCTGCGTGCCGCTCGCGGAGTTCGTGCGGATGGGCTACGTGCGCGACGTGATCGAGCACGTTGTGGTCGTCAAGCACGATTACCGTGCGAGCTACGAGGCCGTGCGCAAGGCCGCGACCGACTTCCCCTCCTTAAACGTCACCGCTGCCTGGTGGGACAACAGCTGGCATGTCACCGTGGGTGCCCGCCCGCTGCGCGCGACCTTGCTGCAGGGCGAGGCAAGTGGCCTGGTGAACGAGCAGCCTTCCGAGGACGAGCTGCGCGCCCTGGCAGCATCCGTGCGTGCCCTGAGCTACGGCACCAACATGTGGGGCTCGGCTGACTATCGCCGCCGCATCTCGGCCCCGCTCGCCGTCCAGGCCGTGCGCCGCGCCGCCGGCATCGAGCTTTCGGCCGCGCTTGCCCGCGAGCTCGAGGGCGTGCAGATTCCTAAGTTTGCCACGGACGAGTATTCCTGCCGCCGCGTGCCCGGCGTCGATTCTAGCGAGGTGCGCTAATGGCTGCCAAACTCATCGATCTTTCCTTTACGCTCAACGGCCGCAAGGTCAAGGTTCAGATTGCCCCCGATACCATGCTCTTCTCGTTGCTGCGCGAGCAGGGCTGTGCGTCGGTGCGCTGCGCCTGCGAGACCACCAACTGCGGTCTGTGCACGGTGTGGCTCGACGGCGACCCGGTGCTGAGCTGCTCGGTTCCCGCCGCGCGCGTCGAGGGTCGCTCCGTCACCACGCTCGAGGGCCTCAAGGCCGAGTCCGAGGCGCTTGCCCGTGCGATGGCTGCCGAAGGCGCCGAGCAGTGCGGTTTTTGCGCCCCCGGCCTCATTATGAACGTGCTGGCGCTTGCCCGCGCCGCCAAGGAGGACCCGAGCCTCGTCGCTTCACGCGAGGAGCTCTCGCGCCAGCTCGCTGGCAACCTCTGCCGTTGCAGCGGCTACGAGAGCCAGCTGCGCGCCATCGTGCGCTTCTTCAACGAGTTCGGCGTGCAGGTGGGCTTCGAGATGCCCGAGCTGCCGGTCAACGACACCAGCTGCGACGGTGTCTCCTACAAGCAGATCACTCACAAGCAGCCCAAGAAGGACTCGAAGGCCCTGCTCGAGGGGCGTCCCGTCTACACGGGCGACTTGGTGCCCGCCGGCGCCCTGATCGTCAAGCTCAAGCGCAGCCCGTATGCCCGCGCCAAGATCCGCTCCATCGATACGTCGCGCGCCCTGAAGGTGCCCGGCGTCGTGGGGGTCTACACCTATGAGGACGTGCCCCAGCGCCGCTTTACCATCGCTGGCCAGAGCTATCCGCAGCCGAGTCCCTACGACCGCCTAATTCTCGAGAACCTCGTCCGTTACCAAAACGAGGAGGTGGCGATCGTCGCCGCCGAGACCGAGGAGGCTGCCAACAAGGCGCTCAAGCTCATCAAGGTCGACTACGAGGTGCTCGAGCCCCTGCTCGACTTTACCCAGGCACTCGATAACGACATCGTGGTCCACCCCGAGGGCGACGTGACCTTTATGTTCCCGCAGGGCGGCGACGTGTCCCGCAACCTGGTGTGCAGCGGTACCAGCGATTTTGGCGACCTTGACGAGGCGTTCGCCCAGAGTGACATCGTCTTTGAGCGCACCTACACCAGCCAGTCCACGCAGACCGCGCCCATGGAAACTTTCCGCGCCTTCGCGACGACCGACGCGTTCGGCCGCATCTCGGTGACCACCTCGACGCAGGTACCCTTCCACGTGCGCCGCATGGTCGCGCAGTCGCTCGACATCCCACAGTCGCAGGTGCAGGTCATTAAGCCGCGCATCGGCGGCGGCTTTGGCTCCAAGCAGACGGGCTGCTGCGAGATCTTCGTGGCGTTCGTCACCCAGCAGACCGGCCGTCCGAGCTATTGCTGCTACACCCGAGAGGAGACCATCACCGCGGGCAACTCGCGCCATCAGATGCAGATGACCGTTAAGCTGGGCGCCATGAACGACGGCACCATCACGGCCATCGACCTGCATACGTTGTCCAACGCCGGCGCCTATGGCGAGCATGCCACCACGACGATCGGCCTCTCGGGCCACAAGAGCCTGCCCATCTACAACCACGTGAAGGCGAGCCGCTTTAGCTGGGATGCCGTCTACACCAACACCAACCGCGGCGGCGCGTATCGCGGCTACGGTGCCACCCAGGGCCAGTTTGCCGTGGAGAGCGCTGTCAACGAACTCGCCGACATGCTGCACATGGATCCCGCCGACCTGCGCCTTAAGAACATCGTGCACGAGGGCGAGACCATGCCGCAGTACTACAACGAGAAGCTCAACGCCTGTGCGCTCGACCGCTGCCTGCTGCGCGCGATGGACATGATCGGCTGGCGCGACAAGCCGCTGGCCGTCGACCTGGGCGACCGCGTGCGTGCTCTGGGCTGTGCGCTCACCATGCAGGGATCGGGCATTTCCAACGTGGATATCGCCGGCATCGACATGCGCCTTGAAGAGGACGGCTTCATTACCATCGGCACTGGCGCCACCGATAACGGCATGGGCGTCGACACGATCCTGGCGCAGATTGCCGCCGAGGAGCTGGGCGTGGAGAGCTCACTTATCGTGGTGCGCGGCGTAGACACTGATGTGTCGCCGTTTGACGCCGGCTCGTACGCGAGCTCGGGTACGTACGTGACGGGCCTTGCCGCTAAGAACGCCGCGGCCGAGCTGCGCGAGAATATTTGCGCCAAGGCCGCCCAGATGTGGGACGTGGACGCCGCCGATGTGGTCTTCGATGGCCAGTACGTGCGCCTGTCCGACGAGCGCGCCGCGCGCGAGCAGAACCGCTACCTCACGTTGCGCGACTTTGCCAACCTGTGCGTCAAGAACATCGCGGGCGGCGACGCGCTCACCTCGCATGCTTCTGCCTGCCTGCCCGTTTCGCCCCCGCCGTTTATGGCCGGCATTGCCGAGGTCGAGGTCGATAAGGCTACTGGCAAGGTGACCGTGGTGGACTACGCGGCGGCCGTGGACTGCGGCACCGTGATCAACGAGGCACTCGCGCGCGTCCAGGCCGAGGGCGGCATTGCCCAGGGTATCGGCCACGCGCTCTACGAGATCGTCGAGCACGATGATCGCGGCCGCCTGCGCACCGGTAACTTTATGAGCTACAAGCTGCCCACGCGCCTGGATATCGGCAGCATTCGCGTGGCCTTTGAGCCGAGCTACGAGCCGACGGGTCCGTTTGGTGCCAAGTCGATCGGCGAGGTCGTCATCAACACACCGCTCGCCGCCGTTGCCTCGGCCGTGGCGCACGCCACCGGCCACCAGGTTCGCTCGCTGCCGATCACGCCCGAGAAGGCCCTGCTAGGGGAGTAGACGAGCAGACCGCCGCTCTTTGTCTAGCCCGGGGAAACTGCAGCCCACTTTTCGACCGAATTGTGGGCTGCAGTTTCCGTTTGAGGCCCTCGGCGGAAAGTGCATCCCGGAATAGGGGCTCAAAACGGGTTGCAGTTTCCGGTTGATGGCTATAGCGGAAATCGTGTCCCATTCCGAGGCCCCAAACCGGGACACGCTTTCCGGCACATGGCCAGCACCGCCAGACTGCCGAGTCGCACCGAAGTTGCGGTGGAATAGTTCCTGTTTTGGAGGACTGGAGCCCCAAACAGGAACTATTCCACCGCAACTTATGAGATGGGATGCCTTGCGCTCGTGGTGAGGTCGTGAGCCTGTAAAACGTGTGCGTGCGCTTGCCGTTCGTATCTGCTATCATTCCTAGTCTGTGCGCTCATGCGGGCGTGGCGGAATTGGTAGACGCGCCAGATTTAGGTTCTGGTGGGATTCCCGTGAAGGTTCGAGTCCTTTCGCCCGCACCAACGCACCTGCGTCGGCTCCTGCCGTCGCGACTCTTTGTTGCATAAAGGTACCAGCACCTCAGATAAGCTGGGCAGTATGAGGAGGAACGTGTTGAACATCACCGCTTCTGACGTCAAGGACGCCAAGCTCACCGCTACGGTCACCATCCCGGCCGCCGACGTCGACGCCGCGATCAAGAAGGCCTACAAGGACACCGCCAAGAAGTACCGCTTCCCGGGCTTCCGCGCCGGTAAGGCTCCCCGTCCGGTCATCGACTCTGCTCTTGGCGCCGAGGCTACCCTCGCTCAGGCCACCAACGACCTGATTGCCGCCAACGAGCCCGTCGTCCTCAACGAGCTGGACATCGTCCCCACCAAGAACGGTGACTACAAGGAGCTCGACCTCGCCAAGGATCACGAGGACTACACCTACACCGTCGAGTTCTCCCTGCGTCCTGCCGCTGAGCTTTCCTCCTTCGACGCCGTTGAGATCGAGATGCCTCCCGCAGAGGTCACCGAGTCCGAGATCAACAACCAGGTCGAGATGCTCCTCAACTACCGTGCCACCTTCGAGGACGTTGAGGGTCGCGCCGTCGAGGCTGACGACTATGTGACCGTCGATCTCAAGGCTGTCGAGAACGCCGACAACTTCGCCGCCGAGGGCCGCATGCTCATCGCCGGTAGCGACAGCAACCCCAAGGAGTTCAACGAGGCCCTGATCGGCTCTAACGTTGACGACGTCAAGTCCGTCACCTGGACCGACGAGGTCGAGGAGGGCGAGGAAGCCGAGACCCACACCGTCGAGGTCACCGTCAAGGGCATCAAGGTCCGCAACACTCCCGAGCTCACCGACGAGCTCGTCAAGTCCGACTTTGGCTTTGACAGCATCGACGCTATGCGCGACGCCATCAAGATCGAGATCGAGCAGGACAAGGCTTCCCGCCTGCCGGCCGAGAAGGAGAACCGTTGCGTCTCCGCTCTCGCTGAGCGCCTGCAGCTCGACGAGATGGACGCCGACTACGAGCAGTCCGTCTTTGAGGAGCTTGGCCAGAACTTCCTGTCCAACCTCGCTGCCCGCGGCATGACGCTGGACACCTGGCTGCCCGCTTCCGGCCTGACCATGGAGCAGTTCATCGGCGACCTGCACAAGCAGGCCAACGACGTTGCCCGTGAGTCCCTGGCGCTCGACGCCCTCGCCCGTGAGCTCAAGATTGAGGTCACCGAGGACGACATCAACGCCGAGTTCGAGAAGGCCGGCGTCAAGGACGTCGAGGCTTCCAAGGCCGAGTTCATCGCCGATGGCCGCATGCCTGCCGTCCGCGAGTCCATCCGTCGCTCCAAGGCTGTCGATCACCTGGTCGAGAACGCCAAGGTGACCGAGGTCGACGAGACCGCCAAGGACGCTGAGTAATTCTCGCCACCTTTCCCGCGAGCGCATGGATGCGCCTGTGATGGGGTAAAGTTATAAGCCGGTTATCCGGTTGCTTCGTACGGTGCCAGCCAATGCATAGCATGCGGGCACCGTACGTTTGTCTAGAACCACTATTGGTCCGTAAGAGAAATGGAGATGCGTATGATCGCTAAGTTCGATTCCGCCCTCGTGCCATACGTTATCGAGCAGACGCCGCGCGGCGAGCGCAGCTACGATATCTATTCGCGCCTGCTCAACGACCGCATCATCTTCTTGGGCGAGGAGATCAACTCCGTCAGCGCCAACCTGGTCGTTGCCCAGCTGCTGCATCTTGAGAGCCAGGATGCCGAGAAGGATATCTCGCTCTACATCAATTCGCCCGGCGGCGAGGTCTACTCCGGCCTGGCGATTCTGGACACCATGAACTTCATTAAGCCGCAGGTTTCCACCATCTGCGTCGGTATGGCCGCGTCCATGGCCGCCGTGCTGCTTTCGGCCGGCGCCAAGGGCAAGCGCTTCTGCCTGCCGCACTCCAAGGTCATGATTCACCAGCCCAGTGGCGGTGCCCAGGGCCAGCAGACCGAGATCGAGATCGTGGCCGAAGAGATCAAGAAGACTCGTCGCGAGCTCAACCAGATCCTGTCCGACGCCTCGGGCCAGCCCATCGAGAAGGTCCAGGCCGACACCGAGCGCGACAACTACCTGACCGCTGCCGAGGCCCTCGACTACGGCCTGATCGACCGTATCGTTACCTCGCGCGATCTTGCCGCGAAGGACGCCTAGGATGGCAGGTAACATGCAGGACAACTTTGACGAGAACGGCAACCCCATCCGCTGCTCCTTCTGCGGAAAAGAGCAGGGCCAGGTCCGTCGTCTCGTAAAGGGTCCGACCAACATCTTTATCTGCGACGAGTGCGTCGCCGCCTGCTCCGAGATCCTTGAGGAGTCGCTGGCTTCGGACTTTATGGACGCCGCCCGCAACGGCAATCTCCCGGGCTTCCTCAACGACCACGGCCAGGCTGCTTCCCAGCCCGCCGTTGACCCCGAGGCCGAGGGTTTTGAGCTCGAGGACGACCGTCAGGTCATCACGCACGTGCCGACACCGCACGAGATCTATGACGAGCTTTCGGCCTATGTTATGGGCCAGGAGGACGCCAAGCGCGCCATGTCGGTGGCCGTGTACAACCACTACCGTCGCGTGATCGAGGGCGGTGCCGCGGTGTCCGCCTTTGACGAGGCATCGGGCATGGGCGGCCAGTTTGACGACGATATGGACGAGGTGGAGCTCGCCAAGTCCAATATTTTGCTGCTTGGCCCCACCGGCACTGGTAAGACGCTGCTGGCCCAGACGCTCGCGCGCATCCTCGAGGTGCCGTTTGCCATCGCCGACGCTACCGCGCTCACCGAGGCTGGCTACGTTGGCGAGGACGTGGAGAACATCCTGCTCAAACTCATCAACGCTGCCGATGGCGACATTGAGCGCGCGCAGGTGGGCATCATCTACGTGGACGAGATCGACAAGATCGCCCGCAAGGCCGAGAACCTCTCCATCACCCGTGATGTTTCGGGCGAGGGCGTTCAGCAGGCACTGCTTAAGATTCTTGAGGGCACGGTGGCCAGCGTTCCGCCCACCGGCGGCCGCAAGCATCCCCAGCAGGAGCTGCTGCAGATCGACACGACGAACATCCTGTTCATCTGCGGCGGTGCCTTTGTGGGTCTGGACAAGATCATCGCCGACCGCGTGGGCAACAAGGGCGTGGGCTTTAACTCCGAGATCGCCGGCCCCACCTCGGTCGACGAGAACGACCTGCTGCGTCAGGTGCTCCCGCAGGACCTCAACGCCTTTGGCATGATCCCCGAGTTTGTGGGACGTACGCCCGTCGTCACCCAGACGCAGGCGCTTGACGAGGACGACTTGGTGTCGATTCTGACCGAGCCCAAGAACGCCGTGGTGCGTCAATACCGTAAGATGTTCCAGCTCGAGGACGTTGAACTTGAGTTTGAGGACGCGGCTCTGCACGAGATCGCCCGCATGGCGCTCGCCCGCAAGACCGGCGCCCGAGGCCTGCGCTCCATCTGCGAGGACGTGCTGCAGCAGACGATGTTCGACCTCCCCAGCGAGGAGGGTGTTTCCAAGGTCATCGTGACCGAAGCCTCCGTAAAGGGCGAAGAACAGCCCCAGCGCATCTACGGCTAAAACCTGTCAAAACGTTTTTGTCGATAGCCTCCGATCACATGCGGTCGGAGGCTATTTTATATATACGCAATAACCCCAACTACCTGTGTTATTCTGTGTGTTTGTTTAAGCCTCAGCGAAGTCATATCAGACTGAAGTAATCGATACCTAAGGGGAGGAATGTAGGCCCGATTTTCGTAGATTCCGCACGAGCCGAAGACCACTTAATGTGGTCTTCGAGCGAGTCAGGACTTGACCGAGCGAAAATCGGGCCTACATTCCTCCCCGGCGGGACAGGGAGAGATATATGGAAGAGATGCCCAAGAACTACGATCCGTCGACCAACGAGCCGGCGATCCTGCAGAAGTGGCTCGACGGCGGCTACTACAAGCGCCGTGAGGGCGTGGGCGACTGCACCGTCACCATTCCGCCTCCCAATGTAACCGGCAAGCTCCACATGGGTCACGCCACCGACGACTCCATCCAGGACGCTATCATCCGCATGGCCCGCATGCGCGGCAAGTCCACGCGCTGGGTGCTCGGCACCGACCACGCTGGTATCGCCACGCAGACCAAGGTCGACAAGAAGCTCAAGAGCGAGGGCATCAGTCGCCTGGAGATCGGCCGCGATAAGTTTGTCGACGCCTGCTGGGATTGGACCCACGAGTACGGCGGCATCATCGTCGAGCAGATCAAGCGTATGGGCTGCTCCGTCGACTTCGACAACGAGCGCTTCACCATGGACGAGGACTATGCCCAGGCCGTGCGCAAGGTCTTCTGCGACTGGTACCACGACGGCCTGATCTATCGCGGCAAGCGCATCGTCAACTGGTGCCCCAACTGCACCACCGCCATCTCGGACGACGAGGCCGAGTACAAGGACGAGAAGGGCCACCTGTGGCACCTGCGCTACCCGCTGACTGAGCCGGTCAACGGCCAGGACTACATCGTCGTCGCCACCACGCGCCCCGAGACTATGCTCGGCGACACGGGCGTCGCCGTTTCCCCGAAGGACCCCGAGAAGGCCGCCTTCGTGGGCAAGACCGTCAAGCTTCCCATCGTCGACCGTGAGATCCCCATCTTTGAGGATTGGCATGTCGACGCCAACTTCGGTTCCGGCTTCGTCAAGGTCACCCCTGCCCACGACCCCAACGACTACGCCATGGGTCAGGCTCACGACCTGCCGCAGATCAACATCTTCGACGAGCACGCGGTGGTCGTCGAAGGCTACGGCGAGTTCACCGGCATGAACCGCGACGAGTGCCGCGAGGCCGTCATCAAGTGGTTCGAGGAGCACGACCTACTCGATCACGTCGAGGGCCTCGATCACTCCGTCATGCACTGCTACCGTTGCGACGCCGCGCTTGAGCCGTGGCTTTCCGAGCAGTGGTTTGTGGCCGTCGACAAGCTCAAGGGGCCGGCGCTCGACGCCGTCAACTCCGGTAAGGTCACCTTCCATCCCGCGCGCTGGACGCAGACCTACACTACCTGGATGGAAAACCTCAAGGACTGGTGCATCAGCCGTCAGCTGTGGTGGGGCCATCGCATCCCCGTGTTCTACTGCGAGGACTGCGGCTGGGAGGACGCCCTTACCGAGGACACCGATGTGTGCCCCAAGTGCGGCGGCCATCACGTACACCAGGACGAGAACGTGCTGGACACCTGGTTCAGCTCGCAGCTTTGGACCTTCGCCACGCAGGGCTGGCCGCAAAAGCCGGAGCTGCTCGAGGGCCATCACCCCACGACGGCGCTCGTCACCGCGCGCGACATCATCGCGCTGTGGGTCGCCCGCATGGTCATGAGCTCGCTGTACTTCCTGGACGAGGTGCCGTTTAAGGACGTCGTCATCTACCCGACGATTCTTGCCAAGGACGGCAGCCGCATGTCCAAGTCCAAGGGCAACGGCGTTGACCCCATGGACCTCATTGGCATGTACGGCGCCGACGCCATGCGCTTCAACCTGCTGACGCTGTGCACCAACAACCAGGACGTCAAGTTCGACGCGAACATCGACAAGAAGACCAAGAAGCTCATCGACAGTCCGCGCACCGAGCAGGCCAAGTCGTTTGTGACCAAGATTTGGAACGCCAGTCGCTTCCTGCTTATGAACATGGAGGGTTACACGCCCGGTGAGCCCGTCGTGGAAACGCCTGCCGACGCCTGGATGTTCAGCCGTCTGGCCAAGGCCGTCAAGATGGTCACCGAGGGTATCGAGAAGTACACCTTTGGCGACATGGCCCGCGGCGTTCAGCAGTTCTTCTGGAACGAGGTTTGCGACTGGTACGTTGAGGTCACCAAGGCCCGCCTGAAGGGCGAGGGCCGTCTGCAGGCGCAGCGCAACCTGATCTTTGTGCTCGATACCTCCATTCGCCTGATGCACCCGCTCATGCCGTTTGTCACCGAGGAGATCTGGGACAACATGCCGGCGAGCGTGCTCGATCTGGACGCCGAGGGCAACGTGGACCGCGCCGAGGCACTCATGATCGCCAAGTGGCCCGAGCCCGCCGACTATGCCAAGTACGTCGACGAGTCCGCCGAGCGCGCGTTTGAGCTGTGCCGCGCCGTCGTTTCCGCCGCCCGCGCCACGCGTTCGCGCTATCGCTTGAGCCCCAAGGCCGAGCTCGACGTGGTCGTGCGCGCCGGTGCCGAGGACATCGAGAAGCTCGAGAGCCTGCGCTCCACGATTGAGCCGCTGGCGAATACCGCCTCGCTGGTTATGGGTACCGACGTTGAGAAGCCGGCTGCGAGCATCGCTGTTGTTGACAGCGGCGTCGAGGTCTTTGTGGTGCTCGAGGGCAAGGTTGACCTTTCGGCCGAGAAGGCTCGCCTGGAGAAGGAGATTGCCGCGGCCCAGAAGGAGCTGGCCGGCTGCGAGAAGACGCTCGCCAACGAGGGCTTTGTGGCCAAGGCCGCGCCCGCGGTGGTCCAGAAGAAGAGGGACCGTGCAGCTGAGCTCAAGGAGATCCTGGCGGCGCTGACTGCTCAGGTTGCTGACTTCTCGTAAGGTTTACTTGGGGGCGCGTCCCGATGCTTTGCTCTCCGCTGCGGACAGTCCTGCGCAAGACGGACAGCACATTAAGTGCTGTCCTTTGCGTGCGGAACTTGCGGCGAGCAAAGCATCGGGCCGCTCCTACTTCGTTTACGTGGTTGTTTGCAACTGGTAGGTTAGGGCCACTTGGTTGTGGCCTTGATCTCGCTGCAAGCGGATAAAGGCTGATATTGTCAACGCGAGGGGCTCATTCTTTTTGATGGGCCTCTTTTTCTGTTATGGGGGACTTTGGGTTATGGCTAAGCGTTCTGGGTCGTATGTCGTTCCTTTTTCGTTTGATTTGCTTTCGTTTGATGAGGCTGTTGGGCTGGCTGCTGATACGGGGCGGATTTCTGGGGATGCTGGTCCTTTGCTCGAGACGGTTGTCGATATGCTCGATGAGCTGGGACGCCCGGACGAGTATTTCGATTGCATTCAGGTCGCCGGTACCAATGGCAAGACTTCGACCACGCGTTTTTCGGCTGCCATCCTTCGTGGTGAGGGGTTAAAGACCGCACTGTATACGTCTCCGCAGTTGGTGCGCTATCCCGAGCGCATGGAGGTTGATGGGCGCGTCGTGAGCGATGAGTCGTTTGCCCGCGGCGTTTCTGCCGCCGTCGAGGCGGGGCATCGCGTGAATGCTCGTCGTGTGGCGGCGGGGGAGCGCGCCTATACCATCACGCCGTTTGACCTGCTGACGGCTGCCGCGCTGGTGGTGTTTGCCGAGGCTGCAGTGGACGTTGCTGTGCTCGAGGTCGGCATGGGCGGCCGTTGGGACGCTACGAGTGCGACCGATCCCGTCGCCGTTGCCATTACGGGCATCGGCCTCGACCACACGCGCATCCTGGGCGACACGCTCGAGGCCATTGCGGGGGAGAAGGCTGCTGTCATCAAGCCTAGACGTCTGGTTGTGCTGGGCGAAGGCACGCATGAGTTGAGCGTTCAGCGCGTGATGGACGCCCGTTGCCGCGAGTGTGGCGTTGTGCCGCTCGTGGTGAACCATGCCACAACCAAGGTCCCGGCACACGTGGGCGATACGGTGGAGTTTAGCTGCACCACGCCGCGCGCGATCTATACGTCGAGTATGGTCAAGCCGGCGTATCAGCCGCAGAATGCCGCGTGCGCGATTATGCTGTGCGAGGGCTATTTGGGTCGCGAGCTCGATCACGATGCACTCGACGCTTCGCTTATGGGCTGCCCCACGCCGGGTCGCTTTGATGTGCTGGGAACCGATCCGCTCAAGCTGATCGATGCCTGCCATAACCCCCAAAGCTGCGAGAACTTTGTGAGCGCACTGGACGAGATCGACCCGTGCGTAGAGAATCGGCCCACGTTGCTATGTGCCGCGCTGGCCGACAAGGACGTGGCGGGTATCGTTGATGTGCTGATCCCGGCCTTCCCGCGCGTGGTTGTGACGCAGACCGATTCCGACCGCGCCCTACCGGCAGAGGAACTCGCTGCCCTTGTTGATGCCGACAAGCTTGTGGGCGTATACCCCAGCGTGTCCGAGGCCCTCGCCGCCTTCGATGCCGCGGGCGAGCCTTTCGTAGCAGCAGGCACCATCACCCTAGCCGGCGAAGTAGCAGGCTTGCTGCGCTAACCCCATTTGCCGGGCAGCTAATTTGGGCTGCTCGCCACGAAATGGGCCTATCTACTACGTTTTAGCGGATACCCTCGACCACGCGGAAAAATGCAAAATCAAAACCGCAGGTAGAAGGCTTGCCAATTTTCAAAAAAGACCCGCATGGTCGACCCATGCGGGTTAAACGTAGTAGATAGGCCGTTTTCGTGGCGCAGCTCTAGACTTTCAAATTGGTCGACTTGGCCCCATGGCAGTTGCGGTGAAATAGTTCCTGGATTATGCCTCTGTGGGCCAATCTGGGAACTATTCCACCGCAACTAATTGAGGGGCTATTGGGTAAGGGCTAGTCTAGGCGGACCGGATCGTGGGGATAGGCGTTGAGGATTTCGACGCCGGACTCGGTGACTAGGGCCAGGTCTTCGATGCGGACGCCGGTGCGGCCGGGGAGGTAGATGCCCGGCTCGATGGAGAATGTCATGCCCGGCTCTACGACCTGCTCGTTGACAAGGGAAACGTCGCCTGGCTCGTGGTCCTGCAGACCGATTGAGTGGCCCAGGCGATGCGTGAAGTACTTGCCATAGCCAGCGTCCTCAATCACGTCGCGCGCGGCGCGGTCCAGGTCGCACATGCGCACGCCCGGTGCGATGAGCGCCTCGGCGGCCTCGTTGGCGCGACGCACGATGTCGTAGATGCGCGCTGTCTCCTCGTCCGGCTCGCCCCAAAAGAACGTGCGCGTCATGTCCGAGCAGTAGTTGCGGCGACGTCCGCCTATGTCGAACAACACCACGTCGCCGCACTCGAGTACGGTGTCGTCGGGCTCGTGATGAGGGTCTCCTGCGTTGGCGCCAAAGCTTACGATGGGCGGAAAGCTAAAGCCCTCGCAGCCGTGATTGCGGTACAGACCGAGCATCTGGTCTGCAATTTCGCGCTCCGTCACGCCCTCGTGAACGAGCTTGATGGCGTCGGCCATTACGGCATCGTTGGCGGCCGAGGACACGCGCATGAGCTCCTGCTCGGCGGCATCCTTGTAGGTGCGCGCGGCGTTGACGGCAAAGTCGCCCAGGAAGAACTCGCTTGCGGCGTGACGATCCATAAGGGGCAGCAAAAAGCCGGAGCGCATAACGGTATCGATGCCGAGGGGCTTGGCAGGATTGACCTCGCGCGCGATGTCGTCGGTCACGACGTCGGTATCGGTGTGATACGCGACGCGGGCATTGTCATACTCGGGCAGCTGATGTAGCGCGTTGACCAAGATCACTGGCTCGGCATCGCGCGCGAGCAGCACGCCACAAAAACGCTCGAACATATCGGCATAAAAGCCGGTCAGATAGTAGATCGACCACGGGTCATTCACAAGCAGCTGCGCGCCGGGGCGCTGAGCCTCGAGCGCATCGAGCACGCGCGCCACACGCTGGTCATCGACATGTGCCATACATCGTCCTTTCGCTAGGTTGCCACCATGGTATCCCATGCCCGGCAGCTAGGGACGTTCCTTTTATGCCGGCACTTTGGGACACTCCTTGGCATGGCCAGCCTAGCGAACGTTCGGGCAAAAGTAGTCATAAGAGGCCCGTCCCAAATGGGCTGGTTTCAAAAGTATGGCGGATTACGGGGCTTGACCTGTATTACTTGACCATGGGAAAAATCGCGAAATAAAAAGCGCAGGTAGAGGGCTTATCAAAAATCGAAAATCGCCGGTATGGATGGGGGTTTCCGAATCAGCCCCGTAATCCGGCATAGTTTTAAAATGGCACTAAAGTAGGCACAGGCTAAATACCGATTCCAAGGATAGTTGTGGTGGAATAGTTCCTGGATGCCGGGGTTTGGCGGAAATCAGGGACTATTCCACCGCAATTGAGGAGGGGCGGGGTGGATGGCGGGGTAGCTAAAAGAGCCCCGTCCCAAATGAGCTACCTACGCAGGGCCGATGTCCATGCTGGCTATGAGGTCGGTACCGGTGTCTAGGAGGTTGGGGAGGACTACATCGCTCATGCGGATGGGGGCGTCGACGACCAGGCCGCGGATGAGGCTCATGGCTTGGGCGTGGAGTGCCAGCGGGATGGCTTCGGCCGTGCGCACGGGCAGCAGCGCCTCATCGCCACCGGATACGACCACCGTGGTGGTGAGCACGCGCATGGGGCAGGTGAGCTCCTGATGTGCGAACTTATTACCGCGCGGGCAGCTGTTGCCGGTTACGGAGCGCACCTCTACCACGGCGCCGTCTGGGCTGCGCTCGACCTCCACGGTCAGGAGGCACTCGGATGGGCAGGTGGTGCAGTTGAACTGCAGCATTTCAATCGCGTTTGTGCTCATGACTCTACGCCTCCTCAATAGGGTCAACGGACAGGACAATCTCGCTAACACCCAGGTCGAGTGCGCGCTGAATCACCTTTGCCGGCAGCGGGAAGCTTTCCATGACGCTCAGTTTAAACGGGCGGACCTTGCCTGCAAGCAGTTCCTCGCCGTTTGCGAGAATGCGCACGCGTGCAGCATCGACCGGGCGGCGTACACGGAAGTTGAGCTTAGTGAGCCCGACAGCCGTAATACGTCCCGGCAGTGCGTAGCCTGCGATGCCGGCGGGGGAGACCGTAAGTTGGCAACCCGTGCCCGCAGCGCTCGCATCGGCCCCAGCACCACAGCCCAACGCCCACGCCGCCGCAGCCGCACCGGCACGCTCGGACTCGGTTGTCACATTGTCGGCCAGATCGTGTACGTGCAGCACGTTGCCGCAAGCAAATATGCCCGGCACGCCCGTCTGCAGACTCTGGTCCACCACGGCGCCGCGCGTGCGTGGGTCCAGCTCCACGCCCGCGGCAACCGAAAGCTCGTTCTCGGGAATCAGGCCCACTGAAAGCAGTAGCGTGTCGCACGGAACAACGCGCTCGGTCCCCGGAATGGGTGCCAGGTGCTCGTCGACTTGACTCACCTCGACGGCTTCCACGCGATCGTGACCGATTACGCGCGTGACGGTGGTGGACAGGTGCAGCGGAATGCCAAAGTCGTCCAGGCAGTTCTTCACATTGCGACGCAGGCCGTTGGCGTACGGCATGAGCTCGTACACGCCCTCGACCGAAATCCCCTCGAGCGTGCAGCGGCGCGCCATGATCAGTCCGATGTCACCCGAGCCCAAAATGACGGCGCGCGAGCCGGGTTTGAGGTTCTCGATGTTGATGTATCGCTGCGCCAGGCCGGCCGTAAACACGCCGGCGGGTCGGTTGCCGGGAATCTTGATCTCGCTGCGGGTGCGCTCGCGGCAACCCATGGCAAGGACGACCGCACGCCCGGTGAGCTGCAGCATACCGGAGGGATTCATGAGCGTGACGGTGCGGAGTATGGCGTCTTCCGTGGACTCGCCCGAATCAATCCCAAGCACCATGCTGTCCAAGAACAGCGCAATGTCGGTCGCGCGCACCTGGTCGATAAAGCGCTGCGCATACTCGGGGCCGGTGAGCTCCTGCTTAAAGTGCGAAAGGCCAAAGCCGGGGTGAATGCACTGGCGCAGGATGCCGCCCAAGTGTTGCTCGCGCTCCACGATGGCCACGCGCGCGCCGGCCTTGTGCGCGGCAAGTGCGGCCGCCATGCCGGCAGGTCCGCCGCCGATAACGACGACGTCGAACGCCTGCGTCTGCACCGCTTCCGTAGCTCCTGCCTCCGCGCGTTCGTTGCGCATATCAAACGTCGCCATCCTAGCGCACCCCCTTCAAAGGTCCCTCAACGAGCCACGAGCCAGTGTCCTCCAGCAGCACCTCGCTGGGGTCACACCCCAGCTCGCGCGCCAGAATCGCCACCACGCGGCTCTGGCAAAAGCCGCTCTGGCAGCGGCCCATGCCCGCGCGGCAGCGGCGTTTGACGCCCTCGACCGAAACCGCACCCGGACGGCGTCGAATCGCGGCAACAATCTCGGCCTCGGGTACTGTCTCGCAGCGGCAGACGATCTGCCCCCATGCAGGGTCGGACTCAATGAGCTCTTCCTTGCGTGCAAGCGGCGCACGGTCGAAGTCGTCCGGCGCGCGGCGAATCGGATCCCAATCGGCCCGCTCGCGCAAAGCAACGCCCGCCTCGCGCATCACGTGCTCCATGCGCTCGGCAATGGCCGGCGCGCTTGCTACGCCTGGCGATTGAATGCCCGCCGCCTGGAACAGGCCTGGCACCACGGCCGACTGCCCAATAAAGAAGTCGTTCGTCCCCTTAATGACCGGACGCCCGCCGGCAAACGCGCGCACCACGCGACGCGTGTCCAGATCGGGAACCAGCTTGCGCGCTCCCGTCAGCAGCGCGTTCACATCGCTCACATAAGTCTGTGTGTCGCCCGGCTCGCGCACGGCAGCGGCTGCGGTGATCACGGTGTTGCCGTGCACGGTGCCCGTGACGATAACGCCCTTGGACACCGGCGTGGGCACTGGGTAGAGCGGCATGAGCGCGCGCGGCTCCTTGTCCAGCACCACGATGTTTCCCTGGCGCCAGACCATCTGAAACTCTTCGGCGCCGGCCATATGCGAGATGTCCGCGGCACCGTTGCCCGCGGCGTTGATCAGATAGCGGCAGCGCACATCGCCGGCGGGCGTCACCAGCGTAAAGCGCGCAGCACCGTCGGTAGCCTCGCCGCCAGCAACTTCAATGGCTTCCACCGGCGCGGAGCGCATAAACGTCACGCCGTTGGCCACGGCGTTCTCCAGCGCCGCGATGGCCACTTCAAACGGGTCGACGTAACCGGTCGAAGGGCACCACAGCGCGCATGTTGCGTCGGCGCTGGCACGCGGTTCCAGCTCGTGGATACGGTCGGGGCCAATGATCGCCAGCTCGGGCACGCCGTTGGCCAGGCCATTCTGGCGTAGCTTCTCCAGGTGCGCACGGTCCTCGTCGCTAAAGCCCAGCACCATCGAGCCGGTTCGGCAAAACAAAAAACCCAGCTCCTGGGCCCAGGTGCCATACAGCTCGCAACCACGAGCGTTGACCTGCGCCTTTACCGTGCCCGGAGCCGGATCGTAGCCGGCGTGCACCAGGCCGCCGTTGGCCTTCGACGCGCCCAGGGCGATGTCGTTGGCCGCCTCGACCACGCAAATAGACAGGTCATAGCGCGCGAGTTGTCGCGCGATGGCGCACCCGGTGATGCCCGCGCCCACAATCGCGATATCAAACGTTTTCGTCACAGTGCCTCCCAGACAAGTTGACAGGCTGTCAATAAGACTATCCTACGGTCTGCACACCCCCAGCGCAGCGGCAATGCGGCGAACAGCCCCGTCGCATCCGCCAACGGCAGGCGAGGGCCGGCCCGGCACGGATGCCGGCCACGTTAGACCCGAGTTCTTCCCGCCCAACCTCGCGTTCTGCGCCGTTACCTGGTACAGATCGAGACGTTAAGTCCACAGACGCACGTTCGTCTTGATCTGTAGCAGTAGGAGGGGGATTGTGGTCCTACGTGTTACAGATCGAGGCGTTAGCCCGTCCGGTTATGTGTATGTCTCGATCTGTAACAGCAAGAACTGTTTTTGGGTTCTAGATGTTACAGATCAAGATTTAAGTCGGGGAGAGAAGGGTTTGTCTAAATCTGTAACATCTGGGACTGTTTTTGCCGAGTAGTTGTTACAGATTGAGACATTCTGTTTGGGCGGTTGTCTTTGTCTCGATCTGTAACAGTTAGCTGTGGATTTGGGTTCTAGATGTTACAGATCGAGATAATCATCGGGCGGTCTGTCCGTTCGTCTCGATCTGTAACAGTAAGAGCTGATTTTGGAGTCAAGATGTTACAGATCGAGATTGAAGTCGGAGAGGGACCCCTATGTCTCGATCTGTAACATCTAGACCCGGATTCCGCTTCCACCTGTTACAGATTGAGATGTTTGTGTCCGCGCCGGCCCCGTACCCGGCCGTGGTCCCATATAAACAAACCCCGTGGTAAACTTGACCGGACTGTTAATATTCCGAAAGGTATCCGTAATGTCCAAGTACATCTCCGAGCTCATGTCGCCGCAGCTCATGGGCGTCGTCTATGCCTTCGTTGGCTTTATCATCGCCCTGTATGTGCTGTCGGTCGTCTATGTGTTCATCGACGCTCGCCGTCGCGGCGCTAGCGCCTACGTGGCATGGGGCATCATCGCCCTCATCCCGTTTGTAGGCCTCATTGCCTACCTGGTCCTGCGCCCGCACTCCTACGCGTCCGACCGCGAGGAGCAGGAGCTGGACATGGCCCTGCGCGAGCGCCAGCTTGCCCAGTACGGCACCTGCCCGCAGTGCGGCGCTCCCATCGAGAAGGACTTTGTCGTCTGCCCGGTGTGCGATACCCAGGTTCGCAACGTGTGCCCCAGCTGCCATCGCCCGCTCGATGCGCACTGGAAGGTCTGCCCCTACTGCCGAACTCGCATCCAGTAACGCATCCATCGCCGGGCTGGCCGCAAGCCACGGGCACCGTGCGTCCCGCGCAAGCCACGTGCGCCCCACACCCCGCGCCCACGCGATGAAGCATGCGTAGAAAATCGCCCGCCGTGCCATTAAGGTGCGGCGGGCGCTTGTATACCAAGGCAACCTGCCTATAATGATGCAAGTCAAAAACGCCGAGCGCATCGCACGCACTTGCATCAGGCATCCGAGAGGAGAAAACATACCCATGAAGGCACTCTACAATGACGGTTCGGTGGCCGAACTCCCGCAGGACGAGGTCACGCACGTCATCCGTCACTCCGCCGCGCACATCATGGCGCAGGCCATCAAGCGTCTCTATCCCGAGGCCGACTTTGCCTACGGCCCCGCGACCGACAACGGCTTCTATTACGACGTCGACCTGCCCGAGGGCGTCAAGATCAGCGAGGACGATTTCCCCGCGATCGAGGCCGAGATGAAGAAGATCGTTAAGGAGAACCTCAAGTTCACCGTCTTTGAGAAGCCCCGCGCCGAGGCCATCGCCCTTATGGAGGAGCGCGGCGAGAAGTACAAGGTCGAGCACATCGGCGACCTGGACGACGACGCCCGCATCACCTTCTACCAGCAGGGCGACTACATCGACATGTGCGTCGGCCCCCATATCTGCTACACCAAGGCCCTCAAGGCCTTTAAGCTCACCGGCGTCTCGGGCGCCTACTGGAAGGGCGACAAGGACAACAAGATGCTTACCCGCATCAACGGCGTCGCCTTTGCCACCAAGGAAGAGCTCGACGAGCACATGCACATGCTGGAGGAGGCCAAGAAGCGCGACCACCGCAAGATCGGCCGCGAGATGGACCTCTTTATGATGCGCGACGAGGCCCCCGGCTTCCCGTTCTTCCTGCCCAACGGCATGATCCTTAAGAACACGCTGCTGGACTACTGGCGCGAAATCCACCACAAGGCCGGCTACGTGGAGATCTCCACGCCGCTCATCATGAACAAGCAGCTGTGGAAGACCTCGGGCCACTGGGACCACTACAAGGACAACATGTACTCCACCGTTATTGACGACGAAGAGTACTGCATTAAGCCCATGAACTGCCCGGGCGGCGTGCTGGTGTACGCCTCCAAGCCGCACTCCTACCGCGAGCTGCCCATCCGCGCCGGCGAGATTGGCCTGGTGCACCGTCACGAGCTGCGCGGCGCCCTGCACGGCCTGTTCCGCGTGCGCTGCTTTAACCAGGACGACGCCCACCTGTTTGTGCGTCCTGACCAGCTGACCGACGAGATCGTGGGCGTGGTTAACCTCATCGACTCCGTGTACCAAAAGTTTGGCTTTAAGTACCACGTTGAGCTTTCCACCCGCCCCGAGGACTCCATGGGTTCGGACGAGGACTGGGCACGCGCCGAGGAGGGCCTGCGCACCGCTCTGGAGAAGCTGGGCATGGACTACGAGGTCAACGAGGGCGACGGCGCCTTCTACGGCCCCAAGATCGACTTCCACCTGGAGGACTCGCTCGGCCGTACCTGGCAGTGCGGTACCGTCCAGCTCGACTTCCAGATGCCGCTCAACTTTGATCTGGAGTACGTGGACGCCGACGGCACCAAGAAGCGTCCCATCATGCTGCATCGCGTGTGCTTTGGCTCCATCGAGCGCTTCATCGGTATTCTGATTGAGCACTTTGCGGGCAAGTTCCCCACCTGGCTGGCTCCCGTGCAGGTCAAGGCGCTTCCCGTCTCTGAGAAGAGCCGCGACTACGCCCACGAGGTGTGCGCCAAGCTGGAGGAGGCCGGCATTCGCGTGGTCTGCGACGACCGCGACGAGAAGATCGGCTATAAGATCCGCGAGGCCCGCAGCATCGACCGCGTGCCCTACATGCTCATCCTGGGCGAGAAGGAGGTCGAGGCCGGCAACATCTCCGTCCGCGATCGCTCCAACGAGACCGTTCAGATGAGCGTTGACGAGTTTGTTGCCAAGGTGCTCGAGGAGATCAAGACCCGCGCCTAAGGCAAGCTGCTCAACAATTTACAAAGGCGACCGTCCACAAAGGGCGGTCGCCTTTTTTCTTACCAAAATAAGAAAAGCCGCTGGTTGAGCGGCTTTTTTTGTTGTGCAAAAATGTACAGGTTTTTGTAGAGGGGTATGGAGATATATCCGCTCGCGCCGCAATTTGTGCAATCAGGGAAAACGGCTTGAAATTACTCGTATAATGAGCATCGTCGAAAGATACAAAAACCTGTACTTTTGCGACTGCGCCTAGCTGCGAGCGAGAAGCCTGTTCTAAACGCCCCTGCATTTGCGTGCATCGCAAAGCCAAAAAGAGGGGGCGAGAACATGGAACAGACGGCACGGCGCCAAGAGCAGCTGCCGGGCGCTTTTAACGGCGCCACCACCAACAGCCAGCACGGCCGCGTCCGCTGGTATCTGGTCCACACCCCCATTGGAAAAGAGCGCGAGACCTGCGAAAAGGTTCGCCGCATTATCCCGCACGACCTTATGCAGGACGCTTTTGTGATGCAAAAGGAGTTCTGGTCTAAGCGGGACGGCGCATGGTCGCTCCAAACCAAACCTATGTACAAGGAATATTTCTTCGTCGCCACGCACGATGCCGCTGCGCTCGATAGGGCTTTGGCCCAGTTGAGCTTTGGCTGTCGCATCGCCGGTAGTAGGGAGCGGGCGTACATGCCCATGCCGGACGATGCGCAGGATTGGTACCGCAGCGTGCTGGACGACGACGGCGTGGTGCGCAACAGCGTCGCCCGCATAGAAGACGGCGTGTTGCACATAGAGCAGGGGCCCTTGGTGGGGCAAGAGGCCCGCGTGCATAAGATCGACCGTCGCAAGCGCTGGTGCCTGGTGGACGTAGGCGAAGGCGATTCCAGTTTTAGGGAAGTGCTTCCGCTCGACGTTCCCATCAAAACGTAAGGGAGACGTTGCACTAGCTGTTCGTTCGCATTTTTGAATTAACCGATTGGGGGGGGGTCCTGGAGGACAGGGCCGTACGTTGGACTTTGGCTGCTAAAGAAGTAACAGAGAGCTGTGTATCTGTGGGGGACGCACTGGCCATTAAAGAGATTAAACCGAGCGGCACGGTTGGTTATCGCTTTATTAAAAGGCTGTTTGATCTGGTGTTCAGTCTTTTGATGAGTGTGCTGCTGTTCATTCCTATCGCCATTGTGTGTGCACTCATTAGCCTTGAATCGCCCGGCAGCCCTATGTATACGCAAGAGCGCGTTGGCAAGGGTGGAAAGACAATCAAGATTTTTAAGCTTCGTAGCATGGTCGCCGATGCGGGTGACGTGCAGAAGTATTTGAGTCCTGAGCAACTGCATCAGTGGGAAGTCGAGCGCAAGATCGATGACGATCCCCGCATTACTAAGATCGGTCAGTTTATTCGCAAGTGCTCCATCGATGAGATGCCTCAGTTTCTTAATGTGCTGAATGGTGATCTGTCCGTAATTGGTCCCCGCCCCATTACAAGGGATGAGCTTGAGCAGCATTTTTCGGATGAGGAAAAGGCTGAGTTGCTCTCTGTCCAGCCTGGAATTACTGGACTTTGGCAGGCGACTGATCGTAATGAGGCGACTTTCGAAAGTGGCCTGCGTCAAAAGATAGAGCTTCGTTACGTTCAGAACCGCTGCTTTCGCATGGATTGGAAATGCTTTGCTGGCACTTTTGGTGCCATGTTTGGCAAGAAGAGGACGGGGCGATAGATGGGTTATCGTATTTTGCTTATAGCTCCAACTTTCTTCGGGTATCGTGATCAGGTGCGTGACGAGCTTTCCCGCCAAGGTCATAGCGTTGTATGTGTTGATGACCGTCCAAGCGAGTCTGTCTCCTTCAGGTCCCTTGCGAAGATCAGCTATAGACTCATCGATGGGCAGATTGCTAAGTACGCTGAATCTCTTAAGGAGAATGTCGCGACAGGTGATTATGATTTGCTGATCTTCATGGGTGGCATGTCTTTTTGTTTCACCCGCGATCAGTTTTCATCCATCAGGTCTACAAGCAACGCTCGTTTTGTCTCGTACCTTTGGGATGCTTTCAACAATTGCGAGCGTTTCGGTGCCTGCCGGGATCTATTTGACGATGTTTATTCTTTTGAGCCGTCCGATTGTGAGCGTTATGGTCTGAAGTTTCGCCCTCTTTTTTTCTCGGGGGCATACGATGGCCTGCCTCTTGTCCCGGACGGTGGATTCACCTATGACGCGTGCTTCATAGGGAGTGTGCACCAGCCGAGCAAATTTGAGGCGGTTAGCTCTATCTGCGACAACCTCGAATCGCAGGGCCTGCGGGTGTTTCGTTATTTTTTTATGCCGTCGAAGTCGGCGGCTTTGTTGCGCCGCCTTACGAACTCCGCCTATCGGGGCGTGGAGTTCAGCTTTGACTCGCTTCCGGCCGAAAAGATAGTCGAGATCTATGCGAGATCCAAAGCAATAGTCGATTCTCCCCAGGCTGGACAGCGTGGCCTTACCATGCGCACTCTCGAGACCATCGGAGCGCATAGAAAGCTGATCACTGCTAATCCTGATGCGGCTTTCTACGATTTCGCGAGTAAAGGTGATGTCGCCGTGTGGCGTGGGAAGGGTAGCGTCTCCCCTCAATTCTTTACGACGCCTTATCGGGAGCTTCCTGATGAAGTGTATCGCAGTTATTCAATTGAAACCTTTGTGAATGCCCTGTTGGGCAATGAGCCAGCCTACAAAGGCTACGAGAAAGGCAACTTATGAGGATTATGGTCACCGGCGCCGACGGTTATATCGGAAGGGGAGTCGTCTCTCAACTCCTGGATGCAGGGCACAAGGTCATGGCCATGGGGCTCTGCTCGTGCGGGCTGAGCCACGATAATCTTGAGGAGCACGTCGGCGATGTGTTCTCCTACGATTTCCAGTCCAACGAGAACCCGGATGTCCTGTTGCACCTTGCCTGGCGAAACGGCTTCTCACATAATGATATTTCGCACCTGGATGACCTCTCTAAGCACTACCTGATTATCAAGGCGGCGCTCGAGGCGGGCGTCAAGCGAATTGCCGTTATGGGTTCTATGCACGAGGTCGGTTACCACGAGGGTGCCGTTGACGAGAACACCCCCTGCAATCCCACTACGCCCTACGGCGTTGCGAAGAACGCCCTCCGGCAACTCACTGGAGAGCTCTGTCGCCAACATGGTGCCCAGATGCAGTGGCTCCGCGGGTTTTATCTCGTTTCGAACGACGGACGCGGATGCTCCATCTTCTCGAAGATTGTCGCGGCTGAGCGCGAGGGTAAGGACGAGTTCCCGTTCACGAGTGGGCGATGCAAATACGATTTCCTTCCTTATGAAGAGTTCTGCCGACAGGTTGTCGCCGTCGTCGAGCAGGATGAGGTGAACGGCATCATCAACATCTGCTCCGGTGAGCCAATCAGCCTTGGTGATTACATCGAGCACTTTATTAATGATAACGGCTTCTCGATCAAGCTCGGTTACGGCAAGTACCCCGATCGCCCGTATGATTCGCCCGCTATCTGGGGCGATGCATCAAAGATTCGCAAGATTCTTGCGGCGAGGAGTAGCCTTGATTAACCAATACTCCCTTGGGGAGTTTGTCGGTAACTGCATTTACGTCGCCTATACTAAACTTCGCTTTCCTGGGGCGAGGCTTATTAGGTTGCCATTTTACTTACGAGGTGGAAAGAAACGCTTCTCTTATGGGCATGACCTGACGCTCGGTTATGGCTGTCGCTTTGACCTTGGTGGAGAGGGTATCGTCCTAAAAATCGGCAGCAACTGCAAGTTCAATGACAGAGTGCATATAGTCGCGCACGATTCCGTTTCGATCGGCGACAACGTACTGATGGCTTCGAATATATTTATCTCTGATACTAGTCACGGTGAATTCACCAGTACATCAGCGTGTCCTGACGTTGCGCCGGACGACAGGGAGCTTGCTACTAAGCCTACCGTCATTGGTGACAATGTCTGGATTGGCGAGGGCGTATGCGTTATGCCGGGCGTTACGATTGGCGATGGGTGTACGGTTGGCGCTAATACCGTCGTAACTAAATCGTTTCCCAGCAATACCGTACTCGCTGGGTCTCCCGCACGCGCTATCAGGAAATGGAATGATGTCTCTCAAAGTTGGGAGAGGGTGTAGCTATGCTTGAAACTGCATCGGTTGCAATGGCTGTATATAACGGGGAGCGATTCCTTGAACAGCAGATTGACTCTATCTTGGAGCAGCTCTCTTCGGATGATGAGCTTGTTATTTCCTATGACGAATCACAAGATGGCACTTTGTCACTCATTTCCAGATATGCAGAGACTGACGGACGAGTCAAGATTGTTCGTAATGCGGAGCCTGGCGTGGTCGGCAACTTCAACAACGCAATTCAGAACTGCTGCAAGGACATCATTTTTATTAGCGACCAGGATGATATTTGGAAATCCGGCAAAAAGGATGCCATGCTTCGACTCTTGAACGAAACTGGTGCTGACTTAGCAATACACAATGTGGTTCATATTAATGGGGAGGGTATCGTTATCTCCAAGCCGCTCTTTGAGGAATACGGTATCAGGGGAGGTTTATTGCGAAATTTTGCTAAACCACGATACAGCGGATGCTGTATGGCTTTTCCTGCAAGCTCAAAACGACTCATCATGCCTATGCCCTCTAGTGTCGTCAATTACGATCATTGGATCGGTATGGTCTGCGAAATATTCGGAACGGTTGTCTTCGACAATCGTGTCTTTTTGGAGCATAGACTGCACGGCGGTAATGTAACGACATCGCGAAGGAAGCTCAAGATTGTTGCTGCTCAGCGAGCTAATCTCCTTTGTGAGCTTTTCAAGAAGGGGAGGACTCTTAAATGAGTGTTGCTTCCCTTATTGTTGTTGTCTACAACCAGACTGTGGATGATGTGCCTGTTATTAAAGCAGCCCTAAATGCGTTCGTAAGACCTGAAATCATCGTCTGTGATAATAGCACTCATGAGTATGGCAACCGAGCAATCTGCGAGACCCTTGGTGTTTGCTATGTCGATATGGCTGGGAATAAGGGTCTTCCTGCGGCATATCGAGCTGGCATCGAGAGATGCCATGGTGATCTGGTTTGTCTGTTCGATGACGACACCGAGGTTGATCAAGATTATTTCACTGCTTTGGATGGCCTTGACGTTTCTTCACCTGACTGGGATGTTGATCTTCCGCTTGTTATGAGCGGCGATTCTGTTCTTTCACCTTGTACCTTTGACGGTTTTAGGGCCCATTCTTTTCCAGACATTAACTCTGTTTCGGATTGTTCTGAGCTGAGTGGCATCAACAGTGGAATGATTGTAAAGCGCTCCGTATTCGAAGCTGTTTCATACGACCTTGATCTCTTCTTGGATTTGGTTGATCACAAGTTTATTGATGATGTGAAAAAGGCTGGCATGAAGGTCGTTTACTTACGCGGTCCCCTTCTGAAGCAGAGCTATTCCCTTGCGTCAGATAACGTTGATAAAGCATTAAAACGCTTAGCGATTTTTGAACGCGATGCACGGCATTTCTATGACAGTTCTACCCTCAGTCGCCTTTATTGCATTGGGATGCTCGCCGTAAGGAAAGCCAAGCTTTGCCTTAGATACCGAACAACTTGTTTTCTTATCTCGAACAAAGACGACTGAAAGGTGTAATTAATGAAAGGCATCATCCTCGCCGGCGGGTCCGGCACCCGCCTGTACCCGCTCACGCTCGTTACCTCCAAGCAGCTGCTGCCGGTCTACGACAAGCCCATGATCTACTACCCGCT
>NZ_JADNJQ010000008.1:48222-86260 GCF_015555045.1 Collinsella aerofaciens | reverse complement strand
GCGGTGTCCCCTCCCTTTCAAGAAAGGGAAGAGGCGGGGCATGCCCCGCCTCTTACACCACATCTCTGCGCGCTACCTACAGCTATCCATTATCAAGGCACTTTAAGGTGGTTAAAGTCATTTTTAGCAGGTTTTAATCACTCGCAGACACCCAACTAGGCCCTCAATAGCTTAATTTCGCTGTTACTAAATTAGTGACAGTACTCATATTTAGCATTTTTTGTCCATGGAGTCCCGGGGGGCGACAATTCGACTCCCCGGGACTGCTCACCTATTCGGAAATCGGCACTCCATGGCCCCAGGAGCCTTCCATGCCGCACACGGTCGAGGCAAACCCGGCAGCAAAGTCGAGTGCACGCTCGATGGCCTCGGCACCATCCTCGCCACGCTTGGCGGAATCGAGATAACACATCAGGAACGAAGCCAGGAACGAGTCGCCCGCACCCATGGTGTCCTTCAAATCCGTTACCGGTTTAGCCAGTTGGCGGTAATAACGATCGCCATCATAGGCAATGCAGCCCTCAGCGCCAGCCGTTGCCGATACGAAACGCGGACCTAGACCCCTCACCCATGCCAGACGCTCGCGAATCTCATCCTCGCTCGCGGCGTCTGCCGCGCTAAAGAATGCGAAGTCAACGTAGGGAGCAATCTGCTCGTAGTACTCGTCGGTCGAATCGTCCGAGAAGTCAAACGAAACCGTGATGCCCGCGGCCTTCAACTTGGGAAGTTCGCGCTCGGTAAAGCAATAGTTGCCCGAGTGGACTACGTCGAACTGCTTCATGTACGCAAGGTCAAAGCGATCGAGCACATAGCGAGTATCACCACGGATGCCACCCTCATTGGAGCCAAGGAAAACACGGTCGCCGTTAACGACGGTCACGCGCGCAGCACCATTCTCACCGATGAGCTGCTTGCATTTGGCTAGTTCAACGTCCTCATCCTCAAGACTCGCAATCACGTGCTCGGCAGCAGCGTCATTACCAAAGATGCCCATATACGCGGAGCGCGCGGCTCCGCATTTCTTGGCATACACGGCAAAGTTCACCGCATTGCCACCCGGATACATCGTGCGAATATGCTCGTAGCGGTCGACGACGTTGTCGCCAAACCCCAGTGCGCTCACGTTAAATGCCATAGCGCGCCCCTCTCTTATGCCAACGGAACCACTGTTGTGACAACAATGCCGCCCAGAATCTACGCGAGTTCCAGCAGCTCCGGCAGCTGGTCGATAATCTTGTCCGCGGCATCCTGGCTAAAGCCAAAGCGCTCCTCGCGCTTGGCAATAACCGTCAGGCCGGCTCGCTTACCCGCGGTAATGCCCGGAACGGAATCCTCAACGCAGCAGCAGCGATTCGCGGGCAGCCCCAGCAGGTCCAGCGCATGCAGGTAGATGTCGGGCTCGGGTTTGCTCTCCTTAAACTGCTCGCCGCTCACCACATACTCAAAGGCATCAGACAGCCCGCATGCGTTGAGCACTTCCTCGATGCTAACCATGGGAGACGAGCTGGCAAGCGCCACGCGAACGCCACGGCGCGGCAGCTCTCGAATCGTATCCACGGCGCCTGGGTTAATCAAAGCCTGATAGTCACGCGGACGCTTATGCGCCCACTCGTCCCAACGGGCCAACGCTTCCTCGCCAGTGAAGTGCCCCTTACCGGCGCGCTCAAACCAATCGACCAGCATATGCAGGAAGAACTGATGCGAGGTACCGACCTGCCCATTCAACTCCTCTTGAGTCAGATTAAGCCCAAGCTCCTTGGCAAACGCGGCAGTCTCGCCCAAGTAGTAATACTCGGTATCGACAATGACGCCGTCCATGTCAAAGATAACGGCGTCGAACGGAAATGCGGACACGGCACCCTCCCTAACAAAAGGACGCCCGCAAGCAGGCGCCCGAGCCATGCATTAATCGGCGATTCTAACCCAGCAGCTTATCCAGCGTCACCGCAATGCCATCTTCGTTGTTATCGGCGGTCACCATCTGGGCTACAGCCTTAACCTCTTCGACGGCGTTACCCATGGCAACACCGGTGCCGGCCCACTCAATCATGGACTTGTCGTTCTGGCCGTCGCCAAACGATACGACCTCACTGGCATCGATGCCGAGCTTGGGCAGGGCACCCTCGAGTGCGCGGGCCTTGTCGATACCGGGCGCCGTGTACTCAAAGTACCAGTCGGCCGTAAACATGCCCGAAAGCGTCTGCTTAAAGGGCGCATACATCTCCTCGTAATGCGCCTGCAGGTAGGCCGGATCGCCCGCCGTCAGCAGCTTGTCCACGGGATAAGCATCAGCGACCTCATGCAGGCTCTCCACCTCGCGAATCTTAAGATCGCACGCGTCGCGCTCATACTTGACGATATTCTTCTGCGAGCCGTCAGGCAGCGTGATCATGCAATGGTACGAGTCCTCGACGTGCAAATCGCGACCGAGCGAAATCATAGGGATCACGTCAAAATTACGCAGGTGATCAATCAGGCGATGCAATTCGTCGGCAGGCATAGCCTGATCGAACAGCACCTCGTCGGTCTGGGCATCGACGACGTGTGCGCCGTTAAAGGCCACCAGCAGACCGTCATGGTTTTGAAGGTCGAGCTCTTGCGCCAAGGCGTGCAGCCCCCATGCGGGACGGCCCGAAGCCAAAATGAGCTTAATGCCCGACTCCTGCGCCGCGAGCAGCTTCTCGCGCGTACGCGGGCTAATCACTTTCTGATCGTTGGTGAGCGTACCGTCGATATCCATCGCGATGGCTTTGATTGCCATATATGCCTCCCTGTCATTGAACAACCTTGTCTGAGCCATCATACAGAACACCCATCGCGACTCCGTTTACAACGGGAAAAATGTCATATTGTCCCGAACATGAACGGCGTGTGGTCGTGAAGTTTTATCGCTCAGGTCAAATACGTCTGCTAGCGACGCTCATCCGTCGGTGCGCCCTCGACGATCGCGATGCCCGCCGATGCACCTAACGCGCTGGCGCCGGCCTCGATGAATGCGCAAGCCTCTTCGTAATTATGGATACCGCCCGCCGCCTTGATTGCCACGGCATCGCCGAGCACCTCGTGCATCAGCCGCACGTCCTCGAGCTTAGCACCGCCAAAGCTTCTGCCGGTCGATGTCTTAAGGAATCCCGGCTTGGCCTCCAGCGCGATCTCGCATACACGGCGCTTGGCGGCGTCGTCGCCGTCCAGCTTGCACATCTCGACGATTACCTTGTCAGTGATGCCATGCGCGCGACAATAATCAGCAATGGTAGTCATCTCGCGCTCGATGGCATCAAAATCGCGGTTCTCGATCGACCCCTGATTCAAAACGTAGTCAATCTCGGTAAAGCCACACGCAGCGTATTCCTCAAACCTCGCAAGCTTCTCCTCAAGCGTCATAGTGCCCTGGGGAAAGTCGATAGCGCCGGCAAGGATGATGTCAGAGCCCTCGAGCATGGCGCGGCCCGTCTCGTACTCCTGCAGGTTCGCAAATACGCAGCGAAAGTTGTACTTTAACGCCTTCTCGACATACTGCTCAAACGTGTCCTCGGGGGCATCGATATAGTCGATGTATTTATTGATGGGTTTGGCAAGCGTCATGCTGGGCCTCCTTGTTCAGGGCTGGCAACCGATTCGTGGCTTCACGCGAAAAACCACGTTCAATGTACGCCCGGCATGCAAGGACAGCGTCCGCATTCCGACAAGTGGTATGAAATTAGCCGTAAACGTATAATTTACGGACAGCGAATGGCACCGCACGCGGATGCCGACAGCAAGACATCCCCCCTCAATACACCCTCATGCCCATTTAAATAGCAAGGGGCCCGTATCTGTTGGGATACGGGCCCCTTTCGGCCGTGACCTATCTCAGCAACAAAGACTACTTGCAGTGAGCGCGGTAGAACTCGATCGCACCATCTTATCCGAGCCGGGGCACGTTCGCATAGCGTGGCGCGTGACGGTTGCAAAACCACCCCATTTGAAACAAACGCAAAAAAGTACTTGCAAAGACACGTTCCGACATATAAGTTGATAAAAGACCGCCGTTGCGGTTTTAAGTAGATCGAGCATATGAAGTTTCAGTTTTCAGCGTGTAAGAGAAGGAAGATCGGCAAAGTACAACCCCAAACGCAATGACAACTTAATGAGGTAACTGCCACATGTGAGGCACCTAGGGCATTGCTGTCTCGATTTTGAGCACGATGCCTTCCGCCTTGCATGGGCCGTTCCATCCCGCCCCTGCAGCAACTGTCTCACGGGCTCATTGAAAACCGCATAGCACCCCAACGTCAGCACATCACCCACGGCAAGCACATCACTCACGACAACCAACACATCAACAAACAGCACGAACATCAACCGATTGGAGAAGCTATGACAAACCACCACGCTGAAGACGGCGATAAGAAAAGCATTCTGGATGCCCGCATTGAGCGAGCATATGCAAACGAATATGACGCCGCCTTTGCCGCCGCGACCATAAAGAACTACGCGTCGCTACCGCTCGCGACGATCTTGGCCGACCACCCTCAACTGCTGAAGCGCTGCACAAAGATCATGGGCGACCCCGACATTCGCAAGCTGACAGACCCCTATGCCCCAGAACGCGACAACGATTCGTACGTTCTTACCGTAGGCTGCCTAGCCCATATGCTTACGGCGCTCGACACGAAACTCAAGCTCGAATGGGAACCCGACGAGCGTCATGAACTCGAAAGCAAGCGGAACACCCTGCGCACCGCACTGTTCCTTCCGTTGGACGGCCTCAAGCGCTGCAACGTCGAGCTCAATACACAGGCGCGGCAAAAGCCCGGGACCACGGGGCAGAAAACTCCAAGACCCCATGCGGCCATCGTCGACCGCAACCGATATAACCGCATGACCGCGCATTTTTCTGCCGAGGGAGCAGCCATAAGGACGCTGATCGACCTGCTGTGCCTCCTGAGCATCAACGAGCTATTTGAGGGCTATCTCGCCCTTGTTCCCGCGACGGCACCCAAGTCGGTAGCAAAGATCATCGAGACCTGCAGACGCCAGTTTGAGCGCCATCGCAATGGCAGCGAGATGAACGCCAGCATCGCGCAATGCTACGCGGCTCATTACAAAAATGACGGATGTGCCCCTGTCGAGCATCAGCTGCGGCTCGCCTACACCACGCCCGCCGCAACGCTCTATCGCTTTGGAGCCCTTGGCGCTTGCGAGCCGCACGAACAGGCAGCCTGCCCCACAACCGAGCTCGATCTCAGGCTCGGACGAACCCTGTAGTCCGCCAGCCCCTCCGCGGGCAACAATCCTATTCCACAACACAACCAACAGAAAGGAGTCCTCATGGACACCAATCATTCCCCCATCATCAGTCCCCTCACCATGCGTGAATCCGCCCGAGGCATCACGCTCACCAGCATTTACGATGAGATGCTCGCCCGTCGCGAGCTCTCCGTCATGGGAAACATCGAAACCCCGATGGCCCACGACCTATGCCAGCAGATCCGCCTGCTCGATGCCACCGACCCCAGCCGCCCCATCACCATATTTGTCGCCAGCGCCGGCGGAAGCGTGCGATCGGGTCTTGCGATCTATGACGCCATGCGCCTCGCATCGTGCCCCATCCGCACCGTCTGCCTGGAATTCGCCGCGTCCATGGGCGCCGTGATCTTTATGGGCGGCGACGATCGCCGTATGGCGCCCCATGCAGAGCTCATGATTCACGACCCGCTGATCCCCCAGGGGGCAGGTGGCTCGGCACTTGCGCTGCAGGAAACCAGCCGGCGTCTCATGCAGACCCGCAAGACCCTCACGCAAATCCTCTCGGACCGCAGCGGCCTCACGCCCAAGCGCATCCAGTCCCTCACTGCAAAAGACACCTACCTTTCGGCCGAGCGCGCCGTCGAGCTCGGCTTTGCCCACGAAATCCTCTCGACCACCAAGGAGGTCGCCCATGTCTAACCTCGCCAGCCGTCTCGCCGCATCTGAGACCGCATCGTCCACCATCCTCGCCAAGGATCGAACGCTTTCCTGCGACACCCGCCAAACGGGACTCAACAACAATGCACTTGTGATCGGCCCCTCGGGAGCCGGCAAGACCCGAAACGTCCTCAAGCCCAACCTGCTGCAAATGAACGCAAGCTACATCGTGCTCGACACCAAAGGCACGCTCTGTCGCGAAGTGGGACCCGTGCTGGCAGCCCACGGTTACCGCGTGCAATGTCTCAACTTCGCCGACCTCAACACCGTCCCGGCCCTTGCGCCCGGCATCGAGCGCTGCGGCTACAACCCCCTGAGGCACATTCGCCGCAAGGCGGACGGCAGGCCCAACCAGCAGGACATCCTCTCGGTGGCAAAGGCCATCTGCCCCATCGAGGACAACAACCAGCCTTTTTGGGATCATGCGGCGGCAAACCTGCTGTCGTGTCTTATCGCCTACGTCACCGAACAGCTACCCGCCGACGAGCAGACGATCAGCTCGGTCATCAAGCTGATCGAGCACCTGCAGGACGGTGCCACAGGTCGATTGTTTGACGACCTGATCACGACCGACCCCCAAAGCTATGCCCTCTCGCTATGGCGGCGCTACGCCATTACGCAAAATGCCGAGCGCATGCACGCGAGCATCGTCGGCATCCTTGCCGAAAAGGTCATGTGTCTGGGATTCGACGGTGCGGCACAGCTCTATCGTGAGTGCCATCAGGTGGACTTCGCTTCCATGGGACACACCCCCTGCGCCCTGTTTGTAACCGTGAGCGATATTGACCGCAATCTCGATCCGCTGACCGGCCTCTTTATTTCGCAGGCGTTTATGGGCCTCATTCGTGAGGCCGATAGGCAGCCCGACGGCAGCCTGCCCGTGCCCGTGCGCTTTATGCTCGATGACTTCGCAAATCTGCAGATCCCCCAGATCGACAACGTGCTCTCGATTATCCGAAGCCGCAACATCTGGGCAACGCTGCTGCTGCAGTCGACCAACCAGCTCGATGCGCTCTATGGCGAGGCACGCGCACGCTCCATCATGGGCAACTGCGACACGCATCTGGTGCTGGCGTTCCAGGATCCCGAGAGTGCCCGGGTGTTTTCCGACCGCGCCGACGCGCTGCCCAGCACGCTCATGGCGACGCCAATCGATCGCTCGTGGCTCTTTGTACGCGGTCGCACTCCCGAACAGGTCGAGCGCTTTAGGCTCGAAGACCATCCGCTCTACGGGGAGCTGCCCGAGGCGCAGCGAGGCCATGCGGAGGCCGAAATCTAGGCGCAGGGTTCTCGCAGCGCGCGGCGCCCCGGCGATGTTCCACAAAGGCCGTGCACCCCGGGACCACGGCAAAGCAAAGGGGCCCGCATCCGATAGGATACGGGCCCCTGACTATAAGGCGCGATGCGTTAACAGCAGCGACTACTTGCGGTGAGCGCGGTAGAACTCGATGAGCGCCTGGGTCGAAGCGTCCTGCTCGGCCTTGGCAGCCTCGTCGTGGAAGGCCGGGGTGATCTGCTTGGCAAGCTGCTTGCCCAGCTCGACGCCCCACTGGTCGTAGGAGTCGATGCCCCAGACCGTGCCCTCGACAAACGTAATGTGCTCGTACAGGGCGATGAGCTCGCCAAGCGCGAACGGGGTCAACGTGTCGCCGAAGATCGAGGTCGTCGGGCGGTTGCCCTCAAAGCAGCGGGCCGGGACGATCTGCTCGGGCGTGCCCTCGGCGCGCACCTCATCGGCCGTCTTACCAAAGGCGAGCGCCTTGGTCTGGGCCAGGAAGTTGCCCAGGAACAGCTCGTGGACATCCTGGCCGCTGTCGGTTGCGGGGTTGGCGGTATTGGCGAAAGCGATAAAGTCGGCCGGGACCACCACGGTGCCCTGGTGCAGCAGCTGGTAGAAGGCGTGCTGACCGTTGGTGCCGGGCTCGCCCCAGAAGATCTCACCGGTGTCGGAGGTCACGGCGCTGCCGTCCCAGCGGACGTGCTTGCCGTTGGACTCCATGGTGAGCTGCTGCAGGTAGGCCGGGAAACGGTGCAGATACTGGCAGTACGGCAGCACGGCGTGGCTCTTGGAACCGAAGAAGTTGACGTACCAGACGTTGAGCAGGCCCATCAGCGCGACGGCGTTGTTCTCGAGCGGCGTGTTGCAGAAGTACTCGTCGATGGCATGGAAGCCCTCGAGGAACTGCTGGAAGCGCTCGGGGCCGAGCACGATGATCAGCGACAGGCCCACGGCGGAGTCGACGGAGTAGCGGCCGCCGACCCAGTTCCAGAAACCAAAAGCGTTAGCGGGGTCGATGCCGAAGGCCTCAACCTTCTCGAGTGCGGTGGAAACGGCGACGAAGTGCTTTGCCACGGCCTCGGCGTTCTGCTCATCGGAGCCATCGATGGCGCCCTGAGCCTTAAGCTGCTCGAGCATCCAGGTCTTGACCTCGCGGGCGTTGGTGAGGGTCTCGAGCGTGGTGAAAGTCTTGGAGACGATGATCACGAGCGTGGTCTCGGGATCCAAACCCTTGAGCTTCTCGGCCTGGTCGTTGGGGTCGATGTTGGAGATATAGCGGCAATCGATACCGGCGTCGGCATAGGGGCGCAGGGCCTCGTAAGCCATGACCGGGCCCAGATCAGAGCCGCCGATGCCGATGGACACCAGGTGCTCGATCTTCTTGCCGGTAACGCCCTTCCACTCACCGGAGCGCACGCGCTCGGCGAAGGCATACATGCGATCGAGGACCTCGTGCACGTCGGCGACAACGTCCTGGCCGTCGACGATGAGCTGGCCCTTCTCGGTTGCGGGGCGGCGAAGCGCGGTGTGCAGGACGGCGCGGTCCTCGGTGGTGTTAATGTGCTCGCCGGAGAACATGGCGTCGCGGCGCTCCTCGAGCTTCACCTCACGAGCAAGATCGCACAGCAGCTTGACGGTCTCATCAGTCACCAGGTTCTTGGACAGATCGAAGTGCAGGTCGCCGGCGTCAAAGCTCAGCTTGTTCACGCGCTCGGCATCGGCAGCGAACCAGGCCTTGAGGTCGATACCATCGGCCTCGAGCTTCTCCTGATGAGCCTCGAGTGCCTTCCAAGCGGCAGTCGACGTAGCATCGATAGGTGCGGCAACAGTTGCCATAGAGTCCTCCTCAGCATACGGGCGCACGCCTCCATGCGCCCGGACATTCAGATGCCACTATTCTAGCGCAGGTCAAGACTACAATCAGCGAGCGTTGCCAATCCGCCCCCAAACGGCAGCCGATCAAAAAGGGACAGGCTTATTTTGGCAGGTCAAACGCTTTACCAACCAAAAAACCCGTCCTTTTATGGCAAATATTAGGCCGCGGCGCAGACGCTACCGAGCAACTCACGCAGAGGAGACCCGATGCCCTCCAGCAGTTCGGGCGCGATAATGGCAAAAACGGGAACCTCGCCGGCTCCCGCGACGGCAGGCACCTTGCCCTCCGAGACAATACATCCATAAGGCACAAAGCCGTCTTCGCCGGCATCGAGCGTCGCCATGCGACGGGCGAGTTCGCGTGCAAAGCCCGCCGTATCGGCATCGCCGATCGCCAGGACAAAGTCCACGCCTTCGTCGGTCGCCAGGGCCACGGCTTCGTCGATCAGCTCGTCTCCCCCGTCGCCCTCAACCGAGCCGCAGCGAAAAAGCACGCGCTCGAGCAGAGCTCGATCAAGCGAGCCGAGCGCCGCCGAGACGAGCTCATCATGCGCATGCTTGTCACCGCCCAGCACGACCAGTGCCTTGGTGCCGCCGTAGTGAGCGACCAATCGTCCACACCAGCGAGCCACGTCTCCATCCGCAACAAGGCGCGTCGGCATACCAAACCCATAGTTGACCATCGTTTCCACAACCCTTCCGTGCGTATAGGCGGTATCAATCGTTAGGCTCATGCTACGAAGCAAGGTTTTCCGAGCTGTTTCGCACTCTTTAGAGCTGCGTTAAAAACCCGATCCAACCGCACGACCATACCTAACAAATCAAACCAGTCCCTTTTTGACAGGTTTGACGATGTCCGGATGAGAGGGTATTATCGAACAGATATTCGATAAGAACATGTGTTTGATGATAGGACACGGATGGCGCACGAGCAGCACACCTATATCTGCATCGACCTCAAGACGTTTTATGCCAGCGTCGAGTGCGTCGACCGTGGGCTCGATCCGCTCACCACCAACCTAGTCGTTGCCGACGAATCGCGCGGACGCACGACCATCTGCCTCGCCATCACGCAGGCCATGAAGGACTTAGGAATTCACAATCGCTGCCGCCTATTTGAGATTCCCGATTGCATCGACTACATCACGGCCGTACCGCGCATGCAGCACTACATGGAGGTGTCGGCGAAAATCTACGGTATCTATCTGGAATACGTCAGCCCCCAGGACGTGCACGTCTACTCCATCGATGAGTGCTTTATCGACGTGACGCCCTATCTGGACCTCTATCACACAGATGCGGAAGGGCTCGCCTGCACGCTGCGCGACGAGGTCTTGGCGCGCACCGGCATCACGGCGACGGTCGGCATCGGCCCCAACCTATTCCAGGCCAAGGTGGCGCTCGACGTCACCGCCAAGCACGTACCCAGTCGCATCGGCAAACTCGACGACGAGACCTTTCGCAAGGAGATCTGGCCCCATCGCCCCATCACCGACATCTGGGGCATCGGCCCCGGCGTGGCGGCCCGTCTCGAGAAATACGGCGTCTACGATCTGATGGGCGTCGCGGCTCTCGACGAGAACCTGCTCTACGACGAACTCGGCGTCAATGCCGAATATCTTATCGACCACGCCTTCGGGCGTGAGCCGACAACCATCGCCGATATCCAAGCCTATCGCCCGCAAGCAACCTCGACCACCACAGGGCAGGTACTCTCGAAGGGCTATGCCTACGAGCAAGCATACACCGTCTTGCGCGAGATGGTCGACAACGCCGTGTTGGACTTAGTCGATAAGCACGTGGTCTGTGACAGCATCTCGCTCTTTGTGGGTTATGCGAGCGAGCGGGCCGACATACGCCGCCTCGACGCCAGCGGCACAGCGCAATATGTGGACGGATGTGGGCACCTGCGCTCGAGCACGTCGAGCATCGAGCCCACCGCAACCACTGGCCCCGAACTCGCACCCCGTGCGCCCAAGCCCGTCCAGCGCGATGACGAACGGCGCCGCCTGGTACGCGAGGCGCAGGCAATCGATGGCATCTTTGTGGGAGAGCACGGCGGCAAACCGCGCGGTGGATATGCCACACTCTTTGCGCACTCTAACGCCTCGCGAAAGCTGCCCGAGCGTACCAATTCGTTTAAGAAGATCATGGGCTATTTCGATGAGCTCTGGGCGCAGACTGTCGATCCTAAGCGACCGGTCAAACGCATCAACCTGGGATTTGGCAACCTCATGCCCGAGGAATTTGCCACCATCGATCTATTCAGCGATATCGAGGCCGATGAGCGCGAGCGCGACCTGGCGCGCGCCGTCCTGGCCGTGAAAGGCAAGTACGGCAAGAACGCTCTGGTCAAGGGATTAAGCTTTACCGCTGGCGCCACCGCGCGCGAACGCAACGAACAAGTTGGAGGACACCGTGCCTAAACCCAAACAACAGCCCGTGCGCCCGCCGACCGCCTTTGAGCGCTTGGCGGACCCCGAGGGCAGACGCCGCGCCGCCGACCCCAACCTCACTGCCAACGGTGCCGTGCGCGCCAACCGCGCCGCACAGTTTATGCCCTTTGCCGCCCTCACGGGATACTACGAACTCGTGCGCAAGCAGGAAATCACCGTCGAGCCAAAACGTGAGCTCACGGAAGAAAAAGCCCTCGTGCTTTCTAAAAAACTCGAGGGTCTCAAACGTGGCGACTTGGTTCGTGTCACCTATTACGATACATACGGCTATCGCAGCCGCACCGGCATCCTCGACGAGGCGCTCCCCGCCTTCAAGCTCCTCAAGCTCCGAGACATCGCCATCGACTTCGACGACATCCAAGACATCGAACTGCGCGGACGAGCCTAGCCAAGGAAGCGCATCCAGAGCGACGCTTACAGCGTCATGACGTAGTAGCCCGCGTCTTTCACGGCCGTCTCGAGGACACCACGATCAACCGGCTGCTTAGAGCGCACGCGTGCCGTGTGGTCCGCATACGTCACCGTTGCCCACACACCATCCAGCGCATTGAGGGCATTGGCTACGTTCTGAGCGCAGCCGTCACAGCTCATGCCGCCGATGAGCAGCTCATCGCTATAGGGATAGTGGGACGGATCGGTATCCGCAACCACTACCTTCTTGGCCTTCTTACCGCTCGCACCATCGCTGCAGCAGCTCTTTCCGTGTGTCGAAGCGACAATGCGACGCAGGCCAAAGAACATGCCAACGACAATCACGGCAAGCACGATGAGATTCGCAGGGTTGAGCAAGTCACTCATGCGTTCCCCTTTCAAGTAGCCCTATCTAGATACCCCCATGGGGTGTCCCCATCTTAACCCAAAATCATGTCCGTTCGGTCAATTAGTTTCCCTCTTCAAACTTTTTTGTTGACCATGGCTTACTTTCGTGTATAAGTTTTCCTAGGCTAACAACTGAGGACCCGAAAGGGACATCGTGACTCGAACCATTGACATCCCAACATACCAAACGGCTGTCGTGCGCAACTGCTCCCCTACGCTCGCAGGTATCAAGCCGGCTTCGCTCTTTACCTATCCCGGCGTTTACGCCAACCAAAACGGAAAACCCAGCGCCACCCATATCGAAGAGCGACGCTCTCGCCTGCTCGCCGTCATAGCCCAATGCAACCGCGAGCTCCAGCCACTCGGGATCCATATGAGCGTTTTGGTCTGGCGCCCCTGCGGAGCGCTCATCTATGTGTACCGCCCTGCAGACCTCATGCGATACCTCTCCGACTCCCGCGCCACGACGGCGCTTGCCGCCGAAGGTTACGATGTCCACAACCTGCCCGCGTCCCTGGTGCATCTCGCCGCGCGCATCACGCTGGCAAGCAGCAATGCCGCAGAAAGCGCCTATGACGGCAGCGTCTGCGCACTCGCGCGAAATAGGCACTGCGATACGGGGTGCATATGCGAGTTCCCCCACGAAATTGGCTATTTTTTGGGCTATCCCTACGAAGATGTCCATCAGTTTATCGTCCAGCACGGCGAAAACTATAAGGTCTTTGGCGCATGGAAGGTATACACAAACGTTGAGCAGGCGCTCACGACCTTCGATTCCTATCGCGCATGCACGCAATACCTTACCTGCATCTATCAACAGGGCTGCACCCTGGAACAACTTGTCCAGGCAACCCGATAGAGCATACAAGACGCGGCCGCACGCCGCACAACCGAAAGGAAAACATATGAGCAAGATCGCCGTCGTCTACTGGAGCGGTACAGGCAACACCGAGGCCATGGCAAACTTCGTTGCCGAGGGTGCAACCGGTGCCGGCGCCGAGGCAGAGGTCATCTCCTGCGCCGACTTCTCCGCAGACAAGGCCGCCAACTATGACGCCATTGCCTTCGGCTGCCCCGCCATGGGTTCCGAGGAGCTTGAGTATGACGAGTTCCAGCCTATGTGGGACGAGGTCAAGGAGACCCTCGGCGATAAGAAGGTCGTCCTCTTTGGCTCTTATTCGTGGGCCGAGGGCGAGTGGATGGACAACTGGAAGGCCGATGCCGACGAGGCGGGCGTCAATGTCGTCGATTCCGTCATTTGCTACGATGCGCCCGACGATGAGGGCGAGACCGCTTGCAAGGCCCTCGGAGCCGAGCTCGCGTAACGAACCCAGGACCTCCAAAAGAGTCTGCATCAAAGCGTATCCTTATCCCTACAAAAGAGCGGGGGCTGGATTCAAGTCCAGCCCCCGCTCTTTTATAACGGCAGTTACATCAACCGGCTACGAGATATTGCCCAAGAACGCCTTGGTGCGCTCGCTCTTGGGGTGGTCGAAGACCTCGCTCGGCGTACCCTCTTCCACAATGACGCCGCCGTCCATAAAGACGACGCGGTCGGCGACGTCGCGGGCAAAGCCCATCTCGTGCGTCACGACGATCATGGTCATGCCATCGCGTGCCAGGTCGCGCATGACACCCAGAACGTCGCGAACCAGCTCGGGATCGAGCGCCGACGTGGCCTCGTCAAAGAGCATAACGTGAGGGTTCATCGACAGGGCGCGGGCGATGGCAACGCGCTGCTGCTGGCCGCCCGAGAGCTGGCTCGGCATAAAGTCGATACGCTCGGCAAGACCGACCTTGGTCAGCTCCTCGACGGCGATCTTCTCGGCCTCTTCCTTGCTGCGCTTGAGCACCTTTTGCTGCGCAAGCATGACGTTCTTTTTGACCGACAGGTGCGGGAACAGGTTGAACTGCTGAAACACCATGCCCAAGTGCGTACGCACCTTATTGAGGTCAACGCCCTTGGCGCACACATCCACGCCCTCGACGACAATCGAACCACTCGTAGGATGCTCCAGACGATTGATGCAGCGAAGCATCGTCGACTTGCCCGAGCCCGAAGGACCCAGAACTACGACGACCTCGCCCTTATGCACATCCAGATCGATATCGCGCAGGACCACGTTATCGCCAAAGGCCTTCTGGAGGTTCTTAATGCTGACGACGACCTCGTTCGAGTTATTGGTTTCGCTCATGATAGGACCTCCTTACAGACCGGCGATGTGATCGGCAGGCGTCGCGACAACCTGTCCGGCGCTCTTGGCGGGACGCTTCTTCTTGGTCTCGGTCGTACCCAAAAGCCTCGCCTCAAGACCGCTCACCAAGCGAGCGAGCGGCAGGGTGATGACCAGATAGAACAGGGCGGCAACCACGTACGGTGTAATGGAGCCCGTCGTGGCCACGATGGTACGGGCGTTCATGACGATTTCGACCACACCCACGGCGGCAAGCAGCGACGTATCCTTGTAAAGCAAGATAAACTCGCTGGTCAGCGTAGGCAAAACATTGCGGAACGTCTGCGGAATCATAACGTAGAGCAGCGTCTGGAAGGCATTCATGCCCAGAGAGCGAGCAGCCTCGTTTTGGCCCTTGGGGATCGATTGAATACCGGCACGGAAGATCTCGCACAGGTACGCAGACGAGTTCATGGCCATGACGATAACGCCCAAAACATAGTCGTCCACCTTGACGCCGGCCAACGGCAGACCGAAGAACGCGATATAGATCTGCAGGAACGCCGGCGTACCGCGAATGATATTCACGTAGATGCCGGCGAGGCAGCGCAGGATGCGCGACTTGGAGATGCGCATAAGCGACAGGGCAAAGCCAAAGGGAATTGCCAGCGGAAACGCCACGAGCACGATCGAAAGCGACATAAGGAAGCCCTTGAAGACGATCGGCAGGCTCTGGACCAAAATGACCGGGTTCAGGAACAGGCGCAGGAACATATTGGAGTTCCACGCCTCGACCCACGGCTGCTCCTTAAGGTCGGCCAGGAAGTTATCGAAGGCCGTCACGCCCTTGATCTCCACCGACGGAATCTTGGAGATCTTCTTGGTCGAACCGTCGGCGAGCGTATAGGTGCCGCTAAAGGCCTCATCGCCGCCCTCGACGGGAAACGTCACACCGTAAACCTCGACGCGGAAATAGCCGCCGGCAGGCGCCGTCTCGCCAAAGTCAATCTTGAGCGTCTGGCCGTCAGCCTTGCACGTGGGCTTCATGGGCGTACGATCCATGAGGTCCTCGCCCGAGAGCATCGTCAATCGCGTGTCATCGGTACCAAACGTCGTGCCGTCGACAAACGTCAGCGAAAGACCGCTCAGCTCCTCGTCGGCATCGGCCTGAACTTCCCAAGTGATGCGCGTCTCGGTGCCGCCGACCACATCGCTACCCGAACCGGTATTGGGTCGGGCGGTAATCTTTGCGGTCTCAAGCGCCTGGGCGGTCGTGGGCACGCAGGCCCCCGCGCATACCAGGGCGAGCGCCACAGCCAGGGCACAGGCCAGCTTTTGGAGCATCGAGGGCAGTGGAAAACGCTGCTCCGCGGCCCCTTTGTTCAGTCGAGACAAGGTGGCTCCTATCGTAGAAGTTGCCGGCAAAACGAGACGGAAATGCTCTCCGTCAAGAGAAGCGCAAAGGCCCTCTCCGCCAAAACGGAAAGGGCCTGCGCACAATCAAGTAGCTATTTTACTTGATGTTGTACTTAGCCATGAGGGCGTCGACGGTACCGTCGTCGGTCAGGTCCTTGATGGCCTGGTTGATGTCGTCCTTGAGCTTGGTGTTGCCCTGGTTGATGGCGATGGCGTACTCCTCGCCGGTGCTGATCTGCTTGATGGTCTGGCAGGTGTTGAACTGCTCGGCGGTCAGCTGGCTGGCAACGGAGCGGTTGGTGACTACGGCGTCGCCCTTATCGGACTGCAGGGCGCTGAAGCACTCGGTGGCGTCCTTGTAGGGGACGATCTTGGCCTTGGGGAAGTTCTCCTGGGCAAAGGCCTCGGCGGTCGAACCGGACTGGACGATGATGGTAGCGTCGGCGTTGTTGAGCTTCTCGCTGTAGTTGTCGGCCGTGATGTCGGTGTTATCGACCTTGGTCACGATAGCCTGATCGTCCATGTAGTAGGAATCGGAGAAAGTAACTTCCTTCTCACGCTCGGGCGTGTCGGTGATAGCCGCGATGGCGACGTCGTACTTAGCGCCCGAAGCGACACCGGGGACGAGCGTGTCGAAGTCATTGTTGACGTACTCGACATCCAGACCCAGCTTGTCGCCGATAGCCTTGATGAGCTCAAGGTCAAAGCCCTGATAATCGCCGTTGTCATCCTTGTACTCAAACGGAGCGTACTCGGCAGAGGTGCCGACGGTCAGCGTACCGTCCTTGACGAGCGCGTACTCCTTGGAGCCGTCGACCTTCTCGACCTTAGCGTCGTCAGAGCTGCTGGAACCGGCATCAGAACCAGAGGTGGCGTTGGACGAACCGCAGCCCGTCAGAGCAAGGGCGAGCGCCATAGCACCCGTGGCGGCAAATGCGCCAAGCTTCTTCAGCTTCATAATCAGTCTCCTTCCGGTGACCTCGTTTGATTCAGAGGTCTGCAAAAACTGTTGGCTATTATGCACCCGGAATTACGAATCTGCAATGAGAAAACTGATTGAAACAAACCCATAACGTGAATGGGACACTCTACTTTGTGACAGTCATTACTGCTGCAATGACCTTAACAGTTTAATATCAGCCGCATAACCTGCAAGTTCGTTCGGTGTCTCCAAAATGAATGGCAATGCGCGCAAGCGGCCATTCGATACAATATTCTGCATAACCTGCATACCGCCGCCAAACTCTTCACTACCCAGGTAGCCCTTGCCGATGCACTCGTGGCGATCCTTATGGGCACCGCAGGGGTTCTTGGAGTCATTGATATGCACGGCGCGCAGGCGCTCGATACCCACCACGCGATCGAACTCGTCGAGTACGCCGTCCAGATCATGGATGATGTCGTAGCCGGCATCACTCACATGGCAGGTATCCAGACACACGCCCAGCTTGGCCGACAGCTCTGGACGTCTGGCAGCAACACCCCCGATAATGCGCGCCAGCTCTTCAAAGCTACGGCCCACCTCGGTACCCTTTCCTGCCATGGTCTCGAGCAGCACCGTCGTCTGCTGCCCCTCAAACATCACCTGGCACAAGGTGTCGACGATCATCTGAATGCCGGCATCAGTCCCCTGCCCCACATGCGCGCCGGGGTGGAAGTTGTAATAGTTGCCGGGCAGTGCTTCCAGACGCTGCAAGTCCTCGGCCATTGCCTCCAGGGCAAACTCGCGCGCCCGCTCTTTGGCAGAACAGGGGTTGTAGGTATAGGGGGCATGCGCCACGAGTGGGCCAAAATCGTTTTGTTCCATAAGCTCGCGCAGGGCCGCCACATCATCCATGTCAAGGTCTTTCGCCTTGCCGCCGCGCGGGTTGCGCGTAAAGAATGCAAAGGTATTGGCGCCAATGGACAGCGCCGTCTCCCCCATCGCCCGATAGCCCTTCGTCGTCGAAAGATGGCACCCAATCGTCAGCATCTCCAGCTCCCCCTCATCAGTTGCGGTGGAATAGTTCCTGTTTGGCCCCTATTCTGCCGCAAACAGGAACTATTCCACCGCAACTTATAAAAGGGGCATCAGAGGCGCGGGCCACCAAGCACTACGGCTACGGGCGCCAGCGTCATGATCCCCTACGCGTCAGCGCCAAGCCTAGAGGGCTAGACGGATTGCATCGATAATGCGCGCGCAGCGCTGTGTGGCGGCAAAGGGCATGACGGGACTCTCGAGTTTCCCCGCCCGGATGAGCTGGGTCGCATGCTGGATTTCGCCGTAGAAATCATCGACCTCAAACGGGGCATTTATTTCGAGCGTTCGCCCGTCGGAATACTTCACATGGGCGAGCTCGGGGCGATGGAGACGGTCGATTTCCAACGAGCCCCGCTCGCAGGCAATCGTTAAGCGGCTTTCATATGCTGCTTTGCCGTCGCACACCATATGAATGGGTATACCGCCGACACTCATATGGATCTCGTCGGCCCAATCGACGCGGCCGCCCGATACGTCACGCCAGCGAACTTCACGAGACGAAACATCGCACGCACCCGCAAGCAAATCCTCAAACCACCCGACCGCATAGCAGCACATGTCATATAGACAACCACCCTGCAACGGATCGAGCAGATAACTCGAAGGGGGCTCACCATAATCAAGTTTTTGCACGCTTTCGATCGAAACGATACGGCCGAGCTCGTCCGACGCAAGCAAGCCCTTCACGCGAGTATGCATCGGACAAAACCGATTTTTCATCGCCTCCATAAATGGCACGCCGCACTCACGGGAAACCGAGGCGATCACATAGGCCTCTTCTTCATTCAAAACGGCCGGCTTTTCGCACAGCACGGCCTTTCCCGCGCGCAGTGCCCGACAGACCCAATGCGCATGCATGCCATGTGGAAGAGCCAAGTAGATTACGTCGACATCGGGGTCGGCAATCAACGCATCATAAGCCGCATCGCCGTTATCGTCAGCTGTGGCATAACTGTGCGCGGCATCAATCGAAAACGCCCTGCAAAACTCCTCAACATGCGAAGGAGTGCGACCGGCGGCAGCCACAAGCCGTGCCCCGTCCACCTCCTTGAGCGACGATGCAAATCGATGCGAAATGTTCCCAGCGCCCAAAACGCCCCAACGAACCTCACGCAAATCATCACATGAATCCCGATGGCCCACGACAGCCCCCTTCAGTTGCGGTGGAATAGTTCCTGTTTTGCCCCTATTCTGCCGCAAACAGGAACTATTCCACCGCAAGTTATAAAAGGGGCATCAGGAGCGCGTTTTGCAAAAGGCTTTAAGCGCAGCCGTTACGGGGCCAGGCTGGAAACGTCGGCGCACATCGTCGAGACGCTCGGGAATATCGATGTGCTGCGGACAGTGCCGCGCGCATTTGCCGCATTTGATGCAATTGCTCACCAACTTGGGCTCGCTTGTACGCACCGCGCTCGCCGTAAAGTATTGAGACAGCCCCGTAAACCAACTATGCGCGTAGCTCGCGTTGTAGGCGCCAAAGCAGCCGGGAATATTGATACCCTTGGGGCACGGCATGCAGTAGCCGCACCCCGTACAGGGCACGCGATTCGATTTCTCAAACTCTCCCAGCACACGTGCGATGGTATCGAGCTGAGTAGCTGTCATCGAATCCGGCAGTGCGCGATCCGCCAATGCCGCGTTCTCGTCCACCTGCGCGGTATCGGTCATACCCGATAGCAGCATCGTGACCTGAGGATGATTCCACACCCACGAAAGGCCCCAAGCAGCCGGCGTCTTCAGGTACGGATCGCGTACGTCATCGAACACGGCGCGGGCCCGCGGAGGTAGCTTGCCCGCCAGGCGTCCACCCAAAAGCGGCTCCATCACAAACACCGCGAGCCCGCGCTCGGCGGCTGCCATGAGTCCCGCCGTTCCCGCTTGGTAGCGCTCTCCAGCGTAGTTGTACTGGATCTGGCAAAAGTCCCAGTCATACGCGTCAAGCATCGTGAGGAAGTCCGCCGCACTACCGTGGTACGAAAAACCTATCTGGCGAATACGCCCCGCCGCCTTTTGGTGCGCAATCCAGTCCTCGATACCCAACGCCACCACGCGCTCCCACTGCGCGGGCGAGGTGATGTTGTGCATAAGGTAATAGTCGATATGGTCAGTCCGCAAACGGCGCAGCTGCTCGTCGAAGAACCGATCGAAATCCTCCGCACATTTGCACGAAGCGTGCGGCAACTTGGTCGCAAGCAAAATCTGGTCGCGCAGCCCCAGGCGCTCAAGCGAAGCTCCCACACAAGCTTCGTTACCGGAGTAGAGATAGGCCGTGTCCAGATAGGCTATTCCTTGCTCCACCGCACGGGAAATGATGGCATCGGCCGTCTTCGCATCGGGGTGTCCCGGCGCACCGGGAAACCTCATGCAGCCCAGTCCCAGCACCGAGATACGGTTGCCGCTTTTGGGGTCAACGCGATATTGCACGGCCCCTCCCTTCGCCATTAGCGCCCCGGCAAGGCGAAACACAATGGTCACGCAGCCGAAACATCGTGGAATCGCAATCGAGAACGTATCGTAACGCAGCAGAAATCGAGCTGTCACGGCACCGCTTTAACATCAGCAAAAAGCCCGATGAAAGGAGCCGGGCATGACCACGCGCATGTCTTTGCGGTCTGCCCTGCAGCGTAGCGTCCAGGCAAACGTTTCTTTTTTATAACAGCCGCCCCGCGCACCCACCAATCACCCTGGCAGCATACAATCCATCAGGCGCCCCTTACGCGGGCGCCTTTTACATGGGGAGATGATTCACATGCAGATCAACAAGGTCGCCTTTATCGGCAAGGGCGGCGTCGGCCTGTTCTACGGCAGCATGATTGCCAAGGTCCTCGGCAATGACGCCGTCGAATACGTTATGGATGACGCCCGTTTTGAGCGTCACGCGGGCGATGCGCTCACTGTCAACGGAAAGCCTTGCGGTCTCACGTCCGTCCGCGCCAGCGAGGCAGCGCCCGCCGATCTGGTCATCCTGACGGTCAAGACCACCGGTCTCGACCAAGCACTCAAGACTATGGAGCGCGTCGTGGGACCCAACACGCTCATCGCCTCGCTGTGCAACGGTATTACGAGCGAGCAAAAGATTGCCGAACGCTTTGGCTGGGAGCATACCGTTCTTGGTATCTGCCAGGGCATGGACGCCGTGTTTCTCAATGGCGCGCTCACCTTTACCAATGCGGGCGAAATCCGCTTTGGCGCGGCGGCCGGCACGAACCCCGCAACCATCACCGCCATCGACGAGCTCTATACGCGCTGCGGCATCGCCCATACCGTCGAGAGCGACATTGCGCACCGCATGTGGGCCAAACTCATGCTCAACGACGGCATCAACCAGACCTGCATGGCCTACGGCGGGACCTACGGAAGCGCCACGGAGCCGGGCTCCGAGCAGCGCCGCTGTTTTGTCTCCGCCATGCGCGAGACGCTTGCGGTTGCCAACGCCGAGGGCGTTGAGCTGACCGAGGCAGACCTGACGCAAATGGTGCACCTCATCGAGGGAATCGACCCCGCCGGTATGCCCTCGATGGCGCAAGACCGCATCGCAAAGCGCAAAACCGAAGTCGAGGAGTTCGCGGGCACCATTTGCCGCCTCGCAGCCAAACACGATATCCAAGTGCCGCAAAACGAGTTGCTCTATCGGCGCATCCGCGATATCGAGAAAAGCTGGTAGCACCAACACTCCGCATTCAACAGCCTTAGCAGCAAAGCCGCCGCAAGGGAACCTTTCCCCTGCGGCGGCTTTCATCTTCGTCTATGACCGGCGGCCAACCTCACAACAGTTAGCGTTGCGATTCCGGAACCTCGCCCTCGTCATCGCGGCAAAGCACCACGCCGGCGCTTCCCAGCAGCGCCGCCGCGATCAGCACGCCAACCACGATTGGAGCAGCCCCGCATGACCCCTGCATGCCCGCAACGAGCGCGGCCGTAGGACCAAGGCAGCCAAGCACCAATGCGACGGCGGCAACGGCGATATCTCGAGCGTTCACAAGACCACTTCCTCCAAGAGAAAGACCTTAATTCTCATGAACTAGTGTGCCTTGCGCCCATATGCGCGGCGTACTGCCACGGTAAGCGCTCTGTTAACTCAAGCACGCACAAAAAACGGACGCCTTTACGTTGCCCAAAGGCTCGGTAAAGACGCCCGCCCGTCATGCCCTATTGGCTTATGGCAGATTACCAACCGGTATAGTAGTCGGTGGTTCCGGCTGCGCAGCCGGAGTCATAGACCTTGCACTCGCCCTTGGAACCGGTAAACGTGGAGCCCTGGGCCTTATCGCCTGCGGCCACGACGTAGTAACCATCAGAATCGCGCCAGAAACCCTCGGAATCCTGCGTCCACTCACCCGTGCGGTGATGGTAGAGTACGTTGCTGCTGTAATAGGTCTCACGACGACCGTTATAGTTATTGACGCCGGCGGAACGCGTCAGTCCCGAACCATTCGCATAGTAAGCGGCGGCAACGTAAGACGAGCTGTAGCCGGCGTTGTAGTACGAAGCCTGGGCGGCCTCGGCGGCTTCTGCCTCGGCGGCCGCAGCCTCGAGCGCCTCGCGCTTGGCGTCCTCGAGCGTCGTGCGCAGTTCATCGAGCTCGGCCGACTTGGCGTCGACCTCCTCCATCGTCAAAAGGCTGCCCGCGCCGTCAATGCACTCTTGAAGCACAGCACGCTCGTCATCGGTGACATAGTCGCCATACATGTTCATGATAATTTGAGCGCGAACTTCCAAAGAGTCGCGCTTGGCCCCCATGGAGGCGTTCCACTCCTGCATGGAGCCAAACCCGTCGCCGCGATAATCGACGGGCTGCATCAACGTGGCCTCGGAGGGCGTGGATCCAACCGCGTCGGACAGCGTCGCCGCATGGGCCTCGGTTACGCCGGCACCCACCAAAAGCGCCACGGCCAGCGTGGCAGAAAGGGCGGCGGCCTTCGGTTTTCGTGAATCGATCCTCATGTAGCTGGAAACCTCCGTAGTGCGTTTTTGCTGCGTTTGAGCTGCGTGTGATTCGATCGCGCTGCATAGTACCCCGAGCAAATCGCGACCTGCGGTTTTACTCAAAAGGCGCACGTCAATTGCGTAAAACTCACATCCTCTCAACAGGAGTTTTCCACAACTCGAATGCATAAAGCGTGTCAAAAACCCTGTTTTTTGCGCCCTTTCTATGCAAAAAAGGCGCCTGTGCAACTATTGTTCGCACAGGCGCCTTGAGCAGGCATTTTATGCAGTTATACCTATCGAGTCGCAAGGGGTCCTTGCACAAGTCGCTTTACTCGTCCAGCGCGGCGAAGGCCTGCTTCAGGTCCCAAATGATATCCTCGGCGTTCTCGGTACCGATGGAAAGACGGATCGTTGAGGGCGTGATGTTCTGCTCGGCGAGCTCCTCGGCAGACAGCTGGGAGTGCGTGGTGGTAGCCGGGTGCACGACGAGCGACTTGACGTCGGCCACGTTGGCGAGCAGCGAGAACACCTGCAGATGATCAATGAACTTCCAAGCTGCCTCCTGGCCACCCTTAATCTCAAAGGTAAAGATCGAGGCACCGCCGTTGGGGAAGTACTTCTGATAGAGCTCGTGATCGGGGTGCTCAGGCAGGCTCGGGTGATTCACCTTGGCAACATGGCTGTCACCAGCCAGGAACTCAACGACCTTCTTGGTGTTCTCGACATGACGGTCAACGCGCAGCGACAGAGTCTCGGTGCCCTGGAGCAGAACCCAGGCGTTGAACGGGCTGATGCAGGCGCCCTCGTCACGCAGCAGGATGGCGCGGACATAGGTTGCGAAGGCGGCGGGACCGGCAGCCTCGGCAAACGAGACGCCATGGTAGGAGGGGTTGGGCTCGGCGATCTGCGCATACTTGCCGCTCGCCTTCCAATCGAAGTTACCGCCGTCGACGATCACACCGCCCAGCGAGGTGCCGTGGCCGCCGATGAACTTGGTTGCGGAGTGGACGACGATGTTGGCACCATGCTCCAGCGGACGGAACAGATACGGGGTGCCGAAGGTGTTGTCGACGACAACCAGTAAACCGTGCTTCTTGGCGATCTCGGAGATGGCGTCGATATTGGGGATGTCGGAGTTGGGGTTGCCGAGCGTCTCGAGATAGATGACCGTGGTGTTGTCCTTGATGGCCCCCTCGACCTCTTCCAGGTTATGGGCATCGACGAAGGTGGTCTCGACGCCAAACTGGGAGAGCGTATGCTCCAGCAAGTTGTAGGAGCCACCGTAGATAGTCTTCTGGGCAACCACATGGTCACCGGCCTGGGCAAGGGCCTGCAGGGTATAGGTGATGGCAGCAGCACCGGAGGCGACGGCTAGACCTGCCACGCCACCCTCGAGCGCGGCGATACGATCCTCGAAGACGCCCTGGGTGGAGTTGGTCAGACGGCCGTAGATGTTTCCGGCGTCGGCAAGACCAAAGCGGTCGGCGGCGTGCTGGGAGTTGCGGAACACATAGCTCGTGGTCTGGTAGATAGGCACGGCACGGGAGTCGGATGCAGGATCGGCACTCTCCTGGCCAACGTGCAGCTGCAGGGTATCGAAACCAAAGGTGTGCTCGGGGTTGTTGATGAACTGGCTCATGATGATCTCCTTGATCGAACAAAAGTAAATAAAAAGAGAGAAGTAAGTCGCTGTCTCCTGATCACGCCGACGGGCGCAAACAGGAGCCCGGCATTCGTCTTGGTAAGCAATTCATATGCAGGCCTCCTTTCGCATCCCGGTTCCGTGGTTGGCTTAATTACCTACCGCCTTTGTGTGTTTTGAATAGTACGAGCATTGTTTCCGTCGGTCAATCACTTAAAAGCGCTAACTTGTTATCTGTTTTATAGATAACTATCGAAAGGACGGGCGCCGATGACCCTCCAGCAGCTTCGCTTTTTGATCGCCGTGGCAGAGTCCGGTTCGATCAACGCCGCAGCCCAGCGCCTCTATACCGCACAGTCCAATATCTCCAACGCCGTCAAAAGCCTCGAGCAGGAGCTCCATCTGGAAATCTTTACGCGCTCCAGCCGCGGCGTCACGCTCACCAACGACGGTACCGAGCTTTTAGGCTATGCGCGCCAGGTCGTGGAGCAGGCAGATATGCTCGAGGCCCGCTACGAGGACGGCGGTACACCCCAGGCGCGCCTTGCCATCTCGGCCCAACACTACGCGTTTTCGGTCGAGGCCTTTGTCAACGTCGTCGAGCGCTGCCGCGACAGCAAGTTCGAGTTCATCATGCGCGAGACCACCACCTCGCAAATCATCGACGACGTCCGCGCATTTCGCAGCGATATCGGCATTCTGTATCTGGATGACTTTAACGCCCGCGTCCTGCAGAAGGCCTTCGCCGACGCCCGAGCGGGCTTTCACCCCCTCTTTGATGCGAAAGTCCACGTATTCGTCAGCGAACGCCACCCGCTCGCACGCCGCCCTAAGCTGTCCCTTGCCGACCTCACGCCCTATACGCGATACAGCTTTGAGCAGGGGACCTCAAACTCCTTCTATTACGCCGAGGAACCTTTTAGCTATATCCCTTGCGACCGCAACATACGAATCTCGGACCGCGGAACGCTCACTAACTTACTTATCACGTCGAACGGTTACACCCTGTCGACCGGTGTCCTCTCCAATGAAATGCAATGGGGCATGGCATCGATCCCGTTAGCAGACGCCCCAACGATGCACGTAGGCTATATCATGCACGACGAGCGCAAGCCCTCTCCCTTCTTGCAGCAATACCTCGACGAACTCAACCGCATCATCCATGCCGACCAACTGTCAGAAGACGGGGTAGAAATCGTAGATTGCTAGCCCCCGGCGGGCATGGCGCTACAATGTTCACTCACACGAAACGTACCCAACGAAAGGAACCATGTGAAGGTCATCATCTATACCGACGGCTCGGCCCGATCAAATCCGGGACGCGGCGGCTACGGCGCCGTGCTCAAATACACCAACCCCGCCGGCAAGACCTTCACCTCCGAGCTTTCGCGCGGCTACGCCAAGACCACCAACAACCGCATGGAGCTCATGGCGGTCATCGTGGCGCTCGAGGCACTCAACCGCCCCTGCGTGGTCGAAGTCCATTCCGATTCGCAGTACGTCGTCAACGCCTTTAACAAGCACTGGATCGACGGCTGGAAAAAGCGCGGATGGAAAACCGCCAACAAGCAGCCCGTCAAGAACCGCGACCTATGGGAGCGCCTGCTTGCCGCAAAGAGTAAGCATAAGGTGGAGTTCATCTGGGTTAAGGGGCATGCCGGCCACGAGCTCAATGAGCGCTGCGACGAGCTCGCCACCACCGCGGCCGACGGAGCCAATCTCGATATCGACACCGGCTTTAACGAGAGCGACCTGTAACGGCGTTTTCGCACGCCATTTCTTGCCCCCTCGCGCTACACTCATCCTGTAAACCGAACGGCACGAGGGGGATACATGCTGCGCATCGCAACCATCGGCACATCCATGATTACCGACGACTTTATCCAGGTCGTCAACGCCAACGACCAAGCCGCGTTTGTGGGTACGCTCTCGCGCGATGCAGATCGCGGCGCCGCCTTCACCGCTAAGCACGGCGGCGAACGCAACTTCACCGCACTCGACGAGCTCGCGTCCGCCGACGACGTCGATGCCGTCTACATCGGCAGCCCCAACGCACTCCATCACGAGCAGGCGCTCGCCTGCATCGCCGGCGGTAAGCACGTTATCGTCGAAAAGCCCTTCTGCGCCACCGAGGCGCAAGCGCTCGAGGTCTTCCGGGCTGCCGAGGCAGCTGGCGTCGTGGCGCTCGAGGCCATGCGCCCGCTTCACGATCCCGCTTTCCACGCCATTGAGGACGCTCTGGGCGAAATTGCGCCCATTCGCCGCGCCTCGCTGCGCTTTGGCAAGTATTCCTCACGCTACAACGAAATCCTCGCGGGGCGCGCCACCAATATCTTCGACTGCCACATGGCCTCGGGCTCCCTCATGGACATTGGCGTCTACGCCGTCGAGCCCATGGTCGAGATTTTCGGCATGCCCTCTGGTCTCACCAGCATGACCACGCTGCTCGACCCCTCAACGCAAGAGCTCACCCATGGCCCCATCGACGGTTGCGGTTCCATTCTCGCCAGCTATGGCGGTGGCCGTATCTCCGTCGAGCTCGCACACTCCAAAATTACGAATGACCTGCTGCCCTCGCAGATCGAAGGCGAGCGTGGCACCATCCAGATTGATCATCTGTCCACGCCCCGCAACGTACGCATCGACTACCGCGGCGACGTCGTACGCGGCTCGGCGACCGAGGCACCGCGCGAACAGGGCGACAACGGCCGCGCGCTCGACCTGCCCAAATCTAGCAACACTATGGAATACGAACTCACAGACTTTATCACCGCCATCGGCGGCATCGATAACGTTGAGGAAGAAATCTGGGAGACCCCGGCGGGACGCCACGAACTCGGCCACTACCGCGATGTCACGCTCGTCTCGCTGCGCATCATGGATGCCGTGCGCCAGCAAGCCGGCATTACCTTCCCCGCCGATTCAGTCAAGCAGGCCTAGCGATGGGCTTTTTTGACAAGTTCTTCTCCGGCATCAATCGAGAGCCTCAAAAACCGTCTGGCGTTGAACTCGAGCTGCGACGCAGGCTTACTGTGCTAGCAAGCGACGCAGCCACCCAAAACGCTCCCCAGCGCTATTTTCTGCGGTGGGAGGGCCAAGTCCAGGGCGTCGGCTTTCGATTTACCAACACCAATCTCGCACAGACGTACGCGCTCACCGGTTGGGTACGCAATATGGAAGACGGTTCGGTCGAAATGGAGGTACAAGGCGCGCCCGCGAATATCCTGTCTCACCTCGAAGCGCTCCATGCCTCCTATGAGCGAATGGGCATACGTTTTCGCCTCGAGGACGCACAAACCCGCGCCGCGCTTACCGGCGAAGATGGTTTCAACCCACGTTATTAGTATTGTGTGCTAAATACGGTATCATTTACCTACCTACATTGGCAGAAAAGAGGCGAGGCGCATGGCCGTGCAAAGAAGAAACACTAAGCAGCGGAAGCTAGTTCTTGATGCCGTGCGCCAAAGCTGCAACCATCCCACCGCCGATGAGATCTACAACGCCGTGCGCGAACGGGACGACAAAATCAGCCGCGGCACGGTCTACCGCAATCTCAATCTCTTGGCCGATGCCGGGGAGATTCTCTCGATCAAGACGCCGGGCGGCAGCCGCTTCGATCGCACCATCGAGCCGCATGCGCATATCATCTGCACCTCGTGCAGCCGCGTCATCGATGTGCCGCTCCCCTTTGACGCCCAGCTCGACGCAAAGGCGTCCGAGCAAATCGGCTGGAACGTCACCTCGCACCACACCATCTTCGAGGGTCTCTGCCCCAACTGTAGGTAGATTTTGGGACATGCCTACTCGGCAAGCAGGCGACGCAATTCTTCTTCGACCGTGCGCACGTAACGGACGCGGTCGTTGATGCCGCGCATAGAGGGATTGCAGCTCTCCATCAGATAGGGATGGCCCACCACGTTGAGCATGTCGCGGTCGTTTTCGTTATCGCCAAACGCCATCATTTCGTTAGGTGAGATCCCCAGCGCGCGACCATAATCGGCAAGCGCGGACCCCTTGCCCGAATCAAAGCCGATAAAGTCGGTCCATTCGGTTCCCGACGTCATCACATCGACCCGGTCGCTAAAGCGACGCACAAAATACTCCAGCGCTGCCGGCTGCTCCGTCTCGGGCGTTTGAAACGCAATCTTAATGACATCCTCGTCAATGTCCTCGGGACGGTCGACCACCGCCACATCGCAATGGACCTCGTAACGCAAATGGTCGATGAACGCATCGTTGCCGCTTATGGTGTAGAGGTGCCCCTCGCAGGAAAGGGTCACGTCGGCATGGGGGTAGGCGACCACGGCATTCGCGATATCCATCGCCAGGTCACGCCCCATAGAGCGCTTGACGACGGCACGCCCCTCGCTCATGACCAGGGCGCCGTTTTCGCACACATAGGCGAGCTCATCGGCCACCGGGGCAAACAGGTAGCGCAAGCTCGCATATTGACGGCCACTCGCCGGCATAAACACAATGCCGCGACGATGCAGCTCATCAATGAGCTCAAATGCCTCGGGGCGTGGCTCGCGCTCCCCCGGATGCAGCAACGTGCCATCTAAATCGCAGGCGATCAGCTTGATTCCCTCAAGACCCATATGTTCCCCCCAAAGCATCTCATCAACAGCAAGACGGACTTTGAATAGTTGCCCCTCAAAGTCCGTCTTACGCATACGCACGCTAACCGCGCGCCTTCTTTACGATCGTAAAGTCTGGAGCCATACTCACAACGACATCCGCCGCGCTCGATGCAAAGCGTCGACTGGCATCGAGCTCGCGTGTGACCACCGAGAGCCGAACGCCCCCGATACCCCGGAGCATACGACCCAAAACCGGTTGCACCGGCGTATACATACGCACGGTATGCTCGTCCGAGTCTCCCCGGAAGAGCGGCGCATGCATGTTGCCGATCTCCCAGCACGCATGCGCAAGCGCAATCGGATCCATGCGGTCGACTTCGACCAAATAGACTTCGGCGCTGCGCAGGCGCACGACAACCGCCACGGGCACCATGCCCGAGCGGTCAATGACGAGCACGTCGCCATCGGCAAGACGCTCGCCATCAGTGGCATCCAGCCGGGCATTCACCGTGCGCCCCAGCTCCGTCACACCCACAAACAGGCGCGCATCAGCCTGGTCCCAATCGAGTAGCAGCTCGTCAACCTCAAAGATACCACCCATCTCCCGACGAAGCAGGAGTTCATAGGACGGGTCGTTGAGATTTCCCAAGCGCTCCGTAGCTACCAGGTTCACGGACATCAACTAGTCCTCGACCTCGACGAGCTCGATATCAAAGTTGAGATCCTTGCCGGCGAGCTCGTGATTGGCGTCGAGCGTCACGGCCTCGGGCGTCACGTCGATGACAACGGCAGGGACAGGCATGCCGCTCGGCGTGGACAGAAAGAGCTTCATGCCCTTCTCGATCTGCTCGATGTTGGGAACCTGCTCGGCCGGAAAGGTAATAACCATCTCGGGATTGTGCTCACCGTAGGCATCGGCAGCAGGAATGTGTACAGACTTCTTCTCGCCGACCTGCATATCAATAACGGCAGCGTCGAAGCCCTTGATCATCTGACCGGCACCGCAGGTGAACTCCAGCGGCTCGCCGCGATCGTAAGAGCTATCGAACTGCGTGCCGTCGTCGAGCGTGCCACGATAATGGGTCTTAACCTTCTTGCCCTGGTTGGACATGGTAACCTCCGTAATAAGGGCGGCACACAACGCGAGCCGCCATGAACATATGGCGCTAACTATACCCTAGTCATACAATTCAAAGGCAGTTTGCAAAGAAACGCTGCAACCGGAGGAACCATGGCATATCCCGTATTTGACTTGCACTGCGACACCGCCGACCGCATCGGCTGGGCCACACTCGATCTTGACCTGCGCTTTACCGCGGGCACCGACGGCTATTTCCCCGGCGACGAGACGCACCCGCAGGATTTCGACCTCATCGAGGGCAACGCCTGCGCCATCTCGCTCGCAAAGATCGGCAAAACTCCGTGGGCACAATGCTTCGCCACGTTTGTCCCCGACGAGATTCCCGCCGCCCACGCAGCGCGCTTCCAGGCGCAGATCATGGCGCATATGAGTGGCCAGGCCATGCTCAATCACGACCGCATGGTCAACGTGCGCAGAGCCGCAGACATTCGCCCCGCGCTCAAAGACGGCAAGATCGCCTGCATCCACACCATCGAAAACGCCACGTTCTTTGCCGAGGACCCCGCGCTGATCGAGGTGCTCAAGAGCCTGGGCGTACTCATGTCATCGCTCAGCTGGAACGCGCAGGGACCGCTCGCGAGTGGACACGATACCCACGCCGGCCTCACCGCCGCCGGCATCGAGGCACTTACGCAGATGGAGCACGCCGGCATGGTACTCGACGTCTCCCACCTCAACGACGAGTGCTTTGACGAGGTTGTCGCCCACGCCACTCGCCCCTTCGTCGCCAGCCACTCCAACTCCCGTGCGGTTTGCGGCGTCAAGCGCAACCTCACCGACGACCAGTTCCGCACCATTCGCGACATGGGCGGCATCGTCGGCCTCAACTACTGCAGCGAGTTCCTATCCAACGAAGCAACCGACGAGACCGCCGCAGATGTCACCTTCGACCAGCTGGCGGCACATATCGAACATTGGCTCGACCTGGGCGGCGAGGACAACATCGCGCTCGGCGGCGACTGGGACGGCGCCACGGTGCCTGTCTTCCTTTCCGATGCCAGCAAGATGCCCGAATTCCAGAACATGCTCTCCAAGCACTTTGGCAAGACCGTGATGCAAAAGCTCTGCAGCGACAACGCGCTTGCCTTCTTCGAGCGTTATTAATTTCACATCCCTTGAGCGGGCCGGCATGCCGAACGGTCGACATGCCGGCCCGTCCCCAATCTGAAGGACCGCTTTTGACGCAGCAGTTTACGATTTTCCTACCCCGACCGGATGGGACGCCCATCCCCGTCGTCGTTACCAAAAAGCGCGTCAAGAACTTCAACCTACGCGTCACATCGAGCGGTGAGGCCCACGCCAGCGCACCGCTCGGCGCCAGCCGCGAGCGTATCGAAGCGTTTGTGAAGCGCAACAGCGCCTGGATTATCAGCCGACTTGCCCAGCGTGAGCAACGTCAGGCGACGGCGCGAGAGCCGCTCAGTCCCTCGTCCATCATTGCACTTTGGGGCAAGCCCATCACGGTACAGGATGCGCTCGATCACAACTTTGCATCACCCGCACCGCGACCCAAACAGGCCACCTTCGCAAGTTTTATGGGTGCCGACAAATCGAACGAACGCCCACAGGCCCAGCGGCATGCAATCCTCGACGGTCTAACGTCCGATGAACTCCAAGCCCACATCGACCAGCTTTATACGTCCGAGGTCACATCGGCGCTACGCGATATTGTGCACGCATACGAAATCGCAATGGGTGTCGCCGTTTCCCGCGTTTCCGTACGCGGCATGAAAACGCGCTGGGGCTCGTGCACGCCCAAAACCGGCGCCATTCGCATCGCACGCGAACTTGCCGCCTACCCCATCGAGTGCCTTGACATGGTTGTCGCCCACGAGCTCGTCCACTTGTTCGAGCCAAGCCACAATCAGCGGTTCCACGCCCTGCTCGACATGTACTGCCCCAACAATAGGGTTCTGTCGCAGCGGCTCAAAAAACCGCCCGCCAACGAGCTCTAGCGTCGGCTAGCGCACACGCTCGATCTCGACACCGCAGCTTGCCAGGGGAAGACCGACGGGCGCCCAAGGCTTATCGAGCTTAACACGCACGCCAAGCAGCAAGGGGTAACGACGTAGCAGCATCTGGGCCACACCCTCGGCTGCGGCCTCGATGAGCTTAAATGTATGCTCGCGCAGGTAGCCATCGACATCGTGGCACACCGAGCCGTAATCAATCGAGGCATCCAGGTTATCGTGCTCCCCTGCCGCACGCAGGTCGGCATAGAGCACCAAGGACACGACAAACTTCTGCCCCAGGGCGTTCTCCTCGGGATACACGCCGTGGTTGGCAAAGACCTCGAGACCGTCGATAGTAATGCGGTCGGCATGGCGCAGGTCGTCATAGCTCACATGAGGCACCGCCGTTGCAGCGGAAATCTCACCCCTGCCACGACGGGCAAGCTCGGCACCTTCGGTCTTGGTTGCATTCTCAGGTAGCTTTTTGTTAGTCATCGCGATCGTCTCCTTCGTCAGAACCCCGACCGCGCATACCGACTACACGCGAATCGACAGGTTCTTTTTATCATCGCTCCAGTTGCAAGCATTGCGCGCGGGGCACGCAAAGCAGGCGCGAGACGCTTTGTCGGCTGCATAGAGCAGACGCTCAAGCGGCTGGCTGTTCACGCGCAGCTTTCGATGGCCCAGAATGGCCGTCTTAATGGCTGCGGCATCTGCCGGCTCAAACGCCACGTCATCGGGCATGCCGCCGAGAATCGCATCAGCGACGCGCTCGCTTGCAACATCATGAGATATACCCGATTCATACTGTTCATCTTTGCCGATATCGTGAAGAAGTGCCGTGGCGTAGATGACCTCGCGGTCAAATTCAAGCTGTTCCTCGAGATTCTTAATCCACATAATGCGCGCGACATCCAGCAGATGGTCAATACCGTGGCGGCAAAAGATGCGCCCCGATTCCAACTGTGCAATGTTGCCCAGGTGCCGCCGAAACAGCCCGTTGGCACAAATGTAATCAATGCGAGGCATGGCGCCAAAGGGAGTCAGGCCCGAAGCCAAAAAGCCGCGACGTGGCGTCCCCTCATCGGTCTTCGATGTAAAGTCGTTGACGACCCTCATGCTAACGGCCCAGCATCCTAAAGAACCGCTCCTCGAGCGCGGGATCGGTCTCAAAGACGCCGCGGCGAGCGAGCGTCACGGTCTTGGTACCGGGCTTTTGCACGCCGCGCATGGTCATGCACATATGCTCGGCTTCCATGAGTACGATCGCTCCTTGGGGAGCAAGATATTCCATGAGGGCATCGGCAACCTGTGCACACAGCTGCTCCTGCAGCTGCAGTCGACGGGCATAGACCTCAACCGTGCGGGCAAGCTTAGACAAACCCGCCACGCGACCGTTAGGGATATAGCCGATCGCAGCCTTGCCATAAAACGGCAGCAGATGGTGCTCGCACAGCGAGTAAAACGTGATGTCGCGCTCGATAACCAAATCGTTCGAAGCGACGGCAAAGGTTTTGGACAGGTGCTCCTCGGCGCTCTGATCCATGCCACCGGCAATCTCGCCATACATACGGGCGACGCGTGCCGGCGTCTCCAGCAAGCCCTCACGAGTTGGGTCCTCGCCTATGCCCTCAAGCAACAGCTTTATGGCGGTCTCAACTTTTTCCTGATCGACCATCTGGACCTCACTCTTCCGATTTTGCGCTCGCGCTATGGTACCACGCCCCCCGGCATCGGCCACAAGCTACATAGTATGGGTCGAATAGACCGGATCGTCTCGCCAAAGCTCCACAGTATCGCAAGGCGCAACGCCCTCACGCGCAGCACGAGCGCGCGTGGCGTTCATGTCGATCACGCGCTGATTACTCGAACCCCTAAAACGCAACGAGATATCGTGCAAGTCTTGAACAAACGGGCCGTCCACTAGCATGTCGAGGCAGGCAAGGATACGATCCGTCACCTCGGTATGGTGACAACCGCCCGGCATAAGTTCCTCGAGCACGTCACCAGTAAAGCACCAAATGGTCTTCCCCGACTCCACAGGATAGGCCGCACGCACGCGTTCGATAAAGTCAACGAGACCTGCTTGATTCTCGGGCTCCATGGGCTCGCCGCCCAGAATCGTCAGGCCATCAATAAAGGGATGGTCGAGACTCTCGATAATCTTGTCCTCGACGGCACGGTCGAACGGTTCACCCGCGGCAAAGTCCCACGCGACGGAGTTAAAGCAATTCTTGCACCCACGACGGCACCCACTCACAAACAGAGAAGTACGAACACCTTCCCCATCAGCAATGTCGAAATACTTAATGTTCGCGTAGTTCATAGGTAACCTTTCTGGGGGTCTGGAGCACATCATCCCGTCCTCAAACATTCTCGGCCTTCGGCCTGCGAAACTGCGGGCGGGACGATATGCTCCAGACCCCTCGCGAGCGATACTCGATGAACAAAGCGAACATCGAGTATAGGGTTCGAGGTCTAATAAAAACTTTGTTGCAGCTCAACCGTCATCGCAAGCAAAACGTTGTTGCAAGTCAACTCATTTCCGCTAAGAACTTCGAGGAGTGAGCAGACCGCATGCTGCATCTCAACTACGTCAACTTGGCTGCCCCGTAGCGAGGCCCCGGACCTTTGCTCGATATGAGTTCCGCACGAACAGGAGGCGCCAGTGGCGCCTCCGTCGTGAGCCAGGACTGTCCGAAATAGCGAGTAAAGGTCCGGGGCCTCGCTACGGGGCAGCTTGGGATGGTTATTAGAGATGCAGCACGCGGTCGCGGATCTCCTCGGTTCGGCCCTGGTTCCAGAACTGGGTACCAATGTAGCCACACGTACGACGGGCGACGTTCATCTTCTCCTGATCGCGGTTGCCGCAGTTGGGGCACTCCCACACCAGTTTGCCATCATCCTCGACAATCTTGATCTCGCCGTCGTAGCCGCACACCTGGCAGTAATCGCTCTTGGTGTTGAGCTCGGCGTACATGATGTTGTCGTAGATGTACTGCATCACGCGAATGACAGCCTTAAGGTTGTCCTGCATGTTAGGAACCTCGACGTAGGAGATGGCACCGCCCGGCGAAAGCTGCTGGAACATGCCCTCAAACTTAAGCTTATCGAAGGCATCGATCTCCTCGGACACGTGGACGTGGTAGCTGTTGGTGATATAGCCCTTGTCCGTCACGCCCGGAATAATGCCAAAACGGCGCTGCAGGCACTTGGCGAACTTATACGTCGTCGACTCCAACGGCGTGCCGTACAGCGAGAAATCGATGTCGCTTTCGGCCTTCCACTCGGCGCATTTGTCGTTCATGTGCTGCATGACGGCCATGGCAAACGGCGTGCCTTCCTTCTCGGTGTGGCTGTGGCCCGTCATGTACTTGACGCACTCATACAGACCGGCATACCCCAGGCTGATGGTGGAATAGCCGCCCACGAGCAGTTTGTCGATCGTCTCGCCCTTCTTAAGGCGCGCCAGGGCGCCGTACTGCCACAGAATCGGTGCGGCATCCGAAAGCGTGCCCATCAGGCGCTCATGACGGCACAGCAGGGCACGATGGCACAGCTCAAGGCGCTCGTCGAAGATCTTCCAGAACTTGTCCATGTCCTGATGCGAGCTCAGTGCGACATCGGGCAGGTTGATGGTCACAACACCCTGGTTAAAGCGGCCATAGTACTTAGGTTTGGTCGGGTCATAGTTCAGCGCGTTGGCAACATTGTTAAAGCCGTTGCCCGAACGGTCGGGCGTCAGGAAGCTGCGGCAACCCATGCAGGTGTAGCAATCGCCATTGCCGGCGGTCTCACCCTTAGACAGCTTGAGCTCACGCATCTTCTTCTCAGAGATGTAGTCGGGCACCATGCGCTTGGCGGTGCACTTGGCAGCCAGCTGGGTCAGGTAGAAGTACGGGGAATTCTCGTGAACGTTATCGTCCTCGAGTACATAGATAAGCTTGGGGAATGCCGGGGTAATCCACACGCCGGCCTCGTTCTTAACGCCCTCGTAGCGCTGGCGAAGCGTCTCCTCCACGATCATGGCAAGGTCGTGCTTCTCCTGAGGCGTACGGGCCTCGTTAAGATACATAAAGACCGTCACGAACGGCGCCTGGCCATTCGTGGTCATAAGCGTCACGACCTGATACTGAATCGTCTGGACGCCGCGACGGATCTCGTCACGCAGACGGTCCTCAACGACCTCACGGACCTTCTCGGCAGACGCGGAAACGCCGAGCTCCTCGAGCTCGCGGGCGACCTCGCCGCGAATCTTCTGACGGCTCACCTCGACGAACGGTGCGAGATGAGTCAGCGAAATCGACTGGCCACCGTACTGGGAGGAAGCAACCTGGGCGATAATCTGCGTCGCGATGTTGCAGGCCGTCGAGAAGCTGTGCGGCTTTTCGATCAGCGTACCCGAGATAACAGTGCCGTTCTGGAGCATATCCTCCAGGTTCACCAGGTCGCAGTTATGCATGTGCTGGGCAAAGTAGTCCGAATCGTGGAAGTGAATCAGACCCTCATTGTGAGCATCCACAATCTCCTGGGGCAGCAGCACACGCTGAGTCAGGTCCTTGGAGATCTCGCCGGCCATGTAATCACGCTGAACGGAGTTGACGGTCGGGTTCTTATTGGAGTTCTCCTGCTTGACCTCTTCGTTGTTGCACTCGATGAGCGACAGAATTTTGTCGTCAGTCGTGTTCTTCTGGCGCTTCAGGCTCTGAACATAGCGATAGATGATGTAGTGGCGAGCGACCTCGTAGCAGTCGAGACGCATAATCTCGTCCTCGACCAGATCCTGGATCTCCTCGACCGACACGGTGTGGCCCGCGTTCTCGCATGCCTCGGCGACGTTTTGCGCCGCATAAACCACCTGGCGGTCGGTAAGACGAGAGCCCTCCTCGACCTCCAAGTTGGCGGCGCGAATCGCATTGACAATCTTATCGATGTCAAAGACAACCTCGGTGCCGCTGCGCTTGATGATCTTCATCCTCTTGCCTCTTTCACGTCGTAGTCTCATTGCGTTTCAGAGCCAAACGATGCCCGGCAGGGCTTGCCCCCGTCTTGCGGCGCCGTCGCGCAATCTGTGTCCTCGATAAACCATAGGTCCTCATGCGGACAATCCTCGCGGCCGATCAAGCGGCTCAAAGGCGTGTCCAAATGGGACGAACAAGGTCTTCGTTCTCTGTCCGCCATCTATCATACGACAAAGACGCATCTATATCCTGTATTCTTTTTTTAGGCCAAACACAACATATAGTGTTTCAGCAGGTCAAAGCAATTGGTCAATTTACAGACGCATTAAAAATGAGAGGTTCCTGGAGGGCCGATAAAACGTTACCAACACGGCTACCTGCATGGCAGTTATAAAACCCCCTTGGTCAAGTCGCTGACAAATCCTACCAAAACCAAGCCGCTCACGCCAAAAGATTCCAAAAGATTATGCTTGACCAACATGTTGCGGTCGCCTCTTACCATGCCTGCGCATCCCATTGATCGAAACACGGATCTTGATAGGTATAAAGAGAAATCCAGAATCATCTCAAATGATTCTTGTGGGGCAACGCGAAGGAGCGCTGACATGAAATATGCTGGCATATTTGCTGGCGCAATTGGCGTCAAAAACAAAACAGTCCAGAGACATAGCCTCTGGACTGCGAACATTTGGTGGGCGTTAGAAGATTTGAACTTCTGACCTCTTCCGTGTCAGGGAAGCGCTCTCCCCCTGAGCTAAACGCCCAAATGGAGCGGACAACGGGGCTCGAACCCGCGACCCCAACCTTGGCAAGGTTGTGCTCTACCAACTGAGCCATGTCCGCTT
>NZ_JADNJQ010000008.1:0-48127 GCF_015555045.1 Collinsella aerofaciens | reverse complement strand
CAAATGGAGCGGACAACGGGGCTCGAACCCGCGACCCCAACCTTGGCAAGGTTGTGCTCTACCAACTGAGCCATGTCCGCTTACGAGGATTAATCTTACGTGATGCCCGCATCCTATGCAAGAACTTTTTTTGAAAAGTTTTGCGACGCCCTCGCGAGCCTCGCGAAGGCATCAGCCGCCGCGGAAGGTACAGGCAAACGCAAACTCTCCGCAAGAGGCACCTACATCTCACCGAGCATGATCCAGGCAGAGCTGTCCTGCGCGAGTCTGCCGTCTGCAAGCGGTGATGAGGTGAGCAGGACCCTGCCCGCCGGCAGCTCCACGGGTGCTGCACCAAAGTTCGTCACACACGCCCAGCCGTTGTCACGGCGATAGGCGATGACGCCGCCCTCAGCGCCCTCGGCACCATCCGCAAGACCGGTGCGCCCGTCAAGATCGAGCCACAAAAGATCGTTGGTACACCCGCGCAGTTTGCGCCGCAGCCAGAGGGCGTCACGATAGAGCGAAAGCATCGATGTCGGGTCCGCCTCTTCCCTATCGGCAGCGTAATCGGAAAACCATGCAGGCTGCGGCAGATGGGGCGCCGCATCGGCGTCTGCCGGCGAAAACCCAAACGATCCGCCATGCGCGGAATCGTCCGCCGCCACCCACGGCAGGGGCACACGACAGCCGTCGCGCCCCTTCTCACGCTTCGGTCCGTGCGTATTGGTCGCAGTAGGGTCTTCGAGTGCAGCCCACGGGATATCAGCCACCTCAAAAAGGCCGAGCTCCTCACCCTGATACACGTATGCCGAGCCCGGAAGCGCCAGTTCAAGCAAAAGGGCCGCCCGCGCGCGGCGCTCGCCGAGTTCACGGTCCTCGTCATAAGACGACCCGTCGCGTAAGAGCCAGTCGAGCGCAATCTGGTGGTAGCGCGTCGCCTTGATTTGCGGCAGGGCATAGCGTGTCGCCACGCGCGGCACGTCGTGGTTGGAGAGTACCCAGGTCGAGGCGGAATCGGATTCGACGGCTGCCTTCAAGCCCTTCTCGATTGCAGTGTGCATGTCATTATAGGTCCAAGTGGCCTTGGCAAACTCAAAGTTGAATGTCTGGCCAAGCTCGCTGGGACGCGCGTAGAGATACTGGCGCTCGGGCAACACCCACGCCTCGGCAACGGCGCTGCGCGGCGGATTATAGTGGTCGAACACGCGGCGCCACTCGCGATAGATCTCGTGGACCTCATTGCGGTCCCACAGCGGATGGGTGCCGTCGTCAACCATGTCATCGCCCTCGGCGAGATGCCACCGGTCGAGGTCATCGCGGTCGAGATCCTTGGCGAGACCCTGCGCCACATCAATGCGAAAGCCGTCGACGCCTCGATCGCTCCAAAACGCCAGGACGTCGCAAAAGAGCGCGTGAACCTCAGGGCATGACCAGTCAAAGTCCGGCTGCTCGGGCGTAAACATGTGCAGATACCACTGACCGTCCGCAACACGCGTCCATGCGGGGCCGCCAAAGTTGGCATTCCAATTGGTGGGAGGCAGCTCGCCATGCTCGCCGCAACCATCGCGGAAGATATAACGGGCGCGCTCGGGAGATCCGGGGCCGGCGGCAAGAGCGGCTTTGAACCAGGGGTGCTGGTTGGATGAATGGTTGGGCACGATGTCGACGATGACCTTGATGCCGCGCGCGTGAGCCGCAGCGATCATGTCATCGAAGTCGTCAAGCGAGCCGAGACGTGGGTCGACATCGCAGTAGTCCGCCACATCATAGCCGCCATCGACAAGAGGCGATGGGTAAAACGGGCTCAGCCAGATGGCCTCGATACCCAGCCGCTCAAGATAGTCCATCTGCTGGGTAATGCCCGCGATATCGCCCAGACCCGAACCAGTCGAATCCTTAAACGAGCGCGGGTAGATCTGATAGATCGCAGCGTCGGACATCCATGAGCGCGAAGAAGACTTTTCTGTAGCCATGGGGCGTATCTCCCTTGCAACGAGGTTATGCGAGATGCCCACGATGATACGCCCAAAGCGGACATTCGCGGCAAACAACGCCACAGCCACGACCCAAAACGCTCGCTCCCTCTCGGGTTCAAGCCTCCTGGGACGAATCGACCGATTAATGAAAAGAACGGAAGACCCACTTTCCCGGCCACGACAGCGAGCGGGCTCCGGGTGCCCCAGGTTGCCGCGAAAGAGGAGGGAAGCGTACTTTATGTACGCGACCGACGATTGAGGGGCAAGATGGGGTGCCCGGGGCCCGCGCAGCGTCAACAAAAAACGCGGTTCGTTAGAACCGCATAAGATAGTTGGAGCGGACAACGGGGCTCGAACCCGCGACCCCAACCTTGGCAAGGTTGTGCTCTACCAACTGAGCCATGTCCGCATATGTAAAACAAAACGGGCGCCGGAGCGCCCGGATGTTGCCTGGAGGCGAAGCCCGGATTCGAACCGGGGGTAAAGGCTTTGCAGGCCTCTGCCTTACCACTTGGCCACTTCGCCGAAAAAGGACCGCCTAAACGGTCCGGAAATGCAATGGAGCGGACAACGGGGCTCGAACCCGCGACCCCAACCTTGGCAAGGTTGTGCTCTACCAACTGAGCCATGTCCGCTTGCGGGTTATTAATTTACGCGAGTTGTCCAAAAGACGCAAGTACTTTTTTCAAAAAACTTGTCTGCCGCATGTTCTTAGTAGCTAAACGCGCTAAAGCGATTGGCTAGGCACACGATTCCAGCGCTCCGCTAAACAGCTTCACCATCTGTACGCGCGTGCCGGCGCCGTCCGTACGACGAGCAACCTCCACGTTATCGACGAGCATACGCATAAGCTTGATGCCACGGCCGCGCTCCTCGGATGCGACCGGCTCGCTCGTTTCATCGATAGAATAGCCGGCACCTCGATCAAGCACCTCAACCACAACGCGATCGCCATAGGCCTGAACCGTCAGGACGCACCCGATACCGCCCGCATGGTCATAGGCATTACCCAGCGCCTCCCCCGACGCCAATGCGACATCGTAGCGCTCGTCACGGCGCAACGGAAGCGATTCAAGGAGTTCGGCGATGCGATGTCGGTAGTATGGAAGATTCTCGATACCCTGACGGACCTCGACGCTCTTACTCCAGCGAGGCAGCTCCCCCACCGGAATGGCGGGAATAGACTCCCGTGCCGGCCCCGCGACATGAAGGATATCGACAAGACGAGCAATCTCCAAAAAGCGAACAACTTCACCCGATGCATTGACGAGCGAAAGCAGGCCTTCTCGCCTCATGAGCTCACGAGCGCGCGTAAGCAGGAATGCCAAGCCCGTCGAATCGATAAAGCTAACAGCCTGACAGTTGATGACAACACGACGCACGCCGCGGCCAATCAAAGCATCCAACCGCCGACGCAGCGCAGGCACCGTGGCGATGTCGATATCGCCTGGTGGCGTCAAAACCGCTATGTCATTCCACTCATTCATACGACCATGGTTCCCCAAAAAAGCCCACTCGATGCATTCGTTTCCCCAACCGTACGGATTCAGCCCGCCCAGCGTCGTCTATGAACGACCCCGTAAAAACTCAAGGGACACCAATGCAATGTCATCGTCCAGCGCCGATTCGGTAAATCGGTCAAGCTCGCCCAAGACCTTGCCGCAGATTCCCGATACGCCCTCACCCGAGACAGAGAGCAGAAGGTCACGAAGGCGCTGCTCACCAAAGAACGCTCCGGTGCGGTCGCGGGCCTCAATCGTTCCGTCCGTATACATGAAGAGCATGTCGCCAGGAGCGAACGTAAACACGCCTGTCTCGTACACCATGCTCTCAAAGGCACCGATTACGCCCGATTGGCATCCAAGCAGCTCGACCTCTCCCCCACGGGCCTCGCCGCCACCCAGCGGCATCGACTCTGGCCTAATGACCATGGTCGGAGGATGGCCCGCCGAACAATACGTTGCGCGTCCGGCTTTAAGGTCAATCTTGGCGATAAAGGCCGTCACGAACGTCTCGACCCTCGAAAAGCCCATGAGCATACTGTTAAGAGAGCGTGCCATGCGGGCCGGTCCAGCGCCCTCCCACGCATATGTCGTCAGGGCCGTCTTGACGAGCGCGGACATCGATGCGGCCTCAATGCCTTTGCCAGACACATCACCCAGAATCATGACGGCGCAGTCGTCGGGAAGACGGATGAGCGTATAGAAATCGCCGCCGACCAACGCCGAGTTCGTGGCTGACAGGTACACCGAATCGGTTGCGATACCCGGAACATCCCCCAGGGAATTTCTCATGCCGATCTGAAGGGTCTGAGCGATATGGCGCTCCTCGCGCTTTTGAGATTCGCCTTCGTAGATCAGTTCAAAGTCATGCGCCAAGTGCACCAAGTAGTCATATTCAAGATCATCAATCGGCTCTTGGCTACCATCACGAAGCAGCAGCGCGCGCGTCGTCGGGCTCTTCGCAACAGAAGCAGGAACAATCGCGTCGTTACTGTGCTTGCCATCACCCTCAGAGCGCGGGCGCCCCGCCTCGATGCCGGAGTCGACGTAGAGACCTTGACAAGGCAGGCCATGCGCCCTAAGCCAGCCTCCCATAGGCATCGATTCATCAACGCGAGTTATACGGACGTGTTTAAGGTCCTCGGCACTCGTACCGCCCAAAACAGATGCCTCAAAGCCATCAGGGCCAGCCCCCAGACGTGCCGCTGGCGCCGTCGTGGAAAAGAAAAGCTTCTCGGGATCGTCCGGCAAAGCAACGCGACTGCCACCTTCAAAATCTATGACGTAGGAATCCAGACTGGCGTCATACTCAACAGGGCAAAAATGGCAGTTAAGCATATTGCAGATCTCGGACGATACCGCCTGGGTAGCCGCGGCGGAATCGTCTAGAAAGGTAAACAACTCATCACGCAAGACATTGAGCGAGCGGCCAAGCTCGGCCGTGCGACGGGAGCGAAGGCTCGATGCCATGCCGACCAGCTGGATAGACAGGTAATCGCAAATGACCTCGAGCACATTAACGTCATAGGCGAGCGGTGCCTGGGGGCGTTTCCAACCAACTTCCAGCACGCCAAGAATCTGCGTACCGTAAAAAACGGGAAGACAGATCTCGCTGCGGTACGGAGGCATATCCTGCATGCGCAACAGGTGCTTAGAACGATTGTCCAGGTCCATGAACATACCGGAGGCGGCCTTATCACCCTCAAGGTCCTGTTGAATCGACAAGCGACAGGCACGCGACTCACGAAGAACATACGTCGGAATGCCAGCGCCATACGGCAAAAACTCAGGCAGGTAGCTGTCGTACAGCTCCTTGGAAACACCGCGAAGTTTAAAACCGCCGCTCTCAGAAAAATAGATAGCGGCACCCGAAGCATCGAGCGTTCCTACAAGCTGGTTCAAAACGGTATCAAGTAGGCTGGGCAGCTCATCGGAGCCCACGGTACTCATAATGACCGAGAGAGTGCCAGAGAGACGCTTGTTCGCAACTCTAAGCTCCGATAACGCACGCTTAAGTTGACGGTCGTGAGAATACTGTTCCTCGATACTGTGAAGCGCCACTAGGACACGTGGTGCGCGGCGCCCAAAGATGCGTGGAGGCGTTACGGAGCCCGCGCGAACCAAGACGGGGATAAAAGAGCCGTCACTCAGCTTGAGCATCAGTTCGTTCTCGAAGCCATCAGTTTCAAATGGCAGACGATGTTCCGTCGCACGTTCAAAAGCGGACGAGTACAGGACGTCTTTAACATCTCCACCGATGACATCGGCGCGTTCCTCGCACATCAACCCAAGTAAGCGATTATTCACATGCAGAATGGTTCCGTCGAGCTCGCAGATGATGACAGCATCGCTCGTGATCTCGACTAGTTGGGCAACGTCTGCCCACTCGTTGCGTTCAAGCGTTTCCATCGTGGACCCCACCGTCTATCGGTAACAAAAAAGCCTCCGAAGAGGCTTCTCAAATGCGATGGTGTCGGAGGCGGGACTTGAACCCGCATGACCAAAAAGCGGTCACTAGCACCTCAAGCTAGCGCGTCTGCCAATTCCGCCACTCCGACATGCTATGTTGTTGATTTGCGGTTCACTTTGTTGGACCCGCGCGTTCAACGAGGAAGATAATAACCTATGATTCGAGAACTGTGCAAGCACTTTTTTCAAAAAAGTTTACGAATTTGTAAATGAGCAGGTAGATCCGTATGTCCGGCCCCGAATCGGTGTTGCCTCCCGGCGCGTCCTCGGGCATGAGCGATATTTTGCTGCGCACTTCGTGCTGCAAAATATCGCTCCCCCTGCGGAATGCGCCGGGAGGCAACACCGATTCGGGGCCTGCAAATACGTACTTCAGGCACAATTCTCAAACATGTTCTGAGGGCTGATATAAATTTAGTGGCTCGGCCTTGCCGAGCCCTTATATAAAGAGGCCGGAGCTAAAGCTCCGGCCTCACTAACTTTCCTATTAGATTAAGTGAGCGATCAAGGAATCGCACCCCTCCCTGCCGCGTTGCCGCAGGGCCCGTGCTGGACTTAGTTTTCAGAACATTCCGCAGACCAGGAAACCCCCTTATCCGCAGCTCCGAAGGAGCAGGATAAGGGGGTTTCCATGGTCGAGGACGTTCTGAAAACTAAGTCCAGCGCGGGCCCGGACGAGAACAACCGACTACAGGTCGATGTGCGATTCCTTGATCGGGAACGGCTCCGCGAAGTGGCAGGCACAGCAGTGGCCCGGGGCAACTTCCTTAAACTCAGGAAGCTTCTCGGAGCAGATACCCTGAGCGATCGGGCAGCGCGTGTGGAAACGGCAGCCGGTCGGCGGATCCAGCGGTGACGGCGGATCGCCGGCGAGGATGATGCGCTTGCGGGTCTTCTGGATATCAGGATCGGGCACCGGCACGGCAGACAGCAGCGACTGCGTGTACGGATGGTGCGGCTCACTGTAGAGCGTCTTCCAGTCCGAAACCTCAACCATCTTACCCAGATACATAACGGCAACACGGTCGGAGATATGCTGTACGACAGAGAGGTCGTGAGCAATGAAGAGATAAGCCGTACCGAACTTATCCTGAAGCTCCTTTAGCAGGTTCAAAACCTGGGCCTGAATGGAAACGTCAAGTGCAGAGACAGGCTCGTCGCAGATGATCAGCTTGGGCTTCAGAGCGAACGCGCGGGCGATGCCGACACGCTGGCGCTGGCCGCCCGAGAACTCGTGCGGATAGCGGTTGATGTGCTCGGGGTTCAGACCGACGACGTCCAGCAGCTCGCGGACACGCTCGATACGCTCTTCCTTGGTGCCAACGCCATGAATGGTCATGGGCTCAGAAACAATCTCGCCGATGGTCATACGAGGGTTGAGCGAAGCATAGGGATCCTGGAAGATGAACTGCATCTCGCGACGCATATCCTTGATCTCGTGCTTGCTCATCTCGGCAACGTCTTTGCCCTGGAAGAACACTTTGCCTGCCGTCGGCTTGGTCAAGCGCATGATGGTTCGACCCGTCGTGGACTTACCGCAACCAGACTCGCCAACCAGGCCAAAGGTCTCGCCCGGATAAATCTCGAACGAAATGTCATTCACTGCAGAGACGACACGCTTGGAAAAACGCTTGGCGAACATGCCGGACTCAGCGGGGAACTCCTTAGAGAGGTGCTCGACTTTCAGCAACGGAGTACGCTCGTTGGTATCTGCCATTACGCCTCGCCTCCCTTCTTGGAATCCTTGCGCGTACGGGACGTCTCAGGAGCGTTCTTGAGAAACTCGGGGTCACCGGAGTAGTGGCACGCAGAGTAATGACCAGACTCGGTGACAACGCGCTCGGGGCGCTGCTTGCGGCACTTATCGGTCGCATAGGGACAACGAGGCGAGAACACGCAGCCCTCGGGCAGGTTCATGAGCGAAGGCGGGTTGCCGTGAATCGGCGTAAGCGGCTTCTTCTCTTCGATGGCCTGCTCCGGGATGGAGCGGATAAGGCCCCAGGTGTAGGGGTGGCGGCTCTCGTAGAAGATTTCCTCAGCAGTACCGAACTCGACGGGACGGCCGGCGTACATAACCATGATCTTGTCGGCCATGTCGGCGACGACGCCCAGGTCATGGGTAATCATGATGATGGCGTTGCCGTTCTTCTCCTGCATTTCCTGCATGAGCTCGATAATCTGAGCCTGAATGGTAACGTCCAGAGCCGTCGTGGGCTCGTCGGCAATCAGAATATCGGGATCGCAGGCAAGAGCCATGGCAATCATGACGCGCTGACGCATACCGCCAGAGAACTGGTGCGGATACTCATTGACGCGCTTCTCGGGCTCGGGAATACCAACGAGGTCCAAAAGCTCGGTGGCACGCTTGAGCGCCTCCTGCTTGGAGTAGCCACGGTGCAGACGAAGGCCCTCGCCCACCTGCTTGCCGATCTTATAAACCGGGTTCAAGGAGGTCATAGGATCCTGGAAGATCATCGCGATGTCGTTACCGCGAATGTGCTGCATCTCTTCCTCGGTCATTTCGAGGATGGAGCGACCGCGATATCGAACGTCACCGCCCTCAATCTTTCCCGGAGGCATCGAGATAAGGCCCATGATGGTCATGGCGGTCACGGACTTACCGGAGCCGGACTCACCGACGACGCCCAGGGTCTCGCCGCGATCGAGCGTGTAGGAGACACCGTCGACAGCGCGAACGACGCCATCCTCGGTGTGGAAATACATCTTAAGGTCATCGACCTCGAGCAGATGCTGGCCCTCGGGAACCGGCTGGTCCTTCAGGTCCACATAGTTCTTGTTCTTCTTCATCCTTATGCGTCCTTCATCTTGACGTCGAGGGCGTCGCGCAGACCATCACCCAACAGGGTGAAGGCGAGCACCGTCGAGAGAATTGCCAGACCGGGCATGATCATCATCCAGGGAGCAGTCAGAAGATACTGCTGACCGTCCTGAATCATGGAGCCCCACGAAGGCGTAGGCGGAATAACGCCCATGCCGAGGAAGGACAGAGCGGACTCGGTCAGAATGGCGCCACCAATGTTCATGGTCGCGTAGACCACGATGGAGGCGACGGAGTTCGGGAAGATGTGACGTACAACGATACGAGCATCAGATGCACCCATCGCGCGCGCAGCATCAACATAGTCGTTTTCCTTGACGGTCAAGATCGCAGAGCGGAAGACGCGCGCAATCGAAGGCCAGCCGAGAATACCGATGGCGATAAAGACGTTCTGAAGACCACGGCCAATAACGGCGATCATGGCGACAACGAACAGCACGTACGGGAACGCCAGGAAGATGTCCGCACAGCGCATGATGATCGTATCCCAGATGCCGCCGTAGAAACCGGCCAGAGCACCCATGACCAGACCAATCAGCGTGGAGATCGCGGTGGCCATAATTCCGACGGACAGCGAAACGCGCGCACCGTAGATAACGCGGACGAGAATGTCACGACCAAGGGCGTCGGTGCCAAACGGATGCTCTGCACACGGAGCCAGCAGCGACGTCTCGGCCATAGTGGTCGAGTCGGAAGCCGTCGGAGAACCGAGCCAGGGCTTAGCCCACAGATCTGCGGTCAGGGCAACCACAACGACGATGATGATCCAGCAGACACCGATAACGGCGAGCTTGTTCTTACGAAGACGCTTAAAAGCGTCGCCCCACAGCGTGCGGGACTTGGCGGGAGCAGATGCGACCTTGGTGGCGGTAGCCTGCTCCTGAGACTGAGAATCAGTTTCCTGCATGAGACGTACCTCCCTTAGGCCTTATCCGACGGACCGCCAAGGCGGATGCGCGGGTCGAGGAATGCATAGCTAATGTCGACGAGCAGGTTGATCACCATGACGACGACAACGATGAGCGTAACGCCGCCCATAACGATGGGCCAGTCACGCATGCTAATGGCGCGATAGACCTCATAGCCGATACCGGGCCAGTTAAAGACCGTCTCGGTCAGGATGGCGCCCGAAAGCATGCCACCAAAGTCGACACCAATATAGGTAACGACGGGGATGAGTGCATTCTTAAGCGCATGCTTGATGATGATCGCGCGATTGGAGAGACCCTTGGCCTTTGCCGTACGGATGTAATCCTGGTTCATGACGTCAAGCAGCTGCGAGCGCATAATGCGCGCGGCATAAGCGGTCGAAACCGAAGCCAGCGTAATGGTCGGAAGCACATAGTGCATCCAATCCTGATACTGAGAGCTGGAACCGCCGGCACCCGAGATCGGCATGGAGAATGCACCGCCCGTGGCGTCCTTGAGGATGACGCCAAAGAACAGCTGCAGCAACATACCGAGCCAGAAGGCCGGGACCGCAACGAGGATCGACGTGGTGAGCGTTACCAAAATATCCCAGAAGGAATAACGCTTTACCGCCGAAATGATACCCGCACCGATACCCATGATTGCCTCGAGCACGATGGCGCACGCGGCAAGTTTGACCGTATACGGATACTTCTGGGCGAAGATTTCCGTAACCGGCAGCTTGCGCTGATACGAATTGCCCAGATCGCCATGAAGCAGGCCGTTCATGTAATACAAGTAACGGTCCACGAGCGACGTTTGAACGGGGTCGCCGTTCTCGTCAAGGATCGCGTTGCCGTCCTCGTCCGTCTGGACCAGGTGATAGCGGACGCGAAGCTGAAGCTCCACCTCGGGGGACAGAGCCTTGTCTCCACCGATCAGCTTGATCGGATCTCCCGGCACGATATTCTGAAGGGCGAACAGAATCAGCGTAACGCCCAAAAACACCGGGATGAACTGAAGCACACGTTTAACGATGTACTTACCCATACCACTCCCCTATCTAGGGATTAACCTAAATGGGATGCCGATCGCCAGACCGGCATCCCAAAATTACCATCAGCCAGTTTACCCCAGGTTAGGGAGAACTGTATGTTTCCCATGAGGTCTACGTAAATACTTGACCCTCACGGAAGCTGCAAACTCTTAGGCGAGCTCAGCGGTACCCAGATCGGCGTGCTTCTGCGGATCGACATAGAGGTGCTTGATGCGATCGGAGCCGGCGATGGTGTGCGTGTAGAACATAATCGGGATGACCGGGCAGTCGGCAGCGACCATTGCGTCGGCCTCCTGCATCTTAGCGACGCGCTCCTCGTCGTCAACAATAGTACGAGCCTCGTCGACCTTGGCGTCGAACTCGGGGTTGTTGTAACCGGAGCGGTTGTCGCCACCGAGGGAGTCGGAGTGGAACAGCGGATACAGGAAGTTGTCCATGATCGGGTAGTCGGCAATCCAACCCAGACGACCGAACTGATAGTTAAAGTTCTGATACTGCTCGAGCAGGGCAGACCACTCAGGGGTATCGGAGACAGCGGTAACGCCAACCTTGGCGAGGTCGCCGATGATGGACTCCATGATCTCCTTGTGACCGCCGTCCTGGTTGTAGGACAGGGTCACGCTAATGCCACGATCCCCGTTAGCGCCAGCGGGAGCAACCTTGTCGAGGTACTCGTTAGCCTTGTCGACATCGTAGTCGCAGAACTCCCATGCGCCCTCCTTGTAGCCATCGATGCCCGGAGGAACAATGCCGTCGGCAGGGGTACGGGTACCCTTGAAGATGGTCTTGCAGATGGCCTCACGGTTGATGGCCAGGGAGATGCCCCTACGCAGGTCGGCGTTGTTGAACGGCTCGGCCGTGGTGTTGCAGGTCAGATAGTACGTGGAAGGCTCGGCGCCGAGCAGCATGCGCTCGCCGTCACCCATGGTGTAGCCGTCCTTGGACACGCCGCGATCCTTCTTGGCGGCATCGATCTGAGCGACGGGAACGTCGCAGACATCGAGGTTACCGGCCTGGAACTCCTTGTAAGCGGTCTCCATGTCCTTGATGACCTGGAAGTGGATGCCATCGATCTTGGCCTTGTCGCCATAGTAATCGTCGAACTTCTTGACGTTGATCTCCTGGCCATCCTCCCACTTGCCGTCCATCATGAACGGGCCGTTACCGACCGGGGCAAGATAGAAGCTCTTGACATCGGACTCGGCGCACTCGGGAACCGGGGCCAGAGCCGGATGAGAGGCGACGAAGGGGAAGTCAGCGTAAGCGGAAGACAGCTTGACGACGAGGGTCTCATCGTCGGGGCACGTAACACCGCTGAGCTCGGTAGCGTTACCGGCAAGCAGGTCGTCATAACCCTCGACCATGGAAAGGTGATAGGAGACCTCGGAAGGACCGTACTCGGTAGCGACAGCCGACTTGGTGTTGACCAGACGCTCCCAACCGAGCTTGAAGGACTTGGAGGTAACGTCGTCACCGTTGTGGAACTTGGCCTTCTTGATCTTGAAGGTAAACTCGGTGGCGTCGTCGTTGGACTCAAAGGACTCGCAAGCCAGCGGAACGATCTCGCCCTTCTCGGCGTCGTAAGAGGTCAGAGCGTCAAAGAGCTGGTACTCGACCTGAGTGCCCTGGTCCTCCTGGACATTGTAGGGGTCGATGCAGACCGGGTTGTTGATGTAGAAGTTCAGCGTCGAACCGGACTCAGAACCGGAAGCGTCGCCACCCTTCTTGCCACATGCGGCAAGAAAAGCCATGGAGCTCGCAGCAAGGGTGCCGCCAACAAAGGCGCGACGACCCATAACGGGCTGGTGGAACATAGAATCAGCCATGCCATCCTCCTTATGAGATAGGACAAAGAAATGTTCAGTCGGACACATGTCGAAACAATCCGATCCGAACCATCAAAACGCCGCCCGCTGCTATGGCTGGTTATGCACAACGGACCAACGTTTTGCAATACAGTAGCGCATTTTATACACAATTTGGGGCTAATTCCGGTTAACGGTCGAGAATTTCTTTAGTTGGGCGAAGTATGTGGGGATATTTTGACTCTGTTACAAATATGTAAACAAAAAGGGTCCCGCACTTACGGGACCCTTTTTGAATATTTATGCGGCTCGTGCTTAGTAGCCGACGATGCCCTGCGGGAAGAAGAACATGCACAGCACGACGCACACGGCAAACACGACAGCCATGATGACGGTCAGGCGGTCGAGGTTCTGCTCCATGACGCCCGTGGCAGAGCTGGAGTTATACAGCGAGCTAGCGATCATATCCGAAACGCCGGTGCCCTTACCGGAATGCATCAGGACGAGAATCGTCAGCGCCACGGCAGAGACAGCCCAAACGACAAACAGAAGAATCTGGAACGGACCCATAGATAAGCTCCTTAATAGAACAGTTTAACTACAGTACTGTACCACAATCCCCCGCTCTCCCCTACCTGCCACTCAAGGACGGGGTGGAAATGGCAGAAATACCAAAAAGGGGGTTGTCCGGTTGTGGACAACCCCCTTACTAGAAAACGGTATTTGTTTTCTATTAGGCCTCGGTGGCGAGCACGCGGCCCGTCATCTCGGCGGAAGGCTCAATACCAGCCATGGTGAGCATGGTCGGAGCGATATCGGAAAGACGGCCGTCCTCGATACCGGTGAGCTTGGCCTTCTCATCAACGATGATGAACGGAACGCGGTTGGTGGTGTGAGCCGTAAACGGATGCTTGGAACCGTCGGAAGCAACGTCAAACATGTGATCGGCGTTGCCGTGGTCGGCGGTGATCAGCGCAAAGCCGCCCTTGGCGAGAATCGCCGGGACAACCTTAGACAGGGCATCGTCAACGGCTTCGACGGCCTTAACGGCGGCGTCGAAGACACCGGTGTGACCAACCATGTCGCAGTTCGCGAAGTTCACGATGTAGAAATCAGCGCGATCCTCGTTGATGGCGGCGACAAGCTTCTCGGTAACCTCGGGAGCGCTCATCTCGGGCTGCAGATCGTAGGTAGCGACCTTGGGGGAAGCGACGAGCACGCGCTCCTCGCCCTCCTTGGGCTCCTCGATGCCGCCGTTGAGGAAGAACGTCACGTGGGCGTACTTCTCGGTCTCGGCGGTGTGCAGCTGCTTCAGGCCGTTGGCGGCGATAACGTCGGCCAGGACGTTCTCGGGGAACGTCTTGGGGAAGGCGACCTCGACGTCAAACGTCGGATCGTACTCGGTCATCGTCACAAAGTGCGAAAGCTTGATCTGCTCGCGCTCAAAGCCGTCGAACTCCTTGTCCGTGAATACGCGGGTCATCTGACGAGCGCGGTCGGGACGGAAGTTGAAGAAGATGGCCGCGTCTCCCTCGTGGATGCCCTCGTTGTGGGCAGCGAAGGGCTCGACGAACTCGTCGCCGCGCGGATCCTTCTCGTAGTAGGCCTTGATACCGGCAACAGGGTCGACATCGGCATCGGACGCGTTGACCATGACGTTGTAGGCACGCTGGATGCGCTCCCAACGGTTGTCGCGGTCCATGGCCCAATAACGGCCCGAGACGGTGGCAACGCGAGCGTCGCAACCGGTCTCCTCGGAGATCTTAGCCAGGAAGGCGCAGAACTCACTCATGTAGCCAGCGCCGGACTGCGGGTCAACGTCGCGGCCATCCATGAAGGCGTGGACGCGAACGGTCTTGACACCGTGCTCGGCAGCCATCTTGACCAGAGCCTCGACGTGGTTCATGTGAGAATGAACACCGCCAGGGCTCATAAGGCCCATGAGGTGAAGAGTCTTGCCGTCAGCCTTGACGTCGTCCATAGCCTTGACGAAGACCTCGTTCTTGGCGATGGAGCCGTCCTTGATGGCGTTGTTGATGCGCGAAAGCTCCTGGAACACGATGCGGCCGGCACCGATGTTGAGGTGACCCACCTCGGAGTTGCCCATCTGGCCATCGGGAAGACCCACGTCCTCGCCCGAAGCGCCGAGCGTGGTGTGGGGGTACTTCTCATACAGGCTATCAAGGAAGGGCGTCTTGGCAGCGGCGACGGCGTTCTCGCCATCGGACGGAGCCAGACCGCAGCCGTCCATGATGATCAGGAGTGCAGGAAGATGACGTTGTGCCATATGTCCTACTCGCCTGCCTTGACGACCATAGAGGCGAAGTCGGCAGCCTTGAGCGAAGCGCCGCCCACGAGGGCGCCGTCAACGTCGGGCTTGGCGACGAGCTCGGCGATGTTACCGGGCTTGGCAGAGCCACCATAGAGAACGCGAATGCCGTTAGCGAGCTCCTCGCCGAACATCTCCTTGAGGGTCTCACGGATAGCGCCGCAGACCTCCTGAGCGTCCTCGGCGGTAGCGGTCTTGCCGGTGCCGATGGCCCAGATGGGCTCGTAGGCCACGACGACCTGCTTGGGGCAGGTGATCTCAAGACCAGCAAGGCCAGCCTTGACCTGGTTCACGACGTGCTCGACATAGGTGCCAGCCTCGCGGACCTCAAGGGACTCGCCGCAGCAGAAGACGGGAACAAGACCTGCGGCAACGAGGGCCTTGGCCTTCATGTTCTGATCCTCGTCGGTCTCGTGGAAGTAGTCGCGACGCTCAGAGTGACCGATGATGCAGTAGGTGCAGCCAGCGGACTTGAGCATGTCGCAAGAGGACTCACCGGTGAAGGCACCCTTGGCCTCCCAGTACACGTTCTGTGCACCGAGGGCGATGGGGGCAGCCTGAATGCGGTCATGAACCATGGTGATGTCGATGGTCGGAGGGCAGACGAGCACCTCGACGCCAGCCGGAACCTCGGGCAGAGCCTGAGCCAGCTCGTCGGCGAGCTTGGCGGCCTCGGCGACGTCGTTGTTCATCTTCCAGTTACCAGCGATAAGAAGGGTGCGATTAGGCATCGAGAAGCGCCTCCACTCCGGGCAGGGCCTTACCCTCGACGAGCTCCATGGAAGCGCCACCACCGGTGGAGATCCAGCTCATCTTGTCGGCCAGGTTGAACTTGTTGACAGCTGCGACGGAGTCGCCACCGCCGATAATCGAGGTGCAATCGGCCTCGGCGACAGCCTCGGCGATAGCCTGGGTGCCGTGAGCGAAGTTGTCGAACTCGAAGACGCCCATGGGGCCATTCCAGAACACGGTCTTGGCGCCCTTGACAGCCTCGGCGTAGAGTTCCTCGGTCTTAGGACCGATGTCCATGCCCTCACGATCGTCGGGGATAGCGTCGGAAGCGACAACCTCGGGGACAGCGTCCTCGCCAAAGTGATCGGCAACGCGGTTGTCGATGGGGAGCAGGATCTTGACGCCCTTCTCCTCGGCCTTCTTAAGCATCTCGCCGGCGCGCTCGACCCAGTCCTCTTCCTTGAGGGACTGACCGACGGACAGGCCCTGAGCCAGGAAGAAGGTGTAGGCCATGCCGCCACCGATGATCAGGGTGTCAGCGGAGTCGATGAGGTGATCGAGAACGCCGATCTTGGAGGAAACCTTGGAACCACCGACGATGGCGACGAAGGGACGCTCGGGCTCGGCGAAGATGCCGGTCAGCGTGTCGACCTCCTTCTCGAGAAGGAAACCGGCGACTGCGGGCAGATAAGCGGCGGGGCCCACGACGGAACCCTGGGCGCGATGAGCGGTACCGAAGGCATCGAGAACGAAGACGTCACCATAGGAAGCGAGCTTCTTGGCGATCTCGGGATCGTTCTTCTTCTCACGCTTGTCAAAACGGACGTTCTCGAGAACGAGAACCTTGCCCGGCTCGACGGCGGCGACAGCCTCGGCAGCCTTCTCGCCGTAGGTGTCGGCGACAAAGGCAACGTCGAGACCAGAGAGCTCAGCGAGCTTCTTGGCGACGGGCTCGAGGGACAGCTCGGGCTGGAAGCCGGTGCCCTCGGGACGGCCGAGGTGGCTCATGAGGATGACGCGAGCGTTGTGCTCAACGAGGTAGTTGATGGTGGGCAGGGCAGCCTTGATACGGGTGGTGTCGCCAACGACGCCATCCTTGATAGGCACGTTAAAGTCAACGCGGACGAGAACGCGCTTGCCGTCGACATCGATGTCGCGGACGGTCTTCTTGGTAAAGGCCATGTTTGCTTCTACCTTTCGTACGTGTCTGCCTCCCATTACGGCAGACGATTTCTTATAAAAAGGGCGCGACCCTAGGGTGTAAGCCCTATAAGGCCGCGCCCTTCTTTAGACGCTCAACGAGCTATTCGCTAAAAGCTAAATTAAGCAACGAACTTCTCGAAGTACTTGATGGTGCGGACCATCTGAGAGGTGTAGGAGTTCTCGTTGTCGTACCAAGAGGTGACCTGAACGAGGGTCTGGCCGTTGCCGAGGTCAGAGCACATGGTCTGAGTGGCGTCGAAGATGGAGCCGTGGGTCTCGCCGATGATGTCGGTGGAGACGATGTCGTCCTCGTTGTAACCGAAGGTCTCGGAGATGGTGGCAGCGTAGGCCTTCATAGCAGCGTTGACCTCGTCGACGGTGACCTTCTTGTCAACGACAGCGTAGAGGTTGGTGATGGAGCCGGTCGGCGTCGGGACGCGCTGGGCGGCACCGATGAGCTTACCGTTGAGCTCGGGGAGAACCAGGCCGATAGCCTTGGCAGCACCGGTGGTGTTGGGGACGATGTTGACGGCGCAGGCGCGGCTACGACGCTTGTTGCCCTTGCGCTGCGGGCCGTCGAGCGGCATCTGGTCGCCAGTCCAGGCGTGAATGGTGGTCATGATGCCGGACACGATGGGAGCGAAGTCGTTCAGACCCTTGGCCATCGGGGCGAGGCAGTTGGTGGTGCAGGAAGCAGCGGAGATGATGTTGTCCTCAGCGGTCAGCGTCTCATGGTTGACGTTGTACACGATGGTGGGCAGATCGCTGCCGGCCGGAGCGGAGATGACGACCTTCTTGGCGCCAGCGTTGATGTGGGCCTGAGCCTTAGCCTTGCTGGTGTAGAAGCCGGTGCACTCGAGAACGACGTCGACGTCGAGGTCGCCCCAAGGCAGGTTGTTGGCGTCGGCCTCCTTGTAGATCTTGATCTCCTTGCCGTCAACGGTGATGGAATCCTCGCCAGCAACGACCTCGTGATCGCGAGCGTAGTTGCCCTGCGTGGAGTCGTACTTCAGCAGGTAAGCGAGCATATCGGGAGAGGTGAGGTCGTTGATAGCGACGATCTCGGAGCCCTCATGACCGAACATCTGACGGAAAGCCAGACGACCGATGCGACCGAAGCCGTTAATAGCAACCTTTACTGCCATTGTGTCTCCTTTCGTAAGGCCCCCGCGAGCTACAGCGCCCGCCGTTGAGGCCCACAAACTAACCACTCGCCTAATATACCTTTTTTTTGACTTGAATTTCACGAGAATGCTCGAAATTGAAAATCAAATTTACGTTAAAACGTTTTAAAGAGTAAAACAGCAGTTCAATCCCTATATAAGCAGTTTCGCTCAACTACCTGTTTGCTTCAATGAGCTTTTCAAGCCTCAAAACTCGATGGTAGAGGGCCGACTTCGACAAGGGAGGGTCAGCCATCTCCCCCAGATCGCGCAGTGACAGATCAGGATAGCGCTCGCGCAGGTCGCAAAAGACCGCCAAGGCGTCCGGAAGCGTGTCGCGCAAACCCCGCTGTTCGAGCTCATCGATCAACGCAAGCTGATGCTGGGCGGCACCCGCACTTCTGGTCTGATTGGCCAGCTCGGCATTCACGCGACGGTTTACGTCGTTCTTAACCAATTTGACCGCGCGCGCTTCCTCGATCTCGGCAACGCTGCGCTTGGCGCCGACCAGCTTTAGAAGCTGCTCGATCTCCTCGGCGCTCTTAATGTAGACGGCAAAGGATCCGCGCCGCGCGTTAACGCGCGCATGGACCCCAATCTGCTCCAATAGATCGCAAAGCCCCCGGGCATACTGCTCGCCCTGCACCGCAATCTCCAAATGAAAATCGCCGCGTGGATCGGCCACGAAACCGCCGGCGATGAGCGCGCCGCGGATGTAGGCAAGCCTGCAGCAGGGACGGGCAACGATGTGCCGGGGAACACCAGCGACGAGCCCTCCCCTGCGGTCGAGAATGCCCAGCAGCACCAGAGCCTTGTCCAGGTCGGGCTGATCGGGCAGGGTAATGAGATAGTTACGGACCTTATGCAAGACCGATTTACGAACGGTGAATTCCGTTTTGAGCTTAAGGATGCGATGCGTCAGTGTGATCATCGTGCGCGCGACGGCACCCGTCTCGGTCGCGACCGTCAAACGATACCGCCCGGAGCCGGCCAGCGAAAGTGTACCGCTCACACGCGTCAGGGCGGCAAGCGTCGACAAATCGCAGTATTCACATTCGGGTTCGCAGCGCGCGAGCTCGTCACGCACCTCGGCGGTAAACGACATGCAGACCTATGCTTTCGTGTTGGCGCGCGACAGGTCGCGATGGGAAATACTCACGTGATACTGGGCACCTTCTAAATAACGTGCCGTGGCCTCGGCGATGGCAACGCTGCGGTGTTGACCGCCCGTGCAGCCGATGGCAATAGAAAGCTGTGGCTTGCCCTCCGCGATATAGCCGGGCATGACCGTATCGAGCAGCTGCGTCCAGGCCTTCCAGAACTCCTGGGTCTTGGGATGGTCCAGAACAAAGTCGGAGACTTTCTTATCGAGACCGGTCATGGTGCGCATCTCGGGATCGTAGAACGGATTGGGCAGGAAGCGGACGTCGATCATAATGTCCGCCTCGACGGGCATGCCGTGCTTAAAGCCAAACGAGAACACGTGAACGTCCATGAGCTGCTGGTCGGACAGCTCGGAGAACGCCATGCGCAATTTGTTGCGCAGGGCAGAGGTGCGCAGGCGGCTCGTGTCGATGATCATATCGGCTCGATCGCGCACGCCCTGCAGCTGCAGGCGCTCGCGCTGAATCGCATCGGCCGTAGTCTCTCCCGGCTTGGCAATGGGGTGGCGGCGGCGGTTTTCGCTATAACGACGGATCAGCACCTCGTCAGAGGCCTCGAGAAACACGATGTCACAGCTCATCTCGCGCTCCTCGAGCGCGGCAACGGCATCGAGCAGCTCATCGAACAAACCCTGGCTGCGCAGGTCGCAGGTGACGGCAAGATGCCTGCCCACGCCCGTATTGATGCCGACGAGTTCGGCAAGCTGGGCGATCAGACGCGGAGGCAAGTTGTCGATGCAAAAGTAGCCCATGTCCTCAAACACATGCATGGCCTGCGTTCGGCCCGATCCGGACATTCCGGTGATGATGACGATATCGGGGATGCGCTCCGAGCGCTCCGCCGCATCCATGGCATCTCCCTTTTGCATGTGTGCCTCCTAAAACAAGCGCGGGACCCGGCCAGCGGATCCCGCGCGATCAATTGCCTTTATTGAGTATACCGCCCCAAGCGGATACGAGGCCTGTCTTACGCCTCAAGCGCAGCCTTGAACCAACTTGTAATACTCGTGGGGTGCGTGATGGCGGTGCCGACGACAACGGCCCAGGCGCCCGCATCAATCGCGGCGCGGGCTTCCTCGGGCGTGTGCACGCGGCCCTCGCAGATGATGGGAAGACCGGGGAATTCCTCGGTCGCCTGACGCAGGAGCGGCAGATCGGGGCCATCGGCCATGGTGCAGTCGATGGCGGCGACACCATGAGAAAGCGTAGTGGATACCAGGTCAAAGCCCATATCAACCGCACGGCGAATGTCCTCGATGGTGGCGCAGTCGGCCATCAGGAGCACACCCTCCTCGTGCAGCGGACGGAAGGTGTCCTCGACGGTCTTGCCATCAGGACGCGGGCGATCAGTGGCATCAATTGCCACGATGTCGGCACCCGCAGCAACGCAGGCGCGAGCATGACGCAGCGTCGGCGTGATGTAGACGCCCTCGTGTCCATCCTTCCACAAGCCGATGACGGGGACCTCACAGCGGCCCTTAATGGCGGCGATGTCGGCAAGACCCTGGCAGCGAATAGCGGCGGCGCCGCCAAGCTCGCAGGCGCGAGACATTTGAGCCATGGTCTCGGGCGTACGAAGCGGCTCGCCCATATACGCCTGAACACTCACGACGAGCTTGCCCTTCAGGGACTGGATCAAAGGATCAACGGTCATGTTCGACTCAACCTTTCTCAAAACAGCCTTCTGAGACACCGCACCTTGACGTTCAAACCGTCGCTCGCGTACCGAAGTACGCTTCGCTCCTCTTTCACGTCAATCTGCGGCACCTCAGAAGGCGCACTTGGTAGTTATGTTTACTTCAACGATGCAAGAAGGTGTTCGGCGGCACCGATGAGCGGAGCATCGCCCTCCAGAGAACCGATGAGGATCGGCGTGTCCTGAAGCGGATCGAGCGCCTGGCTGGCATAGCCCTCGTGCACCGAATCCTTCCACGTCTGCGAACGCCAATCGGGACCTTGGTGAATCACGCCACCCGAAAGCACGATGACCTCAGGGTCCAGGATGTTAGCGAGCGAGCCCAAGCTGGCACCCAGCGCAAAGCCGGCGTCATGGATGACCTCGGTCGCCTTTGCGTCGCCAGCACGGCACAGGTCGTTCACGTCGCGACCGACCGAAGGACGGCTGGGGTCGACGCGACCGAAGCGCTCGTCGTACATACGGCCAATCGAGGTGCCCGAGGCTACCGACTCAAGATGGCCAGAACGCCCGCAGGCGCAGGGAATGCCGGCGGCAGCCGAACACTCGATGTGGCCCATATGGCCGGCAGCACCATGGAAGCCCTGCATCACGCGGCCGTTCTCGACATATGCGCCGCCGATGCCCGTACCGATGCCCAGACACAAGACGGAGAACTTGCCCTTGCCGACGCCCCAGTGGGCCTCGCCCAGAGCATGAGCCTGCACGTCGCCCACCACGGCAACGGGAAGACCAAGGTCCTCGCGCAGGCGCGGCCCCAACTGAACGCCGGACCAGCCGGGCATGATCTCGTTGGCATACGCGATGGCGCCCGTCTTGGGATCGACGACGCCTGCGGCACCGATACCGACACCGAGGACCTCGACATCGGGATTCGCCTCAAGAGCGGCCTTGATGGACGCCTCGATACGCTGGAAGACGGCCTCGCCGCCCTCCTGGGCCTCAGTAGGAACCTCGGCCTCAAATACGGGATGGGGCACGCTGCCGTCAGCCGGGTACTCCATAATGGCGGTCGCGATCTTAGTTCCGCCGATGTCGACAGAGCAGACGTACTTGTTCTCCATGTCGTTCTCCTTAGGAGATAAAAACAACTACAGGAAATGAAGGCGGTGTTATCGCCGCAGCATGATAAAGGTTTCCCAGGTGCCCGAGGTTGGGGTGAAAGTGGTCGGGCGTTGACCTAATGGGTCACGCCCGACCACTTGAGCCCCAAGATCGGGTGCCTGGGGAAGCTTTACAGGAGACCGTTGTCCTGGAGGACCTTCTTAATCGCCTCGACGTTCTCGCCGGTCATGGCCTTCACCGGGCGCGGCATGGTCGGGCTGTCGAAGATGCCCATGAGATTCATAGCGGTCTTGAAGGCACCAACGCCGCCGGCATAGCCCTGAACGCCCGAGGTGACATCCCAGATGTGGGAAATCTCGTTGAGGCGATCCTGCTCGGCCTTGACGGTAGCCCAGTCGCCGGCCTGAGCGGCCTTCCACTGGCGCACGTAGCCCTCGGGCTCAACGTTAGCGAGACCCGGGACAGAACCGTCGGCGCCACCGAGGTAAGCGCCGTCGACAACGACCTCGTGACCGGTGAGGATGCTCATCGGATGGCCGTTCTTCTCGTTCTCCTGAACGAGGTAGCGGAACGAGATGTCATCGCCCGAGGAATCCTTGACGCCGGCCAGGACGCCCTCGGCGCCGAGCTTAGCAAGGAGCTTCCAGGGGAGCTTGGTGTGGACGCACACGGGGATGTCGTAGGCGAAGATGGGCAGGTCGAGTTCCTCGTGCAGGATGCGGAAGTGCTCCTCGACCTCGGTCATGCCCTGCAGGGCATAGAACGGGCAGGTGGCGACAAGCGCATCGGCGCCCAGCTCCTGAGCGACCTTACCATGCTCGATCATGCGCTCGGTCTCGGTATCGATGATGCCGACCAGAACGGGAACGCGGTGGTCGACGATGCGCACGGCCTCGGCGATGATCTGACGACGACGCTCGTCGGTGGAGAAGACGACCTCGCCCGAGGAGCCCAGGAAGAACAGGCCATCGACGCCGGCGTCGATCATGCGGTTGATGCTGCGCTCAAAGGAGGCAACATCGAGCTGGTGGTCTTCGGTATCGGGAACAACGACGGGAGGGATAACGCCGGTGAATTTCTGAGTTGCCACAAGAATCTCCTTAGTTGTCTGGCGGGCAGCCCTATGCCGCCCACTCTTGTTGGCAGTGTCCAGGCCGTCTAGGCCAAAGAACACGGGTAGAACGTTTGGTTAAAGAAGTCGACGACTTCGTTTTCGAACGCATTGATGCGCTCGTGAGCGTATTTGGCATAGATGATATGCCTCCGGTCACACTCAAAACCGTTGAATACGGCAAACTGGCCCTTGGGGTCGCTTACGGCATCCATGAGCGATGTGCCCATGAGCACCGATCCGCGCACCCGAGACGACAGCGCCTCGAGGCCACCGGGAATTGGATTGGCAACCGCCGTGCAGGTAAGGCCCCGCTCGTCCAGAGCAGAAACCGCCAGCGCGACGCCGCCGCCAAGGCCCTCGCCCCACGCAAAAATGCGATCGGAGTCCACGCCGTCAAGATTGCGCGCGACCTTCGCCAACGCGCAGCCCCAACGGACGCGCTCGACAAAAGCGGGCGAAGCAATCCCCCGCTGCAGGTCGTCCGTACCAGCAACACCGTCGTCCAGTGCAAGCACGGCATATCCCATGGCGGCAAATCTCGTCATGTGATGCCAGCCGCGCACAGGCCGATCGATGTCGTGGAACATCAGGCACAGCGGCACGCGCTCAGATACTCGGGCACGACCAACAGGCTCAATCAAACGAGCGTGGACCGCATGGTCACCGAGCTCAAAGGAAACCTCCGAGTAACGGGCGCAGGGGTTAACAAAGTCAATCGCCGTAATGGCCAGGCCTTGAATCTCAAGATTCGAAGCGCATGTCTCTAAATCAGAAATATCTGCTTGGACATCACCGTGCCAGTCCCGATATTCTGCGAGCCTTGACGAAACCGTTCCAGGAATTCCCACGAGCCCGGGGACTATCAGCTCGTCAACATTGCTCTCGCACTTAGACATGAGCCTCCCCTCCCTTGCAGAAAAACGGAATGATCAGATCGTCAAAATCCTGAATCTCCTCGTGGCCAAAGCCTTCAAAGAACTCATGACGCTTGTCACAGGACAGGTTGTTATAGACCGCAAACTGCGTCGCTGGCGGACAGACGATATCGGCTGTGCCGGTGCCAAACAGCACGGGGCATTTGACCATAGGGGCAAAGTTCTTGGAATCGAAGTACGCCAGCTTGGCATAGGCTTCGTCAATACGAGTCGAGTCCTCGTCAAACCAGCGAGACCAATAGCGCAGGCCCTCGTAGGCAATGTCGTCGGCATCCAAATCCCAGACTAGGCGGAAATCTGACAGGAAGGGATAGAGGATGGCGGCACGATTAATAAGCTCGCTGTTAAGCGCACAGGTCGCAATGCCCAAACCGCCGCCCTGCGACGCGCCGTTCACAAACACACGCGCAAGATCGATGCCCTCGAGCTCGCGAACGATGCGGCACAGGATGCGAATATCTTGGTGCAAGCGGACATAGTAGAGGTTGGCCGGGTCGCCGTCGATACCGGCGACGATATGACCGGCAACCGTTGTGCCCTCAAATCCACCAATGTCCTCGGAGGGACCTCCTTGGCCGGGGCAGTCGAGGGCGATGAGTGCCATGCCCATGCCCGCAAACGACGCCTGCTCAAACCAGCTGCGGCTTGCACCCGGATACCCATGGAACTGAAGTACCAATGGCACGGGCTCGTCCGAGACGGGTTTAAGGTACTTGGCATGCAGGCGCGCGCCACACATGCCGGTATACCAGAGGTCGAAAAGCTGGCAGGTCGCGGCATCGGTGACCGATGCCGTCTCGATCGCATAGTCAAGCCCGACGGCGTCGGCCTCGGCCATGCGATCCTTCCAAAAGAGATCGAAATCTGATGGACGGGGCATGGCGCCTCGATATTCACCAAATTGATGTTGTAGCTCCTGAGCACTTGGCATGGCTCGTGAACCCAACCTTTCGAATTCGCAACGGAGGTGCGCCCGGCAAGGGAACCGGGCGCACGGGAGGGAAAGCGAGGCTACTCGCCGAGCTTGGGATGCAGCAGCGACGGCGCAGCGCCGAGCAGCATCTTGGTGTAGGGGTCCTGGGGGTGCTGGAAGACCTGCTTGGCCTCGCCCTGCTCGACGATCTTGCCGCCATTCATAACGATGATGTCGTCAGAGATATAGCGGACCGTCTGGATGTCATGGCTGATGAACACCATGGCCAGGCCGAGCTCCTTCTTAAGGTCGGTCAGCAGGTTCAGAATCTGTGCGCGGACCGAAACGTCCAGAGCCGAGGTGGGCTCGTCGGCGATGATGGCGTCGGGGTTCAGCGACAGGGCACGGGCAATTGCCACGCGCTGGCGCTGACCGCCCGAAAGCTGGCCGGGAAGAACCTCGGCGGCAGAGCTGGGCAGACCGGTGAGCTCCAAGAGTTCCTTGACGCGCTTCTCCTGCTCGGCCTCGGTACCCAAGTTGTGGACGCGCATGGGGTCGAGCAGCTGCTCGCGAACGACCATGCGGGGGTTGAGCGCCGTGGCCGGGTTCTGGAACACGACCGAGATGACGCGACCCATATGGCGACGGTCCTCGGCGGTACGTTTGGTAACGTCCTTGCCCTTAAAGTAGACCTTGCCGCTCGTGGGGGCCTGCAGGCCGCACATGACGTTAGCGGTGGTGGACTTACCGCAACCGGACTCGCCGACGATGCCGATCGTCTGACCGGGCATGAGCTTAATCGTTACACCCTGGACGGCGTGAACCAGGTTGGGGTGCAGAATCGAGCCGGTACGGGTCCTAAAGGTGACGTGGACGTCATCAAGGAAGATGATCGGCTCGACGCCGTTGACTGCGGTCTCGCTCATCTACATCACCTCCGCGTGAGGGGTCAAACCATTTGCCTTGAGCACCTCGTCGGGGAGCTCGGAATAGAAGTGCTCGGTGCCGGGCACGCGCTTGAAGACCGGACGGGTGTCCAGGCCAATACGCGGATGGCTCGAGCGGGGCGCGAAGCGATCGCCCTTGGGGAAATCGCGCGGACTCGGAACGGCGCCGGGCACCTGGTGCAGGCGGCCCGAACCGCTCTCGATGGACAGAACGGAGCCCAGAAGACCGCGGGTGTACTCGTGAATCGGGTTGGTGAGCAGCTCCTTGGTGGGCGCCTGCTCGATAACCTGACCAGCGTACATAACCGTGATGTTGTGGGCGACCTCGGCGACCAGCGCCAGGTCGTGCGAAACGAAGATCATGGCAAAGCCGAGCTTGGCCTGAAGATCGTTGAGCAGCTTGATGACCTGCTTCTGGACGGTAACGTCCAGAGCGGTCGTGGGCTCGTCGCAGATGACCAGCTTGGGGTCGCGGGTAAGGGCCATAGCGATCAGGACACGCTGACGCTGGCCGCCGGAAAGCTCGTGCGGATAGCTCTCGAGCGTACGCTTGGGATCGAGGCCGACGAGCTCCAGGAGCTCCTCGGCGCTGCGGGTTCCGCCGCGCTTGGTGAGCTGCTTCATCTGGGCAGAGATGAGCATGGAGGGGTTGAGTGAGGACAGGGCGTCCTGATAGACCATAGCGATATCGGTACCGCGCAGGCCGAACCACTCCTTCTTGCTCATCTTGAGCAGGTCACGGCCCTCCCAGAGAACCTCACCGGAAAGGTGCTCGTCATCATCGGTCAGACCCATGATGGCCAGCGTGGTGATGGACTTACCGCAGCCGGACTCGCCTACCAGGCCCATGGTCTGGCCGGGACGGACGTCAAAGTTGACGTGGTCGACGACGTTGATGTCACCGTGGTGCTCAAACTGGATGCAGAAATCGCGTACCGAAAGGATCGGCTCAACGGACTCGTCGGGCACATGGCGATCGTCACGCTTGAGCTCGACATCGCGCAGAGCGCCAAGGCGAGCGGAGAGGGACTGGGCCTGCTCCTTGTAGGCGCGAACGGGGTCGGAGACCAGCAGGTCGGCCTCGCGACGCTTGGAGGAATCGGTCGGATCCAGGGCGGCGGAGGGAGCAGCGGCCATGGCGTCGGTAATGCCCTCGGAGAGGATGTTAAGCGCCAGGCAGGTGATCATGATGGCCAGACCCGGGAACAGCGCCTGCCACCAACGGCCGGCAAGCACGCCGCCGCGGGCGTCGGCGAGGATGTTGCCCCAGGTAGCGGTGGGCTCCTGAATACCAGCGCCGATGAAGGTCAGCGAGGCCTCGAAGATGATGGCGTCGGCGACCAGGGTAACGGTGAAGACCATGATCGGGGCGATGCAGTTACGCAGAACATGCTTGATCAAAATCCACGGAGCCTTGGCGCCGGAAACGATGACCGCACGGACATAGTCCTCGCCGTACTCGGACACGATGTTGGCGCGCACGATACGGGCAATCTGCGGAGTGTACATAAAGCCGATGGCGAAGATGATCGACGGCACGGAGTTGCCCAGGATGGAGACGAAGACGGCCGCGAGGGCGATGCCGGGGATGGACATGATGATGTCCAAGATACGCATGATCGTCTCGGAGACGGCCTTGCGCGAAACCGCTGCAAGGGCGCCTACGACCGAGCCGCAGACCAGAGCCATGGCAGTGGCGCCAAAGCCGATAATCAGCGAGTAACGACCACCGTAGAGCATACGCGACAGAATGTCGCGACCCTTATCGTCGGTACCGAAAATAAATCCGTTGCCGGGAGCCTGGCGAGCCGTAAAGATCTCGACCGGGCTATAGGGGGCAAGAAGGGGCGCCAGAATCGCAGTCAGGGCGACCAGAACCAGCACGACGGCTGCAATCTTAGAAGACAGTGTCATCTTCTTCCAGCCACCGAGCTTGAGCCCCTTGGAGGCAGCCTTCTCGAGCTGCTCGGTTTGCTTCTCTCGAATCTTTACCATAATCTACACCGTCCTGATGCGCGGGTTGATGAGCAGGTAGAGCATGTCAACCACGATGTTGATGATGATGAAGGCAAGAGCAACGACGATGACGACGCCCTGAACCAGGTTCGCCTCGTTGCCCTGAACGCCCTGCAGAATCGCGGTGCCCATGCCGGGGAGGTTGAAGATAACCTCGATGACGACGGCGCCGCCCATGAGGTAACCGATCTTAAGACCGAGGGTGGTGACCGGGGTGATCAGCGCATTGCGAAGAACGTTGATGCCGACGACGACCTTCTCGGGAACGCCGGCGCCGCGAGCCATACGGACATAATCCTTGTCGAGCTCCTCGACCATGGCGGTACGCACGATACGAGTCATCTGGCCCGTCAGCGGAAATGCCAAGGCGATAGCGGGCATGATCATACGTCCCAGATAGCCAACCGGATTCGTGGTGAAGTGAGGCAGAGCACCCGATGCCGGGAGCACCTTAAGGTAGGAAGAGAACAGCAGGATCAACAGAACGGCAAGCCAGAACGACGGGGTTGCCAAGCCGGCGATGGAAAAGACGCGGATCACTTGGTCCGGCCATTTGTCGCGATACAGTGCCGCGATGACGCCGAGCAAAAACGAAACGACCGCACCGATAGCAAGACCGATAAAGGTCAGCTGCATCGTGACGGGCAGGGCCGTGGAGATGCGCTTGGCAACGGAGTTGCGAGCAGCACCATAGGTGCCCATGTCGCCATGGATCAGATCGCCCATATAGCGCACGTAGCGCACGGGCCAGGGGTCGTCCAGACCATACTTCTCATGGTACTCGGCAACCGCCTCGGGCGAGGCACCGTCACCCAACGCCGTGTAGGCGGGGTCGGTCTTGGAGAACGACATAAGGAAGAACACCAGGACGGTGACGCCCAATGCCATGATCGGCAGCGCCACAAGACGCCTTCCAATCAAACGTAGCAAGTTGTTCACGTTCTCTCCCCTTTCTTTTGTCGGTAGGACCAACTGGTATATGAGTACGGATACTCATTACAAGACCCGAGCGACATCGTTGCCGCCCGGGTCTTTGTTTCAACTATGAGGATACGGTCCCAACGACCGACATCCTGCATACAGACTCAAGCGAGTCTTACGCCTTGACGGTCGCAACGCCCCTGAAGGACATGCTCGTCGTGCCGATGCCCTTGAAGCCATCGAGAGCCTCGCCGTTGGGCGCAGTGGACGGATCGTCCCAGGAAGCGGAGACGGTCTTGACGTGGACAACGGGGTACAGAACGGCGTTGTCGGCAATGATGTCGAAGCACTCGTTCCACTTCTTCTGCTGCTCGTCGCCCTCGGCGGCAAGAGCCTCGTCCATGAGACCATGGAGCTTCTGCCACTCAGCGGACTCCTTCCACGGGCAACGGGTCTGCATCCAGACGTTGTCGCCGTACCACCAGTTGAGCAGCAGGTCGGGGTCGGCGCCGAAGCAGGAAGGATCGCCAGGGGCGAGGAGGATATCGTAGGCCTCGCCGCCGTCGATGGCAGCGTAGGTAGCCGGCGAGGTATCGGTCTGGATGGTCACATCGAAGCCGAGAGCGTCGAGGTCGTTCTTGACCTGGGCGGCCATGCCCTTAATCTGCTCGTTGTCGGTGGTGCGCAGGGTGATGGCACCCGGGGTGATGCCAGACTCCTCGATGAGCTTCTTAGCCTTCTTGGCGTCGGTCTTGTACACCGTGGAAGCCTCATGATAGTTGGTGAAGCTCTTGGGCAGGTAGCAGCTGGCAGCGGTGGCAAGGCCGGCGAAGGTGTTGCTGACCATCTTCTCGGTGTCGAGCGCATACATGACAGCCTGACGGACCTTGACGTTGTTCCAAGGCTCCTTGGCGACGTTGAACATGATGAAGCGGGTGCCGAAACCCTGAACGTTATCGATCTTGCAGCCGGCGCTCTCGAGCTGGTCGACGGCGTCAGCGGTAACGAGCTCCATAACGAGCGTGGAGCCCTCCTGCTGAGCGGTAACGCGAGCGGTGGGGTCGGTCAGGATGCTGTACTGGATCTTCTTATCCTCGGCAGCATACTCACCGTTGTACTCGGGGTTGGGAACCAAGGTGATCTCGGTATCGGAGATAGAGTCGTACATCCAGGGGCCGGAACCGATCGGCTGCTTGGCGCGATCCTCCTCGGTCTGGGTGGCCGGGGTAACGCGGACGATGGCCAGACGATCCTTGAGCAGGGAGAAGTTGGGGACCTTAGTCTTGACCGTCACGGTGCTGGCGTCCTTGGCCTCGATGGACTCGAAGGGCTGGAAGAACGGAGCATAGGTAGCGGAAGCGGCGCAAGCGGTGTAGGAGGCAACGACATCGTCAGCGGTGACCTCGGTGCCATCGGAGAACTTGGCGCCCTTGCGGATGGTGACCTCGAAAGTGGTGTCGTCCACAGACTTGGGATCGTCGGTGGCGAGCTCGTTGAAGGTGCTGTAGTCGTGGTAATCGATACCGTAGAGGCCCTCGACGACGTGCCAGTTAGCACCCAGGCCCACAGCGGAGCCGGTGCTGGCGGGATCGAAGCTGGACGGAGCGTAAGCGGAACCAGCGGTGATCACGCCGCCGCCACGGTTGGCGGAATCGGTGGAGCCGGAAGCGGAACCCTCGTCGCTAGAGCTGCCACCGCAGCCAGTGAGACCAAGGCCGGCGACAGCAGCGACGCTGCCGGTGAGGCCGAGGAACGAACGCCTGGACATACCCTTGTTGATGATGGCCATGTCTTCTCCTATCAATAGAGAATCTTACTCGGGAGCACCTAGACGTGCCCCCGCGCAACTTGCGGACGATATATACCTTACCTACCGACGAACCCAACTGAGGTGCCGCGCTCGGCGACCGATACATACATACGCTTGAACGGTATTTACTACCGTTCACCGAATTCATTGACAAATGATTCGCCAGACAGTATGTATCGGCGAGGTGAGATATCAGTCTTCGTCAACCCGCAGGATAGCAGGGTTTTCGCTTGGGTTAGTCAAACGTTTTAGCGTTAATAAAACCCGAAATCAGCAGGCAATCATGGCGAAATAAATGGTTGAAAATCGCGCAATCATATATATCAGTTGTTTAGGCTCGTGTTTAGCTATCAGAATGGCCAGCCGCCGCCTCGGCGCGCTCGGCATTCCATGCAACGAGCGCCTCGTGGACCGCCTTGGCAACATCGGCAGGTATGCCGCGAACTTTCGCGATCTCTTGCTCGCTCGCCGCGCGCAAACGCTTCATCGAGCCAAAATGGCGCATAAGGGCACGTTTTCTGGTGGGTCCCACGCCTGGAACGTCATCGAGCACCGAAACCGTCATGGCTTTATCGCGCAACTCACGGTGGAACGTGATGGCAAATCGGTGGGACTCATCGCGTACCTGTTTAATTAGATAGAGCGAAGCAGACCCGGTCGGCAGCACGACAGGAGTCTCGTCCCAAGGCACAAAAACTTCCTCGTCGGCCTTCGCCAAGCCACAAACTGGTATATCGAGCCCAAGAGCCTCAAGTTGCTTGATCGCAGCGGTCAATTGCGGCTTACCGCCATCGACAACGAGCAAATCGGGGCGCGAGCCAAAGCGCTCGTCGGCCATGCGCTCGGGAGCATAGCGTCGTCCCAAAACCTCGGACATCGACACGAAGTCGTTTGCCTCGTCCAATTCGGCCTGAATTTTAAAACGACGGTACTGGCTCTTGTCGGCGCGCCCGTTGGTAAACACCACCATCGAGGCGACCGTAAAGGTGCCATGCAGTGTAGAGATATCGAAGCACTCGATACGCAACGGCGGCGATGGCAGCGCCAACGCACTTTCGAGCTCCAGGAGCGCTTGATTGGTGCGGTCGTCAGCGTACCCCGTTCGCATCATGTAGCGCATGAGGGCATGGCGCGCATTTTTGGATGCCATATCGAGCAGACGGTGCTTTTCGCCACGCTGCGGCCTATGGAGATGGCAGGAACGCTCACGCTTGCCCGCAAGCCACTCCCCCAGCGCCTCCGCATCCTCAAGCTCGACGGAAAGGTTGACCTCAGCTGGAATATCAGCCGTCTCGTCGTAATAGCGCTTAAGAAAGCCCGACTGGAGCTCTTCCTCGTCAACATCAAGACCCTTGTCGAGAATGAACTCGCAGGTGCGAACTGTTCGGCCCTCGCGAACGACGAAGACGCAAGCGGCGGAGATGGTCTCCTCGCGATAGAACCCGATGACATCGATATCGACACTGGAGGGAAAAACGACTTGCTGACGATCGTCCAGACCCCTGATGACCTCCAAACGACGTTTGACGCGTGCCGCGCGCTCAAAGTCGAGCGCCTCGGCGGCATCCGTCATCTCGGAGGTCAGCTCATCGACGACATCCTTGCGATGGCCCGACAAAAAGCGCTCGACACGCTTGACGTTCTTGGCATAGTCTGCCGGGGAAATCGCGCCGACACACGCACCCGGGCCGCGCCCGACATGGTAGTCAAAGCAGGGACGCCCGTTTTGTGCGCAAATCATATTGACGATGTCTTCCTCGCCCTTGTGGGACTCGATGGTACGGCGACAACGACGCCACTCCGCACAGGATGCAGAGCAGATGGGGATAACCTTGCGCAGCGTATCTATCGTCTCACGTGCCGCACGGCTATCGGTATAGGGTCCAAAATAGCGCGTTCCCGGCTTATGACGCTCACGCGTGTATTTGATCGCGGGATACAGGTCGCCCTTTGTAATGGCGATAAAGGGGTAGCTCTTGTCATCCTTGAGGTCGACGTTAAAGTACGGATGGTACTGGCCGATCAGGTTGCGCTCGAGTACAAGCGCCTCATGCTCGGTTTCGACAACGATGTAGTCAAAGCTCGCCACCAGCTGCATCATCAGCGGGATCTTTTGACGCTCATCCTGCAGTGTCACGTATTGACGCATGCGGGCGCGCAGGTTTTTCGCCTTGCCCACGTAGATGACATCGCCCTTGGCATCCTTCCAAAGGTAGCATCCGGGCTGTGTGGGAACGCGCGAAACCTGCTCGGCAAGCGTTGGTATGTTGTCGTGACCGGCCACGCGCACCTACTTGCGACGAAGCAGCGCCGAGACCTCGGGCATCTTAAGGACGACGGCAAGGCCAAAGGTAACAACAAGCGAGGCGACACCCGCAACGCAAACGTAGCCAAGAGTAATCAGAATCGAGCCGCCAAGTGCCCCGACAAAGTGTTCAAGCGCCCACATGACGCCGGCGCCTGCGGCAGCACCTAGGCCACCGAGCAAAAGGCCAAAGAAACCGCCATGTAGGATAGATTTGACCTGAAGGCCACGCAGGCGACGACGCAGCCACCACAGCGAACAGCCGACCAAGATCACGTAGTCGACGACATACGAAAGCGCGATTGCCGGCATACCGAAGCCCAGCACAACGCCAAACAGCAGAACCGAGCCGGCCTGGCCGATGGCGGAATACAGGCAATAGCGGCTATAGGGCTTCATGTCGAGCAAGGCAGAGAAGCTCTTCTGCATCAACACGACCACGCCGTAGAGCGGCAGCGAGAGCGCCAGGTAGACAAGGTACTCGGACACCAGAGCCACGCCGGATTCATCGAACTTGCCAGCACAGTAGATCATATTGAGCGGACGTGCGAAGACAATCAGGTACAGTGCGAACGGAATCAGGAAGAACAGCATCTGGGCGACGCCACGCGAAATGCCCGTGCGAACGCTGTCGTAATCCTTCTCCTGTGCGTCATGAGAGAGCTCGGTATAGAGCGCCGTCGAAAGCGAGGCGGCAATCAGCGCGTAGGGCAGCGTGTACCACAGGCGCGCATAGGCGATGACGGAAGGACCCGTCTCGGGCTGGACCACCAGCGCGGCAGCGTTGGTGATAGAAGTCGAGACAAACATGCACACCGTGGCGAGCAGCGTCGGGATACCGAGCGCAATCGTCTGGCGCAGCGCGGGGTCCTTAAAGTCGATATGGATATGGGGATGCACGCCGTGCTTGCCAAGCGCGGGAATCTGACATGCCATCTGAACAAAGACACCGAGGGTCGTACCGGCCGCAATCAAGATGATGCCGGCACGTTCGCCAAACTGTGCGGACACGGGCGCAAAACCCATAAAGCTCGCAATGACGATCACATTGTTGAGGACCGGGGCAAACGTCGACCAGAAGTAGTCGCGGTGTGCGTTGAGAACGCCCGAGAACACCGAGCCCAAACCATAAAACAGAATCTGGATGGCAAAGAAACGGAACATGAACGCAGCGGTATCCATGCTGCCACCGTCACCCGAAAGGAACGATTGCGTCCAGATAAAGCCCGGGGCGAACACGGTCCCCAGCAACGAAATGCCACCCAGCACTAAAAGCAGAATGCCGAGCAGGTTGCCCACGTACTCGTTCGAGGCCTCGCGACCCTGCTCACGCCTCACGCCCATGTACACGGGCAAAAACGCCGTCACGAGCATGCCGCCCATCACGAGTTCGTAGAGCATATTGGGCAGGTTGTTGGCGACCTGATAGGAGGACGAGAGCAGCGACATGCCGATAGCGGCCGCCATTGCCCACGTGCGGATAAAACCGGTGACGCGAGACACGATAGTCAGGATGGTCATAAGCCCGGCAGAACGACCAACCGTGGAGTAGTCCGACGAGCCCATGTCGTCAGTGTCATCTCGCGACGAAGAAGCTTCGGATGAGGGTGTCTGAGGCGCAGATTCTTTTGCAAAATGAGCTCCGCGCTTCAATTCTTCCTGCGGCATCGCTCAGTCCTCTCTCGTAATCGCGGCAACCGTCGCCCCGCAAAATGCAATTAAATCATCGGGTGCAAGCTCGAGCTGATAACCACGCTTGCCTCCCGAAATAAAAATGGTATCCCAAAGGACGCATGTCTCATCAATGAGCGTCCGGTAGCGTTTTTTCATACCGACCGGGCTGCAGCCGCCGCGAACGTAGCCAGTCGCCGCAAGCAAATCCTTCACATGCATCATGGCCAAGGACTTCTCCCCCGCGGCACGCGCGGCGGACTTTAGATCGAGCTCGTCGGCAACAGGGATGCAGCACACGACATAGTCGTTGGACGGTGTCACGCAGACCAAAGTCTTAAATCCTTGACCGGGCTCCTCGCCAAGCTGCTCCGAAATCGCGACCCCCAGGCCCACCGACTCATCACCATCGTCTTCGTACGTATGTAGAACATAGGAAATGCCGGCGCTTTCCAGCTCGCGCATCGCATTGGTTTTTGGCGTCTTTACAGCCTTTGCCATGACATATCCTTTCCCTCGCATTCGGACGCAAAGATTAAGTATATGTCCAATTCGGCTGCATACGTCACTTCGACACAGCAAGCGCCATCGAATCACAAGGAGTCGATGGCGCCCATAAACTGAATCGCCTATTTATTGAGCATCAAGTTGAGCCTGACGCTCCCGGTCACGCCTGAGCAACGGCGCCAAAAACTTGCCCGTATAACTCTGCGGACAGTCCGCAACCTGCTCCGGTGTGCCCGAAACCACGACGGTTCCGCCGCCGTTACCGCCCTCGGGACCCATATCGATCAGGCGGTCGGCAACCTTGATGACATCAAGGTTGTGTTCAATCACCAGCACCGTGTTGCCCGCATCGACCAAGCGCTGCAGCACATCGAGCAGCTGGCGGACGTCCTCAAAATGAAGGCCGGTCGTCGGCTCGTCCAAAATATAGAACGTCTTGCCCGTCTGGCGTCGATGAAGCTCCTTGGCGAGTTTCACACGCTGCGCCTCGCCACCCGAAAGCGTCGTGGCGGGCTGGCCCAGGCTCACGTAGCCCAAGCCTACATCGTACAGCGTCTGAAGCTTGCGCTTAATCTGCGGGATATTCCCAAAGAAAGCCAGTGCCTCGGTGACGCTCATGTCAAGTACGTCCGAGATGGTCTTGCCACGGTAGGTGACCTCGAGTGTCTCGCGGTTGTAGCGTTTACCGCCGCAAACTTCGCAGGGAACGTAGATATCGGGAAGGAAGTGCATCTCGATCTTGATCTGTCCGTCGCCCTTGCACGCTTCACAGCGCCCGCCACTCACATTAAAGGAGAAACGACCCGGCGAGTAGCCGCGCGCCTTCGACTCCGGCGTACTCGCAAACAGCGCGCGAAGATCATCCCACAGGCCGATATAGGTAGCAGGGTTGGAACGCGGCGTGCGGCCAATCGGCGACTGGTCGATATCGATAACCTTATCGATACACTCGATGCCCTCGATTTTCTTATACGGACCCACAGGGCGCGTCGAACGGTGAATGGCATTCGTAAGGGCAGGCGCAATGGTGTCGGTAACCAGGGAGCTCTTGCCCGATCCCGACACGCCGGTAACAACCGTAAGCGTACCAAACTCGATCTTGGCGGTAACGTTTTTGAGGTTGTTGGCTCGAGCGCCCGTAATTTTAAGGCAGCCGCGACCGGGCTTGCGCCGTTCATCAGGCACCCGGATCATTCGTTTGCCGGTCAGATAAGCGCCCGTCATCGACTCAGGACAAGCCATAATATCGGCAGGCGTTCCCGCCGCGACTACGTGTCCGCCGTTGACGCCGGCGCCGGGCCCCATGTCGATCACGTAGTCGGCGGCACGGATTGTATCCTCGTCGTGTTCGACGACGATAACGGTATTGCCGATATCGCGCAGGCGCTCGAGCGTCTTGATCAGGCGCTCGTTGTCACGCTGATGAAGACCGATCGAGGGCTCATCCAGAATATAGAGCACGCCCATGAGACCCGCGCCGATCTGCGTTGCCAGGCGAATACGCTGCGCCTCGCCACCAGAAAGCGTCGCCGAGGCACGATCGAGCGTCAGATAGTCGAGTCCAACATCGACCAGAAAACGCAAGCGCTCCAGGATTTCCTTGACGATGCGCCCGCCGATAAACTGTTGGCGCTCGGTGAGCTCCAGGCCCTCAAAAAACTCGAGCGACTCACGGCACGACAGGCAACAAACCTCGTAAATGGACTTGCCGCCCACGGTGACGGCGAGCATCTCAGGGCGCAAACGAGCGCCGTGGCAGCTCGAGCACGGTTCCTCGCGAATGTACTTCTCCAAGCGCGCCTTGGTGTTCTCGTTCGTCGTCTCGGTATAGCGTTCGTACAGGATGTTGCGAACGCCCGAAAACTTGGTATCCCACTGGCTACGACGTCCGTCGAGCTTTTGGTAGTCAACCGAGATCTTCGTATCGCCCAGGCCATCCAAGAATGCACGACGTACGCGAGGGGGCAAGTCCTCCCACGGCGTATCGGTGCCCACCTTAAAGTGTTTACAGACCGCAGCAAAAATCTGCGGGTAGTAGTTCGAATTGCCAAACAGGCTACCAAAGACTCCGTCGGCAATGGACTTCGAGGGGTCCTCGATCAGCGCCTCGGCATCAACGGTTTTCTTAAAGCCCAGGCCATCGCACTCAGGACATGCGCCATAGGGAGCGTTAAACGAAAAATCACGCGGCTGAAGATCGTCAATGGAGTGTCCATGCTCCGGGCACGCCAAGGCCAACGAATACTCCAGCAGCTCGCCCTCGGTCCCCTCGGGAGCATCACGATCGGGCAGCATGTACACGTTTACATTGCCGTGAGCCAGCGCGGTCGCCTGCTCAACAGACTCGGCGATACGGCCCAGAGAATTCTCACGGATCACGATGCGATCGACCACGACCTCGATATCGTGCTTGAACTTCTTGTCCAGATCGATCGGATCGTCGAGCGAGCGCACTTCGCCGTCGACACGCACGCGGCTAAAGCCCTCGGCGCGAAGGTCCTCAAACAGTTTGGTGTACTCGCCTTTTCGCCCGCGCACCACCGGTGCCAGCACAAACGCGCGGCGGCCCTCCCCCGCCGCCAAGACTTTGTCGGCAACCTGGTCGGTCGTCTGGCGCTCAATGACGCGGCCGCATTCGGGACAGTGCGGGGTGCCCACACGGGCGAACAGCAGGCGCAGATAGTCATAAATCTCGGTTACGGTGCCAACCGTCGAGCGAGGGTTTTTAGACGTCGTCTTTTGGTCGATCGACACCGCCGGCGAAAGGCCGTCGATTGAATCCAAGTCGGGTTTGTCCATCTGGCCCAAGAACTGGCGCGCATAGCTCGAAAGGCTCTCGACGTATCGACGCTGGCCCTCGGCATAGATAGTGTCAAATGCCAGCGAACTCTTGCCCGAGCCAGAAAGACCGGTAATGACCACGAGTTGGTCACGCGGAATGGAAACATCGATATCACGGAGGTTGTGCTCACGAGCGCCGCGAATAACGATAGAAGAATCAGACATGGAAGCTCCTTGCCTCCTATTGCATCGAATCATACTGCCGATGAGTTTAGCGCACTCGACGCGCACAGATGTTCGTAATACAAGATTCGCAGACCTTTAGCTTTGCGTATCGGGCGCTTTGTTTCTCGAAATGCCGTGGAAAGGTTACAGTAATCTAATACTGAACTTAATTTGCTGTAACAGAGGAACGTCCATGACCGAAGATATCCCCCTTGAAATCACTTCGAGCGACATGGCCAATCTGCCCATATTCATCGCCGTCCTTATCGTGGCCGCCGTCGTCGTGCGCGTGTATTTTTCAATCAAACACAATGAAAAGCCGCCCATTGCCCGCGTCTTTTGGTGCGCGACGCTCCTCATCCCGCTCGGCGTGGTAGCTGCATGGATTACGAATCAATTGCTCGTAAATGAGGACAGTTCCCTATGGGTCCTTTCTTATTCGGCGCTCGGTGCTGCCGCCGTCATACTTCTTGTCGAGCCCTTGGTTTCGGGACTTATTGACCAAACCGATCTTGAGACGGGAACGGTTGCCTGTATTTGCCGTGACATCCTTGTCATCGCCGCTGTTTCAGCGCTCTCGTTCGTTTCACTCGAAATTGCCTGCAACGAAACGTTCTATCACATTCCCGCCAACTCATTCGGGTTTTCCGTCGGGCTGCTCGCGACGGTTCTGCTCTCCCTTTATCTGCTGGGACAGCGTCATGGGGGCGTCATGGCCCTCGTGCCCGTCGCCTGTTGCATCCTTGGCATTGCCGAGCACTTCGTCATAACGTTTAAAGGCGAAGCCATCCTGCCAAGCGATATCTTGGCCCTTGGCACTGCAATGGAAGTGAGCGAGGGATACGAGTTTACCTTTACCGCCGGAATCGTAACCTCTCTCGCCCTGCTGGAGATTTCCCTGGGGCTTCTTTCGCTTATCCGACCGCGAAAGCTCCGTACGCCCACCCATGTCTTCCCCGCAATCGCCGCTAACCTCTGCGCTTTTCTGCTAGTGACCGTTGTGGGGCTCTCGGGCTTTTCCAGCATCGACTTGGAGCAGGCGCTGGATTTTGGATTTGACCGTTGGCAGCCCATCACCACGTATGCGTCTCAGGGTTTTATCACTTCGTTCACCGAAATGGTCAACGAGTTGCCTATTGAGAGGCCCGAAGACTATACGCCCGATGAGGCGCAGAGCATCGAGCAGGAGCTCGCCGCCACCTACGACAGCACGTATGGCTCGAGCGAGCAGCGCGCGGCGGCCGTTGCCCAGTTCAATGAAATCAAGCCGACGATTGTTGCCGTCATGAACGAGAGTTTTAGCGACCTTTCGTGCTTTGAGCAGCTCCAGGCGGCCGGGTACACCGGCCCCGCATTCTACAACTCGCTTCCCGACACACTTGTTCGCGGCACCATGCTCGCTTCGGTCGCCGGTGGCGGAACGGCGAACTCCGAATTCGAATTTTTGACCGGAGCGACAACGGCCTTTGTCGGATTAGGCAAAATCCCCTATCAGCTATATCAGATGAATGGTGTCAACAGCCTGGCAAAGGACCTTAAGGAGCTTGGGTATACCGCTACCGCTATGCACCCGCAAAACCCCGTCAACTACCATCGAGATAAAATCTATCAGCAGCTGGGCTTTGGAGACTTTCTTTCGATCGGCGATTTCGAAGGTGCGCCCTGTTACCATGCCGGCGTATGCGACTACGCCACCTACGACAAGATACTCGACCTGCTTAGAACCGACGAAGCCCCACAGTTCATCTTTGACGTCACGATGCAAAATCACGGCGGCTACGACTATGGCACCGTTCCCGCCGAGGAGCTGACAAACTATTGGGTCGAGGGAGCCAGCGAGGGCGCCAATAGCGCGCTCAACACCTATCTCACCTGCATCAACGCATCCGACCGGGACCTCGAGTACTTTATCAACGAGCTCCGCAATATCGGCAGACCGGTTGTCCTTGTCTTTTTTGGCGACCATCAGCCGAGCGCCGCAACGACTCTCAACGACGAGCTGTACCCTCAGGAAGATACGGCAAGCCACGCTTTCCGTATCTATCAGTCGACATATTTTGTCTGGGCTAACTATGAAATCGCCGGCAATACCGAGCTCAACGTCTACGACACCGTCGGGGCAAACGAGGTTGCAGCCATTACCCTTAATAAGATCGGCGCCCCGCTCACCGACTATCAAAAGGCCCTGCTTGCAACAAGGTCAGATGTGCCCACCATCAATGTCGCCGGCTACCTTGGTGCCGACGGGCTGCGCTACGACTTGGAATCTGAAGACAGCCCATACGCCTCGACGATCGACAAGCTGCAGCGCATGCAATACCTCGAGTTCGCCAGCAAAGTTCAGTAAGCCCGCCCATTCGCTTGGGCCCATCGTATTGCAAGCACGCTCGGCCCAAATGCATCGCAAATGACTCCCGCTCGCAAACGAGGGTACAATGACGCTCGTGTCACATCACGGGGCTCCGGCCCCAACATATACAAAGGAGTCATACATGGGTTGCGAGCACGCACAGGCCGCCGGCGGACAAACGTCGCCGTCGCAATTTGAGGAGAACACGCTGTCCGAGGTCAAACGCGTCATCGCCGTGCTTTCCGGCAAGGGCGGTGTCGGCAAGTCGTTTGTCACCGGTGCCATCGCCACCGAGCTTGCCCGTCACGGCCACAAGGTCGGCGTCCTCGATGCCGACATCACCGGTCCCTCTATCCCCAAGATGTTCGGCATGAGCGGACGCCACGTCCATGCCCTTGGCAACCTCATGCTGCCCGAAATCTCCGAGCACGGCGTCAAGGTCATGAGCTCCAACCTTCTGCTCCAAAACGAGACCGACCCCGTCCTTTGGCGCGGTCCGGTCATCGCAGGCGCCATTAGGCAGTTCTGGAGCGAGACCTCGTGGGGCCCCATCGACTACCTGCTGGTCGACATGCCTCCGGGAACAGGCGACGTCGCGCTCACCGTCTTCCAGTCGCTGCCCGTCGACGGCATCGTCATCGTCACGAGCCCGCAGGACCTGGTCTCGATGATCGTCGCCAAGGCGGTCAACATGGCCGAGAAGATGAACGTCCCCATTCTGGGCATCGTCGAGAACATGAGCTATATCGAGTGCCCCGACTGCGGCAAGAAGATCGAGGTCTTTGGCAAAAGCAAGCTCCCCGAGGTCGCAGAGCGCTATAACCTCGACATCTTGGGCACGCTTCCCATTAATCCGGCACTCGCCGAGGCCTGCGATAAGGGCGAGGTTGAGACCGCGCTGCCCGATGGCATGTTGCCCAAGGCAGTCTCTGCCGTCGAGGCTATTACCCCGCACGAGACCGACGAGGCCTAAGTGAACACGAGCGCCTTCTATGACGTCCTGGTAATCGGCGGCGGGGCTTCAGGCCTCGCCGCCGCCATTACGGCCGCACGTGCTGGCAAAAGCGTCTGCATCGTTGAGCGCGATGTCGCCTGCGGCCTAAAGCTCCTTGCGACCGGTAACGGCCGCTGCAACCTCTCCAACGAATCGATTGATCCTCAGCGGTATAACCACCCCGCATTCGTCGAATCTGTCATGGGCTCCCAACCCGAACAAGAGCTTATGGGTTTCTTCTCCTCGCTGGGCATCATGACAACCTCCGAGGAAGGCCGGCTATACCCGCGCTCCCTTCGCGCAGAATCGGTGCGCGACGCGCTTCTCAACGTTTGCGACCGCCTAGGTATTACCTTAATCTGCGGAGCCAACGTTGCCTCGGCGCACAAAGCTTCCGAAGGCTGGACACTCCAAATAGACCGTCCAGCGCGGGCGCTCAAGGCAAAAAAGCACGACGACCGAAAAACGGAGCTCCGCTCGCTTCGGAAAGCGCTCGCCGATGTCCCTCGCAAGAACGAGGCCCTGGAGGCACATGCCGTAATTATCGCCACGGGTGGCAACCCCACCGGTATCGCCGATACGTTTAGCCTCCCCCTCACTTCGCTGCGCCCCATCCTCTGCCCCGTATCGGCAACGGTCGTCGGCGATCGGGCGGCACTCAAGACGTTGGACGGCCTGCGCGTCCGCGCCCGCTTGACGCTCGCCCGCAATCATAATGAGCTCTGGCACGAAGACGGTGAAGTCCTGTTTCGAGCCTTCGGCATCTCGGGCGTCGCTGTCTTCAACCTCTCCCGTCGTATCCAGCGCGGTGATACGATCCTGCTCGACGTTTTCCCCGACCTCTCCAAAGACGAGCTGCTCGATATGCTCAACCGGCGCGTTGAGCTGCTCGGCGGCTTTTCGCCCCGCGATCCCCGTTGGCTCGACGGCATGCTCGCCCCGCAACTCTCCCGCGTCGTCTGCACGGCGTTCGAGCGGTGCCATCCAGGCTCCAACGATGTCATCCACCTGGTCTCGATCCTCAAGCACTTTAAGTTGCTCGTTGAGGGAACAGCCGAGGAGCGCTCGGCACAGGTCACGCGTGGTGGCGTATCTGTCGAGAGTATCTCAACACCCAGTCTACGCGCGCGCAGCGTTGTCGACGCCCCGCTTTACGTCTGCGGCGAAGCGCTCGACATCGACGCCGATTGCGGAGGCTTTAACCTTGCGTGGGCATGGCTCTCGGGCATTCGCGCTGCAAGCAGCCTGTAGCCGCGCAGTCTATAATCAAAAACGCATTCGGGCTGTCTGGGATACCGGACGGCCTCTTTCTTGCCTCTAAGGAGACCTCGATGATCGAAATCACCCAAGTCAACGCTTCGCTCGATGAAGCCGGCGATGAAAATGCCTGCCTCATTGTTGGCAAGCGAGTCGCCAAGCGCGTCCTACGTTGCAAAGACTCCGAGATCAAGTCCATCGAGCTCCACCGCAAGTCAATCGACGCTCGCAAAAAACGAGACGTCCATTTTATCCTGAGCTTTCGTGTTGAGCTGACCAGTCCCCACCTCGAGCGAGAAGCGGTCGACAGCGTTTCCGAACGTGACCGCTCGCTCGTACGCGCGATAGAAGACGATGAGCCTTCATTCCCCTCCCCCATTTCCGACGCATCCAAAGAGCGCCCCGTCGTTGTCGGCGCCGGATGCGCCGGCCTTTTCGCTGCGCTCACGCTCGCCGAAGCAGGTCTTAAGCCCTTGCTTATCGAGCGCGGCGACCCGGCATTTCGCCGCTCGCAGGCGATCGACCTCTTTCTAAAGGAGCGCATCCTCGACCCCGAGAGCAATATTCAGTTTGGTCTGGGCGGCGCGGGGACCTTCTCGGACGGCAAGCTCAATACGGGAACAAAAAATCCCGCCCATCGCCTTATCCTCGAAACCTTCGTCGAGGCGGGTGCGCCCCGCGATATTCTGTGGGATGCCAAGCCGCACATTGGCTCCGACATCCTTCCCAAGGTTGTCACCGCTATATCCCAGCGCACCGAGCAGCTCGGAGGTGTCGTCCGTTATCGAACGAAGCTCGTCGACATTCGCACCGACGCGTCTGGCGCCATCACCGGTATCGATGTCCAATCGTCCCAAGACGCCGCTTACGAGCCAATCGAAACAAAGCACCTCATCCTCGCCTGTGGGCATTCTGCTCGCGATATTTTTGAGCTCCTTAAGGACCACAACGTGGCCCTCGCACAAAAGACCTTTGCCATGGGCGTTCGCATCGAGCATCCGCAGCGCGACATCGACCGAGCCCAATATGGAGCCTTGGCGGGACATCCTGCCCTCGGAGCAGCCCCCTACAAGCTCGTCGCCCATCTTCCCAACGGCCGCAGCGTGTTCTCGTTTTGCATGTGCCCCGGCGGGCAGGTTGTCGCCGCCTCTTCCGAGCAGGGCCACCTGTGCGTCAACGGCGCCAGCCTCAATGCCCGCGACGGACGCAACGCAAACGCCGCCCTGCTCGTTAACGTCACGCCTGAGGACCTTCCCAACGATGACCCGCTCGCCGGCATCGAGCTCCAGCGCGCCTGCGAGGCGGCCGCCTATCGCCTGGGCGGTTCCAACTGGAACGCACCGGCACAACTCGTCGGAGATTTCCTCGCAGGACGCGCCAGCAAGGCGCCCGGAAAGGTAAAGCCCACCTATCCGCTCGGTGTGACCTGGACGACAATTGACGAAGCCCTGCCGCAGCATATCGTCGAGTCGCTCCGCCTGGGACTTCCCCTACTCGGAAAAAAGCTACGAGGCTACGACCGTCCCGATGCCGTTCTTACCGGCGTGGAGACTCGTTCGAGCTCACCGGTCACTGTCACCCGAGACCGAACGTGCCATGCCGTGTCGACCCCGGGCCTCTACCCTTGTGGTGAGGGAGCTGGATATGCCGGCGGCATCATGAGCGCGGCCACCGACGGCATCCGTTGTGCCGAAGCCCTGATCGCGGACCTCTAACGCACGAATTCCAGCGCGCAAAAGACACAGGCCCCGAGCTCCACAGGGAACTCGGGGCCTGTTCGCTATTTCTTAAACCGTGCACCCTGGCGTTTTCTGCCCGATGCGAACGTGGAACCCTTGCGGGCCTGCGAGCGTAAGCGCTCGATCGTCTCGTCCTCAGACGCACCCTCGAGCATCGCCCGAATCTGAACGACGGCATCGCGCAGGCGCGCCGCCTCCTCAAAGTCCATAGCGGCAGAAGCGTTACGTATATCCTCTTCCATGGTTTCGACGATCCGCACAAGCTCGTCATGCGGCAGTTCTTCCAACTGCTCCGCAAGTGTCTGCTCGGGCGCCACCGTTTCCGGCACACCGCCCTCGCCCGACTCATCGGGCGTATAGAATGCGCCATGGCCAAGAGAGTCGCCCTTCGAGCGTCCCTTGGAGCCCACAGTTTTTTCGGCCTCGGCAATAAAACTTGAGATGTCGTTGATGGCCTTGCGCACTGTCTTGGGCACAATGCCATGTTCTTCGTTATATGCCATCTGAATCTCGCGACGGCGCTGCGTCTCCTCGATGGCCTCTTTCATCGAATCGGTCACAACGTCTGCATACATGATGACTTCACCATCGGCGTTACGGGCCGCACGGCCAATCGTCTGAATCAGCGAACGGCGGTTGCGCAAGAAGCCTTCCTTATCGGCATCGAGAATTGCCACCAGTGAGACCTCGGGGAGATCCAAGCCCTCGCGAAGCAGGTTGATGCCAACGAGAACATCGATCTTGCCCTCGCGCAGCGTTCGCAGGATCTCGACACGGTCCATTGTCGCCGTATCAGAGTGCATGTAATTGACCTTAATGCCTGCGTCGAGCAGATGGTCGGTCAGGTCCTCGGCCATGCGCTTGGTCAACGTGGTCACCAGCACGCGCTCCTTGCGGGCAACGCGCTCGCGAATCTCGTCCTCAAGATCGTCAATCTGGCCGCGAACTGGACGCACGTCAATCTTGGGGTCGAGCAGGCCAGTCGGACGAATAATCTGCTCCACATCGTTTTGGCTCACCCGCAGCTCGTAGTCGCCCGGCGTGGCCGAAACATAGATAAACTGGGGTATCCTTGCCTCAAACTCATCGAAACGAAGCGGGCGGTTATCGAGCGCCGAGGGCAGGCGAAAACCGTGTTCCACCAGCGTCACCTTACGCGAGCGGTCACCTTCGTGCATGCCGCGAATCTGCGGCACCGTCACATGGCTCTCATCGATGATGCAGAGCATATCCTTGGGAAAGTAATCGATTAGGGTAAACGGCGGCTCACCCGGCTTGCGACCGTCCAGATGACGCGAGTAGTTCTCGATGCCGTTGCAAAAGCCCATCGTCTCGAGCATCTCAAGATCATAATCGGTGCGCTGCTGCAGACGCTGCGCCTCGAGCAACTTGTCGGTCGCCTTGAGCTCCGCCACGCGCTTCTCGCACTCTTCGCTGATCGATTTCAGAGCCGCCTTGACCTTCGGCTTCTCGGTCACGTAGTGCGATGCCGGCCATACAGGGATGGCCTCGTACTCACGAAGCATCTCACCGGTGACCTCATCGATCTCGGCAATCAGCTCGACCTCGTCGCCAAAGAACTCAAACCGCAACGGATGCTCGGCATAAGGCGGATACACGTCGACAACATCGCCGCGCACGCGGAACGTGCCGCGTGCCAGGTCATAGTCATTGCGATCATATTGAATGTCGATAAGTGCATGGATAAAGTCATCGCGCTCGAGCGGCACCTTCTTGTCGACGTTTGGAGCCAGACCTGCATAGTCCTCAGGAGAGCCAATGCCATAGATACACGAGACCGATGCGACAACGATCACATCGCGTCGAGAGAGCAGCGATGCGGTCGCCTGATGTCGCAGCATCTCAACCTCTTCGTTAATCGAGGAGTCTTTCTCGATATATGTATCGCTTTGCGGCACATACGCCTCGGGCTGATAGTAGTCGTAGTACGAGACGAAGTAGACCACAGCGTTGTTGGGAAAGAACTCTTTGAGCTCGCTCGCAAGCTGAGCGGCGAGCGTTTTATTCGGAGCCATGACCAGCGTCGGCTTTCCCAGGGCCTCAATAGTCTTTGCCATCGTGAAGGTCTTGCCCGAACCAGTCACGCCCAGCAAAACCTGATAGCGGTCTCCGTCCCTCACACCCTGCACAAGCGACTCAATGGCTTTAGGCTGAGAGCCTGCAGGGTCATAGGGAGACACGACCTTAAACGGCACGTCAGAGCCTTCAACGCCAAAGCGCTTAAGTTCACCACCAACGCGTTCTACTTCAAATTCCGCCATGGATACTCCTAACTCATATATCTGCAGTATACGCAGGCGGCAGGCATAGTCCTATACGAACCGATCGGGATAGAGGGTCTTGTAGCGAGCCCAGGCATTATTGACACGAATCAGATACACCTGCGTCTCGGGAAAGGTAATTGCATTATGAAGCGACGTACCCTGCTGCGCCCATCCGTCGACATTGCCCATGCCGGCGTTATAGGCGGCGATGGCACTATCCGTCGACCCGTTGAAATAGGCGAGAAGATACGAGAGGTATGCGCAGCCAAACTCGATATTCGTAGCCGGATCGTTAAGATTGTCGGCCGAATACTCCCCTCCGTCGACAAGGCCCTTGGCAATCATATCCTGGGCAGTCTCGGGCATCAGCTGCATCAATCCCTGAGCACCCTGATTCGACTCGGCCTCGGGATCCCAATTCGATTCCGACTTAATGACAGCGCACACCAGATACGGATCCAGATTATGCGATATACTGGATTGCTTTACATACGCCTCGTAGTCAATCGGATACAGCGGCTTAAAGAAAGCGGCAGGGGCACACGAGTAGACGAGCGAAATAAGGCCGAAGACGAACACAACGGCAAGTGGCGCCACGCGATACCACGTAAAGAAACGTGCCTTAGGCATCGGCCTCCTCCTTATCCGGAGTATCTATAAACCCGTGGCATGCAAGCCATGAGTCAAGCTGCTCAAAGAGCGAATTATCGGCTGCCGAATTATCAATCACCGTTGTAGCGAGATTGCACAGCGCAGACTCATCGGGCTGGCAAGCAGAACGGGCATCGAAATCAGATGGCTCCATGCCACGTTGAATAGCGCGCTCGCGACGAACTGACAAAGGGGCGCTAATGACCAGAATTTCATCAGCCAAGCCAAATGCATCCTCAAAACCAGTCGGAGCTGAAACCTCGACCACCGCAAAGGGATAACGGGGAGATGAAACCGTACAACAAACCGGATCGAGAATCCTAAGCGAAAGCTGTTCAATCAGAACGGGATGCACGATGCCATTGAGCCGTGCGACCGAATCAGGAGAAGCGAAAGCTCGAGAAGCGAGGATGCTGCGGCGAATGCCGCCTTCCTCATCCAAAATGTCCCAACCGAATTCATCCGCGAGAGTATTGACGATATCAGAGCCCGGCACATACAGAGATTTTGCAAGCTCATCCAGATCGATAAGCATAGCGCCACGAGATTCGAAATAGCGGCAGGCCGTCGACTTACCCGAAGCAATATTGCCCAAGACAAATACGGTAAACATCAAGCCCTCCCTAACGCCAATGCGAGTAATTATCGCTCAAATACACTAGAAGGACTCAAAATACAGCCAAAGAGTAAGAGCGCATACGGGGGAGGTAGGTCCCAAAGCACAACGTGTATACAACGCAAGACGATATGAGAAAGCCATTTGGGTCGCCTCCCCCGCGGCGCAGCTTCTTTCCGCGGGCTCGGGATGCCACAATG
>NZ_JADNJQ010000007.1:67617-86323 GCF_015555045.1 Collinsella aerofaciens | reverse complement strand
GGCTACATGTCTCCGGTCGAGTTCAGGGAGGCGGGGCTGTCCCTCCCGGAATCGTCCAAATAGGTGTTGCCAATCCATGTTGCTCTTGGGCCTGTTTATGAACATCGCGGGACTCACGACCCTCGCACTGATCTTCTTCTCGTTTAGCGTGCTGTTCCAACTGGTTACGCTGCCGGTTGAGATTGATGCCAGCCGGCGTGCCGTGGCGTATATTGAGCAGTCGGGTATGAGCTCCAAGCAGGTCAACGGTGCCAAGAAGGTGCTGACGGCCGCCGCGCTTACCTATGTGGCTGCGGCGCTCACCTCGATTATTCAGCTGCTCTATCTTATGGCTCGCTACAACAGAAACTCCAACCGATAACAAATGGGACAGGCAGGCGCCGCGGGGATTCGTGTCCCCGTGGCGCTGTACTATGTGTTGGACTTGAATTTGCGCAGGGCCGGAGCCCATGTGCACGATGACGAAAGGAGGCTGCGTGGCGGGCTGGAATCTAACCGGCAATGCCGTTTCCGCCGAGTTCGACGGTTCGGACGATCAGGAGCGCAAGGAGCTCAGCGTGAGCCAGGCGGTGGAGATCGCCGCCGGCGCGCTCGATGCCATTCCGCAGCTGAGCGTTTTGGGCGAGGTCACGGGTTTTCGTGGTCCCAACGCCCGAAGCGGCCACTGCTACTTTCAGATCAAGGACGACTCGGCGGCCGTCGACTGCATCATCTGGAAGGGCGCCTATCTCAAGCGCACGTTCGATCTGCGCGACGGCATGCAGGTGAGCTTTAAGGGCAGCTTCAATCTCTATAAGGCCACGGGCCGCATGAGCTTTGTCGCTCGCTCGTTTTCGCTGGCGGGGGAGGGTCTGCTGCGTCAACAAGTGGCGCAACTGGCCGAAAAGCTACGCCGCGAGGGCCTGATGGACGAAGCGCGTAAGCGCCGCATCCCGGTGTTTTGCTCCCGCGTGGCGGTCGTTACCTCGCTTTCGGGTGCCGTAATCGACGACGTCAAGCGCACATTGCGTCGTCGCAACCCGCTCGTCGAGCTCGTCTGCGTGGGCGCTAAGGTTCAAGGCGAGGGTGCGCCGGCCGAGCTTATTGAGGGCCTGCGCCGTGCCGCCGCCATCACGCCAGCGCCCGACTGCATCTTGCTGGTGCGCGGCGGCGGCTCCTTCGAGGACCTCATGACCTTCAACGACGAGGAGCTTGCCCGTGCGGTGGCGGCTTGTCCTGTGCCCGTGGTGACCGGCATTGGCCATGAGCCCGATACCTCGATTTGCGACATGGTGAGCGACCGCCGCGCCTCCACGCCCACGGCGGCGGCAGAATCGGTGGCGCCGGCTATGACGGAGTTGGCCGATGTACTCGAGGCGCGCCATCAGCGCCTGGGTGCCGCGATGGCATCGATGATTGGGTCGGCCCAGGTCGACCTGGAGATGCTCGATCAGCGTGGTCGCCGTGCCTGGGATACCTATTCGGCTCGCTTGGGCGATGCACTCGATGCGGCTGCGTGCCGCCCGTGCCTCAACGACCCCACATTTATGGTTGAGCGTCGCGAATCGGAGCTTGCGCTGACTGCTGATCGCCTGTCGGGCGCCATAGTACGCTCGGTCGGGACATTCCGCTCCAACTTTGAGCGCTTGCCCGAGCGTCTGGTTACAAGCACCTCGGGGCTCGATGGCAAGCGCCATGCGCTCACGCTTGCGAGTTCCCGTCTGGAGCATCAGGGACGTTCGATGCTCAGCAAGCCCGCGTCCGACCTGGGCCGAGCTGCCGCGTCGCTTGATGCCCTGTCGCCGCTCAAGGTGCTTGCCCGCGGCTATTCCATCGCGTACAGCGATGATGGGGTGGCCACGAGCGCCAAGACCTTTAAGCCCGGCGACGCCATCCGCGTGCGCATGGCAGACGGTAACGTTGCGGCAACGGTCGATACGGTCGAGTAGACCGCGTTTCATAGCGATAAACCTTTAGGAAAGGAAACAGATATGGCAGAGAAAACCCCGGTCGAGCAGCTTACGTACAAGCAGGCCTCGCAGGAGTTGGAGCTCATCATTCGCAGCTTGGAGTCGGGCGATATGGAGCTCGAGGAATCGCTCGAGAGCTATACCCGCGGCGTCGAGCTCCTCAAGAGCCTGCGCACCCGCCTGTCCGATGCCGAGCAGAAGGTCTCGGTGCTTCTTAAGGACGTCGACGGCAACGACGTGCTCGCCGACGGCGAAGCCGCTAACACCGACGACAACCTCTCGTTCTAGCCATCCCGACCAAATATAATTACCTTGGTCTGTGAGAAAGGAACCAACTATGTGCGATTGCATCTTCTGCAAAATTGCCAACCACGAGATCCCCTCGACCGTTGTCTATGAGGATGACCAGGTCATCGCCTTCGACGACCTCAATCCCCAGGCGCCGGTCCATACGCTCGTGATCCCCAAGAAGCATTACAGTGACATCGCCGACAACGTACCTGCCGAGACCATGGGCGCCATGGCTCACGCCATCCAGGAGGTCGCTAAGGCCAAGGGCTTGGAGGACGGTTTCCGCGTCATCTCCAACAAGGGCGTCAACGCCGGCCAGACCGTCATGCACTTCCACATGCACGTCCTCGGCGGCAAGAACCTGGGCGAGAACCTCATCTGAGGGCGCGTAGGCCGTCGACTTGGCTGCCTTTGGAGTAATCTATGCAGCTTTCTCAACTCGAATACCTTCAAGCTGTAGCGAACTATGGCGGCGTGCGCAAAGCAGCTCGCGCCGTTCACGTGAGTCCGCAGGCCGTTTCGTCGGCAATAAAAAAGTTGGAATCTGAGTATCAGATTGTTTTGCTCGACCGATCGGCGGGGGAGGCTGTTTTGTCTCCGGCGGGCAGAGAATTTGCGCGTCGTGCACGCGTGATCCTGGCGCAAGTCGACGATCTCAAAAAGTACGCTCAATCGGGGAACGGCGGCGTTTCGCCCGACGGCCATTTCCGTCTTTACGCCCCCTGTCTTCACGGGCGGGGGCTCCTTTTTTCCGAAAACTGGTACGACTCGTTTGAAAGCTCGCACCCTCAGATTCATCTTGATGTGTGGCATCAGCCAACGGCAACATGCTTTGAATCACTTATACTTGGAATTTCGGACGCGGCTATCTCGTTTGAGGAACCACGGGACAGCGTCCTTTCTTCAAAATATATGGGTGAAAAGGAGCTCAGGGTTCTTTCATGCCCAGCTGGTCATCAATCTGTTGACGCTATGACCATTCGTGAGTTACTGGGCGGCAGGCTCGCTGTTCCCATTAATTTGTCACCCTGTCTCAATGCAATCAATCAATGTCCCGAAGCTCAGCTGGTTAATTTCCGCTTTCGCGATGTCGAATACGGAAGCAGGGCGCAGGCTGAGTTTCTTCAAGCCGGGGGATTGATATTGAGTTTTTCTGGCTCTTCTCTCGCATCAGATGGATTGGAAGTGAGCGAGTGCTCTATTGAAGGCTCGCATGACGTAGCCTTGCCCATCTACTTTTGCTATCGACAAAATGCCTGGACCGATCGACACCAGACGGTATTTCTTCACCTATTGCGTCATCTTGCTTCGTGAGGCCATTTGGCCTCGTGTTGTCAAGTGAATGTTGACGCCTTGTAACACATGACTGACGGCTTTGCCCTCATGCTTTTCCAAGATTCCGATTCAGATTGTTGACTCTTGGAGGGCGGAGCATGAAAAACCGTACGGTTTTGCTTTATATGACGTTCGTTTTTCTGTCGAACTTCAGCACCATTTTGTATTTTCTGACGGTTTACCTTGAATTCGTCGGATTCTCGATAGTGGCGATTTCTAGCATGATGATTGCATATCAAGTGAGCAAGTTCATCCTCGAAGTTCCCACTGGCTATATTGCTGATAGGTTTGGACGAAAGACAAGCGGTCTCGTTGGCGTCGTGGGGATGCTTGGATACTACGCTGCCCTGCTTCTCGTCCGTTTCCCTCTGCTTTTAATCGGTGCGTTCGCTCTCAAAGGTTTTGCCGTTGCATGTCTGAGCGGATCCATAGAAGCGATTTACATTGACAGCGTCTCTCAGGACCAGCTCGTAAGACTTAATGTCGTTGAGCGATTTGTTTTCTATGCCTCTTATGCCATCTCCGCTTGCGTGGGTGGTTTCATTTCGTCTGTCGGTGCATATCTCATTGGTCTTTCGGCAGATATCATCGCAATGGTGTTGACGTTGGTTGTCGTTGTCTGCATTCCTGAGATGCGAAGAGGGGGCACTGCGGGGGCACCTGAGCGTGGAATTAGCCCGAAGATGATCGGTGCCGCTATTGCGTGTAATGGCATTCTTCGTTCAGCGTTCATCATGGACTGTTCTCAGGCATTTGCTTTTGTCGCCCTGGAAGACTTTTTCTCAGTGCTGCTTGCGGGCCGCGGAATGAATTCCGTCGCTTCGGGTGTGACCATTGCGGTCCAGCTCCTTGCCTCGGCCTCCATGGGGCTTATTGTGCCCAGTGTGATTGCTCATGTCGACAAGGGCCGTTTTGCGCGTATTTGCGGCATCATTCGCTTAGTATTGACAGCTTTGTTTTTGATCCCCCTTACTCCGGCTAATTTGCTGCCCGTGTTCTATGTGCTGCAGACGGTTGCGTACTCGTTGTTTGCTCCAATTAAATACTCAATTTTTCAAAATGCTGCTGATTCTTCGATGCGCTGTTCATTGATTTCGGTTCAAAGCCAGATGGTGGCGGTGGGTGCTGTTCTTTTCTATCTGCTCAACGCTGTGTTGAGCAGCGCTGCGGGCATTCGAGTCGTATTGCTTGTCGCGCTCGGGATTTCTTCTTTGGTGTATATCCCCGCGCTATTTCGTCTTACAAGCCAAAGGACATGAGTATTTAGACACCGATAACTTATATATCAACGCCAATAAACCCGAGCGCGAGGGCGTTTGGGTTTATTATTGAAGCGTATGTAACCTGGCGGCGCCACACCGCCTGTTAGTAGGGAGACACATGAACGTTCTGGTCGTCAACGCGGGATCTTCGACCCTTAAGTATCAGGTCATCGACACCAAGTCCCACAAGGTGTCCGCAAAGGGCTCCTGCGAGCGCGTCTGCTTTACCGGCGGTACCTTCACCCACGCTGCTAACGGTTCCAAGAAGGTGACCGAGAACATCGAGTTCCCCGACCACAAGGTCGCCATCGAGGTCGTCCTGAAGGACCTCGAGGCCAACGGCGTCAAGATCGAGGGCATCGGCCATCGCATCGTTCAGGGCGGTTGGTACTTTGGCGATTCCTCCCTTGTCGACGAGGACGTTCTCGCTAAGATCCGCGAGGTCGCCCCGCTGGCGCCGCTCCACAACAACCCCGAGGCCAACGTTATCGAGTTCTGCCTGGAGCAGTATCCCGACCTGCCCAACGTCACGGTCTATGACACCGCTTTCCACTTCAACATGCCCGAGGTCGCCAAGACTTACGCTCTACCCAAGGACGTTTGCGACAAGCTGCACATCCGTAAGTACGGCGCCCACGGCACCAGCTACCGTTACATCTCCAAGAAGGTCGCCGAGATGACCAACGGCGAGGCCCGCAAGGTCGTCGTGTGCCATATCGGCTCCGGCGCTTCCCTGTGCGCTATCGAGGACGGCAAGTGCATGGACACCACCATGGGCCTCACCCCGCTCGATGGCGTCATGATGGGCACCCGCTGCGGCTCCATCGACCCGGCTACCGTGTGCTACCTGCAGCGCGAGGGTGGCTACACCTTTGACGAGGTCGACGAGATGATGAACAAGAAGTCCGGCCTTTTGGCTGTGACCGGCGGCAAGACCAACGACTGCCGCAACGTCGAGGAGCTCGCCGCCGCTGGTGACCCCGATGCTCAGCTCGCCTTCGACATGTTTGTCTACAAGATTGCCGCCAAGGCTGCCGAGATGGCTACTTCCATGTGCGGCATGGACACCCTGGTCTTTACCGCCGGCATCGGCGAGCACGCTCCGGCTGTCCGCGCTGGCGTGGCCGACCGTCTGGCCTTTATGGGCGTCAAGATGGACCATGCCCGCAACGCCCTGCGCGGCGACGGCGCTTGGTGCCTGTCCGCCAAGGATTCCAAGGTCAAGATTTTCGTCATCCCCACGGACGAGGAGTTCATGATCGCTTCCGACGTCGAGCGCATCGTCAACGGCAAGTAATTGCAAGAGGGGAGGGGCTGGACGACCGAGCGCCGTTCGGCCCCTCTTTTGTGCTCGTTGGGCGATATGCTTGATAGCTATTTATCAAGTTGTGATAACTTCTTATTAAAATGCGGCCGCCTTAAGGGGTCTGCGTCGACCGTATTGCACTGCAAAGGAGTCTCATGAACGTACTTGTTGTCAACGCCGGCAGCTCAAGCCTTAAATATCAGCTTTTGGATACCGATACCCGCGAGGTTTTCGCCAAGGGCAACTGCGAACGTATCGGTTCGGACATGGGCATCTTTGGCCACTCCGAGAACGGTGGCGCCAAGCAGACCGAGGAGGTCCCTTTCCCCGATCATCGCTCTGCTATCGCTCGTGTGCTCGAGGAGCTCGAGAAGACCGACTTTACGATTGATGGCATTGGTCATCGTATCGTTCAGGGCGGCTGGCACTTCGATGATTCCGCAGTTGTCGACGACGAGGTTATGGCCAAGATTCTCGAGGTGGCCCCGCTCGCCCCGCTGCACAACTACGGCGAGGCCGCGGCGATTGAGTATTGCCGTGAGAAGTATCCGGAGCTGCCCAACGTGGCGGTCTTCGATACCTCGTTCCATATGACCATGCCCGAGGTCGCCTATACCTACGCGCTGCCCAAGGACGTGTGCGACAAGTACCACGTGCGCAAGTACGGCGCCCACGGCACGAGCCACCGCTATGAGTGGATGATGGCCAAGGAGATCCTGGGTTCGCGCTGCCACCGTCTGCTTTCGTGCCACTTGGGTAACGGTGCTTCGCTCGCTGCTATCGAGGACGGCGTGTGCCGCGACACCACGATGGGCCTCACGCCGCTCGACGGCCTGATGATGGGCACTCGCTGCGGTTCCATTGATCCGGCCACCGTGTGCTACCTCCAGCGCGAGGGCGGCTACAGCTATCAGGAAGTCGATGACATGATGAACAAGCAGTCTGGTCTGCTTGCCATCTCGGGCATCTCCAACGACGCCCGCGACATCCGTACACGCGCCTCCGAGGGCGACGAGCGCTGCCTGCTCGCCTTCGATATGTTCGCCTACAAGGCCATGCAGCAGGCTGGCTCCATGATCGCTTCCATGGCGGGCGTGGACACCATCACCTTTACCGCCGGCATCGGCGAGAACGACTGGTCGATCCGCAAGGCCTTCTGCGACTGCTTTGAGTGGCTGGGCGTACGCATCGACAACAATAAGAACCGCAAGGCCGTGGGCAACGGCCCGCAGGTCATCAGCGCCGCCGGTTCAGCCGTTACGGTCATGGTCATCCCCACCGACGAGGAATACATGATCGCCCACGACGTCGAGCGCCTGACCAAGAACAACTAACGCGCGCATTTGCAAGTAAACAAAAGGCCTCCAGAGCAACAGCTCCGGAGGCCTTTTTGCTAGCAGGCGGATGGCGGAAACCCCATCCCATTTCGAGCGCAAATACTGGGACACGCTTTCCGGTTGAGGCACGTTGCGGAAAGTGCGACCCACAATAAAGCATAATTCCGTCCCACGGTTTCCCAAACAGGCCCCAAGCGGAAGCTGCATCCCACAATCCGCCTTCAAACCGGGACACACTTTCCGGTGGGCCAGACATCAGACCGCAGCCAACATTTCGGTCCCAAAGTGACCATATCTGCATCGTTTGACCCTCCAGCAACGGCACCCATTCATTCAGATTTTCAGCCCCAGCTCGTAGCCAAGCCGCCGTCCACCCCAGATACCCTGATTGCTACGTGGCGGTAGAAGGCCGTACGGGCTAACCCCTGAAAACACTCCGCAGACCAGAAACGCCCCCGTTCGTAGCTCCGAAGGAGCAGAACGGGGCGTTTCATTGGTCGAGGACGTTTTCAGGGGTTAGCCCGTACGGCCTTCGGGCGATGCGTACGCTACTCAGCCATCTGAGCCTGGACGGCGGTGATGGCCACGACACCCACGATGTCGTCGGCAGAGCAGCCGCGCGAAAGGTCGTTAACCGGCTTGGCGATGCCCTGCAGGATGGGGCCGTAGGCGTCAGCACCGGCGAAGCGCTGGACCAGCTTGTAGCCGATGTTGCCGGCCTCGAGGTCGGGGAACACCAGCACGTTAGCCTTACCGGCGACGGAGGAGCCGGGAGCCTTGAGCTGGGCGACAGTGGGGACGATAGCGGCATCGAGCTGCAGGTCGCCGTCGATGGCGAGCTCGGGAGCCTTCTCCTTGCAGAACTTTACGGCCTCTTGGACCTTCTTGGCGACCTCGCCGCCGGCGGAGCCCATGGTGGAGTAGGAGAGCATGGCCACGTGCGGCTCAACGTTGCCCATGAAGGTGGACCAGGAGTGAGCGGAGGCGATGGCGATCTCGGAGAGCTCGTCGGAGGACGGGTTGATGTTGAGGCCGCAGTCGGCGAAGATCAGCGTGCCGTCGGTGCCGAACTGCGGGGTGTCGGTGCACATCACGAAGAAGGCCGAGACCAGCTTGGTGCCCGGGGCGGTCTTGAGGATCTGAAGTGCAGGGCGCAGGGTGTCGGCGGTGGAGTGGCAGGCGCCGGAGACCAGGCCGTCGGCGTCGCCCATCTTGACCATCATGGTGCCAAAGTAGGTGGCGTCCATCACCTGGGCGCGAGCCTGCTCGATGGTAACGCCCTTCTTGGCGCGGAGCTCAGCAAACTTCTGCGCGTACTCCTCGTGCTTCTCGGCATTGCGCGGGTCGATGACGGTGGCGCCGGGAACGTCGATCTCGTCGGGGTTGCCCAGGATGACGATCTTTGCCAGGCCCTCCTCGATGATCTTGGTGGCCGCGACGATGGTGCGCGGATCCTCGCCCTCGGGCAGGACGATCGTCTTAAGGTCGGCCTTGGCGGCAGACTTCATACGGTTAAGGAAATCGCTCATGTTACTCCTTACAAGCGTTTCGCTAAGCTCCAGGCGCCCGGCTGTTCACGAATAAACCCGCTGCTAGCGGGTTTACCTTTCAATTATGTACGCCGCGATGCTTGAGCTTTCCTTGTGTGGCAAGCTCATTATAGGACGCATTAGCGCTATAATCGCTCTGATAAATATGTCTCGAAGAATGTTCGAGAAAAGCCCAGCTAACGAGCCCGTGGCTTTTGACAAGGAGTATCGATGCAGATTACCTCAGGCCTGCCTGAAGGCTTTAACGCCGGCGCGTACGACATGATTGTCGTCGGTGCTGGATATGCCGGTGCCGTTTGCGCCCGCCGTCTTGCCGAGACCATCGGCTATCGTGTTGCCGTTTTGGAGCGCCGTAGCCACATTGCGGGCAATGCCTATGACTGCACTGACGAGGCCGGAATCCTGATCCACGAGTACGGTCCGCATATCTATCACACCTTTAACGAGCGCGTGCACAATTTCCTGTCGCGCTTTACCAAGTGGACGGATTATCAGCACAAGGTGCTCGCCAACATCAACGGTACCCTTATGCCCGTGCCCTTCAACCATGCGAGTCTCAAGCTCGCCTTTGGTGACGAGCGCGGCGAGGAGCTGTATCAGAAGCTCGTGGAGACCTTTGGCAAGGATGTCAAGGTGCCCATTATGGAGCTGCGTAAGAAGAACGACCCCGACTTGGCCGAGGTCGCCGATTACGTCTACGAGAACGTCTTTTTGCATTACACCATGAAGCAGTGGGGCCAGACGCCCGATCAGATCGATCCCTCGATCACCGGCCGCGTTCCCGTCTTTGTGGGCGATGATGACCGCTACTTCCCGCAAGCTCCCTTCCAGGGCATGCCGCAGGAGGGCTACACGGCGCTCTTTGAGCACATGCTCGACCACGACCTGATCGACGTGTTCTGCGACGTGGACGCCCGTGACCTCTTTGAAATCGACGAGACTACCGTCAAGATCGACGGCAAGGTCTACGGCGGCGAGATTGTCTATACCGGTCCGCTCGATGAGCTGTTCAACCTCGACTTGGGTGCGTTGCCGTACCGCACGCTCGATATGAAGTTCGAGACGCTCGATATGGACCAGTTCCAGCCCGTGGGCACCGTCAACTACACCACGAGCGAGGACTACACGCGTATCACCGAGTTCAAGAACATGACCGGTCAGGTCCTGCCCGGCAAGACCACCATCATGAAGGAGTACTCTAAGGCCTATACGCCCGGCTCGGACGAGACGCCGTACTACGCCATTCTTGAGCCCGAGAACCGTGAGCTCTATGAGCGCTATCTTGAGCGCGTCCAGAACCTGACGAACTTCCACCCGGTGGGTCGTCTGGCCGAGTATCGTTACTACGATATGGACGCTGTGACCAATTCCGCCCTCGATCTTTCGGATGAGATTATCGCCTGCCATGCATAAAGTCATAACATTCGGTATTCCCTCGTATAACGCCGCCAAGGACATGGACCATTGCATCACCTCCATCTTGGAGGGGAGCAATTACGCCACCGATATCGAGATTATCGTGGTGGACGACGGCTCCAAGGACGAGACGGCCGCCAAGGCCGACGAGTGGGAGGCCCGTTATCCTGGAATCATCCGCGCGGTGCACCAGGAGAATGGCGGTCACGGTATTGCCGTCCTTTCGGGTCTGCGCGAGGCGCAGGGCACCTACTACAAGGTTGTCGACTCGGATGACTGGCTCGACGCTGCGGCTCTTTCGACTATGCTGTCGATTCTGCGTCGCTTTGAAGAGCGCGATCAGCGCGTTGACCTGTTTATCTCGAACTACGTGTACGAGAAGGTTTACGAGGGCACGCATACCGCTATTGGCTACAAATTTGCCCTGCCGCGCAAAAAGATCTTTTCCTGGGATCAGATCGGTCATTTCCGCCTGGACCAGAACCTACTCATGCACAGCCTGTGCTATCGCACGGATGTGCTGCGCGAGTCCAACCTTCCCATGCCGCCGCACACGTTCTATGTGGACAACATCTACGCCTACGTGCCACTGCCGCGTTGCAAGACCATGTACTACGCCGACATCGACCTCTACCGCTACTTTATCGGCCGCGAAGGTCAGAGCGTCAACGAGGCAATGATGGTCAAGCGTCTGGACCAGCAGTTCCGTGTTACGCGTATCATGATGGAGTCGTACCACTTGTACAGCGATGTTGAGTCGTCGCGCCTGCGCTCGTACATGATGGGCTACTTCGCCATGATGATGGCGATCTGCTCGGTGCTCACCAAGCTTTCCGAGGAAGATTGCGCCGACGAGCGCCTAAAGACGCTGTGGAATGATTTGAAGGCCTACGACGAGCGCATGTATCGTCGTGCCCGCTACGGCGTGGTCGGGTTCTTCACCAATCTGCGCGGACGGGCCGGAGGCAAAACCACACTTGGCCTATACCGTCTTGCCTCAAAGATTTTCAAATTCAACTAGCTGCTGAGTAATCGCTGCTGATAGGTTGACTGGGCCCCTTGGCCTTTAGTTTGCTACTGCGAACAGTCCTGCTCGCACGGAAAGCACATTAAGTGCTTTCCGGCTCGTGCGGAACTTGTATCAAACTAAAGGCCAAGGGGCCTCTGCTATAAGAATCGATTGTCAGGTTATTTGAATTTGAAGATCTTCGACGCACGGTACACAGGGGCCTGGGCTGAAAAGAATCTGGTTGGTAGGTTGCCCAGTGGGGCTTGGTTATGTTTGTCGCGAGTTCCGCACGAGCCGAAGAGCACTTAATGTGCTCTTCGTGCGAGCCAGGACTGTAGAGCAGCAAACATAACCAAGCCCCACCGGGCAACCGGTCAGGTTAGGCTACTTCGCGGCGCCGGGGATGCCGTGGGAGGTTTTGGCGGTTTTGGCTCCGTTTACGATGGCGGTCTGTAGGGCCCTTACGGCGAGCATGCCCAGCAGGTCTAGGGGAACGGCGACGCTTGCCTGGGCGCCCAGTTTGCCGCTGGCGAGGGTGTAGATGGTGTCGCCGTCGTTGGTGGTGTGTGTGGGGCGGATGGCGTGTGCGTAGGCGTCTGCGGCCATCTGGGAGACCTTGGTGGCTTGTGCCTTAGTGAGTTCCACGTTGGTGATGATGCAGCTGATGGTGGTGTTGGTGCGGTCGAGCGGCATCTGCATGGATCCGGCGGCGGCAAAGGCTGCGAGTTCCATGTCGACGATCTGGTCGCTATCGGCTGCGGCGCGCATGCCGGCGACCCACTCGCCGGTGAAGGGGTCGACCACGTTGCCGCAGGCGTTGACCGAGACCACGGCGCCCACCTTGATGGGGCCGAGTGCCACGGCGGCAGCTCCAAGGCCGGCCTTCATGCAGGTGGCGGGCCCCATGAGCTTACCCACGGTGGCGCCCGTGCCGGCGCCTACGTTGCCCTGTTCGAGCGTGGTGGGGGTGTTGTCGAGTGCCTCGCGCACGGCGGAGATGCCTGCCTCAATGTTGGGGCGTACGGTGGGGTTACCAAAGGCGAGGTCGAAGATACAGCTGGAGCACACGATAGGCACCTGTGTGGGGCCGACGGGAAGGCCGATGCCGCGGCTCTCAAGCTCGCGAGCGACGCCGCTTGCAGCCTCGAGGCCAAAGGCCGATCCACCCGAAAGGCAGACGGCGTGTACCTTGTCGACGGTGTTCTCGGGTCGCAGCAGGTCGGTTTCGCGCGAAGCGGGAGCGCCACCGCGTACGTCAACGCCGCCGGTGGCGCCCTCGGGTGCCACGATTACGGTGCAACCGGTGCCGGCCTCCTCGTCCGTATAGTTGCCAAAGCAAAAGCCATCGACATCGCAGACGTCAATGGCCTCGAGCAGTGTATCCATGTTTAACTCCTATCGGTTTTCCGCCGCGCCTTGTGCCCGGTCGGGATCCGTACGGTACGCCAAAATTGTAGGCGCCGGGGGATACCCAGCGCCAGATGCAATTACGAGAGTTTTTGAATCGCGCGCGCGACGCGGGCGATGGGTAGGCCCACCACGTTATAGAAGTCGCCCGAAATATCGTGCACGAGCATGCGTCCTCCTGTGCCCTGAATGCCGTAGGCGCCGGCCTTGTCCATGGGCTCACCCGAGGCGACGTAGCGCTCGATCTGCTCGTCGGTGAGCTCGTAGAACGTCACGTCGGTCACATCGACAAAGGATAGGCTCTCGGCGGCATGCGGGGCTGTAGCGTCGCCGGCTTTAACGATGCAGACGCCGGTTGCGACCTGGTGCGTGCGGCCCGAAAGCTCACGGAGCATGGTGCGCGCCTCGTCCTCGGTTGCCGGCTTGCCCAGAATCTCGCCGTCAAAGGTGACGATGGTGTCGGCCGCGACCGTCAGCTCATTGGGCTCGGCATACTCGGCAGCAACGGCAGCCGCCTTGGCGCGTGCCAAGCGCTCGACAAGCGTGAGCGGGGCCTCGCCATCAAAGGGCGTTTCGTCGATATCCGCGGGAATCACGCGAATGTTGTAGCCTGCCTCGCGCATCAGCTCTATGCGGCGCGGCGATTGCGAAGCCAAAATCATAGTTGGATGCCCTCGGCGACCTTCTCGACGGCCTTGTCGCCGGCGAGCGTGCGCAGCAGTTCCAATGCAAAGGGGAGTGACTGTGCCATGCCGCTGGCAGTGATGATGTTGCCGTCTTGCGTGACCTTCTCGCCGGTATAGGCGCCTTCGGGAAAGCTTTTCTCAAAGCCAGGGAAGCACGTGGCATGGCGCCCCTCGAGCAGGTCGAGCTCGCCCAGGATAAACGGGGCGGCGCAGATGGCGGCGACGTGCTTGGTTGCGGCGAACTCGCAGACTACGTCGCAGACGCGCTGATCTGCGCGCAGGTTGGTGGCACCGGGCAGGCCGCCGGGCAGCACGACGCAGTCATACTCGTCAAAGTTGATCTCATCAAAGAGCGCATCGCAGGTCACGGGGATCTGCAGCGAGCTTACGACCTCGCGCGTGGGCATGATCGAGACGAGCGTGGCACGCACGCCGCCGCGACGCATGACATCGACCATGGTCAAGCATTCAATAGTTTCAAAGCCATCGGCGGCGAGAACGGCAACGCTGGGCATGAGGGTTCCTTTCATAGGCGGCATACAATTAGCCGTCTTATACCCCGAAGACCTCCGCTTGCCACGCTCGATTTCCCAATGATTTTTCTGAGCAATGATTAAGTGGCTAGTTGCGCCTAAGGTGGACGACGGTCTCGCAGTGGAAGGTTTGCGGGAACAGGTCAACTGGCGTGATCTTTACGGGGGAGAAGGTGCCTTCTTCGACAAAGCGTTTGAGATCGCGTGCCAGGGTGGCCGGGTCGCAGCTCACGTAGGCGACATCGCGAGCACTCGTGCTGGCGATAAGGTCGATCGCTTCGGGGGCGAGGCCTGCGCGCGGCGGGTCGACCACCAAGACGTCGGCATCCTGGTCGGGGAACTCGCGCACCGCGTCTCCGCCAATGACGTCGACGTTATCAAGCTTGTTGATTTCCAGGTTACGGCGTAGATCGCGCACGGCGGGGCCGTAGGCCTCGACGGCAGCGACAAAGTCGCAGCGGCGGGCGAGCGGTAGGGTAAAGGTGCCGGCGCCGCAGTACAAGTCCACGGCCAGTTCGTCTTCCTGCGGGTCGAGGGCGTCCATAACGAGCTCAATCAAAATCTCGGCGCCCTTGGTATTGACCTGGAAAAACGACGGGGCAGATAAGCGCATCTGGCCTTCGGCGATATTCTCGGTCCACGAGCCCTCGCCGGCGAGCATCTCGACTTTGGAGACACGGCGGGCTTTCTTTTCGCCCTTGCTCATCACACGAACGATGCTCGTGGGATGAGCGGCGTCCGCCAGCACACGGGAGACCTGCGAGCGCGGAAAAGAGCCTGTGGGCGTCCAGAGTGCGACCTCGAGTGCCTTGGTGCGGCGCGATGCACGAATGCCCACGCGCTCGAGGCCCAGGTCGTGGCTTCCGCTCAGATAGTTGAGTGCGCCGACGACCGATTTGAGCGCCTTCGGGAAGCGCTTGTCGAACAGCGGGCACGCATCGACGGTCACGATTTTGCTGGGGTTGACGCCGTGCATGCCAAGACGAACACGACCGTTGACGACGGTGGGCTCCAGCTCGATTTTATTGCGGTAGCCCCAGTCGTCCTTGGTGTGGCAGATGGGTTGTACCAACTCATCGACCTGCTCAGGAGCGAACTTGCCGATGCGCTCGAGCGTGGAGCGCAGGTTTTGCTCCTTGGCGGCGAGCTGTGCCGTGCGTGAGAGATTGCCCCACGAGCAGCCGCCGCAGATGCCCACGAAGGGGCAGGGAGGCTGAATGCGATCGAGGCTTGGCTCCAGAATCTCGGCGGTGCGGGCGCGCATGAACGACTTGCCGTCCTGTACGACCTCGGCCTCGACGGTGTCGCCTGCCACGGCACCCTGCACAAAGACGGCCTTGCCGTTGTCGGCGTGCGCCAGCCCGTCGGCGCCGTAGGTCATCGATTCTATAGTGAGCTTCATATTCCTGCCTGTCATTCGCGTTGTTGTCCGCACCATGGTAGCAGGGAAAAGCGCCCCGCATCCGAGGCTTTCCTCAAATGCGGGGCGCTTCTACAAACTGCTTCTACAAACGACTATTTCGTCTTGCCGGTAATGAGCGTCTTAAGGCCTAGGCCGATCAGACCCAGTCCCATGCGCACGCGACCGGGGCGATGGCGCTCGATGGCCTTGGTCTTGCCGGCGGGCCTATCGCGACGGGCGCTTGTCTCGGGTGCGGGCTTGGTGACCTGCGGCTCGGGCTGAGGTGCAGGTGCAGGCTCGGGCTCAATGACGGTTGCCTGGACCTTCTGAACCTTGGGCGCTTTCTCCACGGCGGGCTCTGCGGCAGCCCCGGGCTCATTCGCCGGGGGAGCGGCAACCGCTTCCGGTTTGGCAACTGCCCCATGTTCAACCTCGGCCTGAATAGCCTCTTCGGCCACGCGTTCCTTCTCCTGTGCGCGCTGCTGCGCGGCCGCCTCGGCGTTGCGATAGGCACGATCCAGCAGGGCTTCCTGCGAGTTGAAGGGCTTCTCACCCTCTGCACGCTCCACGGGGACCCAGGTGCCGTCGCTCGTGAGGCTGCGGGCCTTCACGTTGTCGCGCAGCTGCATGCCCATGTACTCGTGCACCAGGGCGCGGCAGGTGGGGTCGAGCACGGGGAAGGCGATCTCCACGCGGTGCTCGGTGTTGCGCGTCATCATGTCGGCCGAGCTCAGATAGATCATGTCCGAGTCCACGCCAAAGGCGTAAACGCGCGCATGCTCCAAAAAGCGTCCGACGATAGAACGCACGTGCACGTTCTCGGTCTTGCCCGGAACACCGGGCTTGAGGCACGAGATGCCGCGGATGATCATGTCCACGCGGACTCCTGCGCACGATGCCTCGGCAATCTTGTCGATGACCTCGCGGTCGGTAAGCGAGTTGAGCTTAAAGAACACACGGGCGGGCTCGCCAACGAGGGCGCGCTGAATCTCGCGATCCAGGCCACGCATGATGAGCGGCTTGAGGCCGACCGGCGCCACGCCCAGGAAGCGGTAATCGCCGCGCAGGTTGCCCAGCGACAGGTTGCGGAAGAACAAGTTGGCGTCCTCGCCGATGCCGGGATGGGCGGTCATGAGCATAAAGTCGCTGTAGAGCTTGGCCGTCTTCTCGTTAAAGTTGCCGGTGCCCAAAAGCGTGAGGCGGGTGAGCGCCATGCCCTCGCGATAGGTGAGCTGGCAGATCTTTGAGTGGCATTTAAAGCCCTCGGAACCATAGATGACGGTGCAGCCCGCCTCTTCCAGACGCTCGGCCCACTCGATGTTGTTCTGCTCGTCGAAGCGGGCGCGGAGCTCCATGAGCACCGTGACCTCTTTGCCGTTCTCGGCTGCATCGATCAGCGACTCGCACAGGCGGCTCTGCTTGGCCACGCGGTAGAGCGTGATTCGCAGCGAGATGCACTCGGGGTCGTAGGCGGCCTCGTGCACCAGATCCAGGAAGGGGTTCATGGCCTCATAGGGATAAAAGAGCAGCTTGTCGTGCCGAAGTACCTGCTCTCGGATGGAGCGGGTCATATCGATGGTGGGGTTGGGCTGCGGCTTAAACGGCGTAAAGAGCAGCTCGTTGCGCAGGTGCTCGGGAATCTTGCCCTCAATGCCAAAGACATAGCCCAGGTTGAGCGGGATATCGCAGGTAAAGACCGAGCGACGCGAGAGCTCGAGCGCCTTGCGGATAGTCTTGAGCGTTGGCTTTTCAAGCGAGCCCGATACGGCGAGCACCACCGGCTGCAGGCGCAAGCGTTTCTTGAGGATGCGCTTCATGTGCTGGCGGTAATCCTCTTCTTCCTCGACGCCCTCGCCGTCCGGGTCGATATCGGCATTGCGGGTGACGCGGATCAGCGCGCGATCCAGCGGCTTATAGGAGCCAAAGCAGCTGTCCAGGCAGGCGAGGATGACGTCCTCGAGCAGAATGTAGGAGTAGGTGCCGGTGGGCGAGGGGATCTCGACCACGCGGTTCATCGAGGCGGGAATCTCGATCAGGCCCAGCAGTCTTTCCTCGTCGGTGACGCCGTCCAGGCCGCACGCCAGGTAGAGCGCGCCGTTGCGCAGGTTGGGGAAGGGGTGGCGCGGGTCGATCACCAGCGGTGAGATGACCGGCGACACGTAGGCCTGGAAGTAGCGGGTTACAAAGGTGCGCTCCTCGGGCGTAAGCGAATCGATCCGGGCGCGGTGAACGCCCAGGGTGTCGAGCTTGCCCTCGATGTTCTTAAAGATGGACTCCCAACGGGTAAGGAGCCCGGGCATTTCGGCCATGACAGCATCGACCTGTTCGGAGGCGGTCATATTGCTCTTGTTGTCGACAGGCTGTTTTTTGAGTTCGGCAAGGTCGGACAGGCCACCCACGCGCACCATGAGGAACTCATCGAGGTTTGACTCGAAAATCGAGACGAACTTAAGGCGCTCGAACAGCGGCACGGACTCATCAAAAGCCTCGTCGAGCACACGGTTGTCAAAGCGTAGCCAGCTGAGCTCTCGGTTCTGCGTGTACGAGAAGTCGCGCGGCGGTTTGCGCAGCTTTGCGGCGGCTTGCTTTTTTTCGATTTTGCTCGGCATATGCATCTGTCCGTTCAGTCCCCGCAGGGGACGGTAGCCTAACCCTATTCACTATTGTCTCAATTTAGTCGACTTGTGGCACGGACGTATTGTGCGAACGGTATCTTTACCTACTTCTTACGCTGTCAAGGCATGCGACTAACTGTCCAACTCGTTTTGAAAACAATCTATATCCATACTCAACTGATGAGGATGTATGAATAAGAATGATTGCGAGCTGAATATAATCGAATCCAAATCGAATCGTGGACAAACGACAAATATATGCAGAAAACCGTTTTAGCTATGCAATTCTTAAACATGAAAATATTTGTGCAATCTAGCTTAATTCCTTAGAAAAAAGAACGTTTACCTTTGAAAATATGCTTTAGAGAACTGAAGTGCATCATGGGGGAATCATATGCGATATACCGTTCATCGCACTTTGCTGACCGTTCGGGGGCGAGGTGGAATTGCGGGTGGTTTTTGGATATAACTAGAGCTGTCAGCAAGCAGCGTCCCATACGGAGGGGCGCTGATACATTCGGCCAGTAAGGCCCGAAAGAAAGGTAGGAGGCCATGACGAAAGGTCTGCACGTGCCTTCCGAGATCGGCAAGCTCAGGAAGGTCTGCCT
>NZ_JADNJQ010000007.1:0-67523 GCF_015555045.1 Collinsella aerofaciens | reverse complement strand
TAAGGCCCGAAAGAAAGGTAGGAGGCCATGACGAAAGGTCTGCACGTGCCTTCCGAGATCGGCAAGCTCAGGAAGGTCTGCCTGCACCGTCCCGGCGACGAGCTCCTCAACCTGCCGCCCGACGAGCTCGAGCGACTCCTGTTCGACGACGTCCCGTTCCTGGAGGTCGCACAGCAGGAGCACGACACCTTCGCCCAGATCCTGAGGGACCAGGGCGTGGAGGTCCTCTACCTCGAGAACCTCGTCGCCGAGGTGTTCGACCAGGTCCCCGGCGCCCGCGCCGAGTTCACCGACCAGTACATCGCCGAGGCCGGCATCCGCGGCCAGCACATGCCGCAGATCGTCCGCGAGAAGCTGGACTCCATCGAGGACAACCTCGAGTTCGTCAAGAAGACCATGGCCGGCATGACCAAGGCCGAGATCGACATGCCCCTCACGGCGTCCACGACCCTCGACTCCCTGGTCAACTCCGAGTCCGAGTCCGACCTGATCATCGACCCGATGCCCAACCTCTACTTCACCCGCGACCCGTTCGCGGTCGTCGGCGAGGGCGTCAACCTCAACCGCATGTACTCGGTCACCCGCAACCGCGAGACCCTGTACGGCAAGTACGTCTTCAAGTACCACCCCGACTACAAGGACGTCTCCCTGTACTTCCGCCGCGACTGCCAGTTCCACACCGAGGGCGGCGACGTGCTGAACATCAACGAGAAGACCCTCGCCGTCGGCATCTCCCAGCGCACCCAGGCCGCCGCTATCGACGTCATGGCCCAGAACATCTTCTGGAACTCCGACTCCAAGGTCGAGCGCATCCTGGCCTTCGACATCCCCGTCTCGCGCGCCTTCATGCACCTCGACACGGTCTTCACCCAGATCGACGTCGATAAGTTCACGATCCACCCCGCCATCATGGGCACCCTGCGCGTCTACGAGCTGACCGCCGGCAAGAACCCGGGCGACGTGAACATCCGCCTGATCGAGGACACCCTCGAGCACGTCCTGGAGGACGCCACCGGCGTCGACCAGGTCAAGCTGATCCCCTGCGGCGGCGGCGACCCGATCGCGGCCTCCCGCGAGCAGTGGAACGACGGCTCCAACACCCTGTGCGTCGAGCCCGGCAAGATCTGCGTCTACGCCCGCAACACCGTCACCAACGACGTGCTGTACAAGGAGGGCCTGGACCTTCTCGTCGTGCCCTCCGCCGAGCTCTCCCGCGGCCGCGGCGGCCCGCGCTGCATGAGCATGCCCTTCTGGCGCGAGGACCTCTAAGGTCTTCAAGGACCCGTACAGGTCTTAATACATACATCTAGCTGCAATTAGATGTCTCCCAATGGGGCGGTGCGGGTTTTCGCACCGCCCCATTCTTGTATGAGGAACGTCAACACGATTGGATGACTGCTTTTGTAAGGAGCTTGGCCATGGATATCAAGACAATCGGCGTTGAAGAGTGGCTCAACGTTTGGGAGAAGAGCGCCACGTGGGATATCGCCCAGTCGACGATCTCCTCGCTTACCATGGGCGAGCTGCGCGCGCTCGACGAGCAGGACGGCGCCACGTTCTATGAACGCCTGGACCGCGAGAAGATGAACTACGGCTGGATCGAGGGTTCGCCGGAGTTTAAGGCCGAGGTTGCCAAGCTGTATCGTCGCGAGGTCAATCCCGATCACATCCTGCAGACCAATGGCTGCACGGGCGCCAATCTCAACGCCATCATGGCTGTAGTCGAGCCCGGCGACCACGTTATCGCCGAGTGGCCTACCTATGCGCCGCTCTATGAGATCCCGCGTACGCTCGGCGCCGAGGTCGAGTATTGGGAGCTTCGCGAGGAGCTCGGATGGAAACCCGATATCGAGGAGCTCAAGCGCTCGGTGCGCCCCAACACGAAGCTCATCTGCATCAACAACGCATCGAACCCCATCGGTACGGTGCTTGATGCCGATACGCTCGGCCAGATTGCCGAGATCGCCCGCTCGGTTGGCGCCTATGTGCTGTGCGACGAGGTGTACCTGCCGCTTGAGAACACCGAGGCCTTTATGTCGATGGCCGATGTGTACGAGAAGGCCATCGTCACCAACTCGGTGTCCAAGACCTATTCGACGCCTGCGGCCCGCGTGGGCTGGGTTGTGGCAGACGAAGAGGTATCTAACCGCATTCGCACGTACCGCGACTACACCATGATTTGCGGCGGCGTGTTCAACGACGCCCTGGCGACTTATGTGCTCAAGCACAAGGACAAGATCCTCGAGCGCAACCGCAAGATCTTGTTTGGAAACCGCGATATCGCGCAGGCTTGGATTGATACAGAGCATCGCGTTTCCTGGACGGCCCCGCAGGGCGTGTCTACCTCGTTTATCAAGCTTGATATTCCCGAGGACGACGAGGAGTTCTGCAAGCGCCTGCTGGCCGAGGGGGGAGTGCTGTTGGTTCCCGGTAGCCGCTTTGAGCTTTCCTGCGGCGCACGCCTGGGCTACTGCGCGAGCGAGGACGTTCTGCGCGAGGGTCTGAGGCTTTTGGGCGAGGCACTGGCGGAGTTCGATCGCTAGGATTCCGACGGCTCTCAAAGCCGCTCAAATCTGTCTACGATTATCGATAACAGTCCCGATTCCCATGAGGGGAGCGGGACTGTTTTTCTATACCGAGAAGTCAAGTTGTTACAAATGAGGCCGTAAGGCGAGCCGATATCAGCTGGGCCTTATACTGAGCTTCCGGTGAACGGTACCAAGCATCTGGTAAACGGTAACTTGTAATCAGAAAATGAATAGGACAAACTTTTTTCTGAATAAAAATGAAAATGGTTGAGACGTGGTATGAATCGCTAATTCTATTCATAGCTTTATTGGAAATATGCAATTTGAGGGTGGTTTAATAAAGTTTAGTTCCATTTGCTATCTGGATTGAAAACGCGTTTAAGCACGTAAATAAACTTTATTAAATCAAAGTGTGCCATGCGTGAAGTATATGTGTATGCCGTTCACCCCTCATATAAAACCGTTCGGGGGCGAGGTGGAAGTATGAACTAATTTTGGATATAAATATGTCGTCAGCAATAACGCCTCACACGGAGGGGCGCTAACGAATCGGCCCTGACAGGGGCCCGAAAGAAAGGTAGGAGGCCATGACGAAAGGTCTGCACGTGCCTTCCGAGATCGGCAAGCTCAGGAAGGTCTGCCTGCACCGTCCCGGCGACGAGCTCCTCAACCTGCCGCCCGACGAGCTCGAGCGACTCCTGTTCGACGACGTCCCGTTCCTGGAGGTCGCACAGCAGGAGCACGACACCTTCGCCCAGATCCTGAGGGACCAGGGCGTGGAGGTCCTCTACCTCGAGAACCTCGTCGCCGAGGTGTTCGACCAGGTCCCCGGCGCCCGCGCCGAGTTCACCGACCAGTACATCGCCGAGGCCGGCATCCGCGGCCAGCACATGCCGCAGATCGTCCGCGAGAAGCTGGACTCCATCGAGGACAACCTCGAGTTCGTCAAGAAGACCATGGCCGGCATGACCAAGGCCGAGATCGACATGCCCCTCACGGCGTCCACGACCCTCGACTCCCTGGTCAACTCCGAGTCCGAGTCCGACCTGATCATCGACCCGATGCCCAACCTCTACTTCACCCGCGACCCGTTCGCGGTCGTCGGCGAGGGCGTCAACCTCAACCGCATGTACTCGGTCACCCGCAACCGCGAGACCCTGTACGGCAAGTACGTCTTCAAGTACCACCCCGACTACAAGGACGTCTCCCTGTACTTCCGCCGCGACTGCCAGTTCCACACCGAGGGCGGCGACGTGCCGAACATCAACGAGAAGACCCTCGCCGTCGGCATCTCCCAGCGCACCCAGGCCGCCGCTATCGACGTCATGGCCCAGAACATCTTCTGGAACTCCGACTCCAAGGTCGAGCGCATCCTGGCCTTCGACATCCCCGTCTCGCGCGCCTTCATGCACCTCGACACGGTCTTCACCCAGATCGACGTCGATAAGTTCACGATCCACCCCGCCATCATGGGCACCCTGCGCGTCTACGAGCTGACCGCCGGCAAGAACCCGGGCGACGTGAACATCCGCCTGATCGAGGACACCCTCGAGCACGTCCTGGAGGACGCCACCGGCGTCGACCAGGTCAAGCTGATCCCCTGCGGCGGCGGCGACCCGATCGCGGCCTCCCGCGAGCAGTGGAACGACGGCTCCAACACCCTGTGCGTCGAGCCCGGCAAGATCTGCGTCTACGCCCGCAACACCGTCACCAACGACGTGCTGTACAAGGAGGGCCTGGACCTTCTCGTCGTGCCCTCCGCCGAGCTCTCCCGCGGCCGCGGCGGCCCGCGCTGCATGAGCATGCCCTTCTGGCGCGAGGACCTCTAAGTCTTTCCGTTCCCGGTGCGGTCCCCCTACAACCGCACCGGCTTCGCCCGTTAAACGGGCAACACTGATACTTACGTAATTCATTTCTTCGAAAGGAATCGAACCATGGGTGTTAACCTCTCCGGCCGTAGCTTCCTCAAGCTTCTCGACCTCACCACCGAGGAGATCGAGTACCTGCTCAAGCTCTCCAAGAACTTCAAGGATATGAAGCGCGCTGGCGTTCCGCATCGCTATCTCGAGGGCAAGAACATCGTTCTGCTCTTCCAGAAGACCTCCACTCGTACCCGCTGCGCCTTCGAGGTCGGCGGCATGGACCTGGGCATGGGCGTGACCTATCTCGATCCCGGTTCGTCGCAGATGGGCAAGAAGGAGTCCATCGAGGACACCGCCCGCGTTCTCGGCCGCATGTATGACGGCATCGAGTTCCGTGGCTTTGCCCAGGATGACGTCGAGGAGCTCGCTGCTAAGTCCGGCGTGCCCGTGTGGAACGGCCTGACCACTGAGTGGCATCCCACCCAGATGCTCGCCGATATCCTGACCGTCCAGGAGAACTTCAACTACGACATCAAGGGCAAGACCCTCGTCTTCATGGGCGACTGCAAGAACAATGTCGCTCGCTCCCTCATGGTCGTCTGCTCCAAGCTCGGCATGAACTTCGTGGCCTGCGGCCCCGAGGAGTGCATGCCCGCTGACGACGTCATCGAGGCCTGCAAGCCCATCGCCGAGGCTAACGGCTGCACCATCAAGCTGACCACCGACGTCAAGGACGGCGTCACGGGTGCCGACGTTATCTACACCGACGTGTGGGTCTCCATGGGCGAGCCCGACGAGGTCTGGGCCGAGCGCATCGCTCAGCTCACCCCGTATCGTGTTACCTCCGAGGTCATGGCTATGGCCAACCCGGGTGCTATCTTCCTGCACTGCCTGCCCAGCTTCCACGACACCAACACCACCATTGGCGCCGAGAAGTGCGAGCAGTTCGGCATCACCGAGCAGGAGGTCACCGACGAGGTCTTCGAGAGCCCCGCTTCCAAGGTCTTCGACGAGGCCGAGAACCGCATGCACACCATTAAGGCTGTCATGTACGCCACGCTCAAGTAAGAGCATCTAGCATCTCGCTCGGGGTGTATTGCTGCACACCCCGAGCGGTTTTATCTGGTAATAATCTCGCATCAAGCGGCAGGCACGGCACGGAAGAGCCGCTTCTGGCGAGATCAGTAAATGATTTATGAAGGGGGGATGAGAACTATGACTGAGACCGCTAAGAAAAAGCGCGGTATGCCTTCATCGTTCACCATTCTTCTTGCTCTGCTGGCAATTGTCGCAGTGATTACCGTTATCGTCTCCGGCACGTCCGGCGGCGCGGTTACTGCCGCCCGTCTGAGCGATTTCTGCACCGCCCCGATTAAGGGCTTCGCTGACGCTCTGCCCGTCTGCCTCTTCGTTATGATCCTGGGCGGCTTCCTCGGCATGATGACCGAGACCGGCGCTCTGGACAACGGCATCGCCGTTCTGGTGCAGAAGCTTAAGGGCAACGAGATTATGCTCATTCCCGTGCTGATGCTCATCTTCTCCCTCGGTGGTACCACCTATGGTATGTGCGAGGAGACCGTTCCCTTCTACGCCCTGCTCGCCGCTACCATGATGGCTGCTGGCTTCGACCCCATGGTCGGTGCCGCTACCGTCCTGCTCGGCGCTGGCTGCGGCTGCCTGGGCTCCACGGTTAACCCGTTCGCCGTCGGCGCTGCCGTCGACGCTCTGACCGGCGTTGGCATTGAGGTCAACCAGTCCATCATCATCGGCCTCGGTGCCGTCCTGTGGATTGTCACTACCGCTATGTCCATCTTCTTCGTGATGAGCTACGCCAAGAAGGTCAAGGCTGACAAGGGTTCCACCATCCTGTCGATGCAGGAGCTCAAGGACGCCGAAGAGGCTCACGGCAAGGCTGCTTCCGAGGTCCACAAGGAGGTCAAGCTCACCGGTCGTCAGAAGGGTGTTCTGATCGCCTTCGCCTTCACCTTCGTCGTCATGATCGTCGGCTTCATTCCGCTGGCCGACCTCAACGAGGGCGTCGCCAACTTCTTCGACGCTGGCGCTGTCTACGACGCCGACGGTAACGCCGTCGTCCAGGGCTGGTCTGCCCTGATCACCGGCCTGCCCATTGGCCAGTGGTACTTCGACGAGGCTTCCACCTGGTTCTTCCTCATGGCCGTCCTGATCGGTATCATCGGTGGCCTGTCCGAGAAGCAGATCGTTAACACCTTCATCACCGGCGCTGCCGACATGATGTCCGTTGTTCTCGTCATCGCCCTCGCCCGTGGTATCTCCGTCCTCATGGCTAACACCGGCCTCGATGTCTTCGTCCTCGACGCTGCCGCCAATGCCCTGGCTGGCCTGTCCGGCGTGATCTTCGCTCCCATGAGCTTCCTGGTCTACTTCGGCCTGTCCTTCCTGATCCCCTCGACCTCCGGTATGGCCACCGTCTCCATGCCCATCATGGGACCGTTGGCTGTTAAGCTCGGCTTCTCGCCTGAGGTCATGGTCATGATCTTCTCCGCCGCCATCGGTGTCGTGAACCTTTTCACCCCGACCTCCGGCGCCATCATGGGCGGTCTCGCCCTGGCCAAGATCGAGTGGACGACCTGGCTCAAGTTTGCCCTTAAGCTCATCGTCGCGCTCTCTGTCGTCTGCGCCATCATCCTGACCGTCGCCTGCGTGTTGATCTAAGTACCCAACGGGTACCCCACGGAAACCTTGACGATCCTGTAGAGGATCACCTGGTCATCGTCTGTCCGGTGGGGTAAACCCACCGGTAGACTCCTACCTTTAGCCCCCTCCCGTTCCGTGCGCGGGAGGGGGCGACTTTTTGTTCCGCGGTTTTACCAAACCGCGGAACCGGTCGACGCTACGCGCCGTCCAGAACGACAATTTGTCATTCAAAAGGCAAGGCATGACCAAAAGGTCTATGCCTCGCCTTTTTCATGCCAACTTGTACGTTCTGGACGGCGCTCGCTGTCCGTCCTCTGCCTGCGGCGCTTTCCATTGTTGGTGCAGAGGGCGCTTTGCCTACTCTGGTGGGCTTTCGCTGGCTTATGCTCAACCTGCGACGTTTCCATTATTGATACAAAGGCCAGGTTTGTTTGAACCAAAAAGGGGAAGTTGCGGTGGAATAGTTCCTGTTTGGCCGTCTTGAGGGGTTAAACGGGAACTATTTCACCGCAACTTATCGATGACGTGTTTGGTTGATGCCCGTTGGCTGCTTGGGTGTTGGGGAGGGCCTGCTCCGTTATAATCGCCTAGAACACTAAATGGAAACGGGACGGGAGCCATACATGCGCCAGGGTTTCGACAACGCGAAGTATATCGAGCTGCAGGCCGCTCATATTAAGGAGCGCATCTCGCAGTTTGGCGGCAAACTCTATTTGGAGTTTGGCGGCAAGCTGTTTGACGACTATCACGCGAGCCGCGTGCTGCCGGGTTTTGAGCCGGACAGCAAGTTTCGCATGCTCAAGAGCATAGCCGACGACGTTGAGGTCATCATCGCCATTAACGCGAACCACATCGAGAAGAACAAGGCTCGCGGTGACCTGGGCATTACCTATGACGAGGACGTTTTGCGCCTGGTCGACCTGTTCCGCGGCAACGGTTTTGCTGTCGCGGCCGTGGTTATCACCCAGTACGCCGGCCAGCCCGCCGCCGATGTCTTCCGCAATCGCCTGAACGCGCTCGGCATTCCCGCCAAGCTGCACTATCCCATCGAGGGCTATCCCCACGACGTCGATCTGATCGTGTCCGACGACGGCTACGGCAAGAACGAGTTTGTCGAGACCACCCGTCCGCTCGTCGTGGTCACCGCGCCGGGTCCTGGCTCGGGTAAGCTCGCCACCTGCCTGTCGCAGCTTTATCACGAGCACAAACACGGCACCGCCGCCGGCTACGCCAAGTTCGAGACCTTCCCGGTCTGGAACCTTTCCCTCACGCATCCGGTCAACATCGCCTACGAGGCGGCCACGGCCGACCTCGACGATGCCAATATCATCGACTCCTTCCACTTGGAGGCCTACAGCAAGACCACGGTCAACTACAACCGTGACGTCGAGGCCTTCCCGGTGGTCCGTGCCCTGATGGAAAAGATCCTGGGCAAGAGCCCCTACCAGAGCCCCACGGACATGGGCGTCAATATGGTCGGTTTTGCTATTACCGATGACGATGCCTGCCGCGACGCTTCCAAGATGGAGATTGTCCGCCGCTACTTTACCGCGGTCGAAAATGTGCGCCGTACCGGCGTGGGCGATGAACAAGTCGACCGTCTCAAGATCATTATGAAGAAGGCCGGTATCGACAAGAACTACTCGCCGGCACGCTCGGCCGCCCTTACCAGGGAGCAGCTGACGGGTGGCCCCGTAGGCGCCATGGTCATGCCCGACGGCTCCGTGGTGACCGGCAAGACTTCCACGCGCCTGGGCGCAGCGAGCTCGCTCATCATGAATGCACTTAAGCATGTCTCGGGCGTTGACCTTGAGCTCGAGGTCATTAGCGATGAGGCGATCGAGCCTATCAGCAAGCTCAAGACGCATTTCCTGGGTAGCAAGAATCCGCGCCTGCACACCGACGAGACGCTTATGGCGCTCTCGATTACCTCGGCAACGAGCGAGACGGCGGCCCGCGTCCTTTCGGGCCTGGAGCAGCTGCGCGGCTGCGATGCCTTCTTTAGCGTGATCATCTCGCCGACTGACGAAACGGTGTTGCGCAAGCTGGGCATCAACGTGTGCTGCGAGCCTAAGTTCGAGCGCCGTGGTTTCTTCCACCGCTAAGTCTGGATAAATTGGTTTGAAAGGGGCGCATCGGGTATGCATTCGGTGTGCCCCTTTTATCAACAAAGCTACCGTTTAACCTAAAAATAGCCCGTTTACCTGCCTATAAGCGATTTGGGCGGTATACAATAACCCTAATTGTTTCATCCTTTTGCGGGGATGCCGCATGATGGATGTTGCCGGCCATCATGGGGTGTGCCGGTCGCGCACGGTGCAGGTGATGCCTGTACTCGGTTTGAGGAGGCTGCCATGGCTGGCAAGGGTCGCGCGAGTGTCAACGATATGAAGCGTGTCGAGGTGCAGGTGCTGATGGAGATCGCACAGCAGTCCGAAGACAACGGCGGTTTTTATGGCTTTTCGCGCAAGACGCTCGCCGAGCGTGTAGGGGTGTCTCCGTATCGCGCCCGCGCGGCAATTGAACGTCTGGAATCCGAAGACATCATTGAGGTCGTCTCGCGCTACAGCGACGACGGCGGCCAGCTCGCAAATGGTATTTGTCTTACGGAGCGTGGCGAATGGTATCTAGAGGGCATCCGTGCCGGTATGCTCGTGCAGGACTTGATCAAGGACGAAGTCGCCGATCGATAACAAGGCGCATTCATAGTCGAAACGACGCCGCCTGGGCAACCGGACGGCGTTTTGTTTCGAGATGGAGAAATGCGATTGCGCGTAAGAAAAATTGCGTGCGGCGCGCGTCGCGAGTATTACAATGAAGACCCGTAAGATGTGTATGGACAACTTCTACGGGAAGCGCAGGTAACTCAATATGACCAAGCATGTGTTCGTGACCGGCGGCGTGGTTTCGTCTCTGGGCAAGGGTATTACCGCGGCCTCGCTGGGCCGTCTGCTCAAGTCGCGCGGGTACAAGGTAACGATGCAAAAGGCCGACCCGTATCTGAACGTCGACCCCGGCACCATGAGCCCGTTCCAGCATGGCGAGGTCTTTGTGACCGAGGACGGCTACGAGTCCGATCTGGACCTGGGCCACTACGAGCGCTTTATTGACGAGAACCTGACCCGCGATTCCAACTTTACGACTGGTGCCATCTATAAGAGCCTGATCGCCCGTGAACGTCGCGGTGACTTTTTGGGCGGCACCGTACAGGTGATTCCGCACGTCACCAATGCCATTAAGGACAAGTTCCGCCGCATCGAGGAGCAGACCGGCTCCGATGTGGTCATCACCGAGCTGGGCGGCACGATCGGCGACATCGAGTCGCAGCCGTTTGTCGAGGCTATTCGCCAGTACCGCAAGGAGGCCGGCCCCGAGAACGTCTGCTACATCCACGTGTCGCTCGTTCCCTATATCGCCGCCGCCCACGAGGTCAAGACCAAGCCCACGCAGCATTCCGTCAAGGAGCTCCGCAGCTTTGGCATCCAGCCCGATATCATCGTGCTGCGCTCCGACCACCATATCGATGACGCTATCCGCGGAAAGATCGCAAGCTTCTGCGACGTCGACACCGATTGCGTCTTTACCAACGAGGACTGCGCGAGCATTTACGATGTTCCGCAGCTGCTTGCCGAGCAGGACTTTGACCTGCGCATTTGCGAGCGCCTGGGTCTGGACCCGCGTGAGCGCGACATGAGCGAGTGGAACGAGTTCCTGCGCAAACAGAATCACGCCAACCATCACGCCGACAAGGTGAAGATCGCCGTCGTGGGCAAGTACACGCAGCTGCCCGATGCGTACCTGTCGGTTATCGAGGCCCTGCACCATGCGGGCGTCTTCTACGATCGCCATGTGGACGTCCAGCTAGTCGACGGCGAGAGCCTCGACGAGCAGAATGTCTCCGAGGTTCTGGGCGACGCCTCGGGCATCCTGGTCCCCGGCGGCTTTGGCAAGCGCGCCCTGGAGGGCAAGATCCTCGCGGCCGAGTTTGCCCGTGAGCACAAGATTCCGTATCTGGGCATTTGCCTGGGTATGCAGGTGGCCGTGTGCGAGTTCGCCCGCAACGTCGTCGGCCTTGCCGGCGCCAGCTCCTCCGAGTTCGATCCGGACGGCCCGTTTAGCGTCATCGATCTGATGAGCTCGCAGGAGGACGTGACCGAGAAGGGCGGCACCATGCGCCTGGGCGCCTATCCGTGCAAGCTCGCCGCCGATACCCTTGCTCGCGAGGCATATGGCGAGGAGCTCGTCTACGAGCGTCACCGTCATCGCTTTGAGTTCAACAACGCCTTCCGTGACCAGCTCGAGGACGCCGGCTTGGTTATCTCGGGTCTGTCGCCCGACGAGCGCCTGGTCGAGATGGTCGAGCTGCCGCGCGACGTGCATCCGTGGTATGTGGCGACCCAGGCTCATCCCGAGTTCAAGAGCCGCCCGACCAACCCGCAGCCGCTGTTCCGCGAGTTCGTGCGCGCTTCGATCGGCCAGCACGAGGGTGTCGACCGTCTGCAGGTGACGCCCATGAACCTCGCTACGGACTAAGGGTGCCGGCGAATAAGGAACATACCGAAGCTACTCCCTCGTCGCTCGCCGTGGCGGCGGGGGAGTATCTCGATTACCTCGCGGTCGAGCGGGGTTTGGCGCGCAACACGATTGCGGCCTATCGTCGTGACCTGACGACGTACTGCGCCTATCTGGAGCGGGCGGGTATTGTGTCTTTTGAAGAGGTGACCCGTCAGGTCGTGGAGGGCTTTGTCGCCGACCGTCGCGATGGGGGCTATTCGGATGCCTCGGTGGAGCGTGCGCTTGCGGCCGTGAAGGGCCTGCATGCCTTTTTGGTGCGCGATGGGGCTGTGGCCCAAAATCCAACGGCGGCGTTGCGCCTGCCTAAAAAGGCTGAGCGTTTGCCGGAGTATCTATCGGTGGGGGATGTCTCGGCGCTGCTCGATCAAGATTTCCCCGAGGGCGAGATGGGCTTGCGTGACCATGCCATCTTGGAAGTGCTCTATGGATGCGGTTTGCGTGTGAGCGAGTTGGTGGGGCTCGATGTGGGCGATATCCATATCGACGATGGCTTTGTGCTCGTTCGTGGTAAGGGCTCGAAGGAACGCCTGTCCCCGCTGGTAGGAAGCGCGGCGCGAGCTCTGACGCTTTATGTAACTGAGGGGCGTTCTCGCTTGGCGGCCCATGCCCGCGGAACCGAGACCTCGGCGGTCTTTTTAAATAAGAACGGCCGCCGTCTGTCGCGCCAGGGCATCCATGCCATCTGTGAGCGCTACGGGCGCCAGGTGGGACTGGTGGGGCTCCATCCCCATACGCTGCGTCACTCCTTTGCCACCCATATGCTTGCGGGCGGCGCAGACCTCCGTGTGCTACAGGAGATCTTGGGACATGCCGATATATCGACCACGCAGGTCTACACGCATGTCGATCGTACGCAACTGACCGAGGTCTATCTGGCGGCGCATCCGCTGGCACATCGCTAGCACCTCGCTGACCTGCATATTTATAAATATTAAAGGGGACGGGCCCCAGATTGCCGAGACGCACTTTTGCGCGCATGGGCAATCTGGGGCCCGTCCCATTTTTCGCCAGACACCGACGCGGTGGTGGGCCGTGTGTGTCGTGGGTGGGGGAGTTTGGGGGCGATGTGAACGGCGTGTAAAGGGACGTAAAAATCGCCTCAAGGTCAACTTGAAGGTTGAGGTTCGCGGGCGTGGTTCTACAGGTGGCATCACGCCTTTGCTGCAAACACAACATATTGTGTTCTCGAACATATGCTCGGGGGTGTTTTACAACATATTGAGGGTGGAGTGGTGGGGCGGGGTGGGGGAAAGGGTGGGGAAAGGTGTTGAAAAATGGGGCGGTTCCCCATATTATTGATGACGTCGACAGGCGGGGTGGTTCCCCGCGTACGTGCCATCTGAGTAACCGAGGGGAGGGCGCACATGGGAATGACGGGTGCATACGAGCGCAATCTCGATGCAAAAGGTCGTCTGTCCCTGCCTGCACCCCTTCGCGAGGAGCTTGGAGAGCACGTTCGCGTGTTTAAAGCCCTGGATGTCGATGCTCTGTACGTGTTCTCTGCCGAGGCCTTCGATAAGTGGGTCGAAGGACTCTTCGCGGGTCGTGAGGGCCACGAGGGTTTTAACCCGCGTGACATCAACGACCAGAAGCTCATGAGGGCGATCAACAAGCGCACCACGTCGATGGACGTGGACAGCGCCGGTCGTATCGGTCTTTCCGAGTCTCTCCGCAAGCAGGCGAACCTCGACCGCGAGGTCACGGTTGTGGGCAACTACGACCACCTTGAGGTTTGGGATCGCGCCGCGGCCGATGAGGACGATGACGATGAGGCCCTGCTGGACCTCTTCTTCTCGTAAGGGCAAGGCACGGGTAACGGATGGAGCGTGGGATCTTGACACAAGAATATCGGCATGAACCTGTCATGCTCGGCGAAGTGCTTGAGTCGCTGCGGCTAAAGAGCGGCTCCGTTGTCTGCGATTGCACCCTTGGCGGTGCCGGCCATTCGGTAAAGATGGCCGCGCAGGTGGGGGAGACGGGCCTTTTGCTCGGCGTCGATCAGGACGACATGGCCCTTGAGGCCGCTGGTGCCCGTCTGGACCGCGAGGTTCCCGGCGTTCCGCACCAGCTGCTGAAGGGCAACTTCGGCGACTTGGACGAGCTGCTTTGCTCGGCCGAGGTGCCCGGGGTCGATGGCTTCCTGTTCGATTTGGGCGTTTCGTCACCGCAACTCGATATCCCTGGCAGGGGCTTTTCGTATAACGAGGACGCCCCATTGGACATGCGGATGGATCCGGGTAATAACACCTTAAACGCAGCTGAGGTCATCAACACCTATAACGAACACGACCTCGCCCGGATTCTACGCGTCTACGGAGAAGAGAAGTTCGCCTCGCAGATTGCGCGCGAGATCGTGCGCCGCCGCGAGCAAGAACCGATCGAAACCACCGGCCAATTTGTCGAGATCATCAAGGCGGGTATCCCGGCTGCCGCTCGTCGGCATGGCGGACACCCGGCCAAGAAAAGTTTCCAGGCCATTCGCATCGAGGTCAATCACGAGCTCGATGTGCTCGAACGAGGGCTTGATGCCGCCACCAGGTGGCTCAACCCGGGCGGACGTATCTGCGTCATCTCGTATCACTCGCTCGAGGACCGTATCGTAAAGAACCACTTTAAGGAGATGAGCCAGGGGTGCACGTGTCCGCCGGAGATTCCGGTGTGCGTGTGCGGCAACGTGCCGATACTCAAGGTCATCACCCGCAAACCCTTGGTTGCCCAGCCTGATGAGGTTGAGCGCAACCCTCGGGCGAGATCGGCCAAAATCCGCGTGGCGCAGCGTCTGTAGGCGCGACCGCGCGATATTGGACCTCCCGCTCGCACCATAAACGAAGCTTAAACACACTACCAACGTACTCGGGATGGGAGGCGGCATATCATGGGCTACAACACTTCAAGCGCAGCACTCGCCTATGATATGAACGCCATGCCCGCCTATCGTGAGACGCCGCAGGCCCCCGTTGCTCCCCGTGAGCAGCGCGCGCCGCGCTTTGATGTCTACACGGGCGCGGGCCGTCAGGCAAACCAGGCGGTAAGCCCGGTTTTCATGAGCGTTCTTAAAACGTTTTGCATCATTGCGGCTATCTTCATGACGATCGGCGTCGCCCGCGTGGCGCTCGCCGGCGTTACGGCCCAGGTGCTCAACAGCAACGCCGAGCTTACCAACACGCTCGAAAAGGCGACCGATGAGAGCTCCGACCTGGAGGTCATGCATTCGGTCTATGGCGCCGACACGCGCATTCGCGACCTTGCGGGCGCTTATGGCATGGTGGAGCCCAGCGAGAGCGTTACACTTGACTTTTCGCAGGATGCAGCCGCGGGCGCCAACGCGACCGCGACCGCTCAGTAGCAAGACGGTAGCTGAGTATGACAAATGACTATCGCCGCGGTTCCGATGGGGGCCGCGGTTCTGGACGTCCCTCGTCGCGGGGACGTTCTGGTTATCAAAGAACGGGTCGGCAATCTTACAACGCCGGGCGGTCCCGTGGCAACGACCCGGCGTCGCGACTTCGCGGCTCGGGCGGCCCTCAAGTGCATAACACCAGGTCGCGCAAGAGTTCGTCGACCGAATGGCTCACAGGCGCGCCTCTGCCTCGCCGCAAAGCCGTCATGGGATTCATTGGGCTTGGCTTGGGCTTGGGCGTCTTTCGCCTTGCCGACTATCAAATTGTCGAAGCCGATAAACTGCGCGAGCGCGCCGATGCGCGCCGCCTGCTAGCGCAGACCCTCTATGCCAAACGCGGCACCATATACGACCGCAACGGTAACGTGTTGGCGTCGTCGGTCGAATGTCGCAACATCGCCGTGAACCCGCAGCTTGTCGAGGATGTTGACAAGACGGTGTCGGCGCTGGTCAAGGCAACGGGAATCGATAAAAAGACCTGCCACAAGCTCGTTGAGTCCGATGGCACCTGGGTGTATATCAAGCGCCAGGTGGACGAAGACGATGCTGCGGCGCTGGAGAAGAAGAACCTGCCCGGCGTGCTTTTTGAGCAGGCCATGAAGCGCGTATATCCATACGGCAATCTGGCATCGCAGGTGCTGGGTGTAGTGAATGTGGACAACGACGGCTTGACGGGTCTCGAAAAGCAATACAACAAGCTTCTGACAGGCACGAACGGTTCTCTCGTACGCGAGCGCGCGAGAGACGGCAGCTATATCGCGGGCGGTGCCTATAAAAAGGTGGCTGCGGTCGACGGCGTTGATATCGTGACGACGCTCGACGTCAATATCCAGCGTGCGGCCGAGGATGCCCTGGCAGAGGCAGTTGAGAAGACTAAGGCCAAGAACGGCTCGGCGCTGGTCACCGATCCTACGACAGGCGAGATCTTGGCAGCCTGCTCGTATCCGACTTACGACCAGACCAATCTGGAAAACGCCAAGACCGAGGATATGAACTTGCGCCTGGTCACCGACGCCTACGAGCCCGGCTCGGTCTTTAAGACGCTCGTGGCAGGCGCCGGCTTCGACTTGGGCGTCGTGCGATCGAGCACGTCGTTTGAGGTGCCGGCGAGCATCAAGGTGGGCGACGATACCGTCACCGATGCCGACAAGCGCGACTACGCCATGACCATGGATGTGCGCGAGATGATGCGCCGTTCGTCCAACGTGGGCTTTGTCCTGGTGGGGCGCAAGATCGGTGCCGACGACTTTGCCGCCTATGTGGACAAGTGGGGCATCGGTCACAGCTCCGGTGTCGATTTTCCGGGCGAGAGCCTGGGCATCGTCAAGGAACGTGACCAGTATGACGGCGCCACGCTGGGCTCGATGAGCTTTGGACAGGCGCTGTCCGTCTCGCCGATTGAGATCGCACGTGCCGTGGGCGGTATCGCCAACGGCGGCGTGATGATGACCCCGCACTTCTATAAGTCCAGCAAGGGCGACGAGAAGGACTGGGGCGAAGGCGAGCGCGCGATTTCGGAGGACGCCGCATCCCAGGTGACATCGTGCATGCAGACGGTCGTGTCCGAGGGAACGGGCGTTGGTGGCGCGGTTGACGGCTATGACGTGGCGGGTAAGACCGGTACGGCCGAACGTGCCGACGAGAACGGCGGCTACCTCAAGGAGAACTACATGTCGTCCTTTATGGGCTTTGCACCGGCACAATCGCCCAAGGTGCTGTGCTATATCACGCTCGACGGAACGCCGAGCGGCTCAGATGCCGCTGCGGTGCCGTTCCAGTCCATTATGGCCAACGCGCTCGACGTGCTGGGTATCCCGCACACGAAGTAGGGGGGTTACAATCTTTGGGGCGTTGTTTGTTGTCCCATATGAGGGTGTTCACATGCCCTGCACCACGCATGTGCGGCGCTGGGATACAATACGCCGATAGCATTATTAGGTTTACAGGGGAGCTGCAATGATAGAGATCGCCGTCAACAACCTCGCGGCCGCAACAGGGGCCCGAACCGTGACGGGAGAAGCCGATCGGGTATGCCGCGGGTGCGTTATCGACTCGCGCCAGGTCGAGGAAGGGACGATTTTCGTCGCCTTTCCCGGTGAAAACGTCGACGGCAATGATTTTGCTTCCCGTGCCGTCCAGTCGGGTGCCGGCGCCGTCGTGATGACGCGTGAGCCCGAGGCCGAGCTGGTCTCGCTGGCGCAGGACAGGGGCTGTGCCATCCTGCTGACCGATGATCCCGAGGAGTTTCTGCTGCGTTTGGCGCACGCGTATCGCCTGGAGCTTGGCTGCCTGGTCGTTGGCATTACCGGTTCCATCGGCAAGACGACGACCAAGGACGTGCTCGCCGCCGTGCTCGCCAAGCGCTATCGTGTCTGGGCCACCAAGGGCAATTTCAATAACCTGATCGGCATGCCGCTCACGGTGCTTTCCGCTCCGGCCGATACCGAGGTCCTGGTGCTCGAGATGGGCATGAACCATTTCCACGAGATTGAGCGCCTGTCCAAGTCCGCCAATCCCAACCTTGCCATCGTGAGCAAGATCGGCACCTCTCACATCGGCATTTTGGGCAGCCGCGAGAACATCGCCCGCGCTAAGGCCGAGATTGTCCAGGGTATGCGCGCCGCCGGCGACTTCTTGCCGCTGCTGGTTTTGGGCGGTGAGGACGACTTTACGCCGTTCATTCGCGATACGTTCGCCCAGCCTGCTGGTATCGATGTGATGCTGGCCGGCGTCTCGGACGATGATGAGGTCCGTGCCCGCGACATTCGTGTTGATGACGAGGGCCGTCCGGTCTTTACGCTCGATTTTGGCCAGGGTGAGACGACCGATACCATGCTTGCCATCCCCGGCGTGCAGTCCGTCCCAAATGCCGTTAAGGCCGCCGCAGTTGCTTATCGCCTGGGCGTGACGCCCGAGCAGATCGATGCTGCCTTTAGAGGCCTCACGATCACCGGTCACCGCCAGGAGATCAAGCGCGCCAAGAGCGGTGCCCGCGTCATCGACGATTCCTATAACGCCAGTGCCGAATCCATGGCTGCTGGCCTCGATCTGCTGTGCTCGCTTTCGTGCACGGGGTCTCGTATGGCGATCCTGGGCGAGATGGGCGAGATGGGCGATGAGGCTCCTCGCATGCATGAGCTCGTGGGCGCCTATGCCGCCGCCAAGAAGCTCGACATGCTGGCGTGCGTGGGTGGTGAGCTGGCCCAGCTTATGGCCGATGCCGCGCGCATGATGGGCATGGACGAGGACCGCATCCAGGTGTTCTCCGATTATCAGCAGGTGCTCGACCGCATGGGCGGCGCGCTTGAAAAACATGATGTTGTACTGGTCAAGGGTTCCCGCTTTGTTGAGCTCGACCGCTTTGTGGAAGGTGTGTGCTAGCCCATGTTCGGAAATCCCTCGTATCCAACGTATCAGGCTTTTTTGGGGCTTGGCATCGCCGCCGCCATTGCGCTGCTGCTCATGCCGTGGTGGATCAAGCTGCTGAAGGTCGAGGGTATCGGCCAGCAGGTTCGTGCCGACGGCCCCAAGCGTCATTTGGTTAAGCAGGGAACGCCCACCATGGGTGGCGTTGTCATCCTCGTCGCGATCTCGCTGACCTGCCTGCTGATGGGCAAGCTCACCACCGAGCTCGTACTCGTGCTGCTCGCCACGCTGGCGACCGGCGTGCTGGGCCTGATCGACGACCTGACCTCCGTTACGCATGGGCGCTCGCTCGGTCTGACGCCCCATGCCAAGATGATCGGCCTAACCATTATCTGTGTCACCTTTACGGTACTTGCCGTCAACTGGTGCGGCGTCGCCCCCGAGATTCGTTTTCCCGGCGGCCTGACGATTGACCTCGGTGTTCTTTCGACCACCATCTGCGGCCTTTCGTTCCCGTGGCTCTACATTGTCTTTTGCTGGCTGATGATCGCCGGTCTTTCTAATGCCGTGAACCTGACCGATGGCCTTGACGGTCTTGCTGGCGGCACCTCCATGATTGCCATGCTCGCCATGGCCGCCATGGCGTTTTTGCACGGAGACGTGAACCTGTCCATCTTCTGCACCGCGTGTGCCGGTGCCTGCTTGGGCTTTCTGTGGTTCAACTGCTATCCGGCGAGCATCTTTATGGGCGATACCGGCTCGCTTGCCCTGGGCGCCGCGTTTGCCTGCACGTCCATCATGACCAACACCGAGGTCGTCTCCCTCATCATCGGCGGCCTGTTTATCGTTGAGACCCTGTCGGTCATGATTCAGGTTGTCTACTTCCACTTTACGCACAAGCGCGTCTTCCTTATGGCGCCCATCCATCATAATTTCGAAAAGAAGGGATGGGCCGAGACCAAGGTCGTCATCCGTTTTTGGATTATCGCTGCGGCCTTTGGTGCCGTTGGCCTTGCTTTGTTCTTCCAGTTGGGATAGTGGTCTTTCATGCCTCTTGCTGATGTCTTTAGCCTGCTCGTTTTGGGTCAGGGCAAATCCGGTCTCGATGTCGCCCGCTGGGCGCTGGCACATCCCGAGCGCGTAAGCGCCGTTACCGTGTATGGCGGCGGCACCTCTGAGCCCAATGACGCCACGCGTGCGCTCGAGGCTGCTGGTGCGTCGTTTGTCTATGGGACCGAACAGGTCGAGGGCGCCTATGACGTATGCGTGACGTGCCCGGGCATCTCGGAGTTCTCGGGCTTCTTTAAGGCCGGGCGCGAGCATGCCGCCCAGATTATGGGTGAGCCCGAGTTTGCCTATCGCCTGTCGCCCGATAACTGGATTGCCATCACGGGCACCAACGGCAAGACGACCACCACGTCGCTGACTGATTATCTGCTCAAGGCTGCCGGCGAGGCCAGCGTTGCTGTCGGCAACATCGGCGAGCCGCCGGTCAACGAGATTGACGGCCGAGCCCACAACGAGTGGTTTGTGGCTGAGCTCTCGAGCTATCAGATTGCTACGACAACCGAGCTTCACCCCCGCGTGGCGGTGCTGCTCAATATCACTCCCGACCACTTGGGCTGGCATAAGAGCCATAAGAACTATGCGCTTGCCAAGATCAAACTGTTTGACAATATGGTCGATGACGATCTGGCGGTTGTCGACGTCGAAGACGCCGGCATTCACGAGTTCGATGAGTACATCTACACGCCGGGTCGTCGCATCTGCAAGGTTGCCTTTGACGAGCCTGAGGGCGAGGATGCCGCCTTTGTGCGCGATGGCAAGATGATCGTGCGCCTGAAGGGCGTCGAGACCCCGCTCATCGCTACATCCGAGCTCAAGATCTCGGGCCATCACAATGTTATCAATGCCCTGTGCGCCGCCACGGCTGCCTTGGCGGTCGGTGCCGATGTCGATGGTGTCTGCCGCGGTCTTGCCTCGTTCCAGCCGCTCGAGCACCGCGTGGAGCCGTGTGGCGAGATTGACGGCGTGCGCTACGTCAACGATTCCAAGGCGACCAACACCGATGCGGTCGAGAAGGCACTGACGGCATTTCCCGATGACGACGTGATCTTGCTGCTCGGCGGCCACGATAAGGGCACGCCGCTCACGGACTTCGCGCGCGTCGTTATGGACAACGTGCGCTCGGTCGTCTGCTTTGGCGATGCGCGCGAGCGCTTCACCGCCGCTATGGACGAGGCCGATGTCGATGGCGATGTGGATATCGCCCAGGCGGATGACCTACGCGACGCCGTGGACGTCGCCCGTTCGCTGTCGAGCCGTGGCGATGTGATCTTACTTTCTCCTGCCTGCTCTTCGTTCGATGAGTTCTCGGGCTATGAGGAGCGCGGCCGCGTGTTTAAGGACTACGTGGCCCAGCTTGCCGCTGCAGCGAAATCACAAATGGAATAGGGGTTGCCGGTGAGAGAGGAGAGCCCCCGACAAGGTATGAGGAGGCCCGACTCGGACCGTGCTTCCTCGCGGCGCAGCACACCGCGTTCCGGTCGCGGCGGGCAGACGTTTAGCGAACGCTATATTGCCGGCGTTCCCGCCCGTATCATGCGCCCCCGTTTGATATTCATGGCCTGCCTGTTTACCTTGGTGTGCTTTGGCCTGCTGATGGTGTACTCGGCGTCTTCGGTCGAGGCGCTGCACGAGAATGGCTCGGCGACGTTTTTTCTGGGTCGACAGGCCGCGTTTGCCGTGGTCGGTGTTCTGGCGCTGATTGCCATCGTGCGCGTTTTGCCGGACAGCTGGTTTGGGGAGGATGTGCTCAGGATCTTCCTCATAGGCATGATAGGGCTACTGTTTCTGGTGTTCTTGGTGGGCAGCGGCAGCCGTGGCGCCACGCGCTGGCTCAACATCGCCGGCATTCAGTTCCAGCCTTCCGAGTTTTTAAAGCCATTTGCCATTGCGTATTCGGCCATCATGCTTGATCGCTTTTTTTCGCCCGGTGGCAACATCAACGAATTCCTTCGCAAGATGGGCATCTACCTGGGCATTTCACTCTTTCTGATCTTTATCCAGCCCGATTTCGGTACTGTCCTGATCATCCTGTTGACCCTCATGTGCATGGCGTTGTTTGCGGGTCTCGACCCCAGATTTATCATCGGCGTGCTAATCTTCGGCATTCTCGTGATCGTGATTGCGCTTGTCGCAGAGCCGTACCGTATGGTGCGTATTCAGGTTGCCTTGAACCCTTGGGCCGACGAGTATGGTGACGGCTATCAGGCCACGCTTGCCATCATGGCCTTTGCCTCGGGCGGTCTGTTCGGCCGTGGCATCGGCAACTCAACCATGAAGTACTCGTATCTGCCCGAGGCGCACAACGACTACATCCTGGCCATCATTGGCGAGGAAGTCGGTTTTGTCGGAACCGTGCTGTTCTTCTTGGTGTTTGCGATGCTGATCTACTCGGCGTTTCGCATTGCCGAGCAGGCGACCGATCGTCGGGGCGCGCTCATGGCGTCTGGCTCCGCGGTCATTCTCGCGGTGCAGTTTTTGATTAACGCGTTGGGCATCCTCAACGTGTTTCCCATGACGGGCAAACCGTTGCCGTTTATTAGCTACGGCGGTTCGTCGATTATTGTGTCGCTTATGCTTGCCGGATTGATCCTGCGCGTTTCGTACGAGAGCGCCCGTCGCGATGAGTACGACCGTCGCCGCGAGAGCTTTGCCGTTATGGATGAGAGTACCGCCGGCGTAGCTCATGTGCGCGGTGAACGACCTTCGCGTAGCGGCTTTACCGTTCTGGATGGTTCTGCATCCGAGCCGGCAGCTCGTCCACGCCCGCGAACGGCTCCGCAAGGTCGTCCGCAGCGTCCCAGCTCTCGCAACGCGGGCGGCGGATATAATCGAATCGATTTGAACTCGGACCCGTCGGCGCGTCTGCGCACCGACGACCAGGGACCGCGTGTACGAAGGGACTACCATGACCGATAAGATGACCGTTGCTATTGCAGCCGGCGGCACGGCAGGACACATCAACCCCGCGCTCGCCTTGGCCGAAGAGCTGCGTGACCGTGGCCACCACGTTGTGTTCGTGGGCCAGTCGCGCAAGCTCGAGGGTCGTCTGGTCCCCGAGGCTGGTTTTGATTTTGTGCCCATTACGGTCACGGGCTTCGACCGCTCCCGTCCTTGGACGGCGCTGACTTCGCTGTGGCGTGTCAACAAGGCCAAGCGTGCGCTCGCCAGTCATTTCTCAAAGGTCGGCAAGCCCGATGCCGCCATCGGTTTCGGTGCCTATGTCGAGGTTCCGCTGCTGGGGTGGTGCAAGGGCGCAGGCGTCCCGTATCTGCTGCATGAGCAGAACTCTGTTCCGGGCCTGGCCAACAAGATGATGAACTCCCACGCCGCCCGCGTGTGCATCTCGGTGCCGGCAGCGCGCTCGGTCTTTGAGCGCGAAGGTGACCCCGGCCACGTGCTCATGACCGGCAACCCCGTACGTCGCTCGGTGATCGAGGGCGATCGCGCTCGCGGCCGTAAGGCACTTGGCGTTCCCGAGGACGCTATGCTGCTGCTCGTCTTTGGCGGTTCACTTGGCGCCCAGCACCTCAACGAGCGTGTGGTTTCGCTCAAAAACGAGCTGCTTTCGCGCAAGAACCTCTATGTGTTGCATTCGACGGGTGCCGACGGCTTTGAGGAGACCGAGCGTGCTTTGGCGCTGACGCCTGAGGAGGCGAAGCGTTACCGCGTCCAGCCTTACATCGACAACATGGGCGATATGCTGGCTGCTGCCGATTTGGTGCTCTCGCGTTCGGGCGCATCGAGCGTGGCCGAGATCGCGGCGCTCGCCGTGCCCTCGGTGCTCGTGCCGTATCCGCATGCGACGGCCGACCACCAAACCACCAATGCCCGGTATCTGGTCGACGCCGGGGCCGGCGTGCTCTGCGCCGATGCCGATATCGACGGTTATGCCTTTGCCGATGAGCTGCTGCACCTGGTCGATGACGCGGCGGCGCGCGACGCCATGCGTCAGGCGGCGCGTGGTCTGGCTCAGGATAGGGCCGCCGCTCTTCTGGCCGATGCGGTAGAGGGTTTGCGTTAGTTAGACGGGATATCGTCGGTCGCCCTCGCGCTGATGCGGTAGGTGCGGTACAGTTAACGGGTTACAGGCAGTGTTTACGCAAGGAGTACACGAGCACATGGCTGATTCCCAGACTGCAACCTCCGCGCCCGAGTTTAAGAGCGCCCACTTTATCGGTATCGGCGGCGCCGGCATGAGCGGCATCGCCCTCGTTCTGCACGAGCGCGGTTATGCCGTTACCGGCTCCGACCTTAAGACGTCACGCTATATCCGCCAGCTTACCCGCGCTGGTGTGAAGGTGCATGTGGGCCATGAGGCCGCCACGATCGACGAGGTCAAGCCCGACGTGGTTGTTGTCTCCACCGCTATTCCGGAGTCCAACCCTGAACTCGTGCGCGCTCGTGAGCTTGGTATTCCCGTGTGGCCCCGTGCCAAGATGCTCTCTGCTTTGGGCCACGGCTACACGACTGTCGCTGTTGCCGGCACGCATGGCAAGACCACCACGTCTTCGATGTGCGCCACCATGCTCGACCGCATGGGCCTGGATCCGAGCTTCTTGATCGGCGGCATCGTCGAGGGCTATGACACGAACGGCAAGAACGGCTCGGGCGACTACTTTGTCGCCGAGGCCGACGAGTCCGACAGCTCCTTCCTGTTCCTGAACCCCAACGTGGTCATTGTGACCAACGTCGAGGCCGACCACCTCGATCACTACTCGGGTATCGAGGAGATCGAGGCAACTTTCGCCAAATTCATGAGCCTGGTGGGCGAGGGCGGCACCGTCATCGTCTGCGGTGAGGACCCGCATCTGGTCGAGCTCGCCAAGTCGACGGGCCGTCACGTGCTTTCCTACGGCTTTGCCGAGAGCAACGACATCGTCTGCATGCACCCGGATGTCAAGGGCATCCAGAGTGACTTTATCGTTCGCTTTGAGGACGGCACTGAGCATGCTGTGGAGATCAAGAGCAATCCCGGTCGCCACAACATGCTCAACGCCACGGCGGTGCTCACCGTCGCCCATGTCCTGGGCCTTGACATCGACGCCGCCGCCAAGGCGCTCTCGAGCTTTGAGGGCGTCCGCCGTCGCTTTACCCACGTGGGCGATATCGATGGCATCACCGTGGTCGATGATTACGGCCATCACCCCACCGAGATCAAGGCGACGCTTGCTGCCGCTTCGTCGCTGGGCTACAAGCACGTCGACGTCGTGTTCCAGCCGCACCGCTATTCGCGCCTGCAGGCCCTGTGCGACGACTTTGCCGATGCATTTGCCAATGCCGATAAACTGCTGTTGATTGATGTGTTCTCGGCTGGCGAGATGCCCATTCCGGGTGTCACCTCTAAGATGCTCGCCGATACCGTGCGCGCCAAGCATCCTGGCAAGGAGGTCGTGTATTGCTCCAGCCGTCTTGAGCTCAATCAGGAGCTCGAGCAAATGGTGGGCGAGGGCGACCTGCTGCTCACTATGGGTGCCGGTGACGTTACGACCGTCGGTCCCGAGTTCATCGAGTATCTGACTGCCAAGAAAGACGCTTAAGTCTAATGGGTCTGTTTAACGCCGTCATGGCGCTCTCGGGCATGATCGACACGGATGTGATCGAGGACGAGCGCCTTGCGCGTCATACGAGCTATCGTATCGGCGGCAAGGCCGACCTCTTTGTGACGTGCCATAGTTATCATGCCCTCCGCCGCGCCGTGGCGGTGCTCGATCGCGAGCAGGTGCCGTGGGTCATCATCGGCAAGGGCTCTAATCTGCTGGTTGCCGATGGCGGTTATCGTGGTGCCGTCATTTCGCTCGGACGTGAGTTTCAGCGCACGGTTGTTGCCGATGACGGTTGTACGCTGACGGTCGGTGCGGGCGTGATGTTTGCGCGCCTGGTCAACGATGCCCTGTCGCGTAGCCTCTCGGGCCTTGAGTTTGCCGTTGGCATCCCTGGTTCGGTCGGCGGTGCGATATCTATGAATGCCGGCACGCGGATCGAATGGATTGGCTCGCTGGTCGAGGATGTCGTAACGTTTGACCCGGCATCCGGTATCAAGCATTATGCGGGGTCCGAGATCACTTGGGGCTACCGCGAATGTAGCCTTCCCCGCAATGAGATCATCCTCGAGTGCGTGCTCAAACTTAAACCGGCGCCCAAGGCCGACATTCGCGAGCGCATGGAACGGTACCTGACGAGGCGCAAGCGTACGCAGCCCATGGGTCGCGCATCCTGCGGGTCGGTCTTTCGCAACCCGCCCGATGCGAGTGTGGGCAAGCTTATCGAGGATTGTGGATTAAAGGGTTTTTCGATTGGCGGCGCGGAAGTTTCGCCCGTTCACGCTAATTTTATCGTTAATAACGGAACTGCCTCGGCCGATGACGTTGCCGCGGTTATCAGACATGTGCACGGAAAGGTGAGGGAGGCGTATGGCATCGAGCTCAGACCGGAAGTTAAATTCCTCGGCTTCTAGAGCATCGAAACCCACCTTCCGCCGCGCCGGAGGGCGTTCCGGCGCGCCTGCCAAACCTCAACGCAATACCGTCGCGCACTCTAAGCCTGTCGGGCATGCTCGACAGACCAGTCGTCCGGTCGTCGGCTCGCAGCTCGGTAATCGTCCGGCTGCAAAAAAGTCCTCGCGTCCCTCGGTGACTTCAAAGCCTGTTATGGGCGCCAAGCCTGCCCGCCCCATGGCAACTCCTAAGCCCTCGACGGGAACTAAAGCGGCGCGTCCAGGTCGCACACTGGGCGCATCGAAACCGCGCTCGCTGACATCGGTGCCGGCTACCGCCAAGAAGCCTTTGAGTAAAAAAGGCGTAAACCCGTTGTCTTCACTTGGGGCGATGGCAAATAAAACATCAGACGCCGCTTCTGTCGTTGCAGGCAAAGGCAAAATCGTGGGCGGAGTTCTGGCCGCCTTGGCCGTGCTCGTCGTCGTTGCCGTCGTGGTGATCAACTCTGGATTGTTTACCGCCACTGATATTCAGATTCAAGGCAGCGAGCATGTGACGAAGCACGATGCTATCCAGCTGATCGATTTGCCCGAGGGAACGTCGCTTTTTAACGTCGATCCCGACCAGATTACCGAGGATCTCAAGCAGAACCCGTGGGTCTCGGGCGTGGATGTCCAGCGTCAGTTCCCGCATACGCTCATCATTACGCCGATGGAGCGCAAGGTCATCGCAATTGCCTATATCAGCTCCGATGACCTTGCCTGGGCCATCGGGGATGATGACACCTGGATCGCCCCGCTGTCGACGTCGGTCGAAGTTGACGACCAGGGCAACGTCATCACGACAGGGCAGGGCTCAAATACCCTGACCGGCATTGATGCCGCACTGGCGCTCGCTAAGCACTATGGCGCGGTGTTGTTGACTGATGTCTCGGCGGATGTCGCTCCGGTTTCCGGCCAGGCGGTGAGCTCCAAGGCCGTTAAGGCTGGCTTGGATTATGTGCGTGGTTTTTCGAACGAGTTCTTGGGACAAGTCAAGGATATTTCCACGCCTTCGGTCGAAGCCATCTCGGCAAATCTCAATAACGGCATTGAGGTGTCGCTGGGCGATTCGAACGATATCGTCAAGAAGGAGCGCGTAGTCACCAAGCTGCTTTCGCAGGTAGAGGGCGTAACGTATATCAATGTGCGCTCTCCGGGTAACTATACATTTAGGAACGCTCCGACCTCGTAGCGCTGGTTGATGCTTTGTTGAGGGGCCATACCACGCCGTTTATCTGGTTTGTTTGGTTTTCACGGTCAATTATTTGACTGATACGTTCATAATGTGCAAACATAATACGGTTTACCTTTGCATTTACTTTCAACCTGAAGGTTAATGTGCGCAGGGGTCGACCCATGCTATGGCTATAACCTTTGTTCGGAGGACCGACATGCACGAGACAGAGATCAACAACTACCTTGCCGTCATTAAGGTGGTCGGCGTCGGCGGCGGCGGTACCAACGCGGTCAATCGAATGATCGAAGAGGGCATCCGCGGCGTCGAGTTTGTTGCCATCAACACCGATGCTCAGGCACTCGCGATCTCTGATGCCGATATCAAGGTGCACATCGGCACCGACCTTACCCGCGGCCTGGGCGCCGGCGCCAACCCCGAGGTTGGCCGCAAGGCTGCCGATGAGTCCCGCGACGACATTGCCGAGGCGCTCGCTGGCGCCGACATGGTGTTCATCACCTGCGGCGAGGGCGGTGGCACCGGTACCGGCGCTGCTCCCATCGTTGCCGATATCGCGATGAACGAGGTCGGTGCGCTGACCGTCGCCGTCGTGACCAAGCCCTTCACCTTCGAGGGCCGCAAGCGCAAGAAGAGCGCCGAGGAGGGCATTAAGACCCTCTCCGATTGCGTCGACACCATGATCGTCATCCCTAACGATAAGCTGCTCGACATCGCCGAGAAGAAGACCACCATGCTCGAGGCCTTCGCGATTGCCGATGGCGTTCTTTCCCAGGGCACCCAGGGCATCACCGACCTCATCACCGTCCCCGGTATCATCAACCTGGACTTCGCCGATGTTAAGACCATCATGAAGCAGGCCGGTACCGCCATGATGGGTATCGGTACCTCTTCTGGGGATACCCGTGCCGTCGACGCTGCCCAGCAGGCCATCTCCAGCCCGCTGCTCGAGAGCTCCATCGATGGTGCCACACGCGTGCTGCTCTCCATCGCCGGTTCCAAGGACCTGGGCATCCAGGAGATCAGCGACGCCGCCGACGTTGTCGCCAACGCCGTCGACCCCGAGGCCAACATCATCTTCGGTACCGTTGTCGACGAGTCCCTGGGCGATCAGGTGCGTATCACCGTCATCGCTACGGGCTTCTCCGACTCCAACGTCAACCGTCAGGACGAGCTCTTTGCCGCTCAGCAGTCTCAGAGCAAGGCCGCTGCCTCCGCTGAGCCGCAGCGCACCGCTCCGACCACCAGCCCGGCTCAGGCCGCTCCGACCCGCAACGTCGGTGGCACCGAGCTTCCTAACTTCGGCAACGATCAGTTCGAGCTTCCCGACTTCCTGAAGCGCGGTAGCTTCTAAGTCGTTCTTTGCATTGTTGTGCACAGGGGCGTGTCCGTATGGACGCGCCCTTTTTATTTCGACTTTGTAAACTAGAACCTCCAATCTCCTTACGTTCCCTTTACGATTGCCTCCAGCGCAGCAGGTATCCTTTTAGAGAAGTATGACAGCCGTATAAACGCGGGCTGTAGCGGCGATGCCGCGGTACTTGTGTTATTAGGAGGCTTTAGTATGGCAGCACGTGCGGACAAAGTTTCGCGTGTCGACCATGATGGAGTTACGTTGGTGGAGGGCGCGACATCCGATGTTCGCTTTGCCTTCACCGAGCGCGCCGGTGGCGTTTCCGAAGATGCGTACTCCTCACTCAACTTGGGCTCGCATGTTGGCGATGACCCCTTTGCTGTTCAAGAAAATCGTCGTCGCGCGCTCGAGGCTATGGGTGCCGCCGAGTGCGAGCACAACCTGCTCATTCCCAATCAGGTCCATGGTGATCATATCGTTGCGGTGACCTCGAACGGCGCCGATGACCTTGAGGACGTTCGCGAGCAGATTGCCGAGGGCTGTGATGCCATCGTCTGCACGGCGCATAACGTGCCCGTGCTGCTCTGCTTTGCCGACTGCGTTCCCGTGGTGCTGGTGGCCCCCGGCGGATTTGCCGTGGTGCACTCCGGTTGGAAGGGCACGATTGCACGTATTTCCGCCAAGGCGTGCCAGGCGCTTTGCGATGCTGCCGGTTGCGATGCGAGCGACGTTTCCGCCTATATCGGCCCCCATATCTTGGGTGACGAATATGAGGTATCCCAGGAACTCATGGATCGCTTTGCCGCCGAGTTCTCTTGCATCGATGCGAATACCTCTCGCATGCTTGATCTTTCCGCTGCCATTCGCGAGGCGCTGGTAGATGTCGGTGTCGACACGGATAATATCGTGGATACCCAGCTTTCGACCGTGCGTCAGAACGACCGCTTTTATTCCTACCGTAACGAGGACGGCACCTGTGGGCGCCATGCTGCGATCGGCGTGATGCTATGAGAAAGATCGTATCGGTCCTGAGCGCCGCTGTGCTTACGCTTACGCTGTGCGCCTGTTCTTCGGGATCTTCTACCTCTTCCATTACCGTGGCCGGCTCCACGACCTGCCTTCCTATCGCCGAGATTGCGGCCGAGGGCTTTAAGGAGGAGACCGGCATCGACGTGCTCGTTTCCGGTTTGGGTTCTTCCGCTGGGATCGAGGCCGTCAGCGCCGGCACGGCCGATATCGCCAGCTCCTCCCGTGGACTCAATGCCGACGAACAGGATCTGGGCCTGACTCCCATCGTCATTGCCCACGACGGTATTGCGGTCATCGTGAACGACGACAACCCCGTCGATAACCTCTCGACCGAGCAGCTCCGCGATATCTACGCCGGCAAGATTACCAATTGGAAAGAGGTCGGTGGCGAGGACCTGAGGATTCAGGTCATCAACCGAGACGAGGCGTCCGGTACGCGCGAGGCCTTCCGTACCATCGTGATGGATGGCACGCCGTTCGATCGCCGCTCGGCTGTTCTTTCGGGTACGGGCCAGGTGCGCGACGTGGTATCTCGTTCGCGTGGGGCCATCGGCTACATTTCGCTGGGCTTCGTCGATAGCCTCAACGCCAAGACCTCGGTCAAGGCCGTCTCGGTCAATCATGTTGAGGCGTCCGAGAAGACGGTCGCGAGTGGCGGCTATCCCATCTCGCGCGACCTTTACTTCTTTGTGAAGGGTGCGCCTTCGCAGCAGGCGCAGGATTACATCGACTACGTGACGTCCGAAAAGATGGACAAGCAGATTCGCGAGGCGGGCTTTATTCCCGTCACCAACGACGAGAAGGGGAGTGAGTAGCATGGAAGCACAGGAAAACTCCCAGACTGAGCAGAATGCTCAGGCACCCAAGAAGCGCGAGCTGGCGCTCGTATCGCGCAGTACCTATATCAAGGAGAAGGCGCTGCAGTGGATCTTCTTTGCCTGCGCGTTTTTGGCGGTCGTTACCGTCATCCTGATTTTTGTCTTTACCACGTACTCGGCGCTGCCCGTCTTTACCGACATCGGTCTGGCGGACTTCTTTAGCTTTACGTGGGCGCCCTCTGAGGGCCACTACGGCATCATGTCGCTGCTTGCCGGCTCAGGTCTGGTGACCGTCGGTGCGCTCGCCATGGGCGTGCCGCTAGGTGTGGGCACGGCCGTGTACCTGGTCGAGATCGCCGGCAAGCGCGTGCGCAAGCTCATCAGCCCTGCCGTCGACCTGCTGGCCGGCATCCCTTCTATCATCTACGGCTTTTTCGGCATGATCATCATCCGCCCGTTTATCGCACAACTGACCGGCGGCCTTGGTTTTGGTGCGCTGACGGCGTGGTTTGTGCTCGCCATCATGATCGTCCCTACCATCACCACGCTCACCATCGATGCCCTCAATTCCATTCCCATGGGCATTCGCGAGGCATCGTATGCCATGGGTGCTACTAAGTGGCAGACCATCTATAAGGTCGTGCTACCTGCCGCTAAGCTGGGTATCGTGGATGCCATCGTGCTGGGTATGGGCCGTGCCATCGGAGAGACCATGGCCGTGCTCATGGTCGTGGGTAACGCCCCGGTTATTCCCGACAGCATTGCGAGCCCTATCTCGACGCTCACGAGCCAGATCGCGCTCGACATGAGCTATTCCTCGGGTCTGCATCGCTCGGCGCTGTTCGGCATGGGCGTGGTCCTGTTTATCATCTCCGCCACGCTGGTGGGCATCGTCCGTCTGATTTCCAAGAAGAAGAGGGGGTAGGCTATGTCCGATTCCGTTGACACGACGGTCGATACGACCTCGTCGCGCGAGCGCATCAAGCGTGCCCTTTCCCACGGCAAGAAGGGCCGCATCAACAAGGACCTGTCCAACAAGATCATGCTTGGCGTGTTTCGTGCCGCTGCCTACATCACCACGCTGGTGCTGGTCGCTATCATCGCCTACGTGGTCATCAACGGCCTGCCACACATCTCGCTCGACTTTATCTTCGGTTGGCCCCAGGGCGTCAACGCCGAGGGCGGAATTTGGCCCACGATCGTCTCGACCGTCTACGTGACGGCGCTCGCCATGCTTATCTGCACGCCGATCGCTGTGCTGGCAGCCGTCTATCTGGCCGAGTACGCCAAGCAGGGCAAGGTCGTCGAGCTCATTCGCTACGCTGCTGACGCTTTGGCCTCGGTGCCCTCCATCGTTATGGGCCTGTTTGGCTACGCCTTGTTTGTCGAGGCCATGGGCCTGGGCCTTTCGATGGTCTCGGCCGCCCTGGCACTCGCGCTCTTGATGCTTCCCATCGTCATGCGTACCACCGAAGAGGCCATTCGCGCCGTTCCGCGCTATATCCGCTGGGGCGCATATGGCCTGGGCGCCACCAAGTGGCAGGTTGTCTCCAAGATCGTGCTTCCTTCTGCCTTTGGCCGTATTGCCACGGGCATCGTTCTCGCCATCGGCCGTGCCATTGGCGAGACCGCGGTGGTGCTCTATACCATGGGGCAGGCCATCAATCTACCTATTTCGCCGCTCGATTCCGGCCGCCCCATGACGGTTCACCTGTATCTGCTTGCCAACGACGGCATCAACATGAACGCAGCCTACGGCACCGCGCTCTTGCTGATGGTGATCATTCTGGCCTTCAACCTGTTTGCGCGCTTCCTGTCGCGCAAGCGTCGCTAGTTAAGGAGTCCCATGTCCGTTTATCAGTCCGCTCCCACGTTGGAGCAAGCGGCCATTACGGCCAAGGATTTCAACTTTTGGTACGGTGACTTTCATGCGCTGACGGGGCTTGACCTCAACATCGCCAAAAACGCCATCACCTCCTTCATTGGCCCTTCGGGCTGCGGCAAGTCGACGTTTTTGCGCTGCATCAACCGCATGAATGACCTGATCGAGGGCACGCGCGTCGAGGGCACCATGACGCTCGACGGCAACGATATCTATGCCGAGGGTGTCGACCCGGTCGATCTCCGTCGTCGCGTGGGCATGATCTTTCAGCAGCCCAACCCGTTTCCTAAATCCATCTACGAGAATGTCGCCTTTGGCCCTCGTCTGCAGGGCGTGACTAGCAAAAGTGACCTCGATGACATCGTGGAAGAATCGCTCAAGCGCGCCAACCTCTGGAAAGAGGTATCCAATCAGCTCAACAAGGATGGTTTGGCGCTCTCGGGCGGTCAGCAGCAGCGTCTGTGCATCGCGCGCGTGCTTGCGGTGCAACCCGATGTCCTTCTGATGGACGAGCCCTGCTCCGCCATCGACCCCACGTCCGTCTCTAAGGTCGAGGATCTGATGGCCGAGCTGGCGCCCGAGATGACGATCATCATCGTCACGCATTCAATGCAGCAGGCAGCTCGCATTAGCGACTACACCGCATTCTTCTTGCAGGAAGTTGCCGGCGAGCCCGCTACGCTCATCGAGTATGGTCAAACCGACGCGATCTTCACCAGCCCGGTGGACTCGCGGACGGAAGACTATATCACCGGCCGCTTTGGCTGATCGGTGCGACTAGTCCCAAGCCGATCGGATCTGGTCCGGTGCGTATTCACTGTGCGGGCGGCATGACCGCACCCAACTGATTGGAGTGAACCATGCGCAAACTGTTTTCCCGTCAGCTCATCGAGGCCCGTCACGAGATGCTGAGCATCTACGAGGCCGTCGATCTGGCCCTCCACGATGCCATGAAGGCCTATGTGACCGACGACCGCAAGCTCGCCACCAAGACCAAGAAGCGCACGCTTTCGATTGACGCACGCTGCGCCAACCTGGAGGCCGTCTGCTACAACCTGATTGCCACGCAGTCACCGGTCGCCTCCGACTTCCGCTTGCTGCAGACGATCATCTACGTCGACTTTAACCTGCAGCGCATGACCGATAAGGTTCGCCAGATTTGCCGCGCCACGCGTCATATGATCAAGGCCGACATCTCGCTGCCCAAGGAGCTTGTCGGCACGGTCGAGGCCGAGGCTGAGGCCGTCTACCAGGTGCTGGGCTCTTCGCTTTCTGCGCTCGTCACCAACGACATGTCCATCATCTGCAACTTGGCCGTCGAGGACGAGCCAGTGCACGCCGCCTACGAGAAGTTCTTCCGCACCTTTAACCGCATGGACACGGGCGATTTTATGGACGACGACAGCAACTATGACGACCTGCGCCGCGCCATCATGGTATCGCGCTATCTCGATCGCATCGCCTCGATTTCCATCGATGCCGCCTGCCGTCTGACCTTCCTGTTGACCGGACAGCGTATGACTGCCGGTGATATCGCCTGCACTGATGAGGATGAGCTCGAGAGCATGCGCGTGCCTTCGGGCGAGGGTGTTATCATGAGGCCCGCCGTCGATGCACGCTACGTTGCCAAGGTGCCCGTTAACGAGGTCAGCGAGGGTCTTCGCTACCTGCTCGATCATCTTGAGGATGAGGACGATGGCGAGGACGACGAGGAGTAAGTAACCCCGTTCGTCGAAAGATTGTAAATACCTAAGTGAGCGCGGCCTTGCACATGCGGGGCCGCGCTCTTGCGTTAGCATGGGACTACTTGTTTGGCTGTCAGCGGAGGCGATTGGCAATGGATAACTATTTGGACTTGATGCGCGCTCGCCGCGAGCAGATTCTGGAACGTTTTTATGCGGCGCTCGATCGCGCGGGCCGTCCCCACGACGCCGCGAGCCTCATTGCCGTGTCCAAGACCGTTGGTGTCGATGAGACCGTTGCCGCCATCCAGGCGGGGTATCGCCATTTTGCCGAGAACCGCCCGCAGGAGCTGGTTCGCAAGCTCACGGGTCTGGCGGAGCATCCGGAGCTGCCCGAGGTGCGCTTCGATATGATCGGCAACCTGCAGACCAATAAGATCAATGCGGTGCTGGGCTCAGCCGAGCTGATTCACTCGGTGGGTTCGCTGCATCTGGCGCAGGCGATCTCGAGTCGTGCTGTTCGCAAGATTGAGGCAGGCGAGCTCGTCGGCCCCCAGCGTGTGCTCATTGAGGTCAATGTGAGTGGTGAGGAGTCGAAGGGAGGCTTTTCACCCGATGAGATTCGCGCCGCCGCGGGTGAGCTTGCAGAACTTGAGGGAATTTGCGTACAGGGGCTTATGACTATGGCGCCCCGGGGGAATAAGGATGTGGCACGCCGCACCTTTGCGGGGCTTCGTGAGCTGAGGGATGAGCTGGAGGCGGCGCATCCCGATTTGAACCTGCCTGAGCTTTCCTGCGGTATGAGCGAGGACTTTGAGTCTGCCCTTGAGGAGGGCTCTACGCTCGTTCGCCTGGGCAGGGTAGTATTTAGCCCGGAGTTTGCAGTAAAATAAGGCTCTGAAGTGCGCACTGATTATCGGGGCGCCTGCACTAAACCGCGAGAGGACACAACCATGGGCTTCCTTGACGAGATTAAAAATAAGATGCACCTGGGCGGCCAGCAGGGTTACGACCAGGGTTATGGCCAGGACGACGACTACGGCTACGATGACGGCTACGACGATGGCTATCAGAACAACGGCTACAGTGGTGCTTCGGGCGAGGGCTTCTACACCCAAGACGAGCCGAGCAACGGCCTGCTTGGCCAGACGCGCCGCGGTGAAGCTGAGTCGGTTGCCGTGTATACGCGCTCCGGTCAGCTGGTCGGCGATGACTCCCGCCATGCCACGACGTATAACCCGCCTTCGCGCTCGCAGGACAGTGTTGCGAGCGGTTATCGTCCTGGTGCCTATGACACGCCGTCGAGCTACGCCGAGAATACCCGCGCCCGTGCCGCCGCTGCACCCGCGCCTGCACCGAGCGATGCCTCGGCCTATGCGAGCAATATCATCAACGCCACGCCGCAGCTGCCGGCCTATGTCCTGCGCCCCGAGAGCTATGACGACGTGGAGACCGTGGTGCGCCGCGTTCGCACCAAGCAGCCTGTCGCACTGATTTTTGTGGGCGTACGCACCGAAGTTGCCAAGCGCGTCTTGGACTTCTCTTGCGGCTTTGCCTGCGGTCTGGGTGCCACGGTCAAGGAGGTGGGCGACCGCGTGTTCATGGTGCTGCCCGCCGGTTGCGAGGTCAAAGATTCCGATCTCAAGAAGCTTCGTGCCGACGGCTACCTTAAGTAAAGACAAGACGAGGAGATTCCCATCAACATCTACACTATCGTCCAGCTGGTCAACACGCTGTTCAACTTCTATTCCACGCTCATTGTCGTCTACTGCTTTATGACGTGGATTCCCATGAAGCAGGGTGGTTTGCTTCAGGATATTGCCGCGGTGCTTGATAGCGTGTGCGGTCCGTGGCTCAACCTGTTCCGTCGTTTCATCCCGCCGATGGGCGGTATCGATTTTTCGCCGGTCGTTGCGATTATTGCGTTGCAGTTGGTGCAGAGGCTGGTTCTGCAGCTTCTTATAGGTATACTCGTGTAGAACTGACTTAGTAACTTACGTCGGGCGTGTAGCGCCGAGGCGATGAAAAAGGAGACTTGTTATGGCTATTACCCCTGCAGACATCCAGGCTCAGACTTTCTCTGAGGCCAAGCGTGGCTACGATCCTGCTGAGGTCGACGTCTTCTTGGAGACGCTGTCCTCCGAGGTTGACGCTATGCTCGCTAAGATCGTCGACCTTAAGGGTCGTCTGACTGCTACCGAGCAGCAGCTTGCCGATGCGCAGGCTCAGCTTGCCCAAGCTCAGGATGCCACCGCCCAGGCCGTTCCTGCCGCCCCCGTGGCTGCTCCCGCCCCTGACTTCTCCGCTCAGGAGCGCCAGATTTCCGCTGCCCTGATCGCTGCCCAGCAGACCGCTGAGACTATCGTCAACGATGCTAACGAGAACGCTGAGCGTATCCGCAACGAGGCTGACGCCAAGGCCCGCGAGGTTATCCGCCAGGCTCTGACCGAGAAGCAGGCCGAGCTCGAGGAGATCGATCGTCTCAAGGCTTCCCGTGAGGAGTTCAAGGCAGAGTATCTCAAGCTCATCCAGCACTTCATGGACGATGCCCAGAATTCCTTCCCGGCCGATCTGATGGCCTCCACGCCGGTCGGTTCTGCCGCTTCTCCTGCAGTGACTGTTCCCGCCGAGCCGCTGCCCGTCGCTGACCCGGTTGTCCCCGTGGCCGATCCCTTCGCCCCGATCGACAACTTTGCTGCCAACGACCTGGACTAACATTCGGCCTACAATTTAGTGCCTAGAAAGGACCCGCAGCTTGCGGGTCCTTTTTTATGACTGTGCCGGAGTGCGTAACATAAAAAACCGAGCCCTGCACATAATGGCGCAGAACTCGGCGAACGGGTGAGCGGTCAAGGGTAGGTTTTAAGGCATGTCCCAAAACCTACTTGAGGAGGAAGTCGGAGAGGGGAATGGTACGGGCCTCGCGATGCTCGGGATCGGCGATGTGGTCGGCAGGATAGCCACAGACGAGCATGTGATAGGGATAAACGCCTTTGGGCAGATTGAACTGCTCCTGTGCCACCTCAGGCTTAAAATGGCATACCCAGCACGTTCCCAGCCCCTGCTCGGTGGCCTCCATCATCATCTGATCGCACACGATGGACGTATCGATTTCATTGGAATTCATCTGGTCATACGGGCGCACCCAAGCGTCATCGGTAACGCTGCAAATAAGGAAGACAAGCGGAGCGCCAAAGATAGACTCATCACGAGCAAACCGAGGCTGACAAGCAGCTGCCTTCTCCAGAAGCTCAGGCGTATCCAACACCATCACACGGGTTGGATGGTTATTACAAGCAGAAGGAGCAATACGCCCAGCCTCAACAATGGCATCCACCACAGCCTGCTCCACAGAACGATTCTCAAACTCGCGACAAGAATACCGAGACCGAGCCAGATCCAAATACCCCATAACCAAACCCTCCAAAGTCAGCAAATCAATCCAAAGTAAACCAAAGGGTACCCAAAGCCCCATCCACCCAAACGTTTAAGGCGGTCCCAAAGTTTCCAATCGGGCCCCAAGGTCCTGTCAACAAAGGCCCCATCGCTTTCAAAGTATCAGCCAAAGTTCCCAATGGTGGTACGTAAGGCGAAGGGCCGGCCACGGTTTACTTTCGAACGACTCTGCAAAGCAGCCGGAGTGAGAAAGCAAACCGTGGCCGGCCCTTCGCCGCCGGGACACGTACCCCCAATTAACTGTTCTTCATGACAATCGAATCCACAACATCGGCCACATTCTCGCAGCAGTCGGCGCAGTACTCCAGGAAGGCGTACACGTCACGCCAGGCGATGACCTCGAGCGGGTCCTTGCCGTTAACGTGCAGGTTGCGCATGGCGTTGATGTAGAGCTCGTCGGCCTCGGACTCGATGGTGTTGATCTGGATGACGAGCTCGCGCAGCGTTTTGGACTTGCGGTAGTTGGGAAGCTCGACCATCAGGTCTTTCATGGCGCGGCAGGCGTCAGTCACCTTGTGAGCGATGACGATGGCATCGGGGTGAATGCTCTGGATGTTGGTGAAGTAGACGCGCTGCACGACGCCCTCGATACGGTCAAGCACAGTGTCGAGCGAGCAGCTCATCAGGTCCAGATCCTCGCGCTCAAGCGGGGTGATAAAGGCAGTGAGCAAGGCATCCTCGAGCTCATGGTGCTTCTTGTCGGCCGCATGCTCAATCGCATGCATCTCCTCGAGCATGTCGTGGATCTGCGCGGGATCAAAGTTCTCAAAAATCTTGATGAGCAACTCTGCGGCCTGGACAGCAAGGTCGGCGCAGGCGACGTAGTTGTCAAAGTAGAACGAATCAGGTTTCTTTGCCATGGGTGGGTCCTTTCGAGGCGAAGACGGGTGGGCGAAGTGTTGCGGTCCAGATGGACGTTCGGTTTGACTAGAGGAACATCATGAACAGCTTGGCCATGACAAAGCTGATGAGTCCGCAGGCGGGGAAGGTGAAGAACCAGGTGAACATCATGTCCTTGACGACGCCGAAGTTGATGGCCGAGAGGCGCTTGACGGCACCGACGCCCATGATGGCGCAGGTCTTGATGTGCGTGGAGGACACAGGGATGCCGGTAAGGGTGGCAAGCAGCAGGTTCGCGGCGCCCGCCAGGTCGGCGGAGAAGCCCTGGTACTTTTCGAGCTTGACCATGCTCTGGCCGACGGACTTGATGATGCGCTCGCCGCCCACGCTGGTGCCGATGCCCATAGTGGCCGAGCACAGCAGCATAATCCAGATGGGGATGCCTGCATCGCCGACGCTCGTCTGGCCGCTGGCAAAGGCCACGCCTAAAAAGAGCACGCCGATGAACTTCTGTCCATCCTGCGCGCCGTGCATAAAGCTCATGGCCGCAGCGCTCGCGATCTGAGCGTATTTAAAGAAGACATTGGCACGTCGCCTGTTGGCGGCGGCGAAAAGAATCGAGACGAGCTTGCACAGGACCCAGCCCATGACAAAGCCCAGGCCGATGGAGAGTGCCAGGCCGTAGATGACCTTCATCCACTCGTGGACGTTGACGCTGCTCGCGCCGCCGAGGGCGATAGCGGCACCGGTCAGGCCGGCGATAAGGCTGTGGCTTTGCGAGGTGGGGATGCCAAAACGCGACGCTGTGGCGCCGTAGACGACGATGGAGAACAGGGCCGCGCACAGGCAGGCGAGCGCCATGGTGCTGTTTCCGCCAAAGTCGACGATATGCGAGATGGTATTGGCGACGCTCGCATTAAAGTGCGTCATGATGAGCACACCGAGGAAGTTGAATGCGGCGCTCATGAGAATGGCGGCGCGGGCGGGCATGCAACGCGTAGTGACGCAGGTCGCGATGGCGTTGGGCGCGTCGGTCCATCCATTGACGAAGATGGCGCCGAGCGCGAGGATCACGGTGACGGCAAGGACTGGGTTCGACACAATTTGGCCGAGGAAAGTTGAGAACGTTACGTCCATATATGGGCTTTCTCGAAGTTTGCAGACACGTTACAAAAACATGATAAATCGTATCACCTCCTGCGGGTTTCTTTGCCGAGTTCTGATGGGAGAAGTAATTTTTTGGCACTAAAATTGAATATTAGCCCTGTTGACCGTGGGTGTTCTTTTTGCTATCACGCCATGCGGACACGCGCGTTCGCTCCGACATTCCAAAACCACAGTCTGTTCGCTTTACAATATGCAAACATGCGTTCGATAATGGGAAGTATGGAATATCGACAGACAGATGGCAAAACTCGGCGCGTGCACAAGCAGTATGTGGACGTCGTGGCTCGCATCCTCGCGGGCGGACAAGTCGTGCCGGTTACCGTCTGCTGGGTCGACGGTCGCTGCTTTACGATTGACGAGATCGTCTCGTCCACTGGTTTTGGCCTGACGGTCCACGGCGTTCGTACGGCAACCTATAAGGTGCGTTTTGGCGGGCACGCGACCGAGTTGTATCTGGAGGACCAGGCGTACGGACGGCCGGACGGCTCGCAGGCCCACGTGATGCGTTGGTGGGTCTGGGCGTTTGATCGTACGCTTGAGGGCGAGCGCCGTAGGTAAGGACGCACGGCGTTCGGGTACAATGGCAGGAATCTTGTCATCTGCTGCGCCGTCTTTCACGGCGCTTTGTGAAAGGACGAAGTATGAACGATATCCAGGGCTATCAGAACGGCCCCATCGAGACCGGTGCAAGCCGTGCCAAGGAGATGTCGCCGCGCGCGTACAACCTTGTCATGTCTGCCCTGATCTTCTTGGGCTTTTGCGCCATGGGCGCCGGCGCCTACTTTACGAGCACCATGTCGTTTGCGCGCATGATGATGAGCGGCGCAGCCTTGCCGCTGGTCTTTGGCTCGTTTATTTTGACCATCGTCGGCATGGTCATGATGTCGGCCGCCGCCAGCAAGCAGTCCGTGGGCCTGTCCCTTGTGGGCTACGTAATCTTTGCGAGTACCTTTGGCCTGACCGCGTCGTTTGGCCTTGCCAACTACGACCTGCCCACCATCAACACTGCCTTTATCGCCACGGCCGCCATCACCTTTGTCTTTGGCGCGCTGGGCGTGACCTTCCCCAAGTTTTTCCAGCGCGTATATGGCATCGGTTTTGGCATTCTGCTCGCCACTATTCTGGTTGAGATCGTGCTGATGTTCATGGGCGTCTCGCAGTCCATCACCGACCTGATCGTGATCGTGGTGTTCGCCGGCTTTATTGGCTACGACACCTATGTTGCCACGACGGTGCCGCCTACGCTGCCCAACGCCGTGCTCATGGCGTCCAATCTGTTCGTTGACATTATCAACGTGTTCCTGCGCATCCTGAACATCCTTGGCCGTCGCGACTAGTGGCGAATTGCGGCGGTGCTTGCCGTGCGGGCAAATCGATGCGAAAGGCGGTCCTTCGGGGCCGTCTTTTTTGTACGCGGCGGGGTATCATGGATGGGAAAAGCCGATAGCGGCAGCGACAGGAAAGGTGGCCACGTATGGCAGACGTCGACAACAGGAACCGTAACCGCAGGTCCAACCGAGCGGGTCAGCCCAATCCCAAGCGCGAGGCCCGTGCCAAGGCCGCCGAGCGTCACGTGTCAACTGTGTCCGAAGCGTGCGCCAAGGATATCGAGCGTTCGCTTGCCGGTGTTCGCGAGTTTGACGGTATGCCTGCCGGCTTTGTCGCGGCGATGAAGGCCAAGGTCCAGAGTGCTGTGGCCACCGAAGAACAGGTTGCCGAGGACGTCGAGGGCGCGGAGGCTGCCGAGACCGAGGCGGCACCCGAGAGCGAGGCAGCGCCCGAGACCGAGGCAGCTCCTGAGCCCGTCGAGGAGCCTGCCGAGGAAATCGCCGAAGCTGAGTCCGCGCCTGCTGAGGAGCCTGCTGCGTCCCTGCCTGAGGTCACCGTGCTCGATGCCTCCGCCACGCAGGCCATCTTGGACAACGGTCGTGGCTATGCGCAGTTCTGCGACATGGCCGTGCTCGCCTTTGCCTCGTTCACCAACCCGGGCGGTGGCTATATTCAGGGTTATCTGGGCCAGGAGGCCACACTGTGCGCCGATTCGTATCTGTACAACGTTCTCGATAAGCAGCGCAAATGGTACGGCGAGAACCGTCGCCGCAACATCAACTGCGAGCTTTACCGAAACCGTGCGCTGGTGGTGCCTGCGGTGCGCTTCGACCGCAACCACGTGCATGCATACGCCGACGTGATCGTGGCCGCCGCGCCCAACGTTAAGCGCGCCCGCCAGGAGTATCGCGTGAGCGACGATGCTCTGCTGGATGCCCTGCGCGACCGCATCCGCTTTGTGCTTGCCATCTGCGACGAGCTAGGTCGCGAGAAGCTCGTGCTGGGCGCTTGGGGCTGCGACAACAACGGCTTTGACGCAGAGACCGTGGCCGAGCTCTTCCGCAAGGAGCTCGCGTCGGGCGACTTTAAGGTCAAGCAAGTCTTCTTTGCCGTGCCTTCTACGCGCTGGGATGAGGATTTTGCCAAGTTCGAGCACGTGCTGGCAAACTTCCCCGAGCGCAACGAGGAGTCCTATGCCCAGGTTGCCGCTCGCGCTGCGGCAGCTCGCGCCGCCGAGCAGGCCCAGGCTGCTACCGAGGATGATGAGGACGAGGACGATTGGCGCAAGTACCTGTAATCGGTACGTGCTGACAGATAGGTCGAGCCGACGGGAGAGGCTGCTTCCGTCGGCTTTTTACCGAGCGAGGGGCTTACGATGAAAAACGTTCTATGCTTTGGCGACAGCAACACCTATGGTTACGATCCGGCGGGCATGCGCGACGGCACCGCGGTGCGCTATGCGCAGGACGTGCGCTGGTGCGGCGTGGCCCAACGTGACTTAGGCGAGGGCTGGCATGTAATTGAAGAAGGCCTCAACGGCCGCACGACGGTACGCGACGACATGTGCCATCTGGACACCAATCTTAACGGCATTCGCGCGCTTCCGATGCTGCTCGAGGCCCATAAGCCGCTGGATGCGATCGTTATTATGCTGGGAACTAACGATTGCAAGACGGTCTTTGGTGTGACGGCCTCCGATATTGCCCGTGGCACCATGGCGCTGATTCGCGCGGTGCGTGCATTTCCCTGGACCAATGCCGCACCCTGCCCGCGTATTCTGCTGATGGCACCTATCAAGATCAAGCCGCAAATCGCCGATGTATATATGACCGATTTTGATGAGCGTTCCGTCGAGGCCTCGGAGCATTTTGCTGAATACTATGCGCACGTAGCCGAGCAGTTTGGCTGCGACTTTTTGAATGCAGCGGAGTTTGCCGAGCCGGGCGATATCGACTATCTGCATATGATGCCCGAAAGCCATGAGAGCCTGGGTCACGCCGTGGCAGTCAAACTCCAAGAGATGCTCGGTGAGTAGCGCGACCCCAAGCCACCACAGAAGTTCCCCTTGCGGCGGCTTGTTTCGTTGCTTTGTCTCGATCTGTAACAGTTGTAAGGCCGAAAACGGGCTAGATGTTACAGATTGAGATTATTTAGGTCGATATCGGTCGTTTGTCTCGATCTGTAACATCTAGGGTCGATTTCGCCGAGTTACTGTTACAGACCGAGATTATCTTCTCAGCGGAATTTGAATGTCTCAATCTGTAACAGGTGGGCCGAAAAATGGACTTTAACTGTTACGGATCGAGATGTTTGTGGGAACCACCGCAAAGGTGCCTGTCCCCTTTGCGGTGGTTTTGGGCTGTGAATCTTAATACTGCCACATGTGATTGACGGGGCCGGAACCTTTGCCCATGTTCAGGCCGGCGGCCAGAGCGCCTGTCAGGTATGCCTTGCCCGCATTGACGGCGTCGGCAAGATCCATGCCCTGGGCCAGCGCGCAGGCGATGGCGGACGAGAGCGTGCAGCCGGTGCCGTGCGTGTTGTCGGTCTCGATGCGCTTGTGGCGGAACCACGTGGTGAGTGGATCTCCCAGATGGTTGCCCTCGTCATCGAGTGGCGCGGGTTCGGCCAGTACATCGTTGGCCTCGTTGACAAGATGCCCACCCTTAACGAGGGATGCGCAACCAAAGCGGCGGGTGAGGAGCATGGCAGCATTTTGCTGCGTGCGCTCGGAGTCGACCTCGTAGTCGAGCAGGGCCATGGCCTCGGGAATATTGGGCGTGATAACCGTCGCTAGCGGGAACAGGCGGCGGGTGAGCGCCTCGGCGGCATCTTCGGCAATCAGCCGTGCGCCCGAGGTGGCTACCATGACGGGGTCGACTACCACGTTTGTCGCGTTCCAAGCGCTCAGGCGGTCGGCGATAACATCGATAATCTCGGCAGAGGAAACCATGCCAATCTTAACGGCGTTGGGGCGGATATCGTCAAAAACGGCATCGATCTGCGCCGCGACAATATCCGGGGAGATGTTCTGCACGGCGGTGACGCCCAGGGTGTTCTGTGCGGTGATGGCGGTGATGGCCGTCTCGGCATACAGGCGGTGTGCCGTGATGGTCTTGATGTCGGCCTGAATGCCGGCGCCACCGCTGGAATCGGATCCTGCGATGGATAGAACGGCAGGTACCTTACTGCGATCCATGTTCGCTCCCTTGTTCGGTCGGAATCAAATGGGTCTATAGGCCAGCATTATAAAGATGCCCGGGCCGACTCTATGTCGAACCCGGGCGGGCGATGCAATCTTTACGCAAATGCAAGAAAATGTTCACACGTCAACAATTGACAGGCACCAGCTCGCCGCCAGAAGCGGCCGCGGCGACAGGGTTAGTCCTCCATGCCGAGGTCGATCGTGGTGCCCTCGAAGATCTTGTTGACGGTGCGGACGGCGCACATCTTGCCACACATGGTGCAAGTGCCCTCGGTGGCGGCGGGGGACTCCTCGTAGCGCTTCTTGCCCGTAACCGGGTCGAGCGCGCACTTCCACATGGCGTCCCAGTCGAGCTTGCGGCGTGCCTGGCCCATCTTGTCGTCCATGTCGCGGGCGTGGGGCACCTTTTTGGCGATGTCGGCGGCGTGTGCGGCAATCTTGGTGGCCATGAGGCCGTCGAGCACGTCCTGGGCGTTGGGCAGGCACAAGTGCTCGGCCGGCGTCACGTAGCACAGGAAGTCGGCGCCGGAGCTGGCGGAGATAGCGCCGCCGATGGCAGCGGTGATGTGGTCGTAGCCCACGCCGATATCGGTCACCAGCGGCCCGAGCACATAGAACGGGGCGTTGTGGCACAGGCGCTTCTGCAGTTTCATGTTGGCGGCGATCTCGTCGAGCGCCATGTGGCCCGGACCCTCGACCATAACCTGGACGCCGGCGGCCCATGCGCGCTTGCACAGCTTGCCCAGCTCGATCATCTCGGCGGTCTCGGTGGCGTCGTTGGAGTCGTAGAGGCAGCCCGGGCGACAGGAGTCGCCGAGCGAAATCGTCACGTCGTACTCGTGGCAGATTTCGAGCAGCTCGTCGTAGAACTCATAGAACGGGTTCTCGTTACCGGTGACCTCCATCCAGCCAAACAGCAGCGAGCCGCCGCGGCTCACGATGTTCATGAGGCGGCCGGTCTCCTTAAAGGTCTTTGTGACCGACTTGTTGATGCCGCAGTGGATGGTCATAAAGTCCACGCCGTCCTCGGCGTGCGCGCGCACGACCTCGAACAGGTCGTCCTTGGTAAGCTTGACCAGCGGCTTTTCCATGTAGCCGATGGCGTCGTACATGGGGACGGTACCTACCATGAGCGGCGTCTCGTCGATGAGCTGCTGGCGGAACTGGCGCGTCTTGCCCGAGTTGGAGAGGTCCATGATGGCGTCGGCGCCAAAGTCCTCGGCGATCTTGACCTTCTTCCATTCCTCGGCGGCATCGGCCTTGTCGCCCGAGATGCCCAAGTTCACGTTGACCTTGGTGGACAGGCCCTCACCGACGCCAAAGGCGCGCATGCCTTTTTTGATGTGCACGATGTTGGCAGGAATGGCGATGCGGCCGTCGGCCACGCGCTCGCGGATGTACTCGGGGTCGCGATGCTCGCGCTCGGCGACCTCCTTCATCTGCGGTGTGATCTGCCCGGCGCGGGCGAAGTCGATTTGCGTGACGAGCTTGGGCTCGGTCTGTGTGCTCATTGGCACGGCTCCCTTCGTTGGCATTACCCATATCAGGTTTGCGGGTCAGGGCGGGCGCGCCCAATCTCAGCCTGCCGTCTTGTCCTGCAAGCCCCCCGTTTATGTAATGGGCTCAAGTATAGCTCGAATGGGTACGATTGGCCTAACGAGCGTGCCTGTGAGGAGGCGAACATGGAAGACAAGCATCTATATCGAGAGACGCAATGGGATGTATCGGCCGAGGAAAGCCGTGCGCACCATGGCCTTGTCGCGATCGGTTTTGCGGTGCTTGCCGTGCTGGTGATTGCCTTTTGTATCTGGACGTTTGGTGGTCGCGGCGGCGCTGCATGGGAGTTCGAGGCTGATGATAGCCTACCGATTATGACGGTGAGGAGTACTGGCGGTAATGCCAATACGCTCGCCGTTCCGGGCGATTATTGGTACCCGTGCGATGAGTTTGTGCAGTTGCAGCTGAGTGGTGGGTCTATTCCTGGTGAGGAAATCGAACGCGTGACGTATGATGCGACGTTCAAAACGTTGACGGTGAAGCTCAAAGATCAAGGGGATGTGCCCACGACGATGGATATCGCGCTGACGGAATGGCGCCTGGAGCCCCCGTCGGGTGTTGCGGTGTCCGAGGTCGAGCACGTCAAGATTGTCTATCAGGACGGTTCGACAAACGGGATTGCAAAGGCCGACGGTCTAGCAGAATAGGTGTCGAGCCTAGCAGCCAATTCATAAAAGTTGCGGTGGAATAGTTCCTGATTGTGCGAAAAAGGCTCAAATAGGAATTATTCCACCGCAAGTTATATAGAGAAGGCTGAGCGGGTCAGTGTTGGGTGCCGGCTCTAGAGCATCTGTTCGTTGATGAACATGAGGGTGCCTAGGTATGAGAGCTCGGGGACGTGGCGATAGCCGATGTTGAATGCGGTAAGTTCGCTTGCATCCTCGAGCTTGTTTTCTGCCATCCACCGCACCATGGAGCCGCGCGCCTTTTTGCTGGCGGTCGACCGTTGGATGGGCTTCCCGTTGCGGATACCCTCGCCAAAGAGACACGTGACGGCTGTGGCGTCGCCCGCGAGGTGGGGCAGAACGGCTTTGGCATACTCTACGCTGGCGAGGTTGACGATCGTGGTGTTTGAACCTGCCGGGGCGATAGCCCGCGCGAGCTTATCGCTCCAAAATGCGTAGAGGTCTCGGGCACCGTCGACGACAAGCTTCGCGCCCATCTCCAGCCGATACGGTTCGACGGCATGAAAGGGGCGTACGCATCCGTAGAGGCCGGAGAGGATCCACAGATGGTCTTGCAGCCATGCGAGCTGCGCGGGATCCATCACCTCGGGTGCCATGCTCTGGTATTGAATGCCGTGATAGGACATGGCGGCAGGGGAGAGGTGACGGGCGAGTGCGGGATTGTCGAGATCGCCGCTTTTCAGGATGGGCCCGAACTCATGCAGGGTGTTGAGGCAAGGTCCCAGCAGTTTGTCACTCACGTTCCACAGCGCCTGCAGGCCGCCGCTGCCTTCATTCCGCTCGATATCTAGCAGTGCGCGGTGGAGGCGAGCCGTCTCGCGCACAAAGGGTGGGATGCCCAGGACTTCAAAAGCATCTTGGGCCGCGCGCATCTGCTTGGCGGGCGAAATGATGACCTGCAGCATGGGCTCTCCTCTGCCAAAAAAGTTGCGGTGGAATACGGTCTGTTTTGGCCGTTTATGGGCCAGTTTAGTCCGTATTTCACCGCAACTGATGAAGGGTTGGTTAGGCGCGCTCGAGGAAGGCCTTGTAGCCGCGATAGGCCTCGTAGATGTCGGCCTTGTTGGCGACCTCCCACAGGGCGTGCATGGACAGGACGGCAACACCGGAGTCGATGACATTCATGCCGTACTTGGCCATGATGTAGGCGATGGTGCCACCGCCGCCCGCGTTGACGCGGCCGAGCTCGCAGGTCTGGAAGTCCACGCCGGCCTCGTCCATGATGTCGCGGACGAGGGCCACGTACTCGGCGTCGGCGTCGTTTGAACCGCCCTTGCCGCGGCTGCCCGTGTACTTGTTAAAGCACAGGCCGCGACCCATAAAGGCTGCGTTCTTGGTCTCGAACTTGCCGGCGTAGCCCGGGTCGAAGCCGGCGGACACGTCAGAGGAGAGCATGCGGCTGTGGGCGAGTGCGCGGCGCAGGGCCAGCGGGCTATCCTCGCTGGCGAGCGTCATGATCTCGGCGACGGTGTTCTCGAAGAAGCGGCTCGTCATGCCGGTGGCACCCACGGAACCGATTTCCTCCTTGTCGACGATGAGCGTGATGCTCGTGCGCTCGACATTGGCCACATTGATCTGGGCGAGCATGGAGGGGTAAGCGCAGACGCGGTCGTCGTGACCATAGCCCAAAATCATGGAGCGGTCGAGGCCCATGTCGCGGGCGGGGCCGGCGGGCACGACCTCGATCTCGGCGGAGAGGAAGTCCTCCTCCTCGACGTCATACTGCTCCTTGAGGATGTCCAGGAACATCTGCTTGACGGGCTCCTTGGGGGCGTCCTTGTCGCCCTCATCGAACTTGACGGGACGGCCGCCCACGATCACGTCGAGGATCTCGGCATCGACGGCGTCCTTGGCGGGCTTGGCCATCTGCTCGCTCGAGAGGTGGATCAGCAGGTCGGAGATGGTAAAGACCGGATCGTCTGCCTTGTCGCCGATGTTGATGTCGACGGTGGTGCCGTCCTTTTTGCAGATGACGCCCACGAGTGCAAGTGGGGAAGCGACCCAGTGGTAGCTTTTGACGCCGCCGTAGTAGTGCGTGTCGAGGTAGGCCATGTCGCCGGCCTCGAAGGCGGGATTCTGCTTGAGGTCCAGGCGCGGCGAGTCCACGTGGGCGCCCAGGATGTTAAAGCCCTGCTCGAGCGGGGCGTTGCCCAGGTTGACGAGCATAAGGTCCTTGCCGTGATTGGCGGCGTACACCTTGTCGCCGGCCTTGAGCGCGCGGCCCTCGGTGATCACGGTCTCCAGATTGACGTAGCCCGCCTCCTCGGCCATCTTGATACCGGTCTTGACGCACAGGCGCTCGGTCTTGTTCTCGCTCAAAAACTGCTTATAGCCGCGGCAAAGCTCCTCGAGCTCCTCGACTTGCTGTGGCGTGTACTTTTTCCATGCGCAGGGACGCTCCATGACGCAGGCTCCTTTCGGGTCGATCGTGCTGGTTAATGTACCGTGAGCCATCGTATCACGCACGGGCGCGCGGTGGCGGGGGAGCTTGATGTGCGGTGGCCGCGGGGCGGGGAGCGTGTAAACTGGAGTGAGCAAACCGTGCCCAGCCCAAAGCGAGGTATTCAATATGTCTGACAAGCGCCGTACCTTTGCCGTTATCGACGGCAACTCGCTCATGCACCGCGCCTTCCACGCCGTGCCGCCGACCATGAACGCGCCGGACGGTCGCCCCACCAACGCAATCTTTGGTTTTCTGAACATGTTTCTCAAGATGATCGATGCCTTTAACCCCGACGGCGTGGTCGTGGCGTTTGATAAGGGCAAGCCGCGCGTGCGCATGGAGATGCTGCCGCAGTATAAGGCGCAGCGCCCGCCCATGGACCCCGATCTGCACGCGCAGTTCCCTATGATTAAGGAGCTGCTCGCCGCGCTCAACGTGCCGATTCTGCAGTCCGAGGGCTGGGAAGGCGACGATATCCTGGGAACCATGGCTCGCCTGGGCGAGGAGGCCGGCTGCGACATGCTGCTGGTGACCGGCGACCGCGACATGTATCAGCTTGTGACCGAGCACGTCAACGTGGTCTCGACTCGCAAGGGCCTGTCCGACGTGGCGATCATGACGCCCGAGAGCGTAGACGACCTGTATCACGGCATTACGCCGGCCCTCGTGCCCGATTTTTACGGTCTGAAGGGCGATACGTCGGATAACATTCCCGGCGTACCGGGCATCGGCCCCAAAAAGGCGAGTGCGCTCATTGCGCAGTACGGTAGTCTGGACGAAGTCATCGCGCATGCCGACGAGGTCAAGGGCAAGATGGGCGAGAACCTGCGTGCACACATCGACGACGCACTGCTGAGCCGCAAGGTTGCGACCATTCGCACCGATGCGCCCGTCGAGCTCGACTTTGAGGCGACGTCCTTCCCGGCGTTTTCTGCCGATGAGGTTTCCGCGGCGCTGGGTACGCTTGGTATCACCGCCATGCAGAACCGTTTCTTGGCGCTGATCGGCGGCGGGGGCGGGGCTGCTGCCGCTGCTAGAACGTTTGAGATGCCCACGATTGAGCGCACCGCTGCCGGCGATGCCGAGGCGCTTGCTGACGTGGCGTCCGAGGTTTCGCGTGCGATCGAGGCGGGCGAGTGGGTCGCCACCGTGGTGGACGATGACAAGGAAGAGGGCGCGCTCTTTGGACTGACGCGCACGCTGTGGTTGGCGACGTCCAAGGGCCTCTTCGCGCTCGAGGAGGGCGACAGCTGCGCGGCGGCTGAGGTTGAGGGCTTCAACTTCGTCCACGGCGTGATTGCTGGCGTGCTCGCGCGTCTGTTTATGGAGGGTCGCGTGGCGAGCCCGGATATGAAGGTGCTGTTGCACGAGCTTTCGCCCATCGATTCTTCTGAGCCCGAGCTCATGGATCCGCTGGCAGTCGATTCTACGCGCATCTTCGATACCGTGGTTGCCGCCTACCTGCTGGATTCCGACCGCTCCGAGTTCGATGAGGCATATCTTGCCGATACGTATCTGCAGATGGCGCTGCCTGCGGCGTGCGGCGCAGAGGGTGCCGGCGAGGACGCTCCGGCACCTGCCGCCCGTACTGCGGCTCTGACGCTGGCGCTCGTGGCGCCGTTGCGCGAGTGCATGGCCCGCGAGAACGCCGCCAACGTGTTCGATGGCATCGAGATGCCGCTCGTTCCGGTACTTGCCAAGATGGAGCGCGCGGGCATGCTCGTGGACCCCGAGCGCCTGCACAGTCTGTCCGAGGGTCTGGCGACCCAGATTGCCGAGGTCGAGCGCAGCATTCGCGACCTGGCGGGTGATGAGACGTTTAACATCGGTAGTCCCATGCAGCTGTCGCACGTGCTCTTTGATGTGATGGGGCTTCCGACCAAGGGCCTCAAGAAGACTAAGCGCGGCTATTATTCGACCAATGCCAAGGTGTTGAGCGATCTTGCCCGCGACCACGAGATCGTGCGCCTGATTTTGGACTGGCGTGAGAAGTCCAAGATCAAGTCAACCTATCTGGACACGCTGGGCCCGCTGCGCCGTGGTGACGGTCGTGTGCACACCACGTACAACCAGACCATCACGGCAACGGGGCGTCTGTCCTCGAGCGACCCGAACCTGCAGAACATCCCGACGCGCTCGGAGCTGGGCCGCACCGTCAAAACGGCGTTTTCGGCAGGCGAGGGAAGCGTCTTTTTGGCGGTGGACTACTCGCAGATCGAGCTGCGTCTGCTGGCGCATCTTTCGGGTGACGAGCACCTGGTGCGCGCCTTTAACGAGGGCGAGGACTTCCATGCCGAGACGGCGGCGCGCGTGTTTGGTGTGCCGGTGTCCGAGGTGACGCCCGACCTGCGCAGCCGCGCCAAGGCCGTGAACTTTGGCATCGTGTACGGCCAGCAGGCCTACGGTCTGTCGCAGTCGCTGCATATCTCGATGGCCGAGGCGCGCGACATGATCGACCGCTACTACGAGGCCTACCCGGGCGTGCGTACGTTCCTCGACAACGTGGTGGCGCGCGCCAAGCAGACGGGCTACGCCGAGACCATGTATGGCCGCAGACGCCATATTCCCGAGCTCAAGGCTAAAAATCCGCAACTCCGCGGCTTTGGCGAGCGCACAGCTATGAACCACCCCATGCAGGGAACCGCCGCCGACATCATCAAGATCGCCATGGCCCGCGTAAGCCGCCGCCTGGAAGAAGAGGGCTTTGCCGCCCACATGATTCTGCAGGTACACGACGAACTGGACTTTGAGTGCCCCATCGACGAAGTCGAGCGCCTAACCACCATGGTCCGCGACGTCATGGAGCACGTAGTGGACCTCCGCGTTCCCCTAATCGCCGAAGCCAGCACCGGCATAACCTGGGCCGATGCCAAGTAAAGACATACCAACAACCCCAAAGTAACCAAAACAGAAGGGGGCTCCTTGCCAACAAGGAGCCCCCTTCATTCCAAACTATCAGCCAAGTATCCAGACGCCAAGACGCCATCCATGCGGCAAGCAAGTCACCGCAGGACCTGGCCGGGCGATGCGGGTAAGTTTTTCGTAGATTCCGCACGAGCCGAAGGCCACTTAATGTGGCCTTCGAGCGAGCCCAGGACCTGACCGAACGAAAAACTTACCCGCGTCGCCCGGCCAGGTCCGACAGGTTGCGTTAACGAGCCGCCAAGATGGCGTCGATGAGCGTCAGTACGCCCCCGTCGTTGTTGCTCGGAATGCGCCACTTGGCGTGCGCGTTCATGTGCTCCTCGGCATTGTCCACGATAAAGCTATGCCCGACGCGCTCCAGCATGGGGATGTCGTTGTACGTATCGCCCACGGCGGCGGCGTCGGCGATATCGATGCCCAGGTGTTCGCACAGGTGCGCGACGCCGGCGCCCTTGTCGACGCCCAGGTTCATAAAGTCGATCCACTCGCGCCCGGCGTTGGTGACGTAGAGCTGATCCGAGAACGCGGGGCTATAGGTCTCGCGGAATGCGGGCTCGGCATCGTAGGCAGGGAAAAAGACCGAGATCTTATTGGACTCGATATCAAGGCCCTCAAAGGTGTCGACATAGTTGATCGTGTTGTAGTACACGCTGATCTCGTCGTGGTATTGATGGTCGCGGGCAAGCACGTAGAACTCGTCGAAGCAGCACAGGACGGGGACGGCGCGCGGATCCTCCGAGGCGCGGCTCAAGACCTGCTGATACAGCGTCACATCGATATTGCTCTTATAGATATAGTTGCCGCGGTAAATAACGCAGGCTCCGTTGTCGGGACAAAAAGCGAGGCGGTTCTTGATGCCCTCGAACATCTCCTCGAGCTTGGGGGCGGGACGTCCGCTGGCGGGGCAGAATACGATGCCGGCATCGGCGAGCTTGTCCAGGCGTTCGTCGAGGCCTTGCGGCAGCACGCGCTCGTCGGTCAGCAGCGTCTTGTCCATGTCGACGGCGATGAGCTTAATGTTTCCGATATTGGCGTCCGATTCGTAAGTTTGCATAAAGGCGAGCCTTTCGTTTCGAAATTGTTTCAGACGCTATAACCATCAACTCGTAGTCAGGCGTATTATCGCAGGATTGGCGCGCATTTGCATCACCATTCACAAACTAATGAAAAAACTTTTCAGAAATTTGAATTTGTCGCTTGTGCAGCAGGCACTTTAGCGTAATATAGCGACCATCGAAAACGGAGACGGAAAAACAACCGCTTACCGAGGAAAAGGTACCGTTTGCGATATTAGAATTGCGCCCTGCGATAGGTGAAAGGAGAGGCAGATGCAGTTCGTAAAGATCATCACTACTGCAGACAATGCCATCCGACGCCAGCGCGCAATTTCCCGACGACGATAACAATCGTCTCTGTCCGCATGGGGCGAATTGCCTCAACAGAGTCATTTTGAGGTCGTTGGGTTTTAGCACGACATTGCTGCATGTTTCTAGGGCATGTATGTGCTGATTTTTGCTATTTAACCTGATATTGCACGTTATATGACCTTGAAATGACTTGCAACTGACCGATGTTCTAACTAGCTACCAAGGGCGAAAGGAAACAGCCATGAGCAAGGAAAAAGTCGTTCTCGCATATTCCGGTGGTCTTGATACATCCGTATGTGTCAAGTGGCTCCAGGATGAGAAGAATCTCGATGTCGTTTGCGTCTGCGGCAACGTGGGCCAGGAGGAGACCGGCCTGGACGCCAAGAAGCAGAAGGCCCTCGACCTGGGCGTTCTGGATTGTCAGGTGCTCGACCTGCGCGACGAGTTCTCCGATGAGTTCCTGACTAAGGCCATCGCCGCAAACTCCATGTACGAGAACAAGTACCCGCTGCTCTCCGCCCTGTCTCGCCCGCTGCTCGCCAAGAAGCTTGTTGAGGTCGCCCACGAGTTTGGCGCGACCTACGTCGCCCACGGCTGCACCGGCAAAGGTAACGACCAGGTCCGTTTTGAGGCCGCCGTCAAGGCCCTCGACCCCGAGCTCAAGGTTATCGCCCCGGTTCGCGAGTGGGACCTGAAGTGCCGCCCCGACGAGGTCGCCTATGCCCACGCCCACAACGTGCCGGTTCCCGAGGGTGCCAACGACAACCCCTACTCCATCGACGACAACCTGTGGGGTCGTGCCATTGAGTGCGGTCACCTGGAGGATCCCTGGAATGAGCCGCTCGACGACGCTTGGGTTATGACCAAGAACCCCGAGGACACCCCGGACACCCCGACCTACACCGAGATTGAGTTTGAGGCCGGCAAGCCCGTCGCCGTCGACGGCAAGAAGATGAAGCTCTCCGAGATCGTCATCGCCCTTAACAAGATTTCGGGCGACAACGGCTTTGGCCGTCTCGACCTGGTCGAGGATCGTCTGGTGGGCCTTAAGAGCCGCGAGTGCTACGAGGTTCCCGGCGCACTGACGCTCATCACCGCCCACAAGGCGCTCGAGGACATTTGCGTTGAGGGCGACCTGCTCAAGACTAAGATTAAGCTCGAGCAGGATTGGGCCACCGCCGTGTATAACGGCCAGTGGTACAGCCCGCTCAAGAACGCGCTCGACGCCTTTATGGCCGATACCCAGAAGTTCGTGACCGGCACCGTCCGTCTGAAGTTCTTTAAGGGCAACTGCCATGTCGTCGGCCGCAAGAGCCCCTTCAGCCTCTACGACTACGGTCTGGCTACCTACGACCGCGACACCACGTTTGACGAGAAGGCCAGCGCTGGCTTTATCGAGATCGATACGCTGTCGCTCAAGACGTGGGCAAAGGTCCAGGGCCCCAGCTCTGCTGCCGCCCAGGCCTAGCGCCTCCTTCCCTTGGTATCCGCGCGGCCCATCCGCGTGATACATAACGGGCGCACGGGGTCCCTACCTTTCGTTATGCTTGCTGACACTTCTTAACATCGGTGGCCCCTACGTTCCGCCCGCATATATGATGCCGCGTCTGCGGCTGAGTCCGAGCCCCGCCGGGGTTGTCCGGTGGGGCTCCTTCTATCAATTTGGCGGCTCTGCGCCTATATATATGAGGAGTATCCATTATGTTCAATGCTTTCGCGCATGCTTTACTTGCCCTCGCGCCCGAGTTCGATGCTGTAAAGGTCGAGGACGTTCCTATGAGCCTGAAGGCCTGGATCGATGGTTCGCAGGGCAACATCCGGAGGGAGACGTTGGGCGCCAAGTGCATGGCGCGTCACTTCTTTGCAAATTAGCTACATGGCTCCGCACACGGTGGGGAATGTGTAAAACTAGCGGTTGAAAAATCGCTTTAGCGATATGGCGCATTGCTTTGGGCGCTTGTTTTGGTATTTGGAGAAAGGGGACGGTTCCATGGCTCTTTGGGGTGGTCGTTTTGAGGCAGGCGTGGCCGAGGTCACGCAGGAGTTTGGCGCGTCGCTGCCGGTCGACAAACATCTCTATAAACAGGATATCGCCGGCTCTAAGGCGCATGCCAAAATGCTGGCGGCCAAGGGCATCATCAGTGCCGAGGACGAGCAGGCGATTGCCAATGGCCTGACCGGAATCGAACAGGATATCGATGCCGGCAACTTCACCTTCGATATCAACGATGAGGACATTCATATGTCCATCGAGAGCGAGCTGACGCGTCGCATCGGCGAGGCTGGCAAGCGCTTGCATACCGGACGTTCGCGCAACGACCAGGTGGCGACCGACACGCGCCTGGGCGTCAAGGCGCTGGCCAAGGAGCTCATGGAGGCCAATCTTGAGCTGCGCCATGTGCTGGTGGATGCGGCTAAGAAGTACGACAAGGTGATTTTGCCGGGCTACACGCACATGCAGCACGCTCAGCCCGTGCTTCTGTCGCATCATCTGCTGGCGTATTCCTGGATGTTCGCGCGCGACTTTACACGCCTGAAGGCCGCCTTTGATGCCGCCGACAGCTGCCCGCTGGGTGCTGCCGCGCTTGCTGGTACGAGCTATCCGCTCGATCGCCAGATGACGGCTGCCGAACTTGGCTTTGCGGGCGTGATTCCCAACTCGCTCGATGCGGTTTCCGACCGTGATTTCCTGCTCGATCTGCATTACGCCGGCTCCGTCATGGCCATGCACCTGTCGCGTCTTTCCGAGGAGATCGTGCTGTGGTCGAGCTCCGAATTTGGCTTTATCACGCTTTCAGACTCCTACTCCACCGGCTCGTCTATCATGCCGCAGAAGAAGAACCCCGACTTTGCCGAGCTTATCCGCGGCAAGAGCGGTCGCGTGTACGGCAACCTGGTGCAGCTGCTGGTAACCATGAAGGGCTTGCCGCTTGCTTATAACAAGGACTTGCAGGAGGACAAGGAGAGCGCGCTCGATACCGCCCATACGCTCATGCAGTGTCTGTCGGTTATGGCCGGTATGATTTCGACTTGGACCGTCAACGAGGATGCCATGGCGCGCGAGTGCGGCGTGGGGCACCTTGCCGCCACCGATGTTGCCGATTACCTGGCTAAGCGTGGTCTGCCGTTCCGCGAGGCACATGCCGTGGTGGGCCATCTGGTCCTGATGTGTGAGAAGCGTGGCTGCAATCTTGAGGACCTGCCGTTTGAGGTGTTCCAGGAGGCAAGCCCGCTCTTTGAACGCGATATTACCGAGGCGCTCGACATCCCCTCAATTGTCGCCGCGCGTACGACCGAGGGCGGTACCGCCCCTGCCGCCGTTGCCGTGCAGCTGCAGCGCGCCGAGGCACAGCTCGTGGCCGACGAGGGCGTGTTTGGATCGCTGACCAAGGTCGTCGAGATGGGCCACGGGGCAAAGTAGGGATTTGACTGAAGCGGCTTTGGCCATTTATCGATAAATCGTTTTTGCTTTTACGGGTATCTGCTGATGCGGACGCCCGTATTTTGTTGCTATGGGGGAGGGGCTTGTCGAGAACTTCTGTAGGACCTTTGGGCAGGTTGTGAAGGGGGTACGTTCGCGGGCGGCAACCGACCGTCTGCTCTGCTCGATGCGGTTGATGGGCAGTCGGATGGTACTCTAATCGAGCTTCGAAACAGAAGTGACACATATGGAACGCTTCAATAAATTGCAACGTTTCAATAAACAGCTTTTTGTTTAACTGCAGCTAAAACTCTGTTACGATGCAGTCCAGGCGGGTGCCGGAATGGGACTTGGGCACGCGCGAACCTACTTGAAAGGCTACTTTTATGGCTATCGAGAAGACCTTCATCATGATTAAGCCCGACGCCGTGCGTGACCGCAAGATCGGCGAGATTGTTGCTCGCATCGAGCGCAGCGGCCTTGTCATCGAGCGCATGGAGATGACCACGCTCGAGCGCGCTACCGTCGAGGAGCACTACGCCCATCTGGCCGACAAGCCCTTCTTTGGCGGTCTCTGCGACTTTATGACGAGCGGTCCGGTCGTCAAGATGGTCGTTTCCGGTCTCTCCGCTGTTGCTAAGATGCGCACCCTCATGGGCGCTACCAACCCGCTTGACGCTGCTCCTGGTACCATCCGCGGCGACTTTGCCGTCGATGTCAACGCCAACGTGATCCACGGCTCCGACTGTTTGGAGAACGCCGAGATTGAGATCAAGCGCTTCTTTGGCTAAACCAGCTTTGACTCCTTAAAGCTGTTAGCGTGTGGCTTGGGCGCCGCGGAACTCCATCTGCGGCGCCCTTTTATTCCAAAATCTATGCAGGGGCCCGCTCGGACATGTGTTCCGAGCGGGCCCCTGCTGTTAGCTTGTGGCACTGAATAGTTTAGGCTTCGTCGACGATCTTAAGGCCGCGCGTGTGGTCGATCTCGTTGAGGAGGTTAACGCGACGCTCGTGGCGACCACCCTCAAACTCGGCGTCGAGCCACTCGTCGACGATCATCTTGGCGAGCTCGGAGCCCACGACGCGGGCGCCAAAGGCAAGCACGTTGGTGTTGTTGTGCATGCGGGAGAGCTTGGCGCTGAAGGGCTCGGAGCAGACGACGGCGCGTACGCCCTCGACCTTGTTGGCGGCCAGGCTGATGCCGACGCCGGTACCGCAGATCAGGATGCCCAGATCGACGTCGCCGTTGGCTACGGCCTTGCCCACCTTGTAGCCGGCGATGGGGTAATCAAAGCTCTCGGAGGTGTCGGTGCCAAAGTTCACGACCTCACAGCCGCGCTCCTTCAGGTGCTCGGAGATGATGTTCTTGAGCTCGACGGCGGCATGGTCGTTGCCGATACCAATCTTCATGAGTGGTTCCTCTCTGGTCCGTGCGGCGGAATTGCTAAAGGTTTTACCGCGTTCGACTGCATGATAGCGCGACTTTTGTGTAAACGCTCGGGCGTTTTTTGGTCAAACGCTTTAGCATGAAACAAGACCGGCTTCTCATGAATGAATGCTGTCAGTTTGTGCTTGAGCGCCGTCCGCCGGAACCATGGTTGCGGTTTTTGATGCATTGTTATCAAATAAAGGAGCTAACTTTTTTGAGAGCCCAGCCCGTTATGCAAGCAGGAGATACCTATGCCCACCGATTCCATCCGTGATGCCGCGTTTTGCGATGTTTTAAACCGCGAACTTGTCTGTGCACTCGGCTGCACCGAGCCCATTGCCGTTGCCTATGCAGCGGCGCTGGCGAGCCAGACGCTCGGTTGCGAACCCGATCATATGGACGTTGCCTGCTCGGGCAACATCATCAAGAACGTCAAGAGCGTGACCGTGCCCAACTCGGGCGGTATGCACGGTATTGAGGCCGCGGCCGTGCTGGGTGCCGTGGGCGGCGACGCTAAGAGCGCGCTCGAGGTGCTCGAGAGCGTTAACGATGAAGACCGCGCTCGCGTGGCCGAGCTCCTCGCCGACGCCGGCTACTGCGATGTGTCGCTTGTCGAGGGTGTGCCCAACCTCTACATCAAGGTGACTGCGACGGCCGGGGGCCATACCGCGGTCGTCGAGATTACCGATCACCACACTAATGTCACGTGCCATACGCTCGATGGTATTCCGGTATGCGGCAAGTCAGCGGGGGAGTGTGCCGCCTGCGCCGAGCGCGTGGTGGCCGAGCGTGCGGCAGATAACGCCGATACCCCTATGAGCGTTGAGTCCATCATCGACTTTATCGAGGACGGTGACATTGAGGACGCCCGCGCTGCCGTTGAGCGTCAGATTGAGCTGAATGGCGCGATCAGTGCCGAGGGCCTTGCGCACGCTTGGGGCGCCGAGGTGGGTCGTACACTGTTGGGCGCTCGTGCTGATGACGTCGCCTGCCGTGCCCGTGCCCGTGCGGCCGCCGGGTCCGACGCCCGCATGAACGGTTGCGCGCTGCCGGTCGCCATTGTGTGCGGCTCGGGCAATCAGGGCATTACCTGCGCATTGCCCGTCATGGAGTATGCCGAGTACCTGCGTTGCGACCACGAGCGCCTGGTGCGCGCCGTGATGCTGTCCGATCTTATCGCCGTGCATATCAAGAGCTATATTGGTGCGCTCTCGGCGTTTTGCGGTGCTATTTGCGCTGCGTGCGGCGCCGGCGCTGCGATTACCTGGCTGTGCGGTGGCACGCGCGAACAGATTGGCGCGACGGTCTCGAATACGCTTGGCAACGTGGGCGGCATCGTGTGCGACGGCGCCAAGGCGAGCTGTGCCGCCAAGATCTCGGCTGCCGTCGATGCGGCGATTCTGGGCCACGATATGGCCATGCAAGGCCGCGGCTTCCGCGCCGGCGAGGGCCTGATCCAAGATACCATTGAGCAGACGATCGCCAGTATGGGCTACGTAGGCCGCGTGGGCATGAAGGACACCGACGTCGAGATCCTCAACATCATGATCGGCAAAACCCAGGTGTGCTAGTTACGCGGTTTTACCAAACCGCGTAACCAGTCGACGCTGCAAATGCCCCTAAGCGGCAATCTGCCTTTCAATCGTCGGGCATGGCCAGAAGGCCTATGCCCTCCTCTTTCAAGGCACATTGCTCGCTTAGGGCATTTTCGCTGACTTGTGCTCAACCTGCGGCGATATTTGGTTTGGAGCGAGGGGTCCTACGACAGTTCGTCGGCTACTTGGTGTTCGTAGAAGGCTTCTACTACGGCGTTAAAGTCGCGGGCGAAGTCTTCCATGGTTCCGCGCCAGGTGGCTCGGCCGGGTTTTCCCTGGCCAACATAGGCAGTTTGAATGCCGCAGGCGGGACTGGGGAAGTCGCGCTTGGGATCGTTGCCCACCATAAGGACCTCGTGCGGCTCGAGCCCCATCACCTGAAGCTGCTCTAGATAGTAGGTGGCATCGGGCTTGCAGCGGGTGGTGTTTCCCATGTGCGTGACGAGCTCAAAGGGAGCGTCGGCCAGGTCGCCCCAACCCATGCGGCACTCGATGGCCCCCTGGGGAAAGCTGGGGTTGGTAAAGAGCGCACAACGCAGCCCTGCGTCCTGTACGGCCTGGAGCGCGGCGTGTGCGCCCGGCATGGCGTGGGCGTTAATGACATCGTCGTTCTTGTACGGAAGAACTTCGCGGTCATAGTAGGTAAACGCCTCGTAGATGAGGGGATCGGAGAGGCGGATCCCGCATCGGCGCTCGACCTCTTCTTGGTAAAACTCAAGATTGGTGCGGTTGTCCGTGCCGCTGCGGCGATTGGCGTTGAGGTCGACCAGGATGGTGCCGAGGCGTGCCATCGTGCCACCGCGGCTGCGGCGCCCGATATCCGCGAGCATCGAAGAGACATCCTTAAAATAGCGAAGGATGAACGCGTTGAGGTTGATGCTAAGAAGCGTTTCGTCCATATCGAAAACGACTGCTTTGAGCACGCGGGCACCTTTCTCGTAAATTTGATCTAGAGTCGTTGGCTCCGGATACTTTACCCCAAAGCCAAATGCCTTGCTGGTTATCGTCAAGTTGCGGATACGTGTGTTCATAAGATTACGAAAAAGTCTCCACACGAGTAAAAAATCGCAGTTCACGCTTGAAATCGAACTCATTTCCCCGTAACCTATACGAACGTGATTGCATAAGCGTCACATTAGTATCTGTCGGCTCCCGAGTGTTCCTAAACGTTGTGTGCTTGTCGCACCCTTCTGTAGGTCCTAGCAATCGGGGCCCCGTAGTTCGAAAGGGGTCCACCTTTGAGTGAGATTCAGAACTCGTCCATTTTCTCTCTTGACGATGTCAACGAGGAGGAGATGAACAACCTCATCGACGGTACGATTACCGACTTTGATGAGGGCGATCTCGTTAACGGCACTGTCGTTAAGATCGAGCATGACGAGGTGCTCGTTGACATCGGATTCAAGTCCGAGGGCGTTATCCCGGTCCGCGAGCTGTCCATCCGCAAGGACGCTAACCCTGCAGACATCGTTGCACTCGGTGATCCCATCGAGGCTCTGGTTCTCCAGAAGGAGGACAAGGACGGTCGTCTGGTCCTGTCCAAGAAGCGTGCCGAGTACGAGCGTGCTTGGAACCGCATCGAGGAGAAGTTCAACTCCGGCGAGAACGTCGAGGGCGAGGTTATCGAGGTTGTCAAGGGCGGCCTGATCCTCGACATCGGCCTGCGTGGCTTCCTGCCCGCTTCCCTCGTCGACCTCCGTCGTGTCAAGGACCTCACCTCCTACATGGGCACCCGCATCGAGGCTCGCGTCATCGAGATGGACCGCAACCGCAACAACGTCGTCCTCTCCCGTCGCGTCGTGCTCGAGGAGTCCCGTAAGGCCGAGCGCTCCGAGATTCTGTCCAAGCTCAAGTCTGGCATGCGTCTCCAGGGCACCGTTTCCTCCATCGTCGACTTCGGCGCCTTCGTCGACCTCGGCGGTATCGACGGCCTCATCCACATCTCCGAGCTCTCCTGGAACCACGTCAACCATCCTTCCGAGGTTGTCAAGGTCGGCCAGGAGGTCGAGGTCGAGGTTCTCGACGTCGATCTCAACCGCGAGCGCATCTCCCTGGGTCTCAAGCAGACCACCGAGGATCCGTGGCGTGCACTGGTCAAGAAGTACCCCGTCGGCGCTATCGTCGAGGGCACTGTGACCAAGCTTGTCCCGTTCGGCGCTTTCGTCGACCTGGGCGAGGGCATCGAGGGCCTGGTGCACATTTCCGAGATGGCCAACAAGCACGTCGATCAGCCTTCTCAGGTCACCCACGTGGGCGACAAGGTTCAGGTCAAGGTCATGGAGATCGACCTCGACCGTCGTCGTATCTCCCTGTCCATGAAGTCCGCTGCTGAGACTCTGGGCGTCGAGATCGAGGTTACCCCGCTTCCTTCCGAGAAGAAGGACGAGGAGACCGACGCCGAGTAAATCGGTTTGACGATCACTTGTTTTAAGGGATCCGTCCGTAATGGACGGGTCCCTTTTTGCTTTTGCTGCCGAGATGTGCGATGCTGCCCGTGCGTAATGCTGCCCGGGCTGTCCATAGGCTATTGGGTTGTCGGTGCGTGAAAAATGCCGACATCCCGCCTCGGGGAGGAGGCGGGAACACACCGAGTAGACGGAGGGGTGCGGAGCGCGGTCGCGTCTCGACTGACGACGTTGCCCATCGACAGGACCATTGTAACGCATGGCGGTTCTTGGTTTATCGTGTCGAGCGTTTGCGTTGTGCCATTGCCTGCGGCAACGGTGTGTTACACTCTTGCACTGCTGAGTGGGCCAGACGGTCGCGCGATGTGCTGCTTGCAGTACGCGTGAGGAAAGTCCGGGCTCCAGAGGGCGGGATGCCGGCTAACGGCCGGGCGGAGTGATCCGACGGAAAGCGCCGCAGAAAAGAAGACTCCCACCTGCGCCGCAAGGCGTAAAGGGAAAAGCTGAAACGGTGGTGTAAGAGACCACCAGCGTCGTGGCAACACGGCGGCTTGGCAAGCCCCATCCGGAGCAAGCGCGAATAGGAACGCTATGGGCCGGCCCGGTCCGCGTTCGGGTAGCGTGCGTGGAACTGCACGGTAACGTGCAGACAAGATAAATGACCGTTCACGACAGAACCCGGCTTATAGGCCCACTTGGCAACTATGTTGACGCTGCGAACCCGTCAGCGCGGCAATCTGCCTTACAAGCCTTCGGGCATGACCATAAGGTCAATGCCCTCGTCTTTCAAGGCACCTTGCTCGCGCTGACGGGTTCTCGCTGTTGGTGACGGCATTATTGGCGTTTCCGTTCTTGTCGGCAAGGGCAACGGTTCTGTCTTTGCCGTATTATTGAGGCTGTTTGTTGCTGCGCTTAATTTTGTTGAGGGGCTTTGTTGGACAGCTATTTTACTCTGCAATCGAATATTGAGGCTTCGGGCGAGTTTGTGGACCGCAAGAGCCGGTTTATTGCCCAGCTGGTCCATATTGAGTCCGAGGACGAGGCGAATGCCTTTATCGAGATGGTTCGCAAGCGTCATTACGACGCTCGGCACAATGTTCCCGCGTGGATTTTAGTCGATGGACGCGAGCGCCAGAGCGATGATGGTGAGCCGAGCCGCACGAGCGGTATGCCGACGCTCGAGGTGTTGCGCGGCGCAGAGCTCAAAAATGTTTGCTGCGTGGTGACGCGCTATTTTGGTGGCACGCTGTTGGGACCTGGTGGCTTGGTGCGCGCCTATACTGCGGCGACGCAGGCGGCGGTGGCAGCTGCTCGGGAGGCCGGGCAGATTGTCGAGATGACGAGTGTCGTGCCTGTTGACGTGCATGTGGCCTATCCGCAGTATGAGCAGGTGCTTCGTTTGGCGCAGGATTCGGGTGCCAAGGTTTCGGATACCGATTACGCGGATGCCGTGACACTTCACCTGGTATTCAAAGCGGGGGAGCAGGAGCATTTTTGCGCCAAGATGCGCGAGCTTATGGCGGGGCGCGAAGAGATCGAGGTCGGCGCTCCCAAATTTGCCGAGTTCTAACGGCGACGGCCGGCGTTCTTTTGGATGGATCCCAAACGCGCCGGCCGTCGTTTTATGCTGCTGCCGTTTACTCGGCGAGCTGTTTTAGCACATCGCAGGCGATCTCGACGGCATCGTCGATGCAGCCGGGGCAGCTGCGGAGCGGACCTTTATCCGATCCGATGCCCTTGAGCGTGCCGCAGACGGTCGTCGTGTTCTTCTCGCCAAATCGCTTGGCAATCTCGCGCGACAGCTTGTAGGTCTGGCCTTTGGTCTTGGGGTTCTCCATGCCGTCGCTCATTACAAAGCCCATGATGGCAACAGCGCCCGAGATGGCGCCGCAGGTCTCGGTCATGCCACCCATGCCGGCGCCAAAGCCCTCGGTGAGGGTAAAGGCGGTCTGGGGGTCGAGCCCGACGGCAGGTGCGAGCGTGCAGGCAACGGCCTGTGCGCAGTTAAAGCCGCGGGCGTGGTATTCGGCAGCCTGAGCCTGGCAGGCGGCGGTGTCGAGCTGGGTGGTATCGATCTGCTTCATCGTTGTCTCCTTGGTCACGGTGTACCCGCCTATGGTACCCGTGACGGGGCATGTAATCATCGAGAGCTTCATGTATGCCTCGTTTTTATCTATCGAGCAAATGCCCAAGGCTTGAGATAAACACCCTTGATTCATTTGTCTCTCAACCCACCTTGGTGATGGGTTGAGAGGGGTGTGCGGTAGCGGTATCGTGAACCGAATAAAACAAAACCCAAGTAAGGGAGTTGGATATGAGCGAGCAGACCATCGGTACTACATGTGTTCAGGGCGGCTATCACCCGGGAGATGCGGAGCCGCGCCAGGTGCCCATCTACCAGTCCACCACGTGGAAGTACGACACGTCGGAGCACATGGGCAAGCTGTTTGACCTGGAGGAGTCTGGCTACTTCTACAGCCGTCTGCAGAACCCCACGTGCGATTTGGTTGCCGCCAAGATCTGCGAGATGGAGGGCGGCACCGCAGCGATGCTCACGAGTTCGGGCATGGCTGCGAACTTCCTCGCGATCTTTAACGTTGCCGGTGCCGGCGATCACGTGGTCGCAAGCTCTGCCATTTACGGCGGTACGTATAACCTGCTCGCCCACACCATGGGCCGCATGGGCGTGACCTGCACGTTCGTCGCCCCCGACTGCACCGATGAGGAGCTCGAGGCAGCGTTTGAGCCCAACACAAAGCTCGTCTTTGGCGAGACGATCGCAAACCCCGCCCTTGCTGTGCTCGATATTGAGCGCTTTGCCAAGGCCGCACATGACCACGGCGTGCCGCTGATGGTCGACAACACCTTCCCGACGCCCGTGATGTGTCGTCCCTTTGAGTGGGGCGCCGACATCGTTACGCACTCCACCACCAAGTACATGGATGGACATGCTGCCTACCTGGGCGGCGTGATCGTCGACCACGGCCAGTTTGACTGGATGGCCCATGCGGACAAGTTCCCGGGTCTCACCACGCCCGACGAGAGCTATCACGGCGTGACCTATGCCGAGAAGTTCGGTCGTGAGGGTGCCTTCATTACCAAGGCCACCGCGCAGCTCATGCGCGATCTTGGCCCCATGCAGAACCCGCAGGCGGCGTTTTTCTTGAACAGCTCGCTCGAGAGCCTGCATGTGCGCATGCCGCGTCATTGCGAGAACGGCCTGGCCGTTGCCAAGTTCCTGCAGAGCCACCCCAAGGTGCGCTTCGTGAGCTATCCGGGCCTGGAGGGCGATAAGTACTATGACCTCGCTCAGAAGTACATGCCCAACGGTACCTGCGGCGTTGTGAGCTTTGGCTTTAACGGTGGTCGCGCGGCGGCCGAGACCTTTATGAAGAGCCTCAAGCTCGCCCAGATCGCCACGCACGTGGCCGACGCCCGCACTTGCTGCCTGCATCCCGCTAATGCCACGCATCGCCAGATGAACGATGAGGAGCTCATCGCCTGTGGCATCTCCGCCGACATGGTGCGCCTGTCGTGCGGCCTCGAGGACACGGCCGATCTGATTGCCGACCTTGAGCAGGCGCTTGAGCAGTGCTAGGCTAGCTTCCCGTATGAAGCGACGGTGCCCCTTGGGGTTCCGGTGACATATAGTTCCGATTCCGTAGGCGGGACCCCAATTGCGGCTGTTTGCAGGCGATTGGGGCCCCGTTTTTGCGTTGCGCCACTCGAAAGGATGGATATGGAGAAAACTGCAGAGCAGCTGCGCCGCGAGCACATTGCCCTAGAGGGCGACACCCATGGCAAGAACAAGTGGGCGATTCTGTTTACCGTGCTCATCATGACGTTTATGGTGTGTCTGGATTCGACCGTCGTGACCGTGGCGCTGCCCGTGATGCAAAAGGAGCTGGGCGTGGGCCTCGATCGCATTCAGCTGGTAAGCTCGGTGTATCTGCTTGCGACATGCGTGGCTATGTTGCCGTTTGGCCGTCTGGGCGACGTGCGCGGCAAGGTGAATGTGTTCCAGCTGGGCGTCATCGTCTTTTCGGTCGGTTCGCTGCTGTGCGGCCTTTCGTCCTCGCTCGAGGTTCTTATCCTGGCACGCATTGTTCAGGGCGTCGGTTGCGCGGCGGCCATGGCCAACAACATGGGTATCATCACCGAGTCGTTTCCGGCGCGCGAACGAGGCCGTGCCATGGGTATTCTCGCGACCTTCGTGGCCCTCGGCATGATGTGTGGCCCCGTGCTCGGTGGCATGCTGGTGGCAAGCTTTCCCTGGGAGAGTATCTTCCTCATCAACCTGCCTATTGGCGTCATCTCGTTTATCGTGGGACTCTACACACTGCCGCATGTTAAGCCGGAGGCCGGCGACCGTCCCATGTCCCTTGCCGAGGCCGCTCGTCGCTGCTTTGCAAATTCGGCCTTCACTATCAACCTTGCCTGCATGCTCATCGTGTTCGTTGGCATTGGCGCATCCGAGTTTATCCTGCCGTTCTATTTTCAGGACGCCCACGGCTTTGGTTCTGACGTTTCGGGCCTGCTGTTTTTGGCGCTGCCGATGGTGAATGCCTTTATCGGCCCGCTTTCGGGTACGGTTTCGGACCGTGTTGGCTGCGAGGGCCCCACGGCGGTCGGCCTGGGCTTGTACGTATGCGGTCTTTTTGCGGTAAGTACGCTCGACGAGCACTCTTCCATCCCTGTGATCGTGTGCTGTGCCGCGTTTATGTCGTGCGGTACGTCGATTTTCCAGAGCCCCAACAACTCGCTGTATATGGGCTCGGCTCCGCGCGAAGCGCTCGGTTTTGCGGGCAGCTTGGGAAGTTTGGCGCGCTATGCTGGCATGGCACTCGGCATTACGGCGGCGTCGCGCATCCTGTATGGACAGATGAGCGCGGCAATGGGTAAGACGGTCACGAGCTATGTGGTGGGCCGTCCGGATGTGTTCCTCTTTGGCTTCCGCGCGGTATTCTACGTGCTGATGGCCGTTGCAGCCGTGGGCTTTGCGCTCACATTGGTACGTTTGGTGAGGACGCGCACCCGGCATTAGCGTTTCTGGAGGGCGTCCGCCACGAAACACGCCCATCTACTACGTTTGACCGCGCGGCTCCAACCATAGCGCAATTGGTAAAAACAAAAGCGCAGGCAGATGACTTACTGATTTTCGGAAATCAGGGGTATGGTCAGGGGTGCGCGGTCAAACGTAGTAGATGGGCCGTTTTCGTGGCGTACGTTCCCCTCTGATCCGTGGAAACGAAAGAAAGCGCGACATTTGGGACTGCGAAGCCCTCTGTGTGAGCCTTCGGGAGGCAGTTTTCTCAAAACTATGCCGGTTTACGGCGATGATTCGCCATATGGCCACCATACGTCCTTTTTTGGAAAAATGCCAAGTCGTCTACCTGCGGTTTTGTATTCTAGAATTCAGGCTTGGTCGAGAGTCCGCGATTCATCGACGTAAACCGGCATAGTTTTGAAATGACATCAAAACAGTGTCAGCCTTTGCGGCTTGCGAGGCGACTATCGGTCCTCTGGAAGTAGCTAAAAGAGCCCCATTACAGTTTGAGTCGTCCGAAAGGGCGGCTCTTTTCCGTTGCATGGTTATACGATTGAGCCGTACCGGTGGTCGCTGGCCGACCGCCCCGGACGGCCGTCAGCCCCTGCCCCGTAGAGGGCCCGGGACGTGTTGCCGCCGGGGCGGGAGGGGCCGCGGGGAACGACTGTGGATTGGCAACACCTATTTGGACGATTCCGGGAGGGACAGCCCCGCCTCCCTGAACTCGACCGGAGACATGTAGCC
>NZ_JADNJQ010000006.1 GCF_015555045.1 Collinsella aerofaciens | reverse complement strand
CATTGTGGCATCCCGAGCCCGCGGAAAGAAGCTGCGCCGCGGGGGAGGCGACCCAAATGGCTTTCTCATATCGTCTTAGTTCGTTTTTTCAGCAGGCCTACACGCTTATCGGTACGTATATCGTCGGCCAGTTTGGCGGCAAGCTCGCGCTGGGTGGCATTCAAGCCACGATGGTGCTCACCGAGCTCTGCATTGGCTTTTGCGTTGGCGTCGGCGCCGGCTGCGCGGTCATTACCGGTCAGTATTTTGGCCAGCACGATGATGAACGACTGAGTCGTTCGGTTCACACGGCCATGACGCTCGCGCTGGTGGGCGGTATCGTCTTCTCCATTCTCGGCATAGTGTTCGTTGAGCCCATGCTGGTGCTTATGAACACGCCGCATGAACTATTGGCAGAGGGCGTGGCCTATGCTCGCTGTTATTTTGCCGCGATGGTTGCGGCACTGCTGCTAAATATGGGAACCGCACTGCTGCGTGCCGTGGGCGACACGCGCGGGCCCGCCGTGATCATTGCCTCTGGCTGCCTTGTTAACGTGGTGCTGGATATCATCTTTGTCGCTGTGTTGCATATGGAGGCGCTGGGCTGCGGCATCGCAGTGGCGCTGACCATTTGCTCCAATGCAACGATGATCGTGTTGCGCATGATGCGCGCTCCGGGTGCATGGCGTCTTTCGCCGTCTAAGTTCGGTATCGATCGCGGTATTTGCAAGAGTATGATCTCGTGTGGTCTGCCACTCGGTTTTCAATCGGCTGCCTATTCGATCTCGAACGTGCTGATCCAGGTGTCGGTTAATTCGTTTGGCGCCGATGTCACGACTGCTTGGGGTCTATCTGGGCGCCTGGATGGCATTATCTGGATGGTGACCGAGGCGCTCGGCGTATCGATCGCTACGTTCTCGGCGCAGAACTTTGGCGCGCGCAACTACGAGCGCATGCGCAAGGGCTACCATACGTCGCTCGTGCTGTCGTTTATGCTCATTGGTGGCCTGTCTGCCGTGCTGCTGGTGTTCTCGGGCCCGCTGTCGCGTTTGTTTGTCGACGATGCTTCGATTTCGGCGTACACCACGACTATCCTCCATTTCATTGCGCCGTTCTATGCGATTTTCTCGATTATCGAGAACGCCTCGGGTTCCATCCGCGGCGCCGGCGTGAGTTTGCAGCCTATGATGCTCACCATCTTTGGCACCGTTGTCTTGAGGGTGATCTGGGTGTTTGCGATCATGCCCTTCGATCCGTCGCTCGAGCATCTACTGCTGGTCTACCCCGTAACGTGGCTCATTACGGCCACGATGTTCACCATCTACCACCACAGCGGCAACTGGCTAGGCCGCGCCACCGCCTAATGATCCCTTGGGGCGGAAGAAAATGGATCATTGCTCTCCGTCGTGATGTCGATGATCCGTTTTCCTCCGTCCCCTTCGGATCAATTAGTATTCGATGCCTTGGCGGGCCAGGAGGCCTTCGTCGAAGTAGTGTTTGACGGGGCGCATTTCGGTGACCAGGTCGGCGAGGTCGGCCAGCGGCAGCAGCCCGCGGCCGGTTAGCACGAGCTCCGTGGTGGCGGGCTTTATCGCAATCAGTTCCTCGACATCCTCTCGCGCCCCAAAGCAGCCTTCGTCTTGCCCTTGCCGTCTCCCGTATAGATTTGAACCTTGCCGACTTACAGTGATGCCATCTCTGTCCTTTCGTGCCCGGCGTCGGTTTATCGCCGTCCGGGTTGGGTATTCTAGAAAGCATTATCAACCCCAGTAGATGGAGTTCAAGCAGATGGAGATGGATGACAACAAGCGTAGACGGAATATGATCCTCTACGTGCTCATCGCCTTCGTCGTCTACCTCGTGCTCTCGACCGTTCTGTTCCCTAACATCGGTCACACGCAGCAGATTACGAAGACCGATTATTCGACGTTTGTCAAAGCGCTCGACAAGAAGAGCGTCGACAAGGTCGAGTACAACACGGACGATTACTCGATTTATTACACCAAGAAGGGCGAGGACGAGAACATCGCCTATAAGACGACCGGTGTGCCGAATGATGCGGGCTTTACCGATCGCGTGCTTGAGTCTGGCGCTTCGCTGGAGTCGGTCGTTCCCGATAAAAACTCGGGTTTGATGACCTACTACCTGCTTACGCTCATTCTTCCCATGGCGATTTTCTTCCTCATCGGTTGGTGGCTCAACCGCCGCATGAAGAAGGCCATGGGTGACGACGGCCCGTCGATGAACTTTGGCGGCGGCGGTTTTGGCGGCGGCGGACTGGGTAAGTCCGGCGCGCGCGTGATCGCCTCCAAGGACGTGGGCGTGACCTTTAAGGACGTCGCCGGCCAGGAAGAGGCCAAGGAGTCTCTCAAGGAGGTCGTCGACTTTCTGGAGAAGCCGCAGCGCTACGAGGAGATCGGCGCCAAGCTGCCGCGCGGTGCTCTCCTTGTTGGCCCTCCGGGTACCGGTAAGACTCTGCTTGCCAAGGCTGTTGCCGGCGAGGCCGGTGTTCCGTTCTTTAGCATTTCGGGCTCTGAGTTCGTTGAGATGTTTGTTGGTCGCGGCGCTGCAAAGGTTCGTGACCTGTTTAAGCAGGCCAAGGAAAAGGCCCCGTGTATCGTCTTTATCGATGAGATCGATACCATCGGTAAGAAGCGCGATGGCGGCGGCTTTAGCGGCAACGACGAGCGCGAGCAGACGCTCAATCAGTTGCTGACCGAGATGGATGGCTTCGATAACCACAAGGGTATCGTTGTCCTTGCCGCAACCAACCGCCCCGACAGTCTCGATCCCGCTCTACTGCGCCCCGGTCGTTTTGACCGCCGCATCCCCGTCGAGTTGCCCGATCTGACCGGCCGTAAGAACATCCTCGAGCTTCACGCCAAGAGTGTGAAGACCGAGCCGCCGATCGATCTGACCGCGATTGCCCGCGCCACGCCTGGTGCCTCGGGCGCCGACCTGGCCAATATCATCAACGAGGGCGCCCTGCGCGCCGTTCGCGAGGGTCGCAAGCGTGCAACCCAGGACGACTTTGAGGAGTCGGTGGAGGTTGTCATCGCCGGCCAGCAGCGCAAGTCCACGGTGCTTTCCGACCATGAGAAGCAGGTCGTTTCCTACCACGAGATCGGTCATGCCATCGTCGCTGCCCGCCAAAAGGGTTCCGCGCCGGTTACCAAGATCACCATCGTGCCGCGCACGAGCGGTGCTCTTGGCTATACCATGCAGGTCGAGGAGGACGAGCGCTTCCTGACGACACGCCAGGAGGTCTTGGACAAGCTTGCCGTCTACTGCGGCGGCCGTGCGGCCGAGGAACTCATCTTTGGCGAGATGACGACCGGTGCCGCCAACGATATCGAACAGGCCACCAAGCTCGCCCGTAACATGGTGACGCGCTTTGGTATGTCCGACGAGTTTGGCATGATGGCGCTCGGTACCGTGCAGAACGCGTATCTCAATCAGGATACGTCGCTCACCTGCGCCCCTGGTACGGCCGAGCGTGTGGACGCGATTGTCGCTAAGCTGATCGAGGATGCGCACGATCGCGCCCTGCAGATCCTCAAGGAGAACAAGTTCAAGCTCCATGAGCTGGCTCGTTATCTGTACAAGAAGGAGACCATCACGGGCGAGGAGTTTATGAATCTCCTCACGCGCGAGAATCCGCTGATGCCAAAGCAGCAGTAAGGCTGGTTACATAGCATCGCACGCCCCATTTGAGCTTTTATCTCAAATGGGGCGTTTTGCGTGGGAGGGATATGTATGAAGATCGTGGTGAGTGCCTGTTTGATGGGCGAGAGCTGCAAGTATAACGGGCTCGACAACTACCACCGCGCGTTGGTCGAGGCCTGCGAACGTACGGGGACCGAGGTCCTCTTGGTGTGCCCTGAGGTCTTTGGCGGCCTGCCCACACCGCGCAAGCCGTCCGAGATCGTGGACGGCGAGGTCCGTACCTGCGAGGGCATCTCGGTCGATCGCGAGTTTCGCCTAGGCGCTCAACGTGCGCTCGATATGTGCGAGCAAGCGGGCGGTCCGGAAGAGATCGCCGGGTGCATCCTGCAGGACCGCAGCCCCTCGTGTGGCGTAGGTCGCATCTACGACGGAACGTTCAGCGGTACGCTCACCGTGGGCAACGGTGTTTTCGTCGACCTGCTCCTGCGCCACGGCTACCGTGTGATCCCGGCAAGCGAGTTCGATCCCAGCATGTTGGAACATTGCCCACAGCACTCGAACCCAACACTTTCTCACGGGTGACCGTTTTGGCATCATCCGTGAATTTGATATTGAGTACGACCCGGTCATCAAAGACGTCGACCGAGTTGACAGGCGCCGTACCCAGGTAGCCCCTCCCCGCGGCCCTCGCGCAGGAACGCGTACACGGCCCTCCCGTCTCTTGCGCCCCTCCCGGAACTGTCCACATCGGTGTAGCCAATCCAGTCCGCCAAGGGCTGCAGCCCGGACAACGCGGCGATGGAGGGCTTCTTCGGCCTGCTCAAGAAGGAGTTCTGGCACGGCAGGGACTGGTCGGACTGGACCCCCGCCCGCTTCATCGAGGAGCTCGGGGGCTGGATCGGCCGATACAATACGGAGAGGCGCAGCGATGCGCTCTGTGGCCGCACGCCGGCCGAGTTCCGCTCCGCGCTGGGAAGGGCCGCGTAACGGTCCAAGAAATCGTCCGCTGTCCCCATTCTTGCCCCTTTGGGACGGCTTCTTGTTGGGGCGTGCCTGCCCCGGACCCTGCTAGGAACGAGTGTAGCAAACTGGAATTTTAAATTAGTCTTTGCAAATAACCTTTGAACCTTCACCATCAATTACAATTCCCTGACGATTGTTAATTGGGCATAGATTCAAATCCGAAAACTCAGTTATTATTTTCTCGGTAACTTTCTTAAATGGTGCTGTAAGAAAATGCGGAAGAACATAGAAATCAATCAAATTAAGCCCTGCATCATCTTCTTGTGAGTAGTCCTCCGGCTTTTCATCCATTTGCTCGATATATTGGATGTTTGGAGCGCATACAATCGCACCTGCTGATTCACCAATCATCAGTTTTCCCTTTGCCAATTCTTTCTTCAACAGCTCATCCGTTCCCGTTTTACGGAGCTGGTCTATAAGGAAAAAAGAATTTCCGCCGGTAAAATAGATCACATCCGCATCTTCAAAAAGAGACTGTATCGTTGAATAAGCCTCCGTTGAAATATCAATTTCAGTTACGATTGCTCCCAACTTTTTGAATAATTTTCGAGCCGAGCCGACATAACCGGTGTAGCCTTCACGCAGCGAAGCTGTTGGAATAAATGCGACTTTTTTATTTTCAATTTCTTCCTTTATCAGGCTTCCTACACTTGAAAAGTGCGAACATAAAAACAGTTTCATCAATATTCTCCTTTATATATAAATTCTTATTTGTTGAACTAAGCCGTGTATACCATACTCTCCAATGAAAGAACGCCCTGATATAGCATAATTTGCTGTTTTCCTACGTACGTGCGTACACACTCCACAGGAATTCTTAGGGCCCTGCCCCCTTAGCACACGGACTTTGGAACAAAGACTAGTGTGTTACGCCTTGCCAGAGGTGTACAGGCTCCCGGTAAGCACGTACGCAGCAATTGCCATCAATGCGCCATATAAGTGGCGATCAAGTTCGCATAAAGCGACCTTGGTTTCGCAAAATAAAAGGCAGGATACCATCATCACCACGATGATATCCTGCCTCTGTTCGTTCCTGTTTACCGTTCCGAATAGTCCTTCCGCAGAATTTCCGATAAACAAAAAACGTACCCGAACCCTTTCTCGTAAAAGAATCGGGTTAGAGTACGAACTGAATGCTGGATCAATAAAAAACCACCAGAAAGGTGCCTGTCCCCTTTGTGGTGGTTTTGGGCCAGTCCTAGAGCGTGTGGCCGTAAGCGTCGGCGGCCTTGATGGCGGCGGCGAACTTTTCGTCAGTGAAGGGCTCGGGGTTTCCCTGCTTCCACTCGTTGGTGGCGTGCGCGTATTCGCACAGGGCCGGGATATCTGCCTCGGTAAGGCCAACCTGCTCAAGCGTTACGGGCAGCCCCATCTGCTTGTTAAAGGCGGCGTAGCGCTCAAGGTTCTCGGTATCGCCCGTATAGGCAAACAGTACCAGCACGCCCAGGCTCACGACCTCGCCATGCAGGTAGGTGCCCTCACGCGGAATGCTGCAGGTGGCGTTGTAGAACGCGTGCGCCACGCTCGAGTTGTAGTAATAATCGTTCTGGTTGGTCAGGTTCGAGACATAGCCCGTGTTGACAACGATGTCGAGCGCGATCTGCTTGACGGCCTCGCTCGACAGATTCTGGCGCACATCCTCAAGACCCTGCACACCATAGGTAAACAGCGGCTCGGAGCAGGTGTGGGCGAGTGCCAGGCCAAGACCGGCGGTGTGCTCCAAATTACCGGCGCTCGTGGCGTACTCGACCTCGGGCTGCTTGGACAGGGCATCGCCTACACCGGCCCAGAAGTACTCTGCTGGCGCCTCGGCGATGATCTTGGGGTTGATGAAGATGTGCGCGGGGCGGTTGGGGTACGAATAGCCCTCGAGCGAGCCGTCGTCGTTGTAGACAACGGCAATGGCGGTCGCGGCGGAGCAGTTGGAGCAGATCGTCGGCACGGTAAAGACGATCTTCTTGAGCTCGATGGCCGCCGTCTTGACGGTATCGAGCGCCTTGCCGCCGCCGCAAGCAATGAGCACGTCGGCTTCCTGGCAGGCGGGGGAGTTTACGACCTTGGCGATATTGGCACGCGTACTGTTGGTACCGTAGACGCGCGTCTCCAGGACCTCGACATCGGTACCTTCAAGTGCCGCCTCGATTCCCGGCAGCGCCGCAGCCAGGGCTCGCTTGCCGCCAATGATGGCGACTTTCTTCGCGCCGTACTCCGCCAGTGCAGTTGGCAGCTTGGTAAAGCAATCCTCGCCAACGGTGTAGTCGCTCATTCCAATTGTGCGCATAGCAGCCTTCTTTCGTTCGATAAAGTGCTTTCAGGTATTTTGCTCCTAGTGAAGGCTTGTAATAGCGAGAAATTTCGAACGTATAAAACCAGTGTTGAGGGTTTTTTGCCGACGCGGAACGTGCTAGCATACACCGCATAAGCGTTGATGGGGACGAGTAGTCGGCCGTCCGCATGCTACAGAGAGCGGGAAGCGCTGAGAACCCGTGCATGCGACCGATGAAAATCACCCCGGAGCTGCGGTCCCAACGGACGTGCCGCGCAGACACGTCTTAGTAGATATCGCCGAGATGGTCGTCGATACAGGCCAGCCGAGTAACGGATGCGAGCGCGCGAATACGCGGGCGAGGGCATCTAAGCTGGGTGGTTAAACGAAGAGCTTTTGCGGGCGTACAGCTCGTTTTGTGGCGCTTCGTCCCAGCTTGTAGGGACGGGCGCTTTTTTGGTGCCCAACGGGCGTGTGCGCCCATGACATGAAAGGGGTACCGTGGCAAACGAGTACAAGCAGACGATGAATCTGCCCAAGACCGGTTTTCCCATGCGTGCCGGTCTTTCCAAGTCCGAGCCCAAGCGACTCAAGGACTGGCAGGACAACAAGGTCTACGAGCAGGTTCTGAAGAAGAACGAGGGTCACAAGAAGTTCGTGCTGCACGACGGTCCTCCGTACGCCAACGGCCCGATTCACATCGGCCATGCCATGAACAAGATCTCCAAGGACATGATCAACCGTTACTGGATGATGCAGGGCTATGAGGTTCCCTATGTTCCCGGTTGGGACTGCCATGGCCAGCCGATCGAGCATAAGGTCGAGGAGAAGCTCGGCACCGAGAAGTTCAACCAGACCTCCACGGCTAAGATCCGTGAGCTTTGCAATAAGTTCGCTGTCGAGAACATCGAGCTGCAGAAGGCCGGCTTCCGTCGCCTGGGCGTGCTCGGCGATTGGGACAACCCCTATCTGACGCTCTATCACCAGCATGACGCCGCCGACATCGAGGTTTTCAAGGCCATGTTCGACAAGGGCATGATCTATCGCGGTCACAAGCCCGTCCACTGGTGCAAGCACTGCCATACCGCACTTGCTGAGGCCGAGATTGAGTACTCCGACGAGACGAGCCCCTCCATCTTCGTTCGCTTTGAGATGACCTCCAAGCCCGCCGGCCTCGAGAACTTCGACGGCCCGGTTGACTTTATCATCTGGACGACCACGCCGTGGACCATCCCCTCCGACCAGGCCGTTTCTCTTAAGCCCGGCGCCGCCTACGTCGCCGTTGAGCACGACGGCCGCGCCGAGGTCATGCTCGAGGACCTGGCTCCCAAGTGCTGCGAGGAGTTTGGCTGGGAGTACACCCCGGTTGTGGTCGACGGCAAGCCCTATGTGGTTCCCGCCGAGACCTTCCACCACATCCACTACAAGCAGCCGATCTTTGACGGCGTTGAGGGCGTGGCGCTGCTGGCCGATTACGTCGGTGTCGATGACGGTACCGGTATCGTCCACAACTCGCCCGGCCACGGCGTCGACGACTACTTCGCCTGCCTCAAGGAGGGCATCACCGACATCTGCATGCCGGTCGATGACGACGGCAAGTTCTACACCGGTGAGGAGTTTGGCACCGGTGGCCCCTTCAGCGGCATGGATACCGATGAGGCCAACCCGCACATCATCGAGTTCCTGCGCGAGCGCGGCACCCTGGTCCTCGAGAAGAAGATCACGCACAGCTATCCGCACTGCTGGCGCTGCAAGCACCCGGTGCTCTTCCGTGCTACCGACCAGTGGTTTGTCTCGATGGACAAGACCGGTTTGCGCGAGCAGGCCGGCAAGGAGGTCCGCGAGAACGTCAAGTGGTATCCGGCCCACGCGGCAAACCGCATCGGCGCCATGGTCGAGCAGCGTCCCGACTGGTGCATCAGCCGTCAGCGCAACTGGGGTGTGCCTATCCCCAGCTACACCTGCGCCGACTGCGGCGAGAAGGTCATGAACGACGCCACGCTCGACGCCGTCATCAAGCTCTTCCACGAGAAGGGCTCCGACGCCTGGTTCACTGACGCTCCCGAGAGCTACCTGGGCGATGCCTGCGTCTGCCCCAAGTGTGGCGGCCATCACCTCAAGGCCGATAAGGACATCCTCGACGTGTGGTGGGACTCCGGCGTGTCTTGGAAGGCCGTTTGCGAGTACCGTCCCGAGCTGGAGTACCCGGCGGACGTGTATCTTGAGGGCTCCGACCAGCATCGTGGCTGGTTCCAGAGCTCGCTGCTCACTTCGGTGGGTGCCAACGGCCACGCTCCGTACAAGGCTGTCGTCTCGCAGGGCTTCACACTCGATGGCCAGGGCCGCAAGATGTCCAAGTCGCTCGGCAATGTCATCGACCCTAATAAGGTCTGTGACGAGATGGGCGCCGACATCATCCGCCTGTGGGTTGCATCTGTCGATACCAGCTCCGACGTGTCCATCGACCACGAGATTCTTGCTCGTACATCCGATGCCTACCGTCGTTTCCGCAACACGCTGCGCTTCCTGCTCTCCGAGCTCGAGGGTCAGTTTGAGCCCGAGACCGACGGCGTCGCCTTTGCCGACCTGCTGCCGCTCGACAAGCTCATGGTTGCCCGTCTGACCCAGGTTCAGGCCGAGGTCGACGATGCCTACGCCAGCTACGAGTTCCCGCGCGCCTACCGTGCGCTCTACGACTTCGTGGTTACCGAGCTCTCCAACGTGTATCTCGACGCCCTGAAGGACCGTCTGTACTGTGAGAAGCCCGGCTCGCTCGAGCGCCGCAGCGCCCAGACCGTGCTGGCCGAGCTCTTCTCGATGCTCATGCGCGACCTGCAGCCGATCCTTTCCTACACGGTCGACGAGGCCATGGCCTATGCGCCCGCCGGCTGCGTCGATCACCAGAAGTACGCCGCGCTGCTCGATTGGTACAAGTCGCCCATCACGTTCGACGAGGCCAATGAGTTTGAGGGCGTGCTCGAGGCTTCACTTGAGCTCCGTAGTGCCGTGACCAAGGCCCTCGAGGATGCCCGTTCTGCCGGCACCTTCACCAAGAGCCAGCAGGTCCGCGTCAAGGCGGTCGTTCCCGCCGAGATGTACGCGCTGCTGACCGGTGATAAGGCCGTCGACCTGGCCGAGTTCTACATCGTCTCCGATGTTGAGCTAACCCAGGGCGAGGAGCTCTCCGTTGCTATCGAGGCTGCCGAGGGCGAGTGCTGCGACCGTTGCTGGAACTACCGCACCACCGTCGGCAAGTACAACGGCCATGCTCACATCTGCGAGAGGTGTGCGAATGCCCTTTAAGGCACGGTAACTCGGCATTTTAGTTATAGGTAGAATTTGGGCGCCTTCGGCCCATTTGCTCCGCTGAATAAAAGCGGCATTCTGTTTTTCGGAATGCCGCTTTCTTTTTATGCTGGTTATTTCGCTTGTGTTGGTGGATATGTCGTGCGCTCTGCGTGTGGCAATATAAGATGGTTAATTGCGTTAAACGGAATTCGATGTTCTTGAGGGTAGGGGATTGATTTGGGTCGTGCTGGGGGTATGACGCCGCCTTTGCGTTGGCGGTTGGGTGTTGCTGGTGGGGTGGCGCTGGTTGTGCTGCTTCTTGACCAGCTGACCAAGCTTGCGGTTCGTGCCGTGGGCGACGCTTTGCATGTGACCGTCATCCCCGGTGTCATTGACTTTATGTTTGTCCGTAATATCGGTGCTGCCTTTAGCATGGGCGAGGGGCATGGCGTTGCGTTCGCTTTGCTGGCGCTTGCGGTCATTGTCGCCATTGCCGTGTACTTGCTTCGCACGCCCCAGCTTGCTCGCTTGGAGGTTGTGGGCATGGCCATGGTCGTGGGTGGCGCCATTGGCAACGCGATCGATCGCCTGGCTTTTGGCTTTGTGACCGATTTTATTGCCACCACCTTCATCGACTTTCCCGTCTTTAACGTGGCCGATATCGGCATCACCGTAGGCGTTGTGCTTGCCCTCATCGGCTACATGTTCTTGAGCCCTGCGGCCCGCGAAGTCGATGCGACTGCCGAGCTCAATGCCCGTGATGAGGCCCGCGCCAAGCGCAAAGCCAAGCAGCGTGGGGAGCGTGCCCGCAAGATTCGCGAAAGGAATGAGCGTTAATGGCCGACATCCATATTCTTGTTGCCGACGATTGCTCTGGCCAGCGTCTCGACGCCTTTCTGGGTGCCAACGACGGCTGCCCCACGCGCTCTGCCTGCGCGCATCTGATCGAGGGCGGCGCCGTAATCGTGAACGGCGAGACCTGCCTATCAAAAAAATATGCTGTGCGCTCCGGTGACCGCATCTCGGTCGACCTGCCCGAGCCGCATGATCCCACTGATGTGATTCCCGAGGCCATCCCCCTCGATATCCGTTACGAGGACGACTACCTCATCGTGCTCTCCAAGCAGCGCGGCCTGGTGTGCCATCCCGCCCATGGCCACGAGAGCGGCACGCTTGCGAACGCTCTGGTCTACCACTGCGGCATTGACCATCTGGGTACCGTGCAGGGTGAGGACCGCCCCGGCATCGTGCATCGTTTAGATCGCGATACCTCGGGCCTCATGCTTGCGGCAAAAGACGACGACACGCAGCGCGCGCTCCAAAATCTCATTCGCACGCGCACGCTCGATCGTCGCTATATCACGCTCGTTCACGGACATATCGCTATGGATGAGGGCACCATTAACACCGGCATTGCCCGTTCTACGCGTGACCGTGTCAAGATGGCCGTTTCGGACGATCCTTTCGCGCGCCAGGCCATTACGACCTTTAAGGTCCTCGAGCGCTTCGATTCCACGCGTTTTGACGACGGCTATACGCTCGTCGAGTGCCACCTGTTTACGGGCCGCACACATCAGATTCGCGTGCATATGCGCCATATCAACCACGCCTGCGTGGGCGATCCGCTCTACGGCAAGTGCGATGCACGCGCCGATCAGGGTCTGACCAGGCAATTCCTTCATTCCTGGCGTGTTGCATTCGACCATCCCGTGACGGGGGAGCGCATTGAGTGCCGCGACGAGCTACCGTGGGATCTCGCCGCGGTTCTTGACGACCTGGCCCCGCGCTCGCTTGGCCGCACCGCTGCCGGCGACGAAATCGTTCCGCAGCTCGGTCTGCTCGAAGCCTAGCCAGTATTAGGTGGTTTCTTGAACTCGGTAAGCCTGCGGTAAGATATACGGTTGTTTACGTAACGCGTTCTCGGGAGCCTGCATGCTCGCCTTTTTACAAACCAACACACCCATCGTGATCTTCAACCAGATTGTTGTCACGCTGCTCACGGTCTGCTTTCTGTACCAGGTGGTCTTCTTTGTCATTGGCGCTCTTCGTGGCGAGGTCGCGCCTCCCAAGGCCAAAAAACTTCACCGCTATGCCTTCTTCATTGCTGCGCATAACGAGGAAGCCGTAATTGCCAATCTCGTACGCTCCATCAAGGACCAGGACTATCCGTCCGAGCTTATCGAGGTCTTTGTCGTTGCCGACGCCTGCACCGACAACACCGCGCAGCTCGCACGCGAGGCCGGTGCCATTGTTTACGAGCGCAATGACCTGGCCCGCAAGGGCAAGAGCTGGGTCATGGACTTTGGCTTCGACCGCATTCTCAACGAGTATCCCGACACGTTTGAGGGCTACTTTATCTTCGATGCCGATAACGTTATCTCCCGCGATTACGTTTCCAAGATGAATGATGCCTTTGACCAGGGCTTCCATGTGGTCACGAGCTATCGCAATTCCAAGAACTTCGGCAGCTCGTGGATCTCGGCTGCTAATGCCACGTGGTATCTACGCGAGGCGCGCTTCCTCAACAACGCGCGTAATATCTGCAAGACGTCCTGCGCTGTTTCGGGTTCGGGTTACCTTATCTCGTCAAGCGTTATCGAGGGCATGCACGGTTGGCAGTTCCACACGCTGACCGAGGACATTCAGTTCACTACGTTCTGCGCCATTCACGGTATTCGCATTGGCTATGCGCCGGCGGAGTTCTTTGACGAGCAACCCGTGACGTTCAAGGCATCCTGGAAGCAGCGTATGCGCTGGACCAAGGGCTTTTACCAGGTGTTCTTTACCTACGGTAAGCATCTGGTCAAGTCGACGTTCCGCTGTCATCGCTTTGCCGCCTACGACATGTTCATGACGATCGCCCCGGGTATGCTGCTGTCGCTCATCTCGATGCTCGCCAATGCGACGTTCCTGATCGTGGGTGGACTCTCGCACGGCTTTTTGGCTACCGAAGTCGAGATGCAGGCCTGTGCCGCTTCGCTCATTATGACCTTCGCCATGATGTATCTGACTTTCTTTATCCTGGCGCTGCTCACGACTATCTTTGAGTACAAGCACATTCACTGCGCGCAAAAGTGGCGTCTGGTGACTAACCTGTTTACCTTCCCGATCTTTATGTTCAGCTATATCCCCATCACGGTGGCCGCGCTGTTCCTGAAGGTCGACTGGGTCCCGACGCAGCACGCCGTCAGCGTTACCCTTGACGAGGTCATGCAAGGCGCCAAATAACCACCACCAAAACCACCGCAAAGGGGACAGGCACCTTTGTGGTGGTTTTTGCTTTTGAGCAGCTGCTCAAGGAGGTTTTCGATGGTCTATATCCCGTTTTGGATTTGCATCTTTGCCGGCGTGGCAATTGATGCCCGAGAGCGACGGTTTCCCAATGGGCTTGCCGGCGCATGTGCCGTGACGGCGTTGGCGGGCGTTTGGCTCGACCTCGGTTTGAACACAGCGCTTGACCACGCCGGTCTTGCGGTCATCGTCTACCTTGGCCTTGTGCTTACCGAGTCGCTCTGGCGTAGAGTTCGCCACGCTCCTGGCATTGGCATGGGGGACGTCAAGGCACTCTTTGCCCTTTGTACCTTCGATCCCCTGGGCGGCGTTGTCGCGTTTGCGGTTGCGCTCCTGACCCTTGCCGTCGCTTGCCTCATCGCAAAATCGCGCTCCCTGCCATTGCTCCCGTTTTTAGTGCCGATTTTTGCCATAATCGAGGTCGTGGGCTGCACTTTGTAACCGATTGCGCATCCTTTTTAAGGAGCATGCCATGGAATCTAATCAAGAAACGGCCGTCATTAAGGCGCGCATGGACCGTATTCCCTCGGCGTTGTCGCCCAAGCTTGTCGAGCGCATTGCCGCCGATCGTGCTTCGGGCTATGTCAACCCGTATCGTTGCAACGACGATCAGGTCATTCGTCGTATTGATCGCGCCGCCGACAAAGGCACGCTTATGCGTCCGGCGTTTATGCGCGATACCGAAAAGATACTTCATCTTCCGGCGTACACCCGTTATGCAGGCAAAACGCAGGTCTTTAGCTTCCGTAGCAATGACGATCTGTCACGCCGCGGTTTGCACGTGCAGCTCGTCTCCCGCATTGCGCACGATATCGGTCGCGCCCTGGGGCTCAATTGCGATCTGATCGAGGCGATCGGCCTGGGTCACGACTTGGGACACACGCCTTTCGGCCATGCCGGCGAGCGCTTCCTCAACGATATCTATCATGAGCGTACGGGGCGTTATTTTTTCCATAACGTGCAGTCGGTCCGCGTGCTCGACACACTGTACGGCCGCAACGTGTCGCTTCAGACGCTCGACGGCGTGCTATGCCATAACGGCGAGTACGAGCAGCGTGTGTTTGAGCTCTCGGACATGAGCTCCTTTGACCAGTTTGACCAGACGGTTGAGGATTGCATTGCCACGGGCTATAGCGCAATTGGGCATCTGCGTCCCATGACGCTCGAGGGCTGCGTCGTTCGCATCTCGGATATTCTTGCCTACGTCGGTCGTGACCGTCAGGATGCGATCGCGGCGGGCCTGCTGTCACCCGACGCTTTTGATGATGGCCGGGGCGGTGCCTACAACAGTTGGATCCTCACGCATGCCTCCATCGATATCGTTGAGCACAGCTATGGTAAGCCGCGCATCGAGATGAGCGAGGACCTGTTTGAGGAAATCCGCCGAGCCAAGCGCGAGAACTACGAGAAGATCTATAGCAAGGGCGGTATCGAAGGCGATTCCGAGGTGGAGTTGCGCGAGGCGTTCGAAAAGCTCTACGACCGTTGCCTGCGGGATCTAAACAGTGGTGACGAGTCCTCGTACATCTTTAAGCACCATATTTCGCGCATTGAGCAGCAGCTTTCCTACTACGATCGCACCTATGCCTGGCAGGACGACAAGGATCAAGCCGTGGTGGATTATATCGCGAGCATGACGGACGGTTATTTCTGCGAACTGACGAGCAAGCTGTTCCCCGGTCTGGAGTTTCCGCACCGTACCTATATTAACGAACGGTAGTTCGTATCCTTTCGGTATACTGGTTAGTTGAAAACGTTTTTGATTGATGCACGGGATGGCTATGGACGACCTTTTTTCTGCCTCGACGCGCGAGCGTTCCTTTAAAAATGCGCCGCTCGCGGTGCGCATGCGTCCCAATTCGCTCGACGAGTACGTGGGTCAGCAAAAGGCCGTCGGTAAGGGCTCGTGGTTGCGTGCCGCGATCGAGCACGACGTGCTTTCGAGCGTGATTCTGTACGGGCCGGCCGGTACGGGTAAGACGACGCTGGCCCACATTATCGCCAACCATACCAAGAGCGAGTTTGTCGAGGTCAGCGCCGTGACGGGTACCGTAAAGGATCTTCGCCGCGTGATTGACGAGGCCAAGACGCGCCTGAATACCTACGACCGCCGCACCATCCTGTTTATCGACGAGATTCACCGCTTCTCCAAGTCTCAGCAGGATGCCTTGCTGCATGCGGTTGAGAACCGTACCGTCATTATGATTGGCGCCACGACGGAGAATCCGTACTTCGAGGTCAACTCGGCATTGCTCTCGCGCGGTCGCGTGGTGGAGCTTGAGCATCTTAAAGACGAGGATATCGCCACGCTTATCGAGCGTGCGCTCGAGGCGCCGCAGGGTTTGAACGGCAAGTTCTCGGCCGATGAGGATACGGTTAAGACCATCTGCACGCTGGCAGCGGGTGACGCTCGCTCGGCGCTCACGACGCTCGAGCTTGCGAGCGAGATTGCAGTCACGCGTCCCGATACCGAGGGAACGCCAGCGCCTGCGGCGGGGGAGCGCTATCCCATCACCGTGGATGACGTGAAGATTGCCAACCCGCGTCGCGGCTTTACGTATGACAAAAACGGCGACATGCACTACGACATCATCAGTGCGTTCATCAAGTCCATGCGCGGTAGTGACCCCGATGCCACGATCTATTGGCTCGCTCGCATGATCGATGCTGGGGAGGATCCTAAGTTTATCGCTCGCCGCATTATGATTCTCGCTTCTGAGGATGTTGGCAACGCCGACCCGCAGGCGCTTTTGGTGGCGCATGCCGCGTTTAAGTCTGCCGAGGTCATTGGCTATCCCGAGTGCCGCATTAACCTGGCTCAGGCTGCACTCTATGTGTGCTTGGCGCCAAAATCCAACGCGTGTGAGGCTTCGATCGATGCGGCGCTGGCCGATATCCATTCTAGTGGGCTTCGCGAGGTGCCGAGTTATCTGCGCGATCGCCATCGCCCGGGCAGCGATGAATACGGTGTGTATAAGTATCCACATGATTATCCCGAAGGCTGGGTCGATCAGCGCTATTTGCCCGAAGGCTTGGAACGCGGTGCATTTTGGCAGCCTGCCGGGCGCGGCTGGGAAGAGTGGCGCGTAGAGCAAAGCGAACGAGACCGCAGCGGGAATGCACCGAGGTAGCTGCTGATAATTTTGTCCCACGTTGCTGCTCTTGGCATGTTCGGTCCCCTTTGGGGTACCATGAAAAGCGTCTGTATTTCGATTCTTCCGGGAGGCTTGTATGAGTCCCATTCAAATCGCCCTGCTGCTGCTCGCCGTTGCCGGCGTGTGGGCCATCGCTGAGCTCGCGCTTACCCTGCGCAAGACCCGCAATGTTGTCGACTCGCTCGATAAGACCGTGAACGACCTCAACAACACCATCGCCGAGGCTCAGCCTGTGGTGGCAAAGCTCGATGGCGCTGTCGATGAGCTTACGCCGGCGCTTGCCCAGATGGAGCCGCTGCTTAAGTCGAGCAAGACGGCAGTTGATGCCCTTACCTCCAATCTCGTAGAGGTCGAAGCCGTGGTTCGCGACATTTCCGAGGTTACGGGCAGCATGGCCGAGGCCAGCAATGCTGTGTCGAGCGTGACCGACTCTGCCGCCGGTGCTGTGCAGAAGCTCTTCAATAAGGTGAAGGCTCCTGCAACCGACGCCGATCGCAAGCTCGCCGCTGCCGCTGCGGAGGCCGAGCAGCCTACCGAGCGCGTCCTAATTGGCGAGGACGAGGCCGCCGCGGGCGACGCTGATGGTCAGAAGTCTGTATCCAAGCCGGCGCAGTATTACACCTATACGCCCGCCGAGACCTTTGAGGAGTCCTGCAATGAGTAGCGAAGCAACCTGCCCTATCACGCTGACCGTTGCCGGTGACCCGCGTCTCGCTCGCCTTGTGCGCATGACGGCAGCCAACGTTGGTGCTCTGTGCTCTATGTCTGTCGATCGCATCGAGGACATCCGCATGGCTGCTGAGGAGGCTTTCATCTTTGGTTGTACCGCGGTCGACTGCGATGACATCACCATCAAATTCGATGTCGATGAGACCCACGTTGGCATGACTATTACCTTTGGCGACCAGGCTACGGTCGATGAAGACGACCAGGCTGCGGTGTATGCCGAGCTCATCCTCGCGAGCGTGTGCGACTCCTACGAAAAGACTACGGCGCCCCTGACGCTTTCCCTCGACCTCAAGGCGGATATCTAATATGACCGAACGTTCCCGGAGCGGCAAGACCGCTTGGGACAAGGAGAAAACCCGCGAGCTGTTTCGTCGTTACAAGGAGACCGGTGATCCGGACGCCCGTGAGCAGCTCGTCATGTCCCATATGAACCTGGTAAGGTTTCTTGCCAACAAATTTAAGAATCGCGGCGAGCCGCTCGACGACCTCATGCAGGTCGGCTATCTGGGCTTGCTCAAGGCTATCGACCGTTTTGATCCCGAGCGCGGACTCGAGTTCACGACGTTTGCGACACCCACTATCCTGGGCGAGATCAAACGCCATTTTCGCGACAAGGGCTGGAGTGTGCGCGTACCGCGTCGTCTGCAGGAGCTCTCGGCCAAGGTCAACCAGGCTACTGACAAACTTACCAACGAGCTGCAGCGTTCGCCCAAGGTTGAGGAGATCGCTGAGTATCTAGATGTGACTGTCGATGAGGTCCTCGAGGCTATGGAATCGTCTTCGGCCTATACCTCGGTGCCCATCGAGGCTCCTGGTGCGTCCGATTCCGACGATGCGCCCTCGATTCTCGACCGTTACGCCGACGATGACAACGAGCTCGACTTTACCGATGACCGCCTGGTGATCGAGGAAGCCATCCGCGATTTCTCGCCGCGCGAGCGCGAGGTGATCGAGCTGCGCTTTGTGAAGGGCATGACCCAGATCGAGATTGCCAAGAAGCTGGGCATCTCGCAGGTGCAGGTCTCGCGTCTGCTGCGCCGCACGCTTAAGAAGATTCAGGACAAGATCGACCCCGACGGAGTGATGATTCGTTCATGAGCGAGCACCCCCAACAAACCGATCGCGTGCTGCGCGACACCCGCGTTCTGACGCTGCGCATTTGGGCTGTTGTCGGCTGCATTGTTATTGCTGCTGTCATCTTTAACCTTATGGGCATCCTGGCGCCGGTTATCGAGTTTCTCGCTGTTGGTTCCATCATTGCCTTTGTGATGTCCCCGATCACCAACTGGCTCGAGCACCATGGCGTGAATCGCGGCATCGGTTCGCTTATCGCGCTTATTGTTGTTGTTGCCGTGCTCGTCGGTGTCGTTTGCATCTTGTCGCCGATTCTCTTTGGTCAGATCATGGAAGTCCTGAGCCGCCTGCCCGAGCAGCTTCGTGTTGCGGGTGGCGATCTCAATGAGATGATCTCGCATGCCAAGACGCTCAACAACACGCCGCTTAAGGAGTATTTGGACGATAATCTTTCGTCGCTGGTTGCCGTGGCATCGAAGTATGTGTCTCAGATCGCTGCCGAGCTTGGCCGCGGTGTGTTCCCGCTCATCACCAATACGGCTTCGCAGTTGTTCGTTATCTTCCTTGGTCTGGTGCTTGCGTACTGGATGGCCTGCGACTACCCTCGCATGCACCACGAGATTTGCACCATCATCGGTCAGGAGAAGGAGACCTCGTACCGCTTTATGGTCGCCATCCTTTCTCGCTCTGTCGGCGGCTACATGCGCGGTATGGTCGTGACGTCCATCTGCGGTGGTTTCCTCGCCTTTATCGGTTTTATGATCATCGGCCATCCGTATGCGGCGCTCATGGCTATCTTTACCGGCATCATGCATTTGGTTCCGGTCGTCGGTCCTTGGGTGAGCGCAGCAATCGCCACGGTGCTCGGTTTCATGTTCAGCCCCATGTTGGCGTTATGGACGCTCATCGTGACGATGGTCGCGCAAAACGTCACCGACAACGTGATTTCTCCTAAGGTCATGCAGAGCTCGGTGCAGGTGCATCCCATCATGAGCCTCACGGCGCTCGTTATTGGCTCGGCACTCATGGGCCCCATCGGCATGATTATTGCCATCCCGCTGTGCGCGGCCCTCAAGGGTATCTTCGTGTACTACTTCGAGAATGAGACCGGCCGCCAGCTTGTGGCCTATGACGGCGCCGTGTTTAAGGGCACACCGTACCGCGATGCCGATGGCAACCCGGTCGCCGCCTACGACGCGCTCGGCGACGACACCTTCATCTACGAGTCCGAGCTCATCGGCAACGAGACTGCACCCGAGGCCAAGGCCATGCCCAAGCCCGAGCTCGATAATCCCTGGATTAAGCTCTTGGGTCTGCAGCCCGATGCCACGGGCTTCTTCAAGAACCCCTTTGCCAAGGACGATGATTCCAACTCGGACGACGATACCAAAACCGGCATCGACGGCTCCATGGACGATGACGACAACTAGCGGGGTAATTCGGGTTAACATTCATACGTGCTAACATGCAATTTCGCTGGAGGGTCGCTGTTTGGCGACCCTCTTTTTTGCATAGGCGCGGTGGGATGGTAATATCGTTACGTTTGAACTGTTTCGATGTGAAACCGAGGAGATTCCCTCTATGAGTGCTGACTACCCGTCGATGACTACGGCCGAGATTCGCTCCAAGTTCCTCAACTTCTTTGAGGAGCGCGGTCTTAAGCTCTATCCTTCTTCGTCCCTTGTTCCCGACGATCCCTCGCTGCTGCTTGCCAACGCTGGCATGAACCAGTTTAAGGAGTACTACCAGGGCAAGAAGACCATGAAGGAGATCGGCGCGATCTCTTGCCAGAAGTGCGTCCGCACCAACGACATCGACTGCATCGGCGAGGACGGCCGTCACCTGTCGTTCTTCGAGATGCTCGGTGACTTCTCCTTTGGCGGCGTCTCCAAGGAGCAGGCCTGCGCTTGGGCTTTTGAGCTCATCACCAAGGAGTTCAAGCTGCCGCTCGACCGCCTGTACTTCACCGTCTTTACCGAGGACGACGAGACCCATGACGTGTGGCGCTCCCTGGGCGTTGCCGAGGATCACATCTCGCGTCTGGGCGAGGACGACAACTTCTGGGCCGCTGGCCCCACCGGCCCCTGCGGTCCGTGCTCCGAGATCTACTTTGACATGGGCGAGGAGGTCGGTTGCGGCAGCCCCGACTGCAAGCCCGGCTGCGACTGCGACCGCTTCTTGGAGTTCTGGAACCTCGTCTTTACCCAGTACGACCGCCAGGAGGACGGCTCCATGCCGGAGCTGCCGCACCGCAACCTCGATACGGGCATGGGTCTGGAGCGCATGGCCGCTATCATGCAGCACAAGACTGCTAACTACGACGGCGATCTGATGCAGCACCTCATCAAGCTCGGTGAGGAGATTAGCGGCAAGACCTATGACGCCGACGATTACTCCGGCGCCAGCCGCTCCCTGCGCATCATCGCCGATCACTCCCGTGCCGTCGACTTTATGATCTCGGACGGCATCCTGCCCGGTAACGAGGGTCGCGAGTACGTCCTTCGCCGTCTGCTCCGCCGTGCCGTGTTCCACGGTCGCCTGCTGGGCATCGAGGGTGCCTTCCTGACCAAGTTCATCGACGAGGTCAATGCTCAGATGGGAGAGGCTTATCCCGAGCTGCTCAAGAACGTCGCCCTCGTCAAGGGTATCGTCGCCTCCGAGGAGGAGCGCTTCTCCACGACGCTCGACAACGGCCGCGTCTATCTGGACGAGGCTCTGGCAGCGCTTTCCGAGGGCGCCGTGCTTCCGGGCGATGTCGCCTTTAAGCTGCACGACACCTTTGGTTTCCCCATCGATCTGACCGTCGAGATCGCCGGCACCGCTGGTCACGACGTCGACATGGATGGCTTTACCGCTTGCATGGAGGACCAGAAGGCCCGCGCCCGCGCCAACGCCAAGGGCGATGCCTGGGGCAGCTTCAACGACGTGTGGGTCGAGCTTTCCGACAAGGTCGCCGCGACCGAGTTCGACGGCTATGACAACGATGTGATCGAGGGCGCCAAGGTCGTCGCCATCGTGCGCAACGGCGAGTCTGTCGATTCCGCTGCCGCCGGCGAGGACGTCGAGGTCGTGCTCGACCGCACCCCGTTCTACGCCGAGATGGGCGGCCAGCAGGGCGACGCCGGCAAGCTTTCCGCCGAGGGCGTTGCACTGACCGTTTCCGATACCAAGAACCACAACGGCCTGTATGCTCATGTCGCCCACGTTGCCGAGGGCTCGCTTTCTGCTGGTGCCGCTGTGACCGCCGCTCTCGACGCCGAGCGCCGTGGCTTCCTGCGCCGCAACCACACCGCCACGCACCTGCTCGACGCCGCCCTTAAGCAGGTCCTGGGCGAGCACGTGTCCCAGGCCGGCTCGCTGGTGACGCCCGAGCACCTGCGCTTTGACTTTACGCACTTCGAGGCCCTTTCCTCCGAGCAGCTCAAGGCTGTCGAGGACCTGGTCAACCAGCAGATCTTCGCTTCCAAGCCGGTCGTGACCCGTGTCATGGGCATCGACGAAGCTAAGGCTGCCGGCGCTGTCGCTCTGTTTGGCGAGAAGTACGGCGATGTCGTCCGCGTCGTCTCCGTGGGCGCCGAGGACCAGCCGTTCTCCCGTGAGCTCTGCGGTGGCACGCACGCTGCCAACACCGCCGAGATCGGCCTGTTCAAGATTATTTCCGAGTCCTCCACAGGCTCCAATGTCCGCCGTATCGAGGCCGTGACCTCTAAGGGCGCTCTCGATTACATGGCCGACCGCCTGGCACTTGTTGACGCCGCTGCCGCTGCGCTCAAGTGCCGCGTCGACGAGGTTCCCGCCCGTGTGGAGAACCTGCAGGCCGAGCTGCGCGAGACGTCCAACAAGCTCAAAAAGGCTCTGACCGGTGGCTCCTCCGACGCCATTTCCAGTGCCATCGAGGGTGCTGTCGAGCTCGGCGGCTACAAGCTGGTCGTTGCTGAGCTCCAGGGCCTTGAAGCTGCCGACTTGCGCAACGTATGGGATACCGTGCACCAGAAGGTCGCCGGCCCTGTCGCTTGTGTCGTCGCCAGCGTGACTGAGAAGGGCACCCCGGCCCTGCTCGCCGCCGGCTCTGATGACGCCGTCAAGGCCGGTTTCCACGCCGGCAACGTGATCAAGCAGATCGCGGGCCTGGTCGACGGTCGCGGTGGCGGCCGTCCCAACATGGCTCAGGCTGGTGGCAAGAACGCCGCCGGCATCGCCGATGCCCTCGCGGCCGCCAAGACCGCGCTCGGCGCCTAAGAATCTAGGTAGTCGCTGTGGTCGCGCTTGCGCTGGACATAGGGGAGACCAGGATCGGCATCGCCGTCTCGAGCCGTGATGGCAAGATGGCGATGCCCGTCAAGGTGCTTCCGGCTGCCGAGGTCACTGGCATGGCAAAGACGTTTCGCTACTTGGTCGAGGACTATGAGCCCGATATCCTGGTAAGCGGACGTCCCTTGACCATGGCCGGTGAGCCCGGCCCCCAGGCCGAGCGCGTTGCCGCCGTGGCGCAAAAGATTGCCGACGAGCTCGATCTTCCGCTGGAGTTTGAGGACGAGCGTCTGTCCTCGCAAGAGGCCAAGCGTATCCTGCGCGAGCAGGGCCTCAACGAAAAGCAGATGAGGGGCAAGATTGACATGATTGCCGCCAGCCTGTTTTTGCAGACGTGGCTCGATCGTAAAAACGAGGAGGTTTCGCATGCCTAGTGCTTCCGATCCGCGCCAGCCGAATCGTACACGTCAGCCGGAGTCGCGCCCTGCCCAGCCTGGCCAGCGTCCGGCACAGCCGACGCAGCGCGCAGCTCAGCCTGCCGCGCGCCCGGTGCAGTCCTTCTCTCGTTCGGCCCAACCTGTTCAACGGACGGGTCAGCAGCCTTCTGCTCGTTCGGTTCAGCATCCGGCTTCTCATGCGGCTCAGCAGCCTTCTGCTCGTACGGCCCAGCCTGCAGGCGGCACCCGCTTTAAGCAGCAGGTACCTACCCAGCGAACGCAGACCCCCCAATCGCATTCGCATCACGCTCGCGGTTCGCATGGCGTTGCTCCGGCGACCCGCTCGAGCTACAACACGCATGCTCGTCGCGGTGCTCAAAAGAAGAGTTCTCCGGTTCCCATGATCATCGGCGTTGTGTTGGCGGTGCTCGCGCTTGCCGCGATCGTTTTCTTTGTCGTGCCAGCCGTCAAGGGCTTCTTTGGCGGTGAGGGTGCGAAAGTCGTTGCAGGCCAGCAGGTTACTATCACGATTCCCGATGGTGCCTCGGGTGACAGCATCGCTTCGATTCTCTCCGAGAACCATATCGTAGAAAATCCCAAGGATTACTATGCGGCGGTGAAAAAGCTCAACGCCGATATGTCGCTCAAGCCTGGTACCTATTCGTTCACCACACTCATGGATGCGACCAAGGTTGTTCAGCAGCTCATGGAAGGTCCCAACGCGGGCTCCAATGCGCTGACTATCCCTGAGGGCCTAACGGTCGATCAAGTCGCCGACCGTGTGGCCCAGGCCTACGACGGCATCTCTAAGGAAGACTTCCTCAATCAGGCCAAGGCCTCCAACTACGTGGATGACTATAGCTTCCTTAAGGGCGCGGCTAACGACTCGCTCGAAGGTTTCTTGTTCCCCAAGACCTATTCGCTGGGCGATTCGCCTACGGCCGATGACGTGATTCGCGCTATGCTCGATCAGTTTAAGACCGAGTATAAGTCGCTAGACTTTGCGAGCTGCGAAGCCAAGATCAAGGAGCGCTACGGTGTGGAGATGTCCGACTACGACATCGTCAACTTGGCTTCTATCGTTGAGCGCGAGGGCCTCAACGCCGATCAACGTGCGCACGTGGCCTCGGTCTTCTACAACCGCCTTGCCGGCAAGCTCGACGGTCTGCGCTATCTCAACAGCGATGCGACCATGATGTATGTCACCGGTGGAGAGGTTACCGCCGACGACCTGCAAAGCGATAGCCCGTATAACACCTATAAGCACGAGGGCCTGCCGCCCACGCCCATCTGCTCTCCGTCGCTCGAGGCGCTCAAGGCCACGCTTGAGCCGACCGACTCCGATGACCTGTATTTCTACATTACGCAGGACGAGGAGTACTTCTCGCAAACCTACGAAGAGCATCAACAGTCTTGGAATTAGCATGAGGATTTTTAGCCCCAAACGATACGTTGCCTCGGTCGATCGCATCGACCTCGATACCCTCTGGGCCGATGGCAAACGCGCCATTCTGCTCGATCGCGATAACACCCTGGTGCCGCGCGACACCGAGCAGGTTCCCGCCGCGGTTTCCGCTTGGCTCGATGCCGCCCGCGCCAAAGGCTTTAAGCTGTGCATGGTGTCCAACAACTGGCATCGCGACCAGGTCATGAGCTCTGCACGTGAGCTGGGACTCGAGGCCATCAGCCACGCCATGAAGCCGGCGCCGTTTGCCCTCAAGGCAGGTCTTAAGCGCCTCGGCGCCACGGCCGACGAGGCGGTGCTGATCGGTGATCAGCTCTACACGGACGTGTGGAGCGGCAACTTCGCCGGCGTCGATACCATCTTGGTAAAGCCGCAGGCGACGCAGGACCTGTGGTATACGCAGATCTTCCGTATCTTTGAGCGCCGGGCCCTGCGCGACCTTCCCTGCGAGGATTAGGTCTCGCTATGTCCCAGCACACCAAACACGGCTGCGACCATATCTTCTTTATCGGCTTTTTGGGCGCGGGCAAATCGACGCTCGCGCGCAACGTCGGCACTATGTTTAAGCGGCGTTTTGTCGATACCGACCGCCTGGTCGTGCGCCGTTGCGGCAAGTCGGTAACCGAGATTTTTGAGACCGAGGGCGAGGATCGTTTTCGCGAGCTCGAGACCTCGGCGCTCCGTTCGCTCCAAAGCGAGCGCAGCCTGTTGGTTTCGTGCGGGGGCGGTATCGTCGAGACGCCGGTGAATATTGAGCTGATGCACGAAATGGGTACGTGCGTGTACCTCGAGGGCGACTTCGAGGATTCAATTCGCCAGATTCGTCGGTCCGACACGCGCCCCGATTTTCGCTCGCCCGAGCATGCTGCGCGCCTGTTTGAGCTTCGCCGTCCGCTGTATCGCCAAGCCGCCGACCTTACCCTTGATATTCGCAACAAGTCCTTCGAGGACGTTTCCTACCTTTGTGCCGAGATGCTTTTGGAGCGTGGACTGCTATGATTCGCCGTCAACTGATCAATTTCCAAAACCGCAGTGTCGATGTCCGCGTCGGATTGGGCGCGTTCGAGGAGCTGTCGCGCATGTTTGCCTCGGTCGTTGGCAAGCCTAAGCGTGCGATGGTAGTTTGGAACGACGTCACATCCGAGCGTTTTGGTGAGGTCGTCGAGCATGCGCTGGTCGATGCCGGCTTTGCCGTGTCGCAGCTCGTCCTCGAGGTTTCGCCTGCCGGTGCTACGCTGGCCGATGCCGATGCTATCTTTGGCGCCCTGTCTGCCAACGGCGTTACCTGCGACGATCTGGTTGTCGCCGTTGGCGATGCCGCAACCTGCTCGGTTGTTAGCTGGTGCGCCAACCAGTGGTGCGGCCGAACCGAGTGCGCCTTGCTGCCGACGACGTTCGACGCCATGCTTACGGTCGCGACGACCATGAAGCCGCTCGTCGCCTCGTCGGCGAATGCACTTCCCGCTATCGCGTTCCGTCCCGAGCCGGGCTTGGTCGTGTGCGACCTCGACCTTGTTCGCGAGGCGGACCCCGAGGGCCTCAAGCTCGGCTATGTGGTACTTGTTGGCACCATGCTTTCGAGCAGCAAGTCCCGCTGGAATCAGTTTACTGAGACCGTCCCCGAGATTCTCGCGGGCGAGGAGGTCGCGCTCGTCAATGCCGTGCAGTGGTCTCAGACTGCCCGCAAGGACGTACTGATGGCCACGAACCCGAGCGCCCGCCATGCGCTCGATTTTGGTAAGACGGGGGAGCGTACCCTGCGCGCCTGCTTGGGCGATGCTGCTTCGCAGGTTCCTGCCTATCAGCTGTTATCCGAGGGCATGCGTTTTGAGGCGCGCGTTGCCCACGATGCTTGTGACTTCGATATCGATTACGTTTTTGAGGTCGATGACTGCCTGGAGGACTTTGGTATCGAGGAGCTTGCCTTCGACCTGGAGCCCACCGCGTTTATCGAGGAGTTCCGCAAGCAGCAGTTCGCCCGCTCAAACCGCAGCATGTTGCCGCTGCCCGCGGCACTCGGCGCCATTCGTCTAACGAGCGTTGAGGACGAGGTTCTTGAGCGCCATGCTCATGCCTACTTGGCTTCTCGCAAAGAACTTCTCTAAGTTTTATTGACATCCTTCGTCTTTCGTATCATGTTGAGGGACGGGTTTCCAATCGGTTGCGGATCGCATGCGATTCTGACGTTCGGTTGAGACCCGTCCCGTCTTTATAGAGACAATAAGAAAGGAATCTGCATGTCTGAGTTTGCTGCCGGTCCTGCCGGTCGTATCGAACGTGTCCGTGCCCTGATGGTCGAGCGCGGCTACGACGCTATCGTGGTGCGCGACGAGGCAAATCTTCGTTGGCTCACGGGCGTGAAGGGCGTCTTCGACTACACCTTCGAGTTCCCGCACGCGGCGTTTATTACGGCTGACCAGTGCCTGTTCCATACCGACTCGCGCTATCTCAACAGCTTTGAGGAGAACACGCCCGCTGGCAGCCCCTGGGTCTACGACATGGACGAGGGCACCATCCCCGGCTGGGTCGCCGGCAAGATTGCGGCTAACAAGTGCCGTGTCTGTGCTGTCGAGGACGATATGCAGATTAACTTCTACCAGGGTATTCAGCGCGGCCTGGAGGATCGCTCCGTTGCCTGCATGCTGCCGCTGATGCACGACGACATTCGCAAGATGCGCGCCATCAAGGATGCCGAGGAGATCGAGCTCATGCGCCATGCGCAGTCGATCACCGATGCCGCCTTCCAGCACATGCTCGGCTTTATTAAGCCCGGTATGACCGAGAAGCAGGTTCGCAACGAGCTCGAGAACTTTATGTTCGCCAACGGCGCCGATAGCCTTGCCTTTGGCTCCATCGTGGCGAGCGGTCCCAACACCGCCAACCCGCATGCCGTGCCGAGCGACCGCGTGATCGAGAAGGGCGATTTCGTTCTTATGGATTACGGTGCGGGCTACTGCGATTACCGCTCCGACATGACACGCACCGTCGTGATGGGCGAGCCCACGCAGGAGCAGCTCGACCTGTACGCACTCGTGCGCCGTACGCACGAGGAATGCGTCGCCGCCATCCATCCGGGCGTCGAGGGCAACGACATCTTCAAGCTCTCCAAGAAGATCATCGGCGATGCCGGTTATGGCGATTACTACAACCATGGCCTGGGCCACGGCGTTGGTATCGACATCCACGAGCTGCCCAACTTCAACCGTAGCAAGAACATCATTGAGGTCGGCTCGGTTATTACCATGGAGCCCGGCGTCTACCTGCCCGGTGTGGGCGGCGTGCGCCTGGAGGACTACGGTGTCGTCACCGAGAACGGCTACGAGCCCTTCACCAAGACCCCGCACGACCTGCACGTCATCGATTGCTAGCCCATTTCGATAGATTTTTGGGGCGGGGCGTCCGGAGTAATTCGGGCGCCCCGCGTTCTCTTTTTATGCGCTCGCTGCAGGCGCCGTCTGCAAGTGTATAATTTCGGTCGTATGTAATTTGGACGCTTGTGCGTTCTGCCCATAACAAGAAAGGTCGCTATGCCTACCATTTCTACCGCCGACTTCAAGAACGGCCTCGGTCTCCGCATCAAGGACAAGGTCTACACCATCGTCGAGTTCCAGCATGTCAAGCCGGGCAAGGGCGGCGCGTTTGTGCGCTACAAGACCCGCGACATCAAGAGCGGCCGCGTTGTCGAGAACACCTGCAACGCCGGCACCAAGTTCGAGAGCGTCATGCTCACCACCCGTGAGTTCCAGTACCTCTACAACGATGGCACTGACTACATCTTCATGGACAACGAGTCCTATGAGCAGGTTCCCGTTCCCGAGGACATGGTGGGCGAGAACTCCAAGTGGCTGCGCGAGAACGACATCTGCCAGCTGCTCTTCGCCGACGATGAGCTCATGGGCGTGACCCCGCCGATGTTCATCGAGACCACCATCGTCCAGACCGACCCGGGCTTTAAGGGCGACACCGTCCAGGGTTCTACCAAGCCGGCCACGATCGACACCGGCGCTGTCATCCAGGTCCCCATGTACCTCAACGAGGGCGAGGTCATCAAGGTTGACACCCGCGACGGCAAGTTCGTCTCCCGCGTCTAGCAACCAACTCTTCTAGGAGGACTCATGCCCCAGGAAATCAAGATTGACGGCATCGGCATTTCGCCCGATGTTCTGACCGCCATCGTCTCGCGCGCCGTGTCGGATGTCGAGGGCATCGCCTCCGTTGGCGTCAAGGACCTTGCCACCAACCTTGTCTCCATGATGCTCTCGTCCAAGGCCCCGGCTTCTGAGCCGGCGGTCGAGGCCGAGGTCGTCGGCGACAAGCTCGCACTCACCGTGCGCGTCGTGGTGTTCTTTGGCTATCCGTTCAAGAAACTCGCCGAGGCCGTTCGCGCCGCCGTGGTCGCCGCCATCGATGCCCAGGTGGGCGTTGAGGTTGAGCGTGTTGACGTTTGCATCGACGGCCTCGTTTTCCCCAAGGAGTAACCTTTGAGCCTTAAGGTTTATCGCGGGCGTACGCTTGCCCGCAGTCAGGCGCTGCAGCTGCTGTTCCAGGCCGAGGCCACGGACAGTCCGCTCGAGCGCGTCCTCGAGGGCGATTTCCTGATCTCGAAGGGTCCCCTCGACCCCTATGCGCTGGAGCTTTGCCGCGGTGCCTACGAGCATATCGACCGCATCGACTGCGCTCTGCGCTCCGTTGCCAAGAACTGGGATCTTATGCGCATGCCCGGCGCCGACCGCAATCTGCTGCGTATCGCCGTTTACGAGATGCGTTTCCTCACCGACGAGGAGGTCTCGGACGCCATCGTGATCAACGAGGCTGTCGAGCTTGCCAAGGCCTATGGCACCGACCAGTCCGCGTCGTTCGTCAACGGCGTGCTGGGCAAGATCGCTCGCAGCGAGGAGCTGCCGGGTGAGGACCTGTACCAGGAGCTGCTGGCCGAAGATCGCGCCCGCGAGGAGGCCCAGGCTGCCGAGGCGGCCGCCAAGGTCGCTGCCGCTCAGGCTGCCGCCGGTGTACTTGCCGAGGATGCGGACGCTGCTGAGGCCGTCGAGGCCGACTCCGTCGAGGAGTAGCCATGCCAGAGGGTTCCGTCCGCAACTTCGATGAGATCTCGGATCGCCTGGACCAGATCATCGCTACCGTTCGCTCCAAGGATACGTCCTTGGAGCGTTCGCTCGATCTGTTTGACGAGGCGATTGAGCTGGGCTCCCGCGCGGTCGATATGGTCGACAAGTTTGAGTTGACGCCGCGTGAGGCCGATAAGCTCGAACAGGAATACGATGAGGATGCGGCAAACGAATCCCAGGATAGCTAGGCCGCATCTCTGGATACGAATGGTTGATGGCATTCATGAAACGCGTGCGTCTTGATGACGAACTGATTTCACAGGGCATCTGCGCCGATCGCGCGGATGCCCTTCGCACTCTTATGGCCGGCTTGGTCTCGAGTGGCGGCGAGCGCTTGACTTCGCCGGGTCTTAAGGTGATGCCGGGGCTGCCGCTGCACGTGAAGGGGCGTATTCCCTATGTTGGCCGCGGCGGTCTTAAGCTCGAAGGCGCGCTTGATGCGTTTGGCATCAATCCGACGGGCCTTGCCTGTTTGGATGTGGGCTGCTCTACCGGCGGTTTTACCGATTGCCTGCTCAAGCGCGGAGCTGCGACTGTTGTCTCTGTGGACGTGGGTCGCGCCCAGTTCGATTGGTCGTTGCGTCAGGACGATCGCGTGACGCTGCATGAGCGCACAAACGTGACGCAGCTGCCTGAGCTTGGCTATGCCGGCGCCATCGACCTGGCTGTGTGTGATGTCTCGTTTACCAGCATCGCGAACATTATCGATGCGGTACTGGCGTGCCTGGCGCCTACGGGTGCATTCTGCACGCTCGTAAAGCCGCAGTTTGAAGCTCCGGCGGCGCTGGTGGGCGAGGGCGGCATTGTGACCGATCCCGCCGTGCGCCGCGATACGCTCGTGGCGGCGGTTGAGCTCTTTGCTGCCAAGGGGCTGTTCCCGGTCGATGTGTGCGTGTCGCCCATTCATGGTGCCAAGGGCAACGTTGAGTTTTTCCTGTACGGCACGAGATTTGAATCTGGCGACCGCTCGCAAGACGTGCTGCAATCTCAGGTATCGGTTTTGAGCGAGAAAGCTGCAACGCTATGAAGGTCTTTCTGGTTCCCAATTACTACAAGCAAGAGGCGGTCGAGAGCGGCCTGATGCTCGAGCTTTGGCTGACGCGCCAGGGCTATGAGGTCGCATGGGCTGCCGACCAGCGATCGAAGATTCAGAGCACGCCTGATATTGACGGCTCCGATCTGGTCATTACGCTCGGCGGTGACGGTACGTTGCTGCGCGCTGCCCGCATCCTCAACCATCGCGAGATTCCTATCCTCGGTCTTTCCTATGGTCACCTGGGCTTTTTAACTGCTGCGAGCCCCGAGGAGCGCGACATTCTGCAGGTCGTGAGCGACGCCCTTTCCGGCGAGCTGCACGTGAGCCGTCGCGCCACCATCGCCGCGGATATCGTGTCCGTGCGCGAAGACGGTACGAAGGATGTCGTGCGCACCTTCGCCCTCAACGACATGGCGCTTACCCGCGGTCCGCTGTCCGATATGGTCGAGTTCGACATCACGGTGTCGGGCCACCATATCGACCGACTGCGTGGCGACGGCGTGGTCGTGTCCACGGCGACTGGTTCTACGGGGTACGCGCTCAGTGCCGGTGGCCCCATCGTGAGCCCCGACTATACGGGTATGGTCTGCGTACCTATTGCGCCGCACACCATTCAGGCCCGTGCCTTCTTGACTTCGCCGAGTGATGTCGTCGAAATCTTTATGTCTGATGACCGTCCGAGCGTTCCGGCGATCGCTATCGATGGACAATTTATTACTTGCGATGGCACCGTTGAGAGCGTGGCGGTGCGTCGCGGGCCCGGTGATGTGCTGCTGCTGGATTACGGCCCCGAGAGCTTCTATAACTCGGTGAGCCGCGTATTCTACGGAGTCCGTCATGATCGATGAGCTGCAGGTTTCTAACATTGCGCTCATTCGCGAGGCGACGCTGCTGCCGAGTGCCGGCCTGACTGTCCTGACCGGCGAGACCGGTGCCGGCAAGACCGCGCTGCTCTCGGCCCTCAAGCTTATTTTGGGTGAGCGCGCGGATTCGTCTATGGTGCGCGAGGGCGAGGCGCTGGCGAGCGTCGAGGCGCGCCTGTTTGACGGCCCGCACGACACGGAGGGCTTCATCGTGCAGCGCAGTCTTTCTGCCGAGGGCCGCAGCCGAGTGAAGATTGACGGACGCATCGCCAGTGTGCGCGAGCTTTCGGAGCGCGTTGGCGTGATGATGGATCTGTGCGGCCAACACGAGCACCAGCGCTTGCTCGATCCGGCGCATCATGTTGCGATGGTCGATGCCTGGGCAGGGCGCCCTGCACTCGAGGCGCTCGAGCACTACCGCGCCTGCTTTAAGGCTTCGCGCGCTGCCGCTAAGGAGGTTCGACGTGTCGAAGAGACCTCGCGTGCGCAGGGGAGCCGCGTCGAGGAAGCGCGCTTTGCGCTCGAGCGTATCGGCGAGGTCGACCCCAAACCGGGCGAGTATGAGGAACTCGAGGAACTGCTGCCGCGCTCCGAACATGCCGAGGTGCTGGTTGCCACAGCTAATGATGCCCATGCATCGCTTGCCTCTGAAGGGGGAGCGCTCGATGCCGTGAACAGCGCCGTGGCAGAACTTTCCCGTATGGCTTCCGTCGATCGCAAACTTGGCGACATTGCCGATTTGCTTTCGGATGCCTGTATCTCCCTTGAGGATTGCGCGAACGAACTTCGTGCCTATCGCGATGGCGTCGCCTTCGATCCGCGCGAGCTCGCTCGCATGCGTGAGCGGTATTCCGACCTCAAGGGCCTGCTGCGTCAGTGGGGTCCTACCATGGACGATGTTTTTGCCATGCGCGATCGCTCGCAAGAGCTGCTGTCCCTGGTCGATGATGGCGATGAACAGATCAGAAAGGCGCGTGAGGCACTCGGGAGCGCCGAGCACGAGTTGTTTGCCGCTGCCAAGGCACTTAAGCGCGCTCGCAATGTGGCGGCCCCGCGCTTCTGCCACGAGGTTTGCCGCCAGATGGCTCGCCTGGAGATGGGCGGCGCCGAGCTCGTCTGGGAGTCGCGTGATCTTCCCCGTGCTGAGTGGACGCCCGTTGGTCCTTCGAGCTACGAGCTGCTATACCGCAGCGGTGCCGGTTTGACTCCACGTCCCCTGCGCCGCATTGCGTCGGGCGGCGAGCTCAGCCGCGTCATGTTGGCAAGTAAGGTTGTCCTCGGTAACGCGGACGGTGTCGATACGCTGGTGTTTGACGAGGTCGATGCTGGTGTCGGCGGCTCCACGGCCCGCGCTCTTGCTGGTGTGCTGGCCGATCTTGCCGCCACGCATCAGGTCATCGTCGTAACACACCTGGCGCAGGTTGCGGTTATGGCCGACAAGCACTACGTGGTCAGTAAAGAGCCCGGCGACGTTCCCCAGACGCATCTGGATGAGGTGGCTGGGGATGCTCGCACTGCCGAGATTGCCCGCATGCTCAGCGGCGACCAATCGGAGGCAAGTCTTGCGCATGCCAAGCAGATGCTTGAAGAAGCTCGAGGTTAGGTCGTATCAGCGGTGTTGGTGGGACAAAATAGACTGAAATTTTTGTCCCACTACGCGTTTTACTCCACAACCTTATCCGGCTGGATGAGCTCTTCGTAGCAGCTGATATGCTCGCGGGCGTCTTCGATTTCGGGCAGCAGGAAGTTGTAGATGACCTCGATGATCATCGTGGCGCTCATCTTGGAGAACGCGAAGTCGCCCGTTGTCAGTAGTGCTTCGTGGTTGACGGTATTAAAGGTGTAGTCTGCCAGGCGCGCGAGCGGGGATTTGCTGTCGCTGCTGATGACGACTACGGTTGCGCCGCAGTCGCGAGCCGCTTTTGACATTCGATTCAGACGGCGCGACTTGCCGGAGTTTGAGATCAGCACGATAACGTCACCGGGGCGCAGCGTGAGCGCAAAACCAATCGAGGTCTCGCTGATGGTGCTTGCCATGCAACGAAGGCCCAGCTGCGAGAACTTGAACGTCGCGTCGAGCGCGACGGCGTTGGTGTTGCCTACGGCCGCAAACTCAATAACGCCGGCATTCTTAAGCGCGTGTACAACTGCGGCCAACGTGTCGTGATCAATGCCGTCGATGGTCGCATTAAGCTCACTCACCTTGGCGGCGAGGATATTTTTAAGGCTCTGCTCCATGTTGTCGAGCGAGACCTCGTCGGTCAGGCCCTCGTTGCGCTGACTCTCTAAGTCGCGCGCCAACGAAAACTGAAAGCTGCGGAAGCTGCCAAAGCCCAGCTTGCGGCAGAAACGCGAAACGGTCGCCTCGGACGTGGCGGCAGCGCGCGAGAGCTGAGCCGCCGTGAGGCGTGGCGCCTCGGACTGGTGCTCCAATATATAGTCGACAATGCGCTGCTCGGACTCGCTGTATCCCTGGTGGGTACTAATGAGGGAAAGTGCGCTTTTGCTACTATCGGTCATGGATGGCTCCTGGTTGGCATGAAAATCTAACTTGATTTGCAATGCCATAGTATACGGGCATTTTCAATTACAAGATACACCTTGCCGTTTCAAGTGTTGATGGTAAACTTTCACTTGCCGTTTACGGTTATGAAAGAACCTTTCACCGGAGAATTGCGCCTTGTCTCTTCTCACGCGGACGGTAGGTTGGTATCTTTCAGTTGTGGAAAAACGCGCATCGAAGCGCGTGTAGGGGAGCGCCCGCGGGCGCTGTACTCAAGAAGGAGGGACACATGGCTAAGTTTGACATCATCGCCGCGACCGGTTGCCCGACCGGCATTGCGCACACCTTCATGGCGAAGGAGGCGCTGGAGAAGGCAGCTGCCGAGCGCGGTCTGACCATTAAGGTCGAGACTCATGGCCAGGTCGGTGTCGAGAACGAGCTCACCAAGAGCGAGATCGCCGGTGCCAAGGCCGTCGTCGTCGCAGCCGATAAGGATGTCCAGGCTGAGCGTTTCGCCGGTAAGCCCATGGTTTCCGTTGGTGTTTCCAAGGCCCTGTCTGTCGAGGCTGCTGGTAAGCTGATCGACCGCGCGCTCGCCGCCAAGGGCGACGACACGGTTGCCGCTGCCGCCGATGTCGAGGACGAGGTCGAGGAGAAGGAGTCCATCGGCCACGTCATCTACAAGCACCTCATGAACGGCGTCAGCCACATGCTGGTCTTCGTCGTTGCCGGTGGTGTTCTGACCGCCATTTCGTTCCTGTGGGGCATCACGTCCTTTGATTCGACGGCTGCCGACTACAACAGCTTTGCTGCGATGCTCAAGATCATCGGCGGCATCGCCATGAACCTTATGGTTCCGGTGCTTTCCGCCTACATCGCCGAATCCATCGGCAAGCGCCCGGCGCTCGTCCCCGGTTTCGTTGCCGGTATGATTGCCATCCAGGGCCTGCCTGTTAACGCCGAGACCGGCATGATCGACGCCGGTGGCGCCGGCGTGGGCTTCGGCTTCCTGGGCGGCATCGTCGGCGGCTTCCTCGCCGGCTATGTCATCCTGCTGCTCGAGAAGGTTTTCTCTAAAATTCCCGCGAGCCTTAATGGCCTGAAGGCAATCTTTCTGTATCCGCTGTGCTCTACCGCCATCGTTGGCCTGGTCATGCTCGGTATTTCCGGCCCCATGGCTGCCATTAACCAGGGTATGATGGATTTCCTGCAGAGCCTCGGTAACTCCGGTCCGGTGATCCTTGGCCTGGCCATCGGCTGCATGTGCGCCTTTGATATGGGCGGCCCGGTCAACAAGGCTGCTTACGCTACTGGCACCTTCCTGCTCGGTACCGCTCTCGAAGCTGGCGTCGGCACCGAGACCTACAACTTCGGCACCAACTTCATGGCTGCCGTCTCCGCCGCTTGCATCGTTCCGCCGCTGATCACCACCTTCGCCGTCGTTGTCGGCAAGAAGTACTTCAGCCAGGAGGATCATGACGCCGGTATCGTCAACCTCATCCTTGGTTGCACCCACATCACCGAGGGCGCCATTCCGTTCATGACCAAGAACATCTGGCCCGTCATGCCCATCATGATGCTCGGTTCTTCCATCGCTTCCATCTTGACCATCTTCTTCAACGTTCACGATCCGGCGCCTCACGGCGGCTTCCTGGTCCTGCCCGTTGTCGAGAACGGTCCGCTGTGGGTCCTCGCGATCCTCATCGGCGCTGTGGTCGGTGGCATCCTGTTCGTGGCCTTCAAGAAGTACGACTTCGAGAAGAATCAGAAGGCCGCTCCTGTAGCCAGGTCCGTTGAGGCCCCCAAGGTCGCTGCCGTCGAGGCCCCCAAGGAAGAGGCTGCCGACTTCGTGAAGGTCGAGAATGTCTTTGTCGCCGAGGACTTCGCTTCTCGTGACGAGGCTCTGAGCTTCGTTTCCAACCAGGCTGTCAAGGCCGGTATCGCCAGCGACGCCGACGCCGTGATGAACGCCTTCCTGGCCCGCGAGGCCGAGGGCACCACGGGCATGATGGAGGGCTTCGCCATCCCGCATGCCAAGTCCGACGCCATTACCGAGGCTGCTGTCATCGTCGTCAAGGACGAGTCCGGTGTGACCGGTTGGGACACCATGGACGGCGCTCCCGTCAACGTGGCCATCGCGCTGCTCATCCCGGGTGCCCAGGCCGGCACCACGCACCTTAAGATCCTGTCCAAGGTCGCCGAGGCGCTCATGGACGAGGACTTCCGTGCCACCGTCAAGGGTTCCACCGACGCCGCCAAGATCGCCAAGACGATCAACGCCCGCCTGGTCTAATCCCGCAACACGCGAATACCATCGCCCCCTGTATATAAGGCGGAGTCCCTATCCAGGGCCTCCGCCTTTTTCTACCCCTCCCATAAGTTGCGGTGAAATAGGGACTGTTTAAACGATTCAACCCCAAATTCAGTCCCTATTTCACCGCAACTTACAAAAGGGCATAGAGGGGGCTACCTATCGAGTCTTTGTCGCGAACAGATCATCAGCCAGATTTCCGTTTGCACGATATTGCTCTGGACCGACCGAGTTTCCGCAGCTTGCTCGCCCACAGGGGCCCGTGCGCGGCCTGTGAGATTTATCGCGAGTTCCGCACGAGCCGAAGAGCACTTAATGTGCTCTTCGTGCGAGCAGGACTGTAGAGCAGGAAATCTCACAGGCCGCGCACGGGCCCCTGTGGGCGAGCAAGCGGACGACAAACACATCTGTCCAATAATTCGTCTGAAACATAATGAAAAACCGTTTGATGTGAGTTAATATAAACAACGTCGTGAATCTGACTCCTGCCACATGCATGACAGGGGTTAAACACAAAAAGGAGTCAATTATGGTTTCTGAGAAGGCTACCCTCGTTAATCCTCAGGGTCTGCACATGCGTCCGGCTGGTCTGTTCGCCTCCACCATGGGCAAGTACGCCTGTGACGTGACGGTCGTCACCCCCGAGAAGGAGGTCAACGGCAAGTCCCCGATGGCCCTCATGGCTGCTGGTATCCCCTGCGGCACCGAGGTCGAGGTAAAGTGCGACGGCGCTGACGAGGCCGAGGCTCTGGCTGCCGCCATCGAGCTCATCAAGAGCGGTCTTGGCGAGTAGAACTCAAACGGGTCGCATGTTGAACAACTAAGTTCATATTTGGGGGCGCAGTGACCTGTTGTAAGGTAACTGCGCTCTTTTGTCATGGATATGGCAAAACGCTTTATCACATGACACGGAGAGAGGAATGGGAATGTATCAGGGAGTCAACGCTTCCGAGGGCATCGGTATCGGCACCGTCATGGTCGCCGTCGATCCCGACTTGACGTTTGAGCCGCACGAGGTTGCTGATTCGGCAGCAGAGAAGGAGCGCTATCAGTCCGCTCTTTCGGTCTTCTGCGAGAAGACCCAGGCTCAGGCCGACCACATGAAGGAGACGGTGGGCGAGGCCGAGGCCGAGATCATGAGCGGACATATTGTCCTGGCTCAGGATCCGGGTATGACCGACGCCATCAACGCCGCCATTGACGGTGGTACCTGCGCCGAGCAGGCGCTTATGGACACCTCGACCATGTTCGAGAACATGTTCCTGTCCATGGACGACGAGATGTTCCGTCTGCGCGCGGCCGACATCGCCGACATCCGCACCGGTATTCTGGCCGAGCTGCTGGGCAAGGAGGTTGTCGACCTCTCCGTCCTGCCCGAGAACACTGTCGTTGTCGTGCACGACCTCACGCCGTCCATGACCGCCACGATCGATAAGGCCCACGTTGCCGGTATCGTCACCGAGACCGGTGGCCGCACGTCGCACTCCGCGATCATTGCGCGCGCCCTCGAGATCCCGGCTGTCCTTTCGGTCTCCAACAGCTGCACCGCACTGCGCAACGGCATGACCGTTGTCGTCGACGGCGGCAAGGGTATCGTCGAGGCCGATCCCGACGAGGAGACGCTCGCTGCCTACACCGCCAAGGCCGAGGCCTTCGCTGCCGAGAAGGCAGCCCTCGAGGCCTTCCGTGGCAAGCCGTCCGTGACTGCTGATGGCATCAAGAAGATCATCGCCTGCAACATCGGTAACCCCGATGACGTGCCCAACGCGCTCGATCACGACGCCGAGGCTATCGGTCTGTTCCGCTCCGAGTTCCTGTTCATGGACTCTGCTGAGCTTCCTTCCGAGGAGGAGCAGTTCAACGCCTACCGTAAGGTCGCCAGCGCGCTCAAGGGTGCTCCGGTCATCATCCGCACGCTCGATGTGGGTGGCGACAAGGAGATTCCGTATCTGCACATGGTCAAGGAAGATAACCCCTTCATGGGCTTCCGCGCCGTGCGTTACTGCCTGGCCAATCCCGACCAGTACAAGGTCCAGCTCCGCGCTCTGCTGCGCGCTAGCGCCTTCGGTGACGTCAAGATCATGATCCCGCTCGTCACCTGCGTCGAGGAGGTCTTGGCTGTCAAGGAGCTCGTCGAGCAGTGCAAGGCCGAGCTGACCGAAGAGGGTCGCAAGTTCAACGAGAACATCGAGGTCGGCATCATGGTCGAGACGCCCGCCGCTTCGCTGCTCGCAGACCGTCTTGCCGAGGTCGCCGACTTCTTCTCCATCGGCACCAACGACCTGATCGGTTACACCATGTGCGCCGACCGTGGTAACGACACCATCTCCAACCTGTACCAGGTTTACTATCCCGCCGTGCTCCGCTCGCTCAAGAACATCATCGAGAGCGGCGTGAAGGCCGGCATCATGGTCGGTATGTGCGGCGAAGCCGCTGCCGATCCGCTGCTCGAGCCGCTGCTGATCAGCTGGGGCCTGGAGGAGTTCTCGATGAGCGCTCCTTCTATCCTGCGCGCCCGCAAGACCATCAGCCAGTGGACCAAGGCCGAGTGCGACGAGCTCGCCGAGAAGGCGCTCGCCTGCAACACCGCAGCCGAGGTCAAGGCACTGCTCGAGTCCGCAGCTCGCTAATTTGGTATCAGAGGTAACCGCGTGGTTGGAATGGGCCGGCCACGCGGCCCTCACATATACAGGGGGTACTGTAAATGTTCTACACGCTAACCGCTAACCCGGCTGTCGACATGACGGTTTCGAGCTCTCCGCTCGAGCCCGACGAGAACGTCCGCACCGGCTCGGCCAGCTACACGGCTAACGGCAAGGGCCTTGACGTGTCCTTCGCCTTTAAGAAGATGGGCGTTGACACCGTCGCACTCGGCTTCTTTGCTGGCTTCACGGGCAAGTTCATCGTTGAGGAGGTCATGAACCTGGGTTGCCTCTGCCGCCCGGTCTGGACCGACGGTATCACGCGCATTAACACCTACGTCAACGATGGCCAGCACGAGTACGGTATCCTGAACCCGGGTGCTCCGATCACGCCGCAGCACCAGGAGGAGCTCTACAACATCCTGGACACCGCGGGCGATCTTGAGTGCCTGATCGTCTCCGGCTCCGTGCCTCCCAAAGCTACGCCCGACTTCCTGGCTCAGGTCATGGAGCACGCTCAGGCTCGTGGCGCCGACGTCGTCCTGGACCTGTCCTCCGACAAGCTCAAGGAGCTCGCTCACAAGAAGCCGCTGCTCATCAAGCCGAACCATCACGAGATGAAGGCCATCTTCGGCGTGCCGGTCGACACCGACGACGAGGTTCGCGTTGCCATGAAGATGGCTCACGACGCTGGCGTTCAGAACGTGCTGCTCACCCGTGGTAGCCGCGGCGACGCTTACTTCTCCAACGGCGAGGACATCTGGTACGCCAAGCGTGAGTTCAACATCAAGCTGGTTTCTTCCGTCTGCGCCGGCGATTGCACCCTCGCTGCGTTCCTGCACAAGTGGTACAGGGATCGCGACAACGTCGAGGAGGCCATGAAGCTCGCTATGGCCACCGGCGCTAACGTTGCCGAGTCCGTCGGCATTGGCGACTTTGGTCACGTCGACGAGTACAGCAAGCGCGTTGCTGTCCGCAAGCTCGATCGTCAGTAATCGAAACGCGACATATTCGTGCACATGCGGCGCCCCGGTTTCGGCCGGGGCGCCTTTTTGTTCCGCCAGGGGGGGGTGTCCTGCTGTACTTCATCGCTTCCACACCGTTCACCGAGTTGTCCTAGCCTTTTGTCGATGCGTGGAATATACTTTCATTAACACGTTGCTTCGTGAAAGGAACATTCATGATTTACACGCTCACTGCAAATCCCGCCATTGACTACAACATTGCCTGCGACGGTCTTTCCGCCAACACAGTCACGCGTACCCGCAACGCGGTCTATACGCCCAATGGCAAGGGCCTCAACGTCTCGTTTACGCTTGACCACTATGGTGTCGACACCACGATCCTGGGTTTCTTCGCCGGCTTCTCGGGTGAGTTTATCGTTAAGGGCGCCGAGGCCCTGGGCGTGCCCGTCAAGCCCGTGTGGACCGACGGTATTACGCGCGTCAACGTGTTCCTCAATGCCGGCCCCGACACCGAGTACAACATGGTCAACGCCGGTGCCGCCATTAACGAGGCCAACGAGCAGGAGATGTTTGAGCTCATCGATTCGCTCGATGACATGACCTGCTTGGTCATCAGCGGCTCGCTACCTCCCAACACTTCCGAGGGCTTCCTGGCCGAGGTCCTGCGCCGCGTCAAGGCCAAGGGGGCCGAGTTCGTCCTCGACATCTCGAGCCATCAGCTGGCAGACCTCATTGCCATGGAGCCGCTGCTGATCAAGCCCAATGACGATGAGCTGCTCGACATCTTTGGCATTAAGGTGAGCGGTGGCGACGACGAGTCCGTCAAGGGCGCGATGGCCGAGCTGCACGCCAAGGGCGCCAAGAACGTGCTGCTGACCCTCGGTGGCGCCGGTGCGTACTTCTCCAACGGCGAGCATATCTGGTTTGCCAACCGCACCTTCGACGTCAAGCTGCTGTCGACCGTCTGCGCCGGCGATTCCTCGCTGGCCGCCTTCCTGTCCGTGTGGCACGACGCCCCCGAGCGAGTCGAGGATGCCTTGCGTCTTTCGATGGCCACCGGCGCCAACGTGGTCGAGTGCCCCGGTCTGGGCGATTTTGCCAAGGTGGACGAATATAAGAAGCACATCGAGGTTCGCCAGGTCTGCTAACCTCATCGTTACATCGTTGCCGAACACCCGCTTTGGATCTCCGAGGCGGGTGTTTTTTGCTCGCTGAACGTATGTGGCGTCTACTGTCTCGTTTTATCGAATCGACGACGCGATTGCGTGTGCGCGCTTTCTCGTTTCTTGTTAGACTTCTTGAGAACTATCGATTAACGCTCACAAGTGCAGGAGGCCATAGGCATGTGCAATGTTTCGCTCAACGGTACTCAACCGTCCGATGCGTCCCTGCGCGTCCTGCGCGCGCTTGAGGCGGCTGGTCTTGAGGCTTGGTACGTGGGCGGTTGGGTGCGCGACGCCCTGATGGGTTGCCCCAGCCACGATGTTGATATGTGCTGTAGCGGCCTGTGGCAGGAGTCCAAGGCGGCGCTCGAGGCCGCTGGTATCGCGGTCGTGGAGTCGGGCATTAAATTTGGCGGAATCACGGCTATTTCCGATGGCGAGCGTATCGAGGTCACCACGTACCGTCTGGATGGCTTTTACACCGATGGTCGCCATCCCCAGAGTGTGGAACGTGCCGCCTCGCTTGAGGACGATCTGGCGCGCCGCGACTTTACCGTCAACGCTATGGCCTGGCATCCCGAGCGCGGGCTTGTCGACCGCTACGACGGCCAGGGTGACTTGGAGCGCAAGCTGATTCGCGCTGTCGGCGATCCCAAGCGTCGCTTTAACGAGGACGCCCTGCGCATGTTGCGTGCGGTGCGCTTTGCCTGCCGCCTGGACTTTATGATTGAGCCCGAGACTAAGCGCGCGCTTGCCGAGTGCGCGCCGCTGCTCGACGCCGTGGCGCGCGAGCGTGTGGGTATTGAGCTTGAGGGCATTCTTTCGACCGGTCATGGGGGAGACGCGATGCTGCGCTACCCCGAGCTCATCTGTGCCTCTGTGCCTGAGCTGGCAGCGGGTCGCGGCTTTGATCAGCGAAGTGTCTATCATGCGTTTAACGTTTACGAGCATATCGCCCGTGTGCTGACGGTGGCAGGGGAGCTTGCGCTGTGCGACGGCGTCGCGCCCTCGTCGAGCCTTATGTGGGCGGCGTTTTTGCACGATGTGTCCAAGCCCGAGTGTTTCACGGTCGATCACGCCGGCAGCGGACACTTCTACGGTCATCCCGAGCTCGGCGCCAAGAAAGCGCGCGTCATTATGGATCGCCTGGCGCTCTCGCACGACCTGGTGCGCGACGTGTGCCTGCTCATCAAATATCACGACAAGCCGCTGCGCCCCGAGCGCTCCTGCCTGCTCAATATGATGCGCGCGCTTTCGGGTGAGGGCGTCGACACGGCCCGCCTGATTGACGAGCTCATGGACCTTAAGCGTGCCGACACACTTGGCAAGGCCCCGTCGTGCTTCTATTATGTTGAGACGATTGAGGAGATGCGCGCGCTGGCGCACGAGCTGCTGAAGGCAGGGGAGCCCTATACGCTCAAGATGCTCGCCATCAACGGCGGCGACCTGATCCGTGCCGGAGTCAAGCCCGGGCCGGAACTGGGTCAGCTTCTCAACTCCGCCCTCGACGCCGTGATCGAAGACGATATTCCCAACGAGCGCGAAGCTCTTTTGGTTCATCTCAACTTGAATTAGCTACCAAGTTTACCTGCGTATTCCATAACCTGCCGACAATTTTTCGGCAATTTGGAATTTCTTCTTGCGCTGACGTTTTTTGTCCCGTAATATATTTCCTCGCAGCACGGCAGTGCAGATGTCATGTGGCCCGTTCGTCTAGCGGTTTAGGATGCCGCCCTCTCAAGGCGGAGATCACCAGTTCGAATCTGGTACGGGCTACCACTTCTTTTCTGCTGAGGCTTATGGCCCGTTCGTCTAGCGGTTTAGGACGCCGCCCTCTCAAGGCGGAGATCACCAGTTCGAATCTGGTACGGGCTACCACGCATCTGATACCCGGACTTCCTATGGAAGGCCGGGTTTTCTATTTTCAAACAACCGTCTGCAATTCCCGTTTGAACCAGAGCTTTGCGTTCTGCCTATGGCCCTTACGGGTACAATATCCAAGATATTTTGACTGTTAGAAGGAGTCTCATGACGGAGTCCTCTCAGCATACGTCTAAGCCCCAGGTCGAGGTTGAGGCCTCGGGCGGAGATGACAATAAGAGCGCACGCCGCGGCGCCATCTTTATCGGCGTCGTGCTGGTGGGTTATATCGTCTATCTGGTGGTAACCGGGCAGATGGGGCAGTTCTGGGCCGCTATGTCGAGCGTCCAGGCGTCATGGCTCGTTGTCGCGTGTCTTTGCATGTTCATGTACCTGTTCTTTGGCATTGTGGCCTATGCGATCGCCGTCTGGCTCGATCCCAATTCGCCCGTCGGCATCCGCGACCTGATCTCGGTCGAGGCGAGTGGCATCTTCTTTGGCAACCTGACGCCCATGATGATGGGCTCCACCCCGGCTCAGATCTATCGCCTGACCAAGGCCGGCCAAAACGTGGGCGAGGCCGGCGCCACGCAATTCACGCGTTTTATCGTGTACCAGTTTGGCCTGGTCGCCTGGGGCGCTATCCTGCTGCTCGCCCGTATGCCGTTTTTTGCCGAACGCTACGGCGACATGACGCTGCTGTGCGTCTTTAGCTTTGGTGGACACTGCTGCATCTTGCTTGGCATCTTCGCCGTCGCGCTCATGCCTAAGACCGTCACGCGCGTCGCCCATTGCATCATCAATTGGCTCGAGCGCATTGGTGTCTCGGCCACTAAGATCGAGAGTTGGCGCACGTTTGTCGATGGCGAGATCTACTCCTTCTCCGAGAAGTTCAAGCTTTCGGCCGGACATTTTTCTTCCATGCTGCTCACCGTGTTTATCACCATGCTGCAGCTCGCGTTTTTCTATCTGGTTCCGTATTTCCTGATGCTTGCCTTTGGCCACCACGAGGTCGACTTTTTCTCGGTCATGGCCGCGAGCGCCTTTGTCCAGCTGTTAAGCTCTGCGGTTCCCTTGCCCGGTGGAACTGGTGGCGCTGAGGGCGGCTTTGCATTGTTCTTGGGTCATTTCTTTGGGTCGGCTTCGACCGCCGGCTATCTGCTGTGGCGTCTCATTACGTTTATTGCGCCTACCATTTTGGCTGCGCCCCTGCTGGGACTTAAGAGCGCCCACAACGAGAGCATCCATGCACGCTGGGATCGCGTGATGCGCAAGCTCGGCCGCACGCCTCAGACGCCCTCTGCGCCCACTAAGCCGCACCCCATGAATGCTGTTACCGTTGATCCCAAGAAGCACGCTCAGAAGGCTTCTGGGACCGCTAAGCCTGCTCATAAAGCCTATGTGCGCCAGACAGGCGATGGTATTCGCGTATCTCCGTCGGCACTCAATAAGAAGAAGCACCCTAAGTCGCAGTAGGGCAGTCGTGCGTTCTTCATGATGCGGGGCATATTTGTGCCGTATGGGGGATAATCCTCTTACGTAGATTATCTCTCATCTGTTGATGAATGCTCGCATATCGAAGGGACACGCCCATGGCAACCAGCAAACCGCGTCTTGATCGTCGCATCGTTCGCAGCCGTAATGCCATCCTTTCGGCTTTCGAGCGCCTGCTCATGGAAAAGCCGCTGGCAGACATTACGGTGAGTGCCATCGCGCGCGAGGCCAATGTCGACCGCAAGACCTTTTACGTACACTTTGGTACGGTTGACGGCCTGCTCGATGCCATTGCCGTCGATGTAGTGGAGATGATTGTCGATTCGGTCGAGAAGACGCTTTCCTCCATGGACGGCGACACCAACGAGTGCGCCCTGAGCGCGGCGGCGACCTTCTTTAAAACCGTTAACGAGGCACTGTGCAACAACTTGGTGCTCAATCGTCAGCTGATCGAGAATATTCCGCTCGATGATTTCATGGCTCGTCTTCGTGCGCCGCTCGAGCACGAGATTGCCGAGCGAGATCTGCTGCCCCAAGGTCTCAAGGACGAAATGTTCGACTACTATCTGGCGTTTTTGCTGTCGGGTATTATCGGTATCTATCGCACGTGGGCGCTGTCTGACGGCTCGGTTCCTATCGAGCGCGTCTCTGAGGTCGCCAACGATCTGACTCTCAATGGTCTGTCGAGTCTGGAATCTCGCTTGGATTAGGCCTAGTTGGGCTCGTCGGCGTGGAAATTCCTGTTCCTGAGGTTCTCCGGCGCCTTGGAGACCTTGCCGGCGTAGGAGCTGTAGCCTGAGGATCCTTAAAAGAAAGTCCAGTTTATCCTTCCCACTCCAATTTTGGAATCCTCCGATGCGCCTTCGCACGCTCGCATGACCTCGATACCATGCGAGCGTGCGAACTCGACGAGCTCTGCGTTGCGGGCGTTTATGGTGCCGAAGGCGGCGGGGCACACGATAAGACGCGCGCAGTGGACGAGGAGCTCTTTGGCGCGGGCTATGGTTTTATCCCCGATCGGCTCGAAGGCGCGCTCGGCCACGCATTCCGTCGCCAGGTCGCGCGCAAGCTCGCAGTCGATGTCCCCTTCGTGCAGAACGCCCGCGTAGAACGCCTTGCCCTGCCGGATTAGCTGGCGAAACACAGCTGACCCCGTACCTGCGCCGGCGATGACGAACGTGTGCGCATCGCCGTGTGGGCGCCCAATTTCCACGCTGCCGAAGCGCTCGTTGAAGGTGCCATGTTTAAGGCCGTAGAGCTCGCCAATCGTCTCGCGCGTGAATATGTCCTCGGGTGCGCCGGCGCGGAAGACCCGGCCGTCCTTCACGCAAATCACCTTGTCGGCGCTTTTCTGCGCGAGCTCGAGTTCGTGGATGGACATGATGACAGCAACATTCCGCGATTTCGCAAGGTGGCGAAGTATTCGCAGCAGGTCGATCTGGTAGCGGATATCGAGATACGACGTGGGCTCGTCGAGCACGAGCACACGCGGATCCTGCGCGATGGCGCGTGCGAGCATGACGCGCTGGCGTTGCCCGTCGCTTATCTGCATGAAGTCGCGCTCGGCGAACTCTTCCACATGTGCGGTTTTCATGGCCTCGTCGACCCGACTATGGTCGTCGGGCGAGAGTGTGCCCATTCGCCCGGTGTAGGGATGCCTTCCCGCCTCTACGATATCGCGGCAGGTGAGGAGCTCGGTCCGGGGTCGATCTGTCAGCATAACGGCAAGGTTCCTTGCGAACTCCGCCGTCTTCCATCGGGAAATCTCCCGCCCGTCGAGCTCGACCGCGCCGGCAAGCGGTGCCAGATGGCGTGTGATGGTTTTCAAGATGGTCGACTTGCCCGAGCCGTTCGGCCCGATGAGCGCCACGACGTCGCCCGCGCGAACCTCTAGCTCGACGCCTTCGACTACGACCTTCTTGTCGTAGCCCGCCGACAGGTCGCTTATGCGGAAAAGCGGCGCTCCGTCAGCCTTCGTTGCGACCGGGGTTTCGAGGTTCGACTCCGCTCGGAGGAGGCGTTTCGCGCGCAGTTCCGCGCGAGTCGAAAGTGCCTTCTGGCGCTTTCGTGCGAGCTTAGGACTGTTTAAGCATGGAATGTCCCCTCCGAGCGTTTTGGGCTGCGGCACGAATTTCCCCATCTACCTCACCCGCTTCTTCAACATGAGTGCGATAACCACCGGCGCGCCGAAGATGGCGGTGACGGCGCTGATGGAAAGCTCGACGGGGGAAAACAGCGTGCGCGCGATCAAATCGCAGCCCGCGCAGAAGATGGCGCCTCCCAAGAAGCACGCAGGAATCACTCGGATGGGCTTCGACGACTTCAGCGCCGACTTAACGAGATGCGGAACCGCGATGCCTACGAACGACACCGGACCAGCGAACGCGGTCACGCAGGCGGAGAGCATGCTCGCTAGAAGGACGAGCACCACGCGGAAGCGTGCGACGTTCACGCCGACGCTTTTCGCGTAGGCTTCTCCCAGCTGGAAGGCGGAAAGGGGCTTCGATATCGCGAATACGCATGCGCTCACGGTGATCACCACGACCGTGATGACCGCGACGTCGTCCCAGCCCGAACCCGAGAAGCTACCCAAAGACCAGTTGTGCAGGTTCACGATGGACTGGTCGTCGGCGAAGGCGATGAGGAAGTTCGTCGCCGCCGAGCAGATGTATCCCACCATGACGCCCGCCACGATAAGCATGGCCATGGAACTTATGCGCCGTGCGATGAGGAGCACGAAGCCGATGGTGATAAGCGATCCCAGAAACGCTGCGGCCACCATGGCCGGCGAGGACATGGCCTGGTTCGCGCCCAGAAGCACGATCATCGTAAGCGCGACGACGAACTTTGCGCCCGAGGAGACGCCCAAGATGAACGGGTCGGCGATGGGGTTGTTGAAAAACGTCTGCAGCAGGAACCCGGAGAGCGAAAGTGCCCCGCCGAGAAGCACGGCTGAAAGCACGCGCGGCAGGCGAATCTCCCAGATGACTTGGCTTTCCATGGAATTGGCCGCGCCGCCCGAAAGGATGCCGGGGATGTGGTCTGCGGGCACGAGCACGCTCCCGATGCACAGGTTGGCCCCGACGAGCACGATGAGGACAACAGCGAGCAGCGCCGTCACGACGCGACACCGCGCGGCGCGCCCCGATTCGTCGTATGTCATGGAAAGCCGGCTTCTCATGACGCTAGCCAAGCTTCCTCAGATAATGGAAGTCGCTCGCGTCATCGCCGGTGAACGCCCCGTGCAGCTCGTCGATAATGTCGGCGGTAGAAGTCATCTGCTGGTACATGTCGGCGCTTGTGACCCAGACGTTGCCGTTCTTTACAGCTTTGAACTGCGACAATAGCGCGTTTTTGCCTACGAAGTCTTTCAAGGTGGCAACCGATTCGTCGATGGTGCCGTTGTAGACGATGATGTCGGCATCCTTCGCCGTCGCGTAGAAGCGCTCCATTTCGAGCGTTACTGACGAACCTGACGTCGACGCCGTCTGCGCGTCATCGAGCGCGTAGCTGCCGCCTGCAAGCTCGATCATCTGCGCCACGTAGTCGCCCGCCCGCCGCGTGACGGCGGCCCCGTTCGAGTTAATGTAGAAATACGCCACGGTTTTACCTGACGACGCGAGCCTCGACGTTTGCTCGACGCGGGCCTTCTGCTCGTTGAACAGGTGCGCGGCCTCGTCTTCCTTGTCGAACAGGACGCCGAAAAGCTTAATCCACTCGACGCGCCCGAGTGCTTCGGGCTCGCTCGACGACTGTTCGGTGAGCACGACGAGCCCGAGCTTCTGCAGCTTTTCCTTCACATCGGGCGTGTGGTTGATCATGGTGTTCTCGATGGCGAGCGTGCAGCCCGAGGCCGATATTCGCTCGTAGTCGGGCGCGCTGTACTTGCCGCCGTAGGCGATCGCCCCACTTTCGAGCGCGCTTTTGAAGCCCCCGACCGAGCAATCGTCGGCCTTCGTGCCCGACATGAGGATATTGTCGTTCGCATCGAGCGCGTCGACCAGGCACATCGTCGCCGACGACACGAGGTACACCTTGTCGGCGGGGCGCCTTATGACCGCGATGTCGGAGCTCAACCCATCAGGTACCTTTGCATTTTGCGGCACCACGAGGAAGCGCTCCCCGTTCGAAATGCAGATAAGCCGCAGGCCGCCTTCGTACTCGTCGACAGTGAAGTGCTTGGCGTATTCAAGCTGAAGCGCCCCCGTCGGCTCCCAGCCGCAGCCCAAATCGGCGTTGTGGAAGTCGGCCGCGGCGCTTGAAGCCGTTCCCGCAGGGGAGTCGCCGCTTGCATCGTCGCCCGTTTTCTTCTTCATGGTGGATGAGTCGAAGTAGAGCGTGTAGTCGATGGTGTGCGGCGTCGACATGGCGACGGTCTCGGCCGACACGGCGATGTCCTCGTCGAGCGTGACGGGTATCTCGAACGTGGAGTTGCCGCCGTCGTTTACGGGCGCGTAGTCTACGCCGTCGACGGTCATCTTGTCGTAGTTCGAACTCGACCAGGTGATGGTCGCGGTGTAGGTGTCGCCATCCTTCACAATTGTGGTGGGTGAGGCGATGCTTGCGCGCCCTGACCCGCCGGAGAGCGAGACGCTCACAGTGTATTCCTGAGAGCCTGCCGTGCCACCGGTCGCGTTCGGGCTCGCACTGCACCCCGCGAAGGGAAGCGCGAGCAGGGCGACGAGAACGCAGGCGATCGCGCGCACCGCGATGCTGCGACGCTTCCTGCTTTCCCCCTTGGGAAGAATCGACCGCATGGCGTTACTTCAGTGCGTCGGCGCGCAGATCGACGCCGGCGGATTCGAACACGAGCGTGCGGTCATACCACTGCTCTTTTCTAATACTCCACGCGGCGCAGGCGGTGTCCTCGTCGAGCGCTTCAACGGGCACGTCGTAGGTGTACTTGCCTTCCGCGTTTTCCACATAGGGGATGAAGTCGGCCTCGCTCGCGGCGGCAGCCTCGTCGCCCGTGCCCATGAAGAGCTTGCCGTAGCCCGTGCCGGAAAGCGTCATCACGCAGTGCATGGAGCCGTTTTCCACGATGAGCTGGGCGTCCACAATCCTGAACATGTTCGAGCTGGAATCTACGGTGATCGGATAGGTGCCGTCGGCCACCTTGTCGGCGGTGATGGGGGCAGCGCTTGCGCCCTCGGGCGCATCGGCCGCCTGTTCGGTCTTTTCCTGGGAATCGGCATCGCTTGCCTTTGCGCTGTCGATTGAATTTCCGCCGCAGCCGGCGAGCGAGAACGCGAAAAGCGCCGCTGACAGGGCGAAGGCGAGGGTTTTCTTCAACATGGAGGGGGTTCCTTTCAATCGCTTCGACCGCCCGCGCCGTGCGGTGGGCTGACGGGATGCGAATGCAACGGGCATGCGCCGTCAGTCGGGGAAGGCGCATGCCCGTTGCACGGGGACGCGACCGGCGCCCCCGTGCGCGGTGAGTTTACAGCTTGGCGATGGCGTCGTCCACGTGTGAGACGTAGATGTCGTCGACCGCGGCGTTCTGTCCCAGACCCTGGAGCAGGCACGTCACTTCGAAGCCGGCGGCCACGAACTTCGCAGCCCAGCTGTCGGGGTCGGTCTCGTCTGCCATGTCGTTGTTCGCGTGGTCGCCCGCGACCACCATGAACGGCGCGAGCACGGCCTTCTTGTACCCTGCGGCGCTCGCGGCGGCGATAACATCCTCGCAGGTCGGTTCAGCCTCGACGGTGCCGACGAAGAACTGCGTCAAGCCCTCGTTCTTGAACACTTCCTGCATCTTGGCATAGTCGGTGTTGGAATCGGCTTCGGTGCCGTGGCCCATGAGGCACAGCGCCGTCTTGCCGTCGTCGAAGGACGCCATGTTCTCCTTAATGGCGGCGGCCACCTTCTTGTAGTCGTCGTCGGAGGTGAGCAGCGGGTCGCCGAGCGAGATCTTGTCGAACTTGTCGGCGTACTTGTCGAGCTCGTCTTTCACGTCGGCGTATTCCAGGCCAGCCATGAGATGCGTCGGCTGCACGACGATTTCCTTCACGCCGTCTTCCACGCAGCGGTCGAGCGCCTCGGTCATGTTGTCGATCGTGATGCCGTCGCGCTTCTTCAGCTTGTCGATGATGATCTGCGCGGTGAAGGCGCGGCGGATGTCGTAGTCCTGCCAGTACTTCTCGCGGATAGCGTCTTCGATGGCGCCGATGGTGATGTGGCGCGAGTCGTTGTAGCTCGTGCCGAAGCTCGTGACGAGGATGACCGGCTTCACGGCCTTCTCCTTTTCGCTCGATTTCTCGGAACTCGCGGAGGTGCTGGAGCAGCCCGCGAGCGCGACTCCGGCGAGCGCGAAGGCTCCGGTTGCTGCGGCGCCCATGAAGCCGCGGCGTGACATCTGGTCGGACATGGTTTTTCCTTTCCTCGGTTTGCCGGTCCCCCGGCGACAGTTGCTTGTCGGCACAAGCGAAAGAAAAGCGCACCCCTCGGGGTTCACAAGGAGCTAACGCCACGGCGATGCCGTGAGGAAAAGGCGAAGCAGTCTGGCTTGGGGCGCGAGGCGGTTCGCCCGTGCGTCCTATACAGTAATGTCCCTTGCCCAGGATTCCCACCTGGTTCCCTCCGCAAGCCAGCGCGGGCTGTGCGGGCGCCGCGCCGGTCATTTCCTTTTATCCGATTGTCATATGCTCGTTGCCGAATCTTTTACTATGATAGTGGGCACTTTTGAACGTGTCAAAGCCAGGGCGGGCGGCATTGCGCCTCCTGCCTGCGTATTTGCGCCGATTGCCGCTGCGGGCGCCGTGTTTTGGCCGCTGCGCGAATGGCAGCGTAAACGGTTGCGATGAGAAACGGGAAGGGAAGGCTCGGATGATTCATATCGTTGGCGCTGGCTCGGGCGCCGCCGACCTTATCACGCTGCGCGGGGCGCGCCTTTTGCGCGCGGCCGACGTGGTCGTTTGGGCGGGGAGCCTTGTGAACCCCGAGCTGCTCGCCGAGTGCAAGGAATCCTGCATCGTCTACGACAGCGCGCACATGACCTTGGAGGAAGTGCTCGACGTGATGTGCGCGGCAGATGCGCGGGGCGAGGAAGTGGTGCGCCTGCACACGGGCGACCCGTGCCTGTACGGCGCCATCCAGGAGCAGATGGACGCGCTCGACGCGCGCGGCGTGGACTACGAGGTGGTGCCCGGCGTGTCGAGCTTTTGCGGTGCCGCGGCGGCGCTTCGCCAGGAATATACGCTGCCGGGAATCAGCCAGTCGGTCGTGATCACGCGGCTTTCCGGGCGCACCCCCATGCCCGCGGGCGAGGGCATGCGCACCATGGCGGAAAGCGGCTCGACTATGGTCATCTTCCTGAGCTCGGGTATGCTCGCCGAGCTTTCCGCCGAGCTTTTGGCCGCGGGCCGCAGCTCCGATGAGCCGGCGGCGCTCGTGTACAAGGCGACCTGGCCTGAGGAGCGCGTGGTGCGATGCACAGTGGGCACGCTCGCCGATGCGGGCGCGCGAGAGGGCATCGACCGCACGGCGCTCGTGGTGGTGGGCCGCGTGCTCGGAGCTCGCGGCAGGCTTGCACACAACGGCGCGCAAGCGGAGTCGTACGAGCGCAGCAAGCTTTACGACCCTTCGTTTTCCACGGGGTATCGGAAGGCGAGCAGCTAGCGTGGCCTTCGAGCACTACATATATACCGGGACGACCCGCCTGCGCTGCGGCTACACCACGGGGAGCTGCGCCGCGCTCGCGGCGAAGGCGGCCTGCGAGATGCTCTTGTCACGAAAGCCCGTCGGCCTCGTGTCGATCGTCACCCCCGGCGGGCTGCCCGTCGAGGCGAACGTGGTCGACGCATGCATCGGCGAGGGGTGCGCCCAGTGTGCCGTGCGAAAGGACGCAGGCGACGATGCCGATGTGACCGACGGCGTGCTCGTGTACGCGCGCGTGGAACATGCGGGGTCGGGCACGGGCGCCGCGGGCAGCAAGGACGTACCCGCGCACGAATCGGAAGTTTCCGTCGACGGCGGCGTGGGCGTGGGGCGCGTGACGTTGCCCGGGCTCGAGCAGCCGGTGGGGGCGGCCGCCATCAACGCGACGCCGCGCGCGATGATCACTTCGGCGGTGCGCGAGGTGTGCGCCGCGCACGGCTTTTCTGGAGATATTGCTGTGACAATTTCGGTACCCGAGGGTGTTGCCCTTGCCGAAAAGACCTTCAACCCGCACCTGGGGATAAAGGACGGCATCTCCATCCTGGGCACGACGGGCATCGTCGAGCCGCGCAGCCTCGCTGCCTTGCGCGACAGTATCGAGCTCGAGATCCGGCAGCATGCGGCTATGGGGCGGTGCGGAGTCGTGCTCACGCCCGGCAACTACGGCGCGCAGTTCATCTCAGGGCATTTCCACCTAAACGGTGCGCCGGTGGTCTTCATCTCCAACTTCGTGGGCGATGCGATTGATTGCTGCATTCGCGAGGGATTTACCAATGTCCTTCTTGTGGGACACATCGGCAAGTTGGTGAAGGTCGCGGGCGGTATCATGGACACCCATTCGCGTACCGCCGACTGCCGCGCGGAGATTCTGGCCGCCCACGCGGCCATGGCCGGCGCGGGCGCGAAGACCGTGCGCGAGATCATGACGTCCGTCACGACCACGGCGGCACTCGAGGTAATCGAGGCCGCCGGCGTGGGGGACGCTGCGTGCGCCTCGCTCGCTGCGGCAATCGAGGACAGGTTGCGCCGCCGCGCGGCGGGCGCATGCGACATCGCCGCGGTCGTGTTCGACGCCGAGCGCCGCGAGCTTTTCCGCACGTCGGGCGCCGATGCAGTTATCGGGGTATTGGGGGCGACGTATGAGTAAAGGCGTGCTGTACGAGGTGGGCCGCGCAATCGGCTGGCCGGGGACGAAGGTGGTCATGAAGGCGCGCCGCTCGCTTGCGGACACGAAGCGCATTCTTCGCGAGGAGGGCGCCTTTGACGGTGCCGAGCTCGTAGAGGACTGTGGGCTTCCGGGCGAGCGCGTGTACCGCTCGCTTGACGATGTGCCCGATCGGGGCAGCTACTTCTCGACGATGGTGGTGCGCTAGATGAGGATTTCCTGCATAGCGTTCACTGAGAGGGGGTATGCGTTGGCGGAGCGCACCGCACGCGCGCTTTCCGATTGCGCGCAGACAGGTGAAGATGACCCTGGCTGGGACGTTTCCGTTTCGCGCGGGTTCGGCGAGGGGAAGGCCGACCTGCGCGCATGGACGGCGCTCGCGTGGGAAGCGTCGGACGCGCTTCTGTTCGTGGGCGCGGCGGGCATCGCCGTGCGGGCGATCGCGCCGCATGTCGCTTCGAAGGCAACCGATTCCGCGGTTGTGGTGATTGACGAGGCGGGGCGCTTTGCCGTCCCGCTTTTGTCGGGGCATTTGGGCGGTGCGAACGAGCTTGCGCAAACTGTGGCCCGCGCGGTAGGGGCCATCCCCGTCATCACCACGGCGACCGACGTCCGCGGCGTGTGGGCGGTGGATACGTGGGCGCGCTGTGCGGGGCTCGCCGTTTCGAATCCCGAGGCCATCAAGCGAGTGTCGGCGCGGCTGCTTTCGGGCGGGCGCGTGGCACTCTATTCCGACATGCCGATTTCGGGACAGCCGCCTGAGGGGGTAGACATTGCGTCCGACCGCGCTCGGGCCGATATCGTCGTGTCGCCGTTCGCTGGCGCGAATGCAGGCGCGTTCGTTCGCGCGGCGGAGACAACGGACGAGGTCGTGCCCGCCGGTGAGACGGGGATGCCGGCGGGCATGCGGGTGCAGGCGCCTGCGCCCGAGCCGCTTCGCCTTGTCGTGCCCTGTATCGTTGCGGGCATAGGGTGCCGTCGCGGTGCGTGCGCCGAAGCGATCGGGGAGGCGTTTCTTCTCGCGTGCGGGCAGGCGGGCATCTCGCCTTTGGCCGTGCGCGAGGCGGCGACGATCGACGTGAAGGCGCACGAGGAGGGTCTGCTCGCCTTCTGCCGCGCGCGCAATATCCCGCTTGCGACGTATTCCGCAGAGGAGTTGTCGCAGGTCGAAGGCAGCGTTTCGCCATCTGATTTCGTACGCGCGACGGTGGGGGTCGACAATGTGTGCGAGCGCGCGGCGCTCGCGGGCGGGGGCAAACTTATCTTCCCGAAGCTCGCTCACGGCGGCGTGACCGTCGCGTTTTCCAAAGTATCTATCGAACTTTCGTTTAAGGAGCGGTGATGGGAAAGCTCTTCGTGGTGGGGATCGGCCCGGGCGGCCCCGACGGCATGACGATTGCGGCTCGGCGCGCGCTCGAGGCGGCCGACATCGTTGTTGGGTACACGAAATACGTGGAGCTCGCGCTCGCCGCCGTGCCCGACGCGGCGCATCTCGCGACGCCGATGATGCACGAGGTCGAACGATGCCGCCTGGCGCTTTCGCGCGCGCAGAGCGGAGAAGCCGTGGCGCTCGTGTGCAGCGGTGACGCGGGCGTGTACGGCATGGCGAGCCCTGTGCTGGAGCTTGCGGAGGACTACCCCGATGTAGACGTGGAAGTTATCGCCGGGGCCACCGCGGCTCAGAGCGGGTCGGCGGTGCTCGGCGCCCCGCTTGCCCACGACTTCGCGGTCGTGTCGCTCTCCGACCTACTCACGCCATGGGAGGTCATCGAGCGCAGGCTCGCCGCCGTGGCGAGCGCCGACTTCTGCATCTGTTTGTACAACCCGCGCAGCAGAAAGCGCGCCGACAGGCTCTCACGCGCGGCGAAGATTATGCTCGAATGGAAGGCCCCCGACACGCTCTGCGGCTGGGTACGCAACATCGGGCGCGAGGGGCAGCAGTCGGGCATGTGCAGGCTCTCCGAGCTGGGGGAGATCGACGCCGACATGTTCACCACCGTGTTCGTCGGCAACGCGGACACGAAGCTCGTAGGCGGCCGTATGGTCACGCCGCGCGGGTATCGGGAGATTCCATGCGAAAGGTAACGATCATCGGGGCGGGGCCCGGAAACCCCGACTTGCTCTCGCGCGCGGCGCTCGACGCGATCGACATCGCCGACGTGGTCATCGGCGCTCATCGCGCGCTTGTCGGCATCGACGTGCCGCCCGGCGTGGTGAGATGCGAGCTCGTGAAGACGGCGGACATCGTCGCCGCGCTCACCGATGCGGCGTCGTGGCTGCGCGCCGTGGTCGTGATGACGGGCGATGTGGGGCTGTTCAGCGGCGCGCGCCGCCTGGTGGAGACGCTCTCCGGCGACGCGCAGGTGGACGTGTGCGTCATTCCCGGTATAAGCTCAGCGTCGTATCTCGCCGCGCGCCTCGCGCGTCCATGGCAGGATTGGCGCTTCGTGAGCGCTCACGGCGTGGCGTGCGACATCGTGGCCGAGGCCGAGCGCGCAGGTGAGCTCTTCCTCGTCACGTCGGGCGGGGAAGACCCCTCGCGGCTTTCGGGCGTGCTTGTGCAGGCGGGCTTCGGGGACGCGCGCGTGACGGTGGCCGAGCGCCTGTCGTACCCCGACGAGCGCATCACCTGCGCGACCGCAAGTGAAATTGCAGGTCAGACGTTCGACGACTTGAACGTTATGCTTATCGAGTTCGCAGGCGGCGCCGCGAGCTCCCGCTGGCCGTACGCTTCCTCGGGCATTCCCGACGAGCTCTTTATCCGCGGCGACGTTCCCATGACCAAGCAGGAGGTGCGCGCCGTCGCGCTCGCGAAGCTGCGCCTTACCGCGACCGACACCGTGTGGGACGTCGGCGCCGGCACGGGGAGCGTGTCGATCGAGGCGGCGCTCGTCGCGCGAGCGGGGTCGGTATGGGCGGTTGAGCGCAACGCAGCCGGCGTGCGGCTCATTCGAGAGAACGCGGATGCATTCGGGTGCGGCAACGTGCATCCGGTTCCCGGTGTCGCCCCCGAAGCGCTCGCGAAACTGCCCGTCCCCGACGCCGTGTTCGTCGGCGGGAGCGCGGGCGAGCTTCCCTCTATCTTGGAGGCGGCGCTCGAGAAGAACTCGCAGGTTCGCCTGTGCGTGCCATGCGTCACCGTTGAGACGCTCACCGAGGCGTGCGCGCTCCTCTCAGGTTCGCGCTTTAAGGGGTTCGAGGCGTGCCAGGTGTCGGCCGCCCGCGCCGAGGCTGTAGGCTCGCACCATCTTATGAAGGCGCAAAACCCCGTGTTCCTCGTCAGTGCGCGTGGTGCAGGTGGGGAAGGCGGCGTCCGGTGAGCACGACCATCCCGCGCTTCATGGTCGCTGCGCCCTCGAGCGGGAGCGGCAAGACGGTCGTTACGTGCGCGCTCTTGCGCGCGCTCGCGCGCCGCGGCCTTGCATGCGCGGCCTTCAAATGCGGCCCCGACTACATTGACCCGCTCTTTCATCGCCGCGTCGTGGGTGCGCGCTCGGGCAACTTAGACGGCTTCTTCACCGACGCCCCGACGCTGCGCGCCCTGCTCGCACGCGGCGCCGCGGGCGCGGATGTCGCGGTGCTCGAGGGGGTCATGGGCCTCTACGACGGCATGGCGCCCGGCGTGGCCGACGCGAGCAGCTACCAGGTTGCGCGCGACACGGAAACGCCGGTCGTTTTAGTGGTGAACGGGCGCGGGGCGTCTTTATCGCTCGCCGCCGTAATCCGCGGCATCGCCGAGTTCCTGCCTTGTGCGAACGTGCGCGGCGTCGTGCTGAACAAGACGAGCGACGCTGCCTGCGCCTACGCGACGCCTGCGATCGAGAAGCACACGGGCGTCGCGGTTTTGGGTAATATCCCCGCCGACGAGGCGTTCTCGCTCGAAAGCCGGCATCTGGGGCTTGTGACCGCCGACGAGGTCAAGCAGCTCTCCGCGCGCATCGACAAGATGGCCGAGCTGGTGGAAAAGAGCGTCGACGTCGACCGCTTGCTCGAAATAGCGGCGACGGCACCCGATATCCGCGAGGAACCATACCGGTTGGAGCCGATCGCGGGAGCGCGGCCCATCGTCGCCGTCGCGCGTGACGAGGCGTTCTCGTTCTACTACGAGGAGAACCTGCGCGCACTCGAGGACCTGGGTTGCGAGCTGGTCTTTTTCAGCCCCCTGTGTGATAGCGAGTTGCCCCGGGGGACAAGCGCCCTCTATCTGGGAGGCGGCTACCCGGAGCTCCATGCGCGGCAGCTCTCCGAGAACGCGCCGATGCGCGAGGCGGTGCGTCGCGCGGTGGAATCCGGCATGCCGACGGTCGCCGAATGCGGTGGGTTTCTGTACCTGCAGCGCGAAATCGCCGATAACGAGGGGCGGCGCTGGCCTGTTGCGGGCGCCCTTGAGGGCGCAAGCGAGAACGGGGGAAGGCTGTCCCGTTTCGGGTACGTGGAGCTCGCTTCCCAACGTGACGGTCTCTACGGGCCGCGCGGCACACGCATCCGCGCGCACGAGTTCCACTACTGGCAGTCCACCTGCCCGGGCGGCGACTTCTGGGCGCAGAAGCCTCGGCGCGACAAGGGCTGGCCGTGCATGGCGACCACCCCGTCCCTGGTGGCGGGCTTCCCGCATGTGTACTATCCTACGAACCCCGACGTTGTGCGCGCGTTCGCGTCTGCCGCAGCGTCGTTCGCAGAGAGGAGACGGCATGGCTGAAGCAACCGAAACTGCGCTTGCCTGCATCCGCGAGGAAGTCGAGCGCGCGTTCTCGTCGGCGCCGGGTGCCGTGCTCGAAGCCGCGCTCTCCCGGATCGCGCCCGCAGACGAGTGCGCCCGCGCCGCCGCGTACGCCGCGTGGGACTCCATCGCGCACCCCTTGGGGGGATTGGGCGACTTTGAAGACGCCGTCGCGTGTATCGCCGCAGCTCAGGGGAGCGCCGAGGTGGCCGAGTTTCCCCGTGCGCTCGCGGTATTCTTCTCCGACAACGGGGTCGTTGCCGAAGGCGTGTCGCAAAGCGGGCAAGACGTGACGCGAGCCGTCGCGCGCAACATGTGCGAGGGGGCCACGAGCGCCTGCCGCATGGCGGCGTTCGCGGGTGCCGAGGTCGTGCCCGTCGACGTGGGTATGGCCCGGGGCATAGAAGACGCGCGCATGGTGCGCGCGAACGTGCGGCGGGGGAGCGGCAACATCGCGCACGGCTCCGCTATGTCTCGCGATGGGGCCGTGCGCGCGATCGAGGTCGGAATCGCCGTCGCGTGCGGGCTTGCCCGCGCCGGCGTGCGCCTTCTCGCCGCGGGCGAGATGGGCATCGGCAACACGACCACCTCGGCGGCGGTGGCCGCAGTGCTCATCCGGGCGGACGCGCGGAGCCTCGTCGGGCGCGGCGCGGGGCTCTCGGACGCCTCGCTCGCGCGCAAGCGCGACGTGGTCGAGCGCGCTATCGACGCGAACTCGCCCGATCCCGCCGACCCGATCGACGTGCTCTCGAAGGTGGGCGGCTTCGACATCGCGGCGATGTGCGGCTTCTACCTGGGGGCCGCGGCCTCGAAGGCGCCGGCGCTCCTCGACGGGGTCATATCCTGCACGGCGGCCCTGTGCGCGGCGCGCCTGTGCCCCAACGCCTTGGGCTACCTCGTGGGCACCCACGCATCAAGCGAACCCGCAAGCCAGGAGCTCCTTCGCGAGCTCGGCATAAAGGCACCCCTCGTCGCAGGCATGCACTTGGGCGAGGGCGCGGGCGCCATGGCGTATCTGCCCCTTCTGGATTCGGCGCTGCGCGTGTACCGGGATGGGAAGACGTTCACGGCGACTGGCATGGCTGCTTACGAGCATTTCGAGGCTGGGAAATGACGGTGACACTCGTCATCGGCGCCGCCGCGAGCGGCAAGAGCGCCTATGCCGAGTCCCTGTGCCTCGGGCACGACGGCCCCCGCGTGTACCTGGCAACGATGGAGCCCTTCGGGGAAGAGGGCGCCCGCCGCATCGCGCGCCATCGGGCGCTGCGCGAGGGCAAGGGGTTTTCCACCCTCGAGCGCACGCGTGACGTGGGCGCCGCAGCGTCCGGGCTTCCGTGCGGCTGCACGCTTCTTTTGGAGGACGTGGGCAACCTGGTTGCGAACGAGCTCTTCGCGGAAGGCGGCTTGTCCCCACGTGACCCCGACGCTGCGGCGCGCGAGGTGCTCGGAGGCATCGAACGGCTCGCTCAGGCCGCTGCGTATACGGTGGTGGTCACCGTCGACGTGTTCGCCGATGGGATGCGCTACGATGAGGGGACCGAGGCATGGAGGCGCGCGCTCGCGCGCGTGAACGCGGGCGTGGCGGCGCTGGCCGACCGCGCAGTCGAAGTGGTATGCGGGATTCCCGTGTGGATGAAAGGCGAAGGACCTACAAGGTGAAGATAGCAGAGGCAATCGGCGCGGCGTTCGGAACGTTCTCGCGCATCCCCGTCCCGAAATCGGCCTGGACCGATTTCGGGTCAACCCATGCGCTTGCCGCGTTTCCCCTGGTGGGCCTTGCGGAAGGCTTCCTCATGACGGCGTGGGGGCACGTGGCGAACCTGCTCGGCGTGTCCGCGACCATCGTCGCGGCCGTGCTCGTGGCGTTGCCTGTGGCGGTGACGGGAGGCATCCACCTAGACGGGCTCTGCGACACCTCCGATGCGCTTGCAAGTTGGGCCCCGCGCGAGCGAAAGCTCGAGATTATGCACGACCCGCGGGCGGGCGCCTTCGGGGTCATCGGTGTTGTCGTGTACCTTATTCTGCAGTTTTCCCTGTTCACCGCGCTGCCGCTTACGGCGGGGGCGTTCCTCGCGCTTCTGTGCTCGCTCGTGTTCTCCCGCGCGCTTTCGGGGCTCGCCGTAGAATGCTGGCCTGCCGCGCGGGCGGACGGCATGGCCGTGGGGCTCTCGCCTGCGAAGAAGCGCGCGGCGATCGTCGTGCCGCTTTGCGCTTTCGCTGCGGCTTCGGCTGCAGGGATGGTCGCGTGCGCTCAGGCCGTCGGCGCCCTTATGGCGGTGGCGGGGCTTTTGGCGCTCGCGTGGTACCGCCATGTTGCCCTGTCCCGCTTCGGCGGGGTGACGGGTGATTTGGCCGGATGGTTTCTGCAATGGGCCGAGCTCGCGATGCTTGCCATGCTGGTGGCGGGGGGCATGCTCCTATGATTCTCGTGGTAGGTGGCGCGCATTCGGGGAAGAGGACCTTCGTGCGCGAAAGGCTCGGGTTCGCGGCGGACGATTTCGTCGACGCGGCGCAGCTTGCGGAGGGCGGCGTGCCCGCGGCTTTTGCCGGCCGTGTCGCGTACCGTGCTGAGGAACTCGTACGCGCGCTCGACGCTGACCGGGCGCTCGAGCGGCTGATCGGCTTCGACGCAGTGATTCTGCCCTTGGTCGGCTCGGGGGTCGTCCCCATGCGTGCGGAAGACGCCCAATGGCGCGAGCGCGCGGGGCGCCTGGGATGCGCGCTCGCTGCGCGCGCCGACGTCGTCGTGCGCATGACGTGCGGGATTCCCCAGGTCATCAAAGGAAACCTTGCCGATGCGCCTCGAGGGACGCAGGGCGCGGGCGCGCCTTTGGAAGTCGTCTTCGTGCGCCATGGTGCCACGGCGGGCACGGAAGACCATCGCTACAGCGGGGCGGGCACCGACGAGCCCCTGTCGAGTGCGGGCGAGCGCGCTTTGCGCGACCTCGCGTGCGATCGTGACGTGTTCCGTGTTATCACGAGCGGCATGGCCCGCACCGACCAGACGGCTCGCATCCTCTTCCCGAACGCGGAGCTTATGGCGTGCCCCGGTCTGCGCGAGATGGATTTCGGTGACTTCGAGGGGCGAAGCGCTGCCGAGCTTAAAGAGGATGTGCGTTACCGCGCCTGGGTAGACTCCTGGTGCGAGACGCGCTGCCCGCATGGCGAGGGCAAGAGCGATTTCACCCGCCGCGTCGTCGCGGCGTTTCGGGAGGCGTGCGAATCGGAGCGCGCCCAGGGGAGTGGGCGCGCCGTCTTCGTCGTTCACGCGGGTACCGTGAAAGCGCTACTCTCCGAGCTAGCTGTCCCGAAAATGGGATATTTCGACGTGCATACCGAGCCGGGCGGCGCATGGGCCGCCACCTGGGATGGGCGCTGCCTTCGCGACGTTCGCCCCGCTTCGGGGGGCGATGCCCGGTGATGACGATTCTTGCCGTCGCCGCCGGGTTCGCGGCCGACCTTGCCTTCGGCGACCCGCGCTGGCTTCCCCATCCCGTCGTCGCCATGGGGCGCGCGATCACGTGGGCCGAAGGCCGCCTTCGAGGCGCATTCCCGCAAACGTCCGCGGGCACGCGTGCCGCAGGGCTTGTGCTCGCCGTGGCGCTTCCGCTTGCGTGTGGGCTTTTGACCTGGGGTATCCTACATCTTTGCGGCATGGTTCACTCCGGCTTGCGCTTCGTGGCCGAGGCATGGGCGAGCTATCAGGTTCTCGCGACATGCGAGCTGCGCCGCCAGAGCCTGGCCGTGGCCCACGCGTTCTCGAAGGGCGGCCTTGTCGCGGCGCGCGAAGCCGTCGGGCTCATCGTGGGACGCGACACGTCTGTTCTCGACGAGCAGGGCGTCGCGCGCGCCGCCGTGGAAACGGTGGCGGAGAACGCGAGCGACGGCGTCATTGCGCCACTTTTCTACCTTATGATCGGGGGTGCGCCCTTGGGCATGGCGTACAAGGCGGTGAACACGCTCGACAGCATGGTGGGCTACAAAAACGAGCGCTACATCGACTTCGGTCGCGCCTCGGCGCGCCTCGACGATGCGGTTAACTGGATTCCCTCGCGCTTATCGGCCCTGTTCATGATCGCCGTGTGCCCGATCGTCGGGCTCGACGCGCGCGGGGCGGCGCGCATCTGGCGCCGCGACAGGCGTCGCCATGCGAGCCCCAACTCGGCGCAGACCGAGTCAGCGTGTGCGGGCGCGCTCGGGCTGCGCCTGGCAGGACCCGCGGTGTATTTCGGCAAGCTCGTTGAGAAACCGACGATAGGCGACGCGTCCCGCGAAATCGAGTGGGGCGACATCGCCCGGGCGACTAGGCTCATGCTCGCCGCGTCCGTATGCGCGCTCGTCGTCTTCGGCGCCGCGCGCGCGGCGGTCGTGCTCGCCTTGGGGGCGATGGCATGAGGGAAGACCACGCCGCGCTCCGGGCTGCCGGGGGAATCCTGCGCGCCCGTACGCATGGGGGCAGCGCGCAATCGCTCGGCATCGGTTGCGAAGGGGGCGCCTCCGATCTCATCGACTTCTCGGTGAACGTGAATCCGGCAGGCCCCTCGCCGCGCGCCGTCGCCGCAGCTTGCAAGTCGCTTTCTCGAATCGACGCCTACCCCGATAGGGAAAGCCTCGCCCTCGTTCGCGCCCTAGCGCGCGCCCAGGGCATTCCCGAAGATACTATCGTCTGCGGCGCGGGCGCGTCCGACATCATCTGGCGGCTCGCTGCGGCGGTGCGCCCGAAACGCATCGTCGTGTGCGCGCCGACGTTCTCTGAATATGCGGAGGCGGCATCTTACTACGGCGCATGCGTGCAGGAGTTCCCGCTCTCCGAAGCGGACGACTTCGACGTGCCTGCCTCCTTCGCCCGCGCGATCGAGGGGCCGGGAGACGTGGCGTACCTCTGCAATCCGAACAACCCGACGGGGCGCCTCGTCGACCCCCGCGTGATCGATGCCGTGGCATGCCGCTGCGAGCAGGCGGGCGCGCTGCTCGTCGTGGACGAGTGCTTCCTCGGATTTGCGCCCGACGCCCGCGAAAGGAGCGTGGCCGCACGCGCCGCGTGTTCGCGCCATGTGGCCGTGCTCTCCGCGTTCACCAAGCTCTACGGAATGGCGGGGTTGCGGTTGGGATATCTGATCAGCGGAAACGCCCAACTCCTCGAGGGGATTCGCCGGGCGGGGCAGGCGTGGCCCGTCTCCTCGGTCGCCGAGGCCGCGGGTATCGCCGCCCTGGAAGACGTCGAATACGTCTCGCGCACGCGCGATGTATTGGCGGGCGAGCGAGCGTGGCTTTCCCACGAGCTCTCCTCGCTCGGGCTTTCCGTCGTGCCGTCGGATGCGAACTTCCTTTTAGTCCGCACACCGGCGAAAGACATCCCCGAGCGCCTGTATAAACAGGGGGTTTTGGTCCGCACGTGCGACTCGTTTTCGGTACTGTCCCGTTTCTGGTGCCGCGTCGCGGTGCGCACGCGCAAGGAGAATGCCCGGCTTGCGATGGCGTTCAGCCGCGCGCTTCGGGCGGAAGGCGCATCGGGCGAAGGCGAACCCGACGAACGGGGCTGCGCTTCTTGCAGCGGCGCTATGGCGGGCGCGTATGGCCGAGGCTCGACGAAGGAGGTCGATACCCGTGGGTAGGGCGAAGCCCATCATGATTCAGGGCACCATGTCGAACGCGGGGAAGAGCCTGCTTGCGGCGGGGCTGTGCCGTGTGCTTTCGCAGGACGGCCTGCGCGTGGCTCCCTTCAAGAGCCAGAACATGGCGCTCAACAGCGGTGTCACGGCCGACGGGCTCGAGATGGGGCGCGCCCAGATCATGCAGGCCGAGGCGTGCAGCATCGCGCCCGACGTGCGCATGAACCCCATTCTGCTCAAGCCCGAAAGCGGCCACCGAAGCCAGCTCATCGTGGCCGGCAAGGAGCAGGGAGCCTTCGCTGCGAGGGACTACTTCGCGCGAAAGAAGGCGCTCATGCCGCAGATTTTGGAGGCGTTCGATTCGCTCGCGGAGGAAAACGACGTCATCGTTATCGAGGGCGCCGGCAGCCCCGCCGAAATCAACCTTGCCGAAAACGACATCGTCAACATGGGGCTCGCGCGCGCCGTGTCCTCCCCCGTGCTGCTTGCGGGCGACATCGACCCAGGCGGGGTGTTTGCCCAGCTTTACGGCACGGTCGCGCTCCTTGCGCCCGAGGATCGCGCTCTTTTGCGGGGGCTTGTGGTGAACAAGTTCCGCGGCGATGTGGAAATCCTGCGCCCGGGTTTGGCCCCGCTCGAGAAGATGTGCGGGGTTCCCGTCGTGGGGGTCGTGCCGTATCTTACGCTCGACCTGGACGACGAGGACTCGCTCGCGCCGCGCCTATCTGCCCGCGAGGCGCGCGGCGTCATCGACGTCGCCGTCGTGCGCCTTCCGCATCTGTCGAACTTCACCGACTTCGACCCGCTTTCGCGCGTGCCCGGCGTAGGCGTGCGCTACGTTTCCTCGACGACCGATCTGGGCCGACCCGACCTGGTGGTGCTCCCCGGCTCGAAGACCACGCTCGACGACGCGCGCTGGCTTGCGGCTAGCGGCATCGGAGCCTGTGTACGCGCGCTTTCGGGTGCGGGCACGCCGGTGCTCGGCATATGCGGAGGCTACCAGCTTTTGGGTGACGAGCTTTCCGACCCGCACGGCAGGGAAGGCGCTGGCACCGCGCGCGGGCTCGGGCTCATCCCTGCAAGTACGGTGTTCAGGGAGGAAAAGCGCCTCGCCCAGTCGGAGCTGCGCATCACAGGCGCCCAAGGCGCGTTCTCGGTGTGGAACGGCATGACGGCTCGCGGGTACGAGATCCACGACGGCGAAACGACCGTCTCCTGCGCCCCTGCGGGCACGATTGGCGGCAAACCAGAAGGCGCGGCCTGCGGAAACGTGTTTGGAACCTATCTCCACGGCCTGTTCGACGAACCGGGGGTGGCGCTCGCCCTCGCGCGCTCGCTCGCGCGCATGCGTGGCCTGCCCGAGAGCGTCGTGGGTGCTGCGGGCGCGGCGTCCGCGGCCGATCACCGTGCGCGCGAGTTCGACCGCCTGGCCGACTCCGTGCGTGGGGCGCTCGACATGGAGTATGTCTACCGCATTATCGAGGAGGGCGTATGATCCACGTGTATCATGGCGACGGCAAAGGCAAGACCACGGCGGCGATGGGCCTCGCCCTTCGCATGCTCGCCGCAGGCCGCCGCGTCGTCGTCGTGCAGTTCCTGAAAGACGGCGAAAGCGGGGAGGTGTGCCTGCTCGCCGAGCATTTCGGCGTGCCCGTGTTCGCGGGGAAGGCGTCGGACAAGTTTACCTGGTCCATGACGTCGGAAGAACTTGCCGCGACGCGCGAGCTGCACGATGGGAACCTCGCTTCCGCGCTCGCCGAGCTCGAGGGCGCGCAGGAGGGGCTGCTCGTGCTCGACGAGGCGCTCGACGCGCTTTCGAAGGGGCTTGTCGACGAGGCGCTCGTGGACCGCGCGCTCGATATGTCCGCGCGCGGCGTCGAAGTAGCGCTCACCGGGCGCGCGCCTTCCCGCAAGATCGTGGAGAAGGCCGACTACATAACCGAGATGCGGTGCGAGAAACACCCCTACGAGCAGGGGATATGTGCAAGGGAAGGAGTGGAGTACTAGATGGATTCCAAGGAGATGGCGCCCGGCGACATCGAGCGTCGCAGCTTCGAGATCATCACCGAAGAGCTCGGCGGCCGCACGTTCCCGCCGCTCGAAGAGCCCGTCGTGAAGCGCGTCATCCACACCACTGCCGACTTCTCGTACGCCGATTCCCTCGTGTTCACCCATGACGCCGCGCACTGTGCGCTCGACGCACTGCGCGCAGGGGCCACGGTGCTCACCGACACGAACATGGCGCTCGCAGGCATAAGCAAGCCCGCGCTCGCGAAGATCGGCTGCCAGGCCGTGTGCTATATGGCCGACCCGGATGTCGCCGCAACGGCGCGCGCCGCGGGCACGACTCGCGCCGTTGCGAGCATGGACAAAGCTTGCGGCATCGAGGGTCCGCTCATCGTGGCCGTCGGCAACGCTCCCACAGCACTTCTGCGTCTCGCCGAGCTCATGGACGCGGGGAAGATCGCGCCCGCGCTCGTCGTTGGGGTGCCAGTTGGGTTTGTGAACGTGGTCGAGGCGAAAGAGGAGCTACTCGCGCGACGCGTGCCGGCCATCGTCGCGAGGGGTCGCAAGGGCGGCTCGACCGTGGCGGCTGCCATTATGAACGCGCTGCTCTACCAGATCACGCGCCCAGGGGGCCCGAAGTGACGGCGCCCGCATCCGCGCCGGCGCTGCGCATCTTCGCCGGCACCACCGAGGGCCGCCTTCTGTGCGAATGGGCGAGCGGGGCGGGCATCCCCGCCCGTGCCTACGCGGCAACCGATTACGGAGGCGAGCTTTTGGGCGAGCTTCCGGGTATCGAGGTGCATGCGGGCAGGCTCGACGAGGCCGACATGGAGCGCGAGCTTTCCGGCGCGCACATCGTCGTCGACGCCACGCACCCCTACGCTACGCTCGCAAGCGGCAACATCCGGGCCGCTTCGCTCGCCGTGGGTGCACGATGCCTGCGCCTTGCGCGCCCGGCCGAGGCGCTGCCCAAAGGCGTCGTGTCGGTCGCGTCGATCGCCTGCGCGGCGCGCTTTCTCTCCGAGAACCCGGGTCGCGCGCTTCTCGCGACGGGGAGCAAGGAGCTTGCTCCCTACACGCGCGTCGCCGATTTCGCGGAGCGCTTCTTCGTGCGTGTGCTCCCGCTGCCCGGCGCTATAACGAAGTGCATCGACGCGGGGTTTTCGCCGTCGCACGTCATCGGCATGCAGGGGCCCTTCACCCGCGAGCTCAACGAGGCGATGCTTCGGCAGGTGGGCGCCCAGTGGCTTGTGACCAAGGACTCGGGAACCGTAGGCGGCACGGCCGAGAAGCTCGCCGCCGCGCGCGACGTGGGAGCGCGCTGCATCGTGGTCGCCCGTCCCGCCGAGGGAGGCGGCGCCCTTTCGCTTCGGGAAGTGGAAGACGCGCTCTTACGGGAGCTCGCGCGCTAGGCGCTCGCCGCGCCTGCGCGCCCTCCCGCCCGCGAAGAGGAGCGCCCCGAGCAAGCTCGACTCGTACAAGCCCGTCATCCGCCAATAGCTCGAGGACGACGCCCGGAACTGGCGCAAGCAGCCCTTCAATAAGTTGCGGTGAAATAGTGTCTGTTTTTGAAGCTAGATAGCATATCCAGTCCCTAATTCACCGCAACTTGTTGGTGGTGGCTTACTGGTAGCGTAGGCACTCCACCGGGTCGAGCTTTGCCGCGCGGCGAGCGGGATAGAAGCCAAAGATTACGCCGATGCCGACGGAGACGGCGAAGGCCAGCAGTACCGTGGCGATTGAAAAGCTCGGTGTGATTTGCCCGCTGGCACCGAGCTCGCCGAGAACCCCTGATCCTGCGGCAAACATCGCAAGAGCCCAGGCCAGCAGATAGCCAATCAGGACACCTAGCAGTCCGCCGGTGACGCACAGCGCCGAGGATTCGGCCAAAAACTGCGCAGTGATATCGCGACGACTTGCGCCCAGAGCGCGGCGGATGCCGATCTCGCGGATGCGCTCCGTTACGTTGGTAAGCATCATATTCATAATGCCGATACCGCCGACAAGCAGCGAGATGCTGGCGACAGCACCCATGATGAGCGAAAACGCGCCCATAAAGGAGTTGAGTGCATCGATGGCGCTTTTCATGGAGGTCGCCGATACACTGTTGTACTCATCCTCCTCCTCGATGCCCTTCATCGCGCGCACCTTGGACTCGATGGTCTTGCAGAGCTCATCCATGTCCGTGCCCTCGGCGGCGAGCGCCGTCACGCTGGGGAATGAAGGATTCTCGTCGCCAAACAGGCCGGAGATGGTTTCGCGTGGCATATACAGCGTGAGCGAGCCCATGGAGTCGCTGCCGCCGTCAATCACGCCGACAATCTGCACCTCGCCGTTGGACACCTTGATGGTTTTCCCCAGCGCATCCTGTTCGTTGCCGTAAAGCTGATCGGCGCCGCCGCGGCTGATGAGCGCCACGCGCGAGCCTGATTGAGACTCGGCCTGGGAATAGGTACGCCCCGCAACGAGCTTTCCGGCCCCCATGGCGTCGAGCATGTCGCTATCGACACCCTGTGCCATGACGGTATAGCTTTTATCGCCGGTCTTGTACTCGGTATACGCGCTGTCGACAATGCCGATCTGCTCTATCTGCGGCACCAGTTTTTGAAGCTTCTCGATGTCCGACTCTGTGAGTTCTTGCGACGAATAGATTTGCACCATGCGTGCCGCATTGAGGCCCAGGCTGTTGACCAGGCTGTTTTGGATGCCGCCGATGAGCGAAGTCATGGCGATAACCGAGGCGATGCCGATGACAATGCCCAGGATGGTGAGCAGGCTGCGCCCCTTGTTGGCCTCGAGCGAGTGAAGGGCTTCCTGGATGAGATCGCGGGCGCTCATGCCATCTCTCCTTTCGGCGGGTTGGCGGAGGCGGAAATCATGGGCAGGCTATCCACGGCGCTGCGCAGGGTCCGCGGTGCATGTGGAATATACGCGCCATCGTGAATGCGACCGTCGCGGATGGTCACGGCACGGTCGGCCTCGGCGGCGATGCCGGGGTCGTGTGTGATAAGCACGATGGTTTTGCCGCGCTTCTGGAGCTTATGGAAGGTCTCCATCACAAGCGCTCCGGTAGCGGAGTCCAGGTTTCCCGTCGGCTCATCGGCCAGGATGATGGGCGGGTCATTGACGAGGGCGCGCGCGATTGCGACGCGCTGCATCTGGCCGCCCGAGAGCTCGGATATGCGGTGGTCCCAGTGGTCGACGGGCAGCGTGACAGCCTGCAGCGCGTGAACGGCGCGCATTTCGCGCTGGCTACGGGGCACATTGGTGTAGGCCAGCGGCAGCATCACGTTTTCGATAACCGACAGGCGCGGCAGCAGGTTGAAGCTCTGAAAGACAAAGCCAATACTCAGGGCGCGGACTTCGGTGAGCTCGTCATCATCGAGCTCGGCCACGTTGAGCCCTTGCAGGTAATAGTCGCCCGCCGTCGGTTTGTCCAGGCAGCCCAGGATGTTCATGAGCGTTGATTTGCCCGAGCCCGAGGGGCCAGTGATAGCGACGAATTCGCCGGGATTTACCGCCAGGCTCACGTTGTGCAGGATGTGGGCGCAACCTGCCTCGCTCTCAAAGATGCGGTGCACGTTGCGGATGTCGATAACGGGACGCATTACATGTCCTCATCGGCAGACATACTGCCAGAATCTGCGCTGTAGCCGCCGTCAGCCGTTGCGTCCGCTCCGGTGTCCATGACGACGGTGTCGCCATCGCGCAGCTTGGTAACCGGCACGTTGGGGTTGATCTCGTTGCCCTGGTCGTCGCGCTTGACCTGCGTCTTGCCGACTACGGCTTCGTTGTCGTTTTGCGTCACGACGGTCACCTTCACGCGACGGGATTGCTTGCCCTCGTCGTCGGTTGCCACGTTGACGTAATAGTGTTCGCCGTCTTCGGTCATGAGCGCCATCGTCGGCACCATCACCACGTCGTCGAGCTGCTCGGTCACCACCGATACCTCGGCCGTCATGCCCGGCTTCAGGCGCGCGTCGGGCGCCTCGATGAGAATGTCGACGTTAAAGGTTACGCTGCCGCCGCCACCGTTGGCGGCGTCGGAGTTTGCCACCGACGCGATAGCCGTGACGGTGCCCTGGCTCACGATATCGGGAAACGCGGGATACGTGACGTTGGCGCTCTGCCCAACGGCGATCTTGGCGATGTCCTTTTCGCCCACCTGCACGGTCACCTTCATCTTAGATAGGTCGGCGATCTGCATGCACTGCTTGCCGCCACTCGTAACGCTTTCGCCCATGATCATGCCGCCTGTTACCGTGGCGCCCACCTTGGCGTTGAGCTCCACGATGCTACCCGAGCTCGGGGCCGTTACCGTGCGACTGGCGGCCTTGGCGTTCGCCTGGTCGAGGTTTGCCTGGGCCGATGCGAGGCTGCGCTGCGCGGCCGATACGGCGTTCGTGTCCGCTGATGCGGCGGAGACGTCAGCCGCTGCGGAAGCTCCATCGACGTCCGTCGTTGGGGTGGCCTGCGCGACAGCGGCGGCTTTCTGCGCGTTGGTGAGGTCTTCCTGGGCGGCTGCAACTGCACGCTGCGCCTCGGCAACGTTGCGATCTAACTCGTCGTTTTTAATGGTCATAAGCACGTCGCCCTCGTTGACGGATTGGCCTGCCTGCACGTTGATCGAATCGACCGTGCCGTCGACAGAAGGGGAGACCACTGAGGACGAAATGGGTTTGAGCTGGCCTTTCGCCTCGACCGTTGAGCTAAACGTGCCCTCGGTCACCATGTCGGTCACAGGCCCGCTAGCGCCTTGTGGCTGCGCATTGATAACCAGGGTTGCGACAATGGCAATGAGCGCGATGGCACCTACGACGCCGGCGGCAATACCGCGTCGAATCAGCTTTTTGCGTCGACGTTCGGCGCGTTTTGCCTTGAGCTTGGCATATGCCTCTTCATCGGAAATCTCGGCCGTATCGTTCGCGCGTCCGCTCTGCTTGTCGGCATGTACGTTTGTAATCAGAGGAATCGTTTCGGTGGCACCTTCGGGCGTGCGCTCGGTATCATCTGGGCCCGGGGCGATCGTTGGGACATTCGGCATAGCGTCTCCTTTATAGAAAGAACCTCGATAATTATAAGCGCCCACCGGTTGGGGCGGGCGCATAGGACGGTTTCTTTCGGAACTGTTAGATTGGTTGCGGCAGTTCCACGTTGTAGGAATGCGCGCGTTGCACTACGAGTGGACAACCACGCACAGGCCGACTTTGATGCAGTCGTGAAGTGCCTTGGCGTCGGCCAGGCGCAGGTTGATGCAGCCGTGGCTGCCGCACCACTTGTACGACTCGGCGTTATCGAAGCTCTTGTTGTTTTGCCAGGTGGCATCGTGGAAGCCGATCATGTTGCCCTCAAACGGCATCCAGTAGCTCACCGGGCTCTCGTATTTGGGCTTACCGGTTTCGGGGTCCTTGGCTCCAATCAGGGTGCTGCCGCCGTCGTTGCTGTTGATCTGCCACACGCCCTCGGGGGTTGCGTCTTCGCCCGGTTTGCCGGAAATAAAGTTGGCCTCCCAAACGATATTACCGTTCTCGTCATAGTAGCGCGCGTGCTGCTCGGACAGGTCGACGTCGATATACGCCTTCCAGTCGGGCTCTCCCTTTGCGGTAAAGGTGTCGGCCTTCTGGGAGTACTTGATCTCGATTTCGCCGGTCTGCTTGTTGTTAATGGCGTCCTCGACCTGCTTGGCGAGCGAGCTGCTGTCGATGGACCAACCAAAGTCACCGCCTTCGACGGCGCACTGCTTGCCATCGGCGCGCGTCCACCAGCGAGTGGAGCCCACGGTATTAAAGCCGTTGGCGAGCTCGGCTGCCCAGCTGCTGATCTGCGTCGTATCGAGCGTGGGGTTGGCCGGATCGGCAAAGCTGATCCACTGCAATACGGAGCCGCCATCAACCTTGCCGGCATCTTCGCCGTTGAGCTTGAGGGTCACGTTGACGCCCAAGAAGTTGTTGGCGGCATCGCATGCGGCCTGAATCTGATCATCTGTCAGCGTTCCATTGAGTGGCTCATAGGCATCGTTGCCGAGCTTGGAAAGATCTACGGTCTCGGCCAGCGAGGCGAGCTCGAGCTCGGCATATTTAATGACATGCTCGCGGTTGAGTTTTTCGTTGGAGCGCGCCTTCTCGACGGTAAACTTGCCCGCTTGCTCGTCATAGGAGCTATTGGCCTCGAACGTGCCCGAACGTCCTTCGTTAAACTCGTCGATGGCGGCGCCCAGATCCTTCTCAAACTTCTTTTGGTCAAAGGTGTCGGAAAGCATGGACAGGTCGACGTCTTGATCAAGATCGACTTCGTTGGAGGTAGCAGTTGTTTTGGTCTTGCCGCTTAAGGATTCCACAAGGCGGACCGGCCAAATAAAGGCTTCGTTGTGGTTGATGATTTCTTTTGCAGCAGCTTCACCGTCGACGATGGGTTCATCGGACTCGGGCTGATAGGTCCAGCTAAAGTCATCGCCTGTCACGGTGAGCTTATAATGCTTCCAAGCCGAGTTGACCTTGGTGGCGGCAGACGAAGCGTTGGAGAACGAGACATCGACGCCGGCGATGGTGGTGTTGGGGTAGGCTACCTGCGAAAATGCTACGACGCCTACGATATAGACAATGACGATTAGACCCAGGACGACAAAGAGCGTCGTCTTTTTGCCCGACTTATTGTTCTCGGCGGGTTTGCGCGCGGGGCCACGATCGCCTCGAGCGTGCGTGGGGGGCTGCTTGGGCGCATTGCCGTTTGCCTGGCGCTGCTGACGTTGTTGACGCTGCTGTCGCTGTTGGTTCGGGCGTTGGGAAGCGTTTGCCGCACCACGCTGCTGACCGTGGCTCGGCGCGATAGGACGCGGTGACTGAACGCCGCCGGTGTGCCTGCTCGGCTGCTGCGGATCGGGAATAAGTTGAGTTCGATCGTTTTGCGACATCGTATGCATATCCTTCGATTTTCGCCTTGCGGTTCATCGTGTTTTTACTGGGCTTGCATTATAGCGATTGCCCTGCTGTTTGTGGTACGGAAACGGTGGCATTCAAAAGAGGTGGGACATTTGTCCCACCTTTGAGTCGTTCTTAGCCGTTATCCGCACACACCGCATTTTGCACAGGCTGAAAGTGCGGCCGGAGCCTGCGCGATGCCGCCCTTTGCCGTCTCTCGCAGCGTTGCCGGCAACGCGTGGCCCACCGAGAGCATGACATGTGCCATCTGGTCAAACGGCACCAAGCTCTTAATGCCTGCGAGGGCGAGTTGTGCCGAACTAAAGGCCGCTGCCACGCCGATGGCGTTGCGGTTTTGGCAGGGCACCTCCACGAGGCCACCGACGGGGTCACAAACGAGGCCCAGCAAGTTACTCAGCGCGATGGAACTGGCGTCGAGCGCCTGCTCGGGCGTGCCGCCGAGCATCTGCACCAGCGCGGCGGCTGCCATGGCGGCGGCGCTTCCCACCTCGGCCTGGCAGCCGCCCTCGGCGCCGGCGACGCAGGCGCTCGTGGTGAGGTTGAGGCCGATGGCGGCTGCGCAGTAGAGCGCGTCCATGATCTGCTCGTCGTCGAGCTGAAGGTGATCGGCGAGCGCCAGCACGCAGCCGGGCACGACACCCGCGGAGCCTGCCGTGGGGGCGGCGACGATCACTCCCATCGTGGCGGAGCGCTCGAGCACGGCCATCGCGCGGGCCACGGCGTCGGTTTGAACGGGGCCCATCAGGCTCGTGCTCAAATCGTTGCGGCCAGTGGCATCGACGAGCTTGGCTTCGCCGCCGATAAGCCCACCGAGCGATCGCTGCGGATTGGCGATGGGGGCCGTGGTCTCCTCGCGCATGACGTCGAGCACGCGGCGCATGGCAGCGACGGCGTGGGCCTCGCCGGTCAGACGCGCCTCGCGAACGGCCATGACGGCGCCGATGCTGAGCCCCAGTTCCTCGCACGCATCGAGCAGCTGCTCGCCGTCGTCGAAGATTTCCTTGGCCGAGACGCCGGGGGAGAGCGACGAGGCAGAACCGGGGAGCTCGATAAACGTTGCGTAATCGACATTGTCGAGCTTGCGCAGCATGGGGACGACGGTGTCGTCGGGCGCGCCGTCGGTCTCAAAGACGGAGTAGGCCTGGCCGCCCACTTCGGTGCGGTAGGTGCGGCAGAAGGCGATGTTCACGTGTGCGTAGGCTAGCAGGTTGGTGAGCGCGGCGAGTACACCGGGGACGTCCTTGTGCGCCACGAAGAGCGTGGAATACATGCCCGAGATGTCGACGCCGACGCCGTTAATGCGGCTGATGCGCATCTTGCCGCCGCCCAGGCTCTCGCCTCGGACCTGTGCCGTGGCGCCCGTGTCGTCGACCATGTCGATGTCGACGGTGTTGGGGTGGATGGAGGCGTCGTCGCCCTTGATGTCAAAGTGATATTCAAGGCCCTGCTCGCGCGCGAGGTCGAAGGCCTGCTTGATGTTCTCGTCATCGGTGTCGAGGCCCAAGATACCCGCGACGAGCGCACGATCGGTGCCGTGGCCGCGGTAGGTGTGGGCGAAGGAGTTCCACAGGCCAAAGGTGACTTTGGTGATGCGGCCTTCCAGCAGGCTGGCAGCAACTTGGGCGCAGCGCAGGGCGCCGGCGGTGTGCGATGAGCTGGGGCCGACCATGACGGGGCCCAAGATCTCGAATGCCGAGGTCGTAGCTAATGTTTGCGGCTTGCCTGCCATATGCGCTCCTGTTCTATCCCGTCGTCCCGAGGGGCGGGGCATAAGGTCGCCTGCTCGGACAGTCCTGCTCGCACGGAGAGCACATTAAGTGCTCTCCGGCTCGTGCGGAACTCGCGATCGACCTTATGCCCCGCCCCTCGGGACTAAGGATACATGGTAGAAGGGCGCGTGCTGCAAAATTCATTAGCTGGTGACGCAGCGTGGGCTCATATCGAAATATCTTCACCACCGGATTAATAAAAAAGAAGTACCGCTTGGGGGCGGTACTTCTTTTGGTGCGTTGCTATTTGGCTGCGGCTTTTCTCGTTAGCTTACAGACCGCAGGCTGCCTTGAGTTCTTCGACTCGATCGGTTTTCTCCCAGGTGAAGTCGGGGTCTTCGCGGCCGAAGTGACCGTAGGCTGCCGTCTTTTCGTAGATGGGGCGACGCAGGTCTAGGTCGCGGATGATTGCACCCGGGCGCAAGTCGAAGGTCTTCTCTACGGCCTCGACGATCTTGTCCTCGGCAACATGTGCGGTACCGAAGGTGTCGACCATGATTGAGAGGGGCTTGGAAACGCCAATGGCATAGGCAAGCTCGACCTCGCAACGGTCGGCCAGGCCGGCGGCGACCACGTTCTTGGCGACCCAGCGCGCGGCATACGCGGCGGAGCGGTCGACCTTGGTGCAGTCCTTGCCGCTAAAGGCACCGCCGCCGTGACGGCCGTAGCCGCCGTAGGTGTCAACGATGATCTTGCGGCCGGTCAGGCCCGTGTCGCCCATGGGGCCGCCCACGACAAAGCGACCGGTGGGGTTCACATAGATGTCGGCGTTATCCCACGGCATGTTCTCGGCGGCCATGACCGGGGTGATGACGTGCTCGATGAGGTCGGCCTTGATCTTGCCCATGTCCTCGATCTCGGCGGCGTGCTGCGTGGAGATGACGATGGTCGTGACCTCCACAGGTTTGCCGTCTTCGTAGCGCACGGTGACCTGGGTCTTGCCGTCGGGGCGCAGATAGGCGAGGGTACCGTCGTGGCGCACGGCAGACAGGCGCTCCGCCAGGCGGCTTGCCAGGTAGTGCGGCATGGGCATGAGGGTCTTGGTCTCGTTGGAGGCATAACCGAACATCATGCCCTGGTCGCCGGCACCAATCAGGTCGATCGGGTCGGTGGTAGCGCCGGTCTGGGTCTCGAAGGATTCGTCGACGCCTTGGGCGATATCGGGCGACTGCTCATGGATGAGGCTCATAACGCCGCAGGTGTCGCAGTCAAAACCGAACTTGGCACGGTTGTAGCCAATGCGGCGGATAACGCCGCGGGCGATTTCCTGCACGTCGACGTAGGCCTGGGTGCGGATCTCGCCGGCGACGATAACAGTGCCGGTGGTAACGAGGGTCTCGCAAGCGCAGCGGACGTTCTCCACGTTGGCAGGCACGCCGTTGGGGGCGATGTAGCCCTGCTCCTGCAGCTCTATTTCTTTGGCGAGGATTGCATCGAGGACGGCGTCGCTGATCTGGTCAGCGATCTTATCGGGATGGCCTTCGGTCACCGACTCCGACGTAAAAACAAAGGACCCGTGTTGGGGCGGGATGGAACGAAGTTCTTCTGACATGATTGTCCTTTCAAAAACGTGTACCGGCGACCGTTACCATTCCGCCGGGCTCTCTATGCAAGGGCACATCATAGCGCGTAAATCAAACATTCACACCCTTTCCGCACCTACTCATTGGGGACAGACATAAATGACCAGCCAATAGGAACACTCTTACGGCACCTGGGGACGTTCCTTATGTGTCGGCACTTGGGGACGGTCCTTTTCTGCCGGCAGTTTAGGAACGTCCCCAAGTGACGGCAGTTTGGGACACTCCTGTTCAGTTAGCTTCGAAGAACGTCCCCAACGAATGGTCATTTAAGTCTGTCCCCAATGAGTGGGTCGGTGCCCTTTGTGCGGAGGTGGGCATTGTTGCTTTATACTGATGCGGTTAGACATCCATCCTGCAATCGAGGAGATTTCCATGGCATCAGACGTTCGCGTCCGCTTTGCACCCTCACCGACGGGCAAGCTGCACATCGGCGGCGCCCGCACCGCTATCTATAACTGGGCTTTCGCCCGTGCAAACGGCGGCACGTTCATCCTGCGCATCGACGACACCGACCCCACCCGCTCCACCGACGAGAACACGCAGATCATCCTGCGCGCCATGCGTTGGCTGGGCCTGGACTGGGACGAGGGTCCCGAGGTTGGCGGCGACTTTGGTCCCTACGCCCAGACCGAGCGCCTGGACCTGTACAAGCAGGCCGCCCAGAAGCTTTGGGACGAGGGCAATGCATATCCCTGTTTCTGCACCAAGGAGCAGCTCGACGCCGACCGTAAGGCCGCGCAGGAGCGCAAGGACCCCTTCCAGGGCTATCAGCGCCGTTGCCGCGATCTTGATCCCGAGGAGGCCCGCCGTCGCATCGAGGCCGGCGAGTCCTACGTCCTGCGTATCAAGGTTCCCGAGGACCGCGGCGACGTCGTCATCCACGACGCCGTCCACGGCGAGGTGACCTTCGACGCCAAGGAGCTCGACGACTTTGTCATCTTCCGCTCCGATGGCACGCCCACGTACAACTTCGCGACTGTCGTCGACGACGCCATGATGAAGATCACCCATGTCATCCGCGGCGACGACCACCTGTCCAACACCCCGCGTCAGGTCATGGTCTACGAGGCCCTCGGCGCGCCCGTGCCCACGTTCGCCCACATCTCCATGATCTTGGGTGCCGACGGCAAAAAGCTCTCCAAGCGCCACGGCGCCACCTCGGTGGAGGAGTACCGCGACGCCGGTTACCTGTCCGACGCCTTCGTCAACTATCTGGCGCTGCTCGGCTGGTCGCTCGACGGCGAGACCACGATCATCCCGCGCGATGTCCTGGCCAGCAAGTTCTCGCTCGACCGCATCTCCAAGAACCCGGCGACCTTCGACCCCAAGAAGCTTGATTGGGTTAATGCCGAGTACATCAATGGCATGTCCGATGCTCAGTTTGCCGATGAGATCATGGTCCCCGAGCTGCACGAGGCGGGTCTTATCGAGGGTAATGTCGAGTACGGCGAGGATTGGATCGATGCGCTTGCTGCCATCGTTAAGCCGCGCACCAAGATGCCGGCCGACGCCGTGACCGTCGCCGCTCCCATCTTTGCTACGGCCGAGACGCTTGAGTATGACGAGAAGTCCGTCAACAAGGGCCTGGCCAAGGAAGGCATGGGTGCCATTCTGGATGCCGCCAAGGCCGCGCTCGAGGGCGTGGACGAGTGGACGGCTGTCAACATTGACGCCGCGCTTGAGCCGCTTCCCGAGCAGATGGACCTTAAGAAGCGCGTGGTGTTCCAGGCCGTGCGCGTCGCCGTCTGCGGCAACATGGTGAGTCCTCCGCTGGGCGAGACCATGGCGCTCGTCGGCCGCGACGACTGCCTGGCGCGCATCGACCGCGCCCGCACGATGGCGCTGTAATCGCTGCGCAAATGTATGTATCCGAGCCCCGTTCACTCAGAGCGGGGCTCTTGTTTCTGTAGACGTATGGGATAGGAGGTGCTGGGGCCATGGCCGAGCAACTTTCGCTGTTTGGTTCGCCGGAACCAAAACAGGCCCTCGAAAAGCCCGACCGCTCGGCCGAGCAGGCCAAGCCCGAGTCCGCGCCCGAGCCCGTTGCCGCCTACGCGAGCGTGGTCCTCGACATCCCGACCCGTGCGCTGTCCGAGCCATTCGCCTACGGTATCCCCCGGTCCCTTGCCAACGAGGCGCAGATCGGATCCACGGTCCTGGTCCACTTTGGTAACCGTGCTGCCGCGGGCTATATCGTCGACATTGCGCCTGAGCTGGGCGACCTGCAGGGCAACAACGCCCTCGACCTTTCGCGCATTAAGCCCGTCGAAGCCATCCTCAGCAAACCGCTCTTTACCGCCGAGGCTGCCCGTATCGCACGCTGGATGAGCCGCGAGTACGTCGCAACGCTTTCCGAGTGCCTGCGTTTGTTCTTGCCCCCGGGTGGAAGCCCGCGCGTGGTCAAGGGCGGTGACGGCGTGTGGGCCGTTGAGCGCCCCGCCGTCAAGCCTATCCAAAACCGCTGGGTCATGCTCACGCCCGAGGGTTTCGACTATACGCCGCCCAAGACTGCAGTTCGTCAGCGTCAGCTCATTGAGGCGCTCCAGTGCGGCCCGGTCACGACGCGCGACCTCAACCTTCTCTATAACAGCATGTCGGCGACCATCAAGGCGCTCGAAAAACGCGGCGTCGTGGTGGTGGAGGAGCGCCGTGCTTGGCGTGGCTGCAGCGAGCAGACCTCGCTGTCCTCGGCAAGTGGCAAGGCGCCGGTCTTCCTTACCAACGGCCAGCAGCAGGCGCTCGCGCAGATTGAGCGCGCCCGTCTTGACGCCCACGGAGACGTGGTCCTTGTCGACGGCGTCACCGGCTCCGGCAAAACCGAGGTTTACCTTTCGGCGATTGAGCGCGTGCTGGCGGCCGGCCGATCGGCTTGCGTGCTCGTGCCCGAGATATCGCTGACGGCCCAGACCGTCGGCCGTTTCCGCTCGCGCTTTGGCGAGACGGTCGCAGTTTTCCATTCACGCCTTTCGGCCGGCGAGCGCCTGGACCAGTGGGATATGGTTGCCAGCGGTGCCGCGCGTGTGGTCGTGGGTGCCCGTTCGGCTCTCTTTTGCCCGCTCAGCGACCTGGGCCTCATCATCATCGACGAGGAGCACGAGACCAGCTACAAGCAGGGCTCCAGTCCGCGCTACCACGCGCGCGAGGTGGCGGCCGAGATGGCGCGGCGCTACCGCTGCCCGCTCGTGCTGGGCTCCGCCACGCCTTCAGCCGAGGCCCTCGACCGCTGCCGCCGTGGCACGTATAACGGCGCCACCTGGACGCGCATCGAGATGCCCGAGCGCCCGGGACACGCCGTGCTGCCGACAGTCCGCATTGCCGACCTGCGCCGCGAGTTCTCGCACGGCAGCCGCTCCATGTTCTCAAAACCGCTCATGGAAGGTCTGGAGCGCGTTGTTGAGCGGCGCGAGAAGGCTGTGCTGCTGCATAACCGCCGCGGCTTTGCGCCGTTCCTGATGTGCCGCGAATGCGGCTGCGTCCCCACCTGTAACCACTGCTCCACCGCGCTTACGTATCACGAGCGCACCCATACACTGCAGTGCCACACCTGCGGTTCGTCTTGGCGCGTGCAGCCGTATCCCGCGCCCACGAGCCGTTGCCCCAAATGTGGCAGTCGCTACCTGGCAAAAATGGGTCTGGGCACTCAACAGATCGAGGACGCGCTGCACCAGATGCTTCCCGAGGACGTCGCCATTATTCGCATGGATGCCGATTCCACGCGCGGCAAGGATGCGCACAAAAAGCTGCTCGAGCAGTTCGATGCCGCCGATTGTGCGGTGCTGTTGGGCACCCAGATGATCGCCAAGGGCCTCGACTTTCCCGAGGTCACGCTCGTGGGCGTGGTCAATGCCGATTTCGCCCTCAAGCTGCCGGACTTCCGCGCAGGAGAGCGCGCCTACGACTTGCTGGAGCAGGTTGCGGGCCGCGCCGGCCGCGGCGATCGCCCCGGTGAGGTGATCATCCAGACCTACCTGCCCGAAGATCCGGTCATTCGCGCTGTCGCTGAGCACGACCGTTCGATCTTTACCGACTACGACCTGGACCAGCGCCGCGACGCGCTGTACCCGCCGTTTGTTCGCTTGGTCAACATTTTGGTGTGGTCGGCGAGCCGAGACGACGCGCAGGATTACATCGGACGCATCGCGAAGCTCCTCAAGCGCCGCTGGCATGTCTCCGCGCCCAACTTTTTGCGGGCGGGGAGCGCCGTGCCGCAGGTGCTGGGCCCGGCTTCGTGTGTAATCGAGAGAGCCAAGGACCGTTACCGCTTCCATCTGCTTGTGAAGTCGCCCGTGGGGTACCATATCTCTGATGATATCGACGCCTGTCTCAAAGAAGCGGGCTCCGTGCGCGGCGTGAGCGTGAGCGTTGATGTCGACGCCTATGATTTGATGTAACAATCCGAAAGGATGGCCATGGAAGCCAACGGAATCGTACTGTCGCCCGACCCTCGTCTGCGCCAGGAGTGCGCCGTCATCGAGGAGATCACCCCGGCAATCGAGGCGCTTGCCGAGAAGATGAAGAAGATGATGTTTGAGAACGGCGGCTGCGGCCTGGCTGCCCCGCAGATCGGTGAGCTCATTCAGCTCGTCACCATCGACTGCGACTACAGCGACAAGAGCGACTATGATCCGTACGTGCTCATTAACCCTGTCATTGTTGAGCAGAGTGACCATCTGGTGCCGTTTAGCGAGGGCTGCCTTTCCATTCCTGGCATTAGCTGCGAGATCGAGCGTCCCGACCATGTCGTCGTCGAGGCGTACGACTTGGATGCCAACCTTATTCGCTATGAGGCCACGGGCGATCTGTTCTGCGTGTGCCTGCAGCACGAGATCGATCACCTGCACGGTAACACCATGTTCGAGCGACTGAAGCCGATGCAGCGCATCAAGGCAGTCAAGGAGTACCAGGACGCCCTGGCCCGCGGCGCTCGACCGGGCGAGACAGAGTAGGTCCCACCGTCCCCGGTGCTGAGCGCCCACATATCATCCCGTGCTCAAACATTCTCGCTGCGCTGCGAAACTGCGCGCGGGACGATATGTGGGCGCTCAGCACCGGGGACTGCGTTGTTCTGGCTCGGTTCGCCCGGGTGCCGTTGGGTCAGGGAGGGGCGTCTTCTCTGATAATTGCTTTGTTGGAAGAGCTGCTTTTATTGCGGCTCTTTTTTTTGGTTTTGGGTATATTTGTTCTTGTTGACTGTTCTTGCGGATGGGCTGGGTACTTGGCTTTCCGCTGTTATTTGTAGCCGTCTCGGCTTTGGTTGAGGGGAGACGTCCTTTATGCGTATTGTGTTTATGGGTACGCCTGATTTTGCTGTGCCTTCGTTGACTTCGCTTGTTGCGGCTGGGAATGAGATTGCGCTTGTTGTTACTCGTCCTGATGCTGTTCGTGGGCGTGGTAAGAAGCTTGAGCCTTCTCCTGTTAAGGCTAAGGCGCTTGAGCTGGGGTTGCCGGTTGTTGAAGCTAATCGTATGACGGCCGAGGTTGTTGAGGCGCTCCAGGCTGCCCAGGCTGACATTTTCTGCGTGGCTGCCTATGGTTGTATTTTGCCTGATGAGGTCTTGAATATGGCGCCGCTTGGCATTGTGAATGTTCATGCGTCCTTGCTGCCTCGTTGGCGAGGGGCTGCTCCTATTCAGCGTGCGATTCTCGCTGGTGATGAGGTTGCTGGCGTTTCCATTATGCGTATTGGGCATGGCGTGGATACCGGCGCTTATTGCGCACAGGCCTCGACCTCGGTTGCCGGTAAGCATGCTGAGGCGCTGACCATGGAGCTTGGTGAGCTTGGCGGCAAACTGCTTGCCGATACGCTTCTTTCTGTTGCCGATGGCACCGCCGTGTGGACTGAGCAGGATGAGGCACTCGTTACCCATGCTGCCAAGATTTCCAAGAAGGAGATGCGTCTGGATCCGCAAATGACGGCGCTTGATTGCGTGCGTCATGTGCTGGCCTCGTCCGATACCGCGCCTGCTCGTTGCGTGATTGCCGGCAAGACCGTGCGCGTGCTCGATGCTGCGCCGGCTGATGTGTCGCTTGGCGAGGATCAGGTTCTCGTTAAGGCCAAGCGTGTTTACCTGGGTCTTAACGATGGTTCGGTTGAGCTGCTCGAGGTTAAGCCTGATGGCAAGCGTGCTATGGCCGCTTCTGCTTGGGCTGCTGGCCTGCAGGGCGCCGATCTTATCTGGGGTGTTTTGTCATGAGCAAGTTGTCTCCCGCGCGTAAGCTTGCGCTCGATGTGCTGATGGAGGCCGATCGCCGCGGCATGTATGCGCGCGACGTGCTGTCCTCTCGCGCATCGGCCAAGGCTATTGATCAGCGCGATTCCGCTTTTGCCGCCCGCTTGGCGCTTGGTGTGGCCGCCACGCAGGGTATTTTGGACGAGCTGCTCGACCAGTTTCTCGATAAGCCTAAAAAGGTTGCGCCGCGTGTTCGCATGGCGCTTCGTATCTCGGCCTTCGAGATGCTCTATCTGCATACGCCTGGCCGCGTCGCCGTAAGTCAGGGTGTTGAGCTGGTTCGCTGCGGTGCTAAGTCCGCCGCTGGCTTGGCCAATGCTGTACTGCATAAGGTTGCGAACAATGTTGAGGACTTTGCTACGGCATCCGATGTGGATGAGTCTGAGCGACGCCTGGTACGTCTGTCGCGCCTGATGGGTCTGCCGCGTTGGCTGTGCGCTCGTATTATGGCTTCGTTTGACACGCCAGAGGGTGCGCTCAACTTTGCCGGTAACTTGGCACCTGCGCCGCTGGCTTTGCATGAGAACGCCTTTACGACTAAGCCTGATCCGTATATCTCGCAGCTCGTCGCGCCTGTCTTCCCGGGCTGCCATGCCCCGGTTGATGCCCAGGTTACCGTTGCTTCGGGTGTGTTTGAGCGTGCTGCCGCGGTGGCATCTGATCTCAACGCGCAGCTTATCGCCACGGCAGCCACGCGCCCTGGAAGCTGCCTTGAGATTGGTGCCGGTCGTGGCACCAAGACCTATGTGATGATGTGTCAGGCCAAGCGTGTGGGCTATGAACGTCAGCATACGGCGCTTGACCTGCATGATCGTAAATGTGATCAGAATCTCGCGCGCCTGCATAAGGCGGGTATTACGGGTGTTCGCACGGTCTCGGGCGATGCTTGCGAGCTTGATGAGGTGCTCACATCGTTTGATGCCATGCTCGGCGAGCCGGTTAAGTTCGACACGGTCTTTATCGATGCGCCGTGCTCGGGCACCGGAACCATGCGTCGTCATCCCGAGATTCCGTGGCGTCTGACCGAAAAGGATGTGACGGTTGAGCTGCCCAAACTGCAGCTTACGATGCTCAAAGAGGCCGCTGCGCGCGTGGTTGCCGGCGGCGAGCTCATCTATGCGACGTGTTCTGTCTTCGACGAGGAGAACACGCAGGTGGTGGAAGCGTTTCTCGCTTCTCCCGAGGGTGCCGGCTTTAGCGTGTCGCCGCTCTCCGATGCACAGATTCTGCAACTTCCCGAGTTCGATCAGGCCAAGAAGCTCGTATCCGTACGCCAGAACGATCGAGGCATCTTCCAAAGCGTCCCTGTAAACGCCGACTCCTACGACGGCCACTTCTGCGCCAGGCTGGTCCGCAACTAACTACTAATTTGCGGTGAAATAGGGATTGAATAGCGGCTTAAGCCCGCCAAACAGTCCTTATTTCACCGCAACTCATAGAGCTACCTGCAACAGAAAGAGGCAGCCCTCGATCGGTGTCGGTCGCGGGGCTGTTTGGTTCCTAGCGGCTATGCGGGCAGTTGGCGCAGCAGCCACTGGTGGCGTTGGTACTGGAGCCGCCGCTTCGTTGATCGGTGTTGTAGAAACCGCTGCCCTCAAATTTAATGCCGCTGGCCGAGAACGTCTTGGCCGCCGGGGCACCGCAGCTGGGGCACACGACCTCGGGAGTCTCGGACATGGGATGCTCAACCTCAAACACGTTGCCGCAGCTCGAGCACTTGTAATCGTAGCGCGCCATAATACTTCCTTTTCAGCACAAAGCGGGCAGATTACTCTGCCCGCATAAATTCAAACGTCTGTAACTGTACCCTATATCGGGGGTTTTATCACGCTTCGCCCCAGAATCTATGGTTGTTGCGCAGGAGCTGTGCGGTTTTGTTCTCGGCGGCTGCAATGTCCGCCTCGTCAGCCTGCCAGGTCCAGTTGCCCGTGGCCACGCCCGGAACGTTCATGCGCGCGTCGTCGCCAAGCCCCAGGACATCCTGCAGTGGCATCATCACCAGGGGAGCGTCGCTTGCCAGCGCGTCGCTCATCAGCTTGGCCGCCACCTCAACACCGCTCGGTTCATCGCCGCCCGCAAAGGTACGGGTGCACCAACCGGCCAGCGTCGACGTATCGTGCGTCGAGGTGTACAGAATCTTGCCGGGCGTGGGATGCACACCGCAACGAACGTCGTAGTCGCTAAACTCCAGCACGTCCATGCCGGGGAAACCGCAGGTCGATGCCATGGCGCGAACACCGGGCGTCAGATAGCCCAAGTCCTCAGCGATAAAGTTGAGCGGACCCAGTTCGTCATAGGCGGTCTGGAACAGGTCCTTGCCCGGGCCCGCCAGCCAGCGGCCGTCGGCGCATGCCTTGCCCGCGGGAATGCTGTAATAGCTGTGGAATCCCAGGAAGTGATCCAGACGCACGCGGTCGTAGAGCGAGAACGCGCGGCGCAGGCGATCCATCCACCAACTATAGCCGTTCTGCTTCATGTGGTCCCAGCGGAACGTCGGGTTGCCCCACACCTGGCCCTCGGGTGCAAAGTTGTCGGGCGGCGCACCGGAAATCTCAATCGCCTTGCCGGTATCGGACAGCCAGAAGTTCTCGGGTTCGCTCCACGCGTCTGCCGAATCGTCGGACACGTACATAGGAATATCGCCGATGACCTCGATGCCCTTCTTGTGCGCATAGTTCATGAGCTCGCACCAAGCCAGGTCAAAGCGGTACTGCATGTACGCCTGCAGCTCGGCCTCGTTATGGAAGCGCTTGTCGTCGATCAGATGCTCGTTGTAGCGCGCGACATCTGCCGGCCAATCGTGGCGCGACTCGCCTTCAAAGTACTTTTTGACGGCCATATAGACGCAGTATTTCTCGAGCCAATCGGCATTGCGATGTTTAAACGCTGTGTACAACGGATCGGCATCTTCGCCGCCGCGGGCCTTCCAAGTCTCAAAGTCGGCGGCCAGCTCCTCGTGACTCTCGGGTAGCAGGTCGATATTGCCTGCAAAGGCCGAAGGACCGGCGTAAGGGGAGCGGAAGAAGTCCGTGGGGTTGACGGGGAGAACCTGCCAGTAGCGCATGCCCATGGCGGCCAGATGGTCGATAAAACGACGCGTGGGCGCGCCGATCGTACCGGGCTTGCCTTCGTCGGTCGGCACCGATGTGATATGGCACACAACACCCGCACCGTGATCGAGCGGCTCCTGCAGGCGCTGCTCGGCATGGTGATAGATGATCGACGAGCCCAGCGGATACAGATCGAGCGTGACCGTACCGCTGTGGATCTCGCACTCGTGACCGCTGATCACATCGCTCGTACATTCGCCGAGCGCTGGAATCGTCACGCGATGTGAATTGCGCAGGCTACGGTTGATGATAACCGTCGCGGACTCGCCGTCTTTACCGGTGCGCGTATAGGCGAGTACTTCGTCATTGAGCGCGAAGGCCTTGATTTCACCGTCGATCATAAACGGCAGCGCGCGGCGCACAGCAGATGCGTTCTTGACGATCGCGAACGTATCGAAGTCGTGCAGGTCTTCCTTGGTCGGCATGGTGCGGCGATTACCCGGATCGGTGAGACCCTCCAAGCCGTACTCGTCACCGTAATAGATTGAGGGAACGCCCGGGAACGTCATCTGCATGAGCGTCGCGAGCCAAAAACGACTCTTGGCCAGGCCCATGGAGTTCTCGTCCAGGCGCCACTTGCTGCGCTCGCTCTCAGGTAGTTGCGACTCGTCGGGGCCGCCGCCGAGCACCGAGATGATACGTGGGCGGTCGTGGCTCGACAGCAGGTTGAGCGCGCAGGATAGGGCCTCGCGCGGATAATTCTCGCGTAGGGTCTCAATATCCTCGGCAGCTTGGTAGGCGTTTTTGTAGCCCATCAAAAAGCCGATGACCATGTCGCGGAAGGGGTAATCCATGGCCGAGTCGAGCTCGAAGCCTTGCAGATAGCGACGCAGATGGCCGTAGCTGATCTTGTTGGAGGCGTCTTCCCAGACTTCGCCGAGCAGCAGCGCGTCGGGCTTCTCGGCGAGCACGGCCTTTTTGATCTCGGCTAGGAAATCATCGGAAAGCTCGTCGGCCACATCCAGGCGCCAGCCGTGAGCGCCGGCGCGCAGCCATTTACGAATGACGCCGTCCTTGCCCAGGAGCCGCTCGCGTACCAGTTCGGAACTCTCATTGATGGCGGGCATATTGCCCACGCCCCACCAACAGTCGTACGAGCCGTCCTCGTGGAAATAAAACGCATCGCGATACGGCGAATCCTCGCTCTGCCACGCGCCCACGCCGGGGTAGTTGCCGTAGCGGTTAAAATAGATCGAGTCGTCGCCCGTATGGTTGAAGACACCGTCCAGGATGATGGAAATGCCGAGCTTCTCGGCCGCCTCGCACAACTCGGTAAAGTCCTGCTCGGTGCCCAGAATCGGATCGATCTTGGTGTAATCGGCGGTGTCGTAGCGGTGGTTGCTCGCGGCTTCAAAAATGGGGTTGAGGTAGATGGCTGTAAAGCCCAGCTCGGCGATGCGAGGCAGGTCTTCCTGAATGCCCTTGAGCGATCCGCCGTAAAAGTCCCAAGTCTTTATGGAGCCGTCCTCGGCGCGCTCGTACACAGGCGGCTCGTTCCAGTCCTCGACCATGCGGCGCTGGATTCCGTTGCGCGGTTTTTCGACCTCGGCCAGCGTGCGCTCGCGCCAGTGCTCGTCGCGGGCATAGCGATCGGGGAAGATCTGGTAGACCATTCCGCGCTCGTACCACTCGGGTCGAACTTCGCGGTGCTTGTAGACGGTGACCTGGAATGACGGCACCTCTGCGTAATCGTAGGTTACGCCCTCGCCGCCGGTGCGGCCCTGTGGTGCGCCCAGACGAACCTCGGGCTGGCCCTCGATATTGCAGATAAAGCTGTACCAGATGAGACAGGGCTCGGTGCACTCAAGCTCTACGGTAAATATGCCGTCGCCCTCGTGCGTCATGGGATACCGAGACTCACCGATCTCATCGACCCAGGTGCGCAGCGTAAGCGTTGCCTGCGCAGGATCGGCATCCTCCAGAATCACGGAGAGCGAAAGGGTAGTTCCTGTGGTCACAGCGCCAAACGGAGTGCGAAACTGCGGCAGACGGCTGTTGTGTATCAATCTCATATTACGGTCCAGTTCAATAGAATCATGGCCTGCTGGCCATGGGCTTTACGCACAGGATGTAAGTATATCTGTTGTACACACGCTGTATAAACAACATCCGTTTACCATCGGCGAACGGTTGTCCTAGAAAATCGTTTTACCAACTACCTACAGAGAAGGGGCGCCCGGTTGGAGCGCCCCTTACATAGGGTTTGATTAGGTTTTGGATCGTCTGTGGGCTAGCGGCGCTTGCGGGTGGCCGTGGCCTTGCGGACGGACGTCTTCTTGGACGGAGCCTTTTTCTCTGCCGGAGCGGCGGGGGAGACCGGGGTCTCCTTGGCGGGCTCGGTCTTTGCAGTAGCCTTCGGAGCGGTCTTGACCTCAGCGGCCTTCGGTGCCGGCTCGGCCTTTACTGCGGGCTTGTCCTCGGCCGTAGCCTCTGCCTTGGGAGCAGCGGCCTTGGTCGTGGCCTTTTTGGCCGTCGTCGTAGCGCGCTTGCGCGTGGTGGTCTTGGCGGCCGGCTTTGCCTCGGCCTTGGGCTCGGCACCCGCCTCCTCGACCTTGACGGCGGGCTTTGCAGCAGCCTTCGTAGTGGTCTTCGTAGCAGCCTTCGTCGCAGCGGCCTTGGTCGTTGTCGACTTCGTAGCCGTGGCCTTCTTGGCGGTCGTGGTCTTGGTCGTGGTCGTCTTCTTGGCAGCGGTCTTTACCGGAGCCTTGGCGGCCGGCTTGGCATCAGCGACCTCGGCCTTTACCTCGGGAGCAGCCTCGGCTTCTGCGGCCTTCTTAGCAGCGGCGGTCGTGCGCTTGCGCGTGGTCGTTGCCTTGGCAGCAGTCGTCTTTGCTGCGGCGGTCTTGGTGGCGGCAGTCTTGGTTGTCGTAGCCTTCTTGGCCGTCGTCTTGCGAGTCGTGGTCTTCTTAGCTGCGGGCTTTGCAGCGGGCTTGACCTCGGTCTCTGCCTCAGGAGCAACCTCAGCCTTCACCTCAGGCTCGGCCTTTGCGGGCTCAGCTTCAACCGGCTTCTCCTCGGCCTTGGGCTCCTCTGCGGCCACCGGATCAGGTGCAGCCTCAGGCTCGTCGACAACCGCCGCCGGGCGCTCAATCTCCGGGTGCATAAAGAAGTACAGGTCCAGATATTTATCGGCCGAGCGCGTCCAGCTAAAGTCCTGGCTCATGGCCTGCGTGACCAGCTGGTTCCAGGCGTCGCGGTTATCCCAGAACAGACGCGCCGCGCGGAATACCGCATCGCCCATCTCGTCGCCGTTAAAGTTGCTAAACGAGAAGCCCGTGCCCTCGCCGGTAAACTCGTTGTACGGCTGCACGGTGTCCTTCAGGCCACCGGTCTCGCGAACAATCGGCAGCGTGCCGTAGCGCATGGCGATGATCTGCGACAGGCCGCAGGGCTCAAACTTCGAAGGCATCAGGAACATGTCGGCAGCAGCATACATGCGCTGCGACAGCGCCGGATCGAACTCGATGCGTGCGGCCATGTTGCCGGGGTACTTGTCCTGGAAGTAGCGCAGGCCGTCCTCGTAGTCGCGGTCGCCGGTGCCCAGCACCGCCACCTGCACGCCGCCGGACAGGATGCGGTCGAGCGCGTACATGACCAGATCCATGCCCTTCTGGCGCGTCAGGCGCGTGACCATCACCATGAGCGGACGGTCGTCGCGAACCTCGAGGCCCAGTTCCTCCTGCAGCTTGGCCTTGCACACGGCCTTGCCAGAACGGTCCTCGACGGTGTAGTTGGCGGCAATGCGCTTGTCGGTCGCCGGGTCAAAGCCCGCGACGTCGATGCCATTCAAAATGCCCTGCAGCGCGTACGAACGCTCGCGCAGAACGCCGTCCAGGCCTTCACCAAATTCGGGCGTCTGGATCTCGTTGGCATAGGTAGGGCTCACCGTAGTGATGGCGTCGGCATAGCGCAGGGCGCCCAGCATGTAGTTAATGCTGCAGGCGTCGCAACGCAGCTGCGAGGCGGCCGCCGGAATATGCGCCACGCCCAGGATGTCCTCCATCACGGTGTCGCTAAACTGGCCCTGGAAAGCCACGTTGTGGATCGAGAAGACGGTCTTGACGCGATCGTACAGCGGCAGGCCCTGGTAGAACTCGCGCAAGAACACGGGCGCCAGTGCCGTCTGCCAGTCGTTGCAGTGCAGGATGTCGCACTCAAAGCCGGCCGGCAGGTGCTGCAGGCTCTCGGTGATGGCCTTGGAGAAGAACGCAAAACGCTCGCCGTCGTCAAAGAAGCCGTACGGATAGTCGCGCGCAAAGTACCGCTCGTTGTCGATAAACATATAGGTGACGCCGTCGTGCTCGAGCTTCTCAAGCCCGCAGTACTCGTTGCGCCAACCCAGGCTCACGTAAAAGTCGGAGAAGTGCTCCATCTGCGCCTTGTACTCGTCCTTGATGGTGGCGTACTTGGGCACCATGACGATGACTTCGGCGCCGGCGCGCACAAGCGCCGCTGGCAGCGAACCCGCCACGTCGCCCAGGCCACCGGTCTTCACAAACGGCGCGCACTCGGCCGAGGCAAACACGATCTGCATCTTTTTGCTGGAATCAGCCATATTGTCTCCCATGTTGTTATTCGAGAATAGCCGCCTGGCGCGAACCGGGCGGCTATTCTGCATGTTACGTGCGATGTTGCGGTACCAACGTTAACGCACGATCGTGGTATCAGAAGTTAACGGAGCCTTGCCCAGCACCAGGATGTTCTCGGGCGTGCCGCGAAGCTCGGTGTTGATGGGAACCACGTTGTTCTTGTCCAGGATAGCGTTCTCAACACGGGCGCCGCTCTTGATGATGCAGCTCTGGTTGATGATCGAGTTGGTCACGGAGGCGCCTTCCTCGACCACGACGCCGCGCGACAGGATCGAGTTGCGCACGGTGCCCTTGATGATGCAGCCGGCCGAGATGATCGAGTTGCACGCGTGGCTGCCGGTCGCATAGCGCGAAGGCGGCACGTCGTGAGCCTTGGTCAGGATCGGGCGCTCGGGGTCAAAGAGCTGGTCGGCCACGGTCTGGTCGAGCAGGTCCATGCTACGGCGATAGAGCGACTTCTCGCTAAACACGCCCACGACTTCGCTCTTGTACTCGTAGCTGCACACGTCGATGTTGCCAAAGTCGCCCTGGAGTGCCTCGAGCAGGTCCAGATAGTCGGCGGCCTGGTAGTGATCGATAATCTCGAGCAGCGTCTCGCGGTTGACGATGCAGCAGTCCATGGAGGCGTTGTCGCCGTACACGACGCCGGCGCTCACGCCCGTCAGGCGGCCGTTCTCGTTAATCTCGAGCTTGGTCTCGTCATCGACGTTGCGCGTGGCCTTGCAGTACACCACGGTCATCTGGGCGCCGGAGTTCTCGTGCGCGTCGATGATGGTGTTGAGGTCCATGTTAAAGATGATGTTGGTGCCCATCATCACAACATAGGGCTTGTCCGATCGCTGGAACAGCGTCTTGTTGGAGATGATGTCGCGCAGCAAGAAGCGCATGCCGCCCTTAGTGGTGCCATACGCGTTGCCGGGCACCATGAACAGGCCGCCCTTCTTGCGGTCCAGGCCCCAGTCCTTGCCCGAGCCCACGTGGTCGATCAGCGAGCGGTAGTTGCCCGGCATGACGACGCCGACGGTCTTGATGCCGGCATTCATCATGTTGGACAGCGGGAAGTCGATCAGGCGGTAGCGGCCCAAAAACGGAACGGACGCGATGGGGCGGTCCTTGAGCAGCACGCTGCCGTAAGTCGAAGAGTAGTTAGCGGTGATATAACCGATGGCCTTGCGATTGATCATCGGATCATTCCCCCTTCCCGATAACGACGTCATTTCCAACGACGGCCGTATCCTTGGTGGTATCGACAGAGCCGAGCTTCACGCCCTCTTCGACCGTGGAGTTCTCGCCCAAAATAGCGCGGCAGATGTGCGCGCCGCTCTTAACATGCGCACCCGGCAGCAGCACGGAGTCCTCGACCACCGCACGCTCCTCGATGATGACATCGGTCGAAAGGATCGAGTGGCGAGCGGTGCCGTAGATCTTGCAGCCGTTGGAGACCAGGCAGTCGTCCAGGCGGCCGTCCGGGCCAATGTAGTGCGGCGGACGCGTGGTGATGTTGGACATGATGGGGAAGTTCTTGTCAAACAGATCGAACTCGGGGTTGTTGCCCAGCAGGTCCATCGAGGTCTCGTGGAAGCTGGCGATGGTGCCGACGTCCTTCCAAAAGCCGTGGAACTCGTAGCTGTACAGGCGCTTGCCCTCGCCGAGCAGCTTGGGGATGATGTCCTTGCCAAAGTCGTGGCTCGAGCGCTGGTCCAGAGCGTCCTCCTCGAGCGCCTCGATCAGCACGTCGGCCGAGAAGATGTAGATGCCCATTGACGCGAGGTTCGAATCGGGCTTATCGGGCTTCTCGGTGAACTTGGTGATGCGGCCGTCCTCGGGGTCGGTGGTCAGGATGCCAAAACGGCTGGCCTCCTCCCACGGCACGGGCATAACGCTCACCGTGAGGTCGGCGTTGTTCTCGATGTGCGTCTTGAGCATCTTGCGGTAATCCATGCGATACAGATGGTCGCCGGAAAGAATCAGGACGTACTTGGGGTCGTTGGCCTTGATGTAGTCGAGGTTTTGCGTAATGGCGTCGGCCGTGCCCGCATACCAGGCGCCGCCGGTCTGCGTCTCGTACGGCGGCAGGATCGACACGCCGCCGTCACGGCTGTCCAGATCCCAGGCCTCGCCGGATCCCACATAGGCATGCAGCAGGTAGGGGCGATACTGCGTCAGAACGCCCACCGTGTCGATGCCCGAGTTGGAGCAGTTGGACAGCGAAAAGTCGATAATGCGGAACTTGCCACCAAAGCTAACCGCCGGCTTAGCGATCTTTTGGGTGAGTGCCCCCAATCGGCTGCCCTGTCCTCCTGCGAGGAGCATCGCGATGCATTCTTTCTTACTCATCGATTTCTCCTTCTGTCATCGATGTTCCTAAACCCATTAGCGACGGGCGCGGCGCTCGGTCGCGCCCGTCGAGTAATGCCGTGCTGGCAAAGGGAACTCGCACGCCTTTACGCGTGCCAGATCTCGTCGCGGTACTCGCGAATGGTGCGGTCGCTCGAGAACCAGCCGCTCGAGGCGGTGTTGAGCAGTGCTTTGCGGTTCCAGGTCTCCTGGTCGCCGTAGCTGCCAGTAAGCTTCTCCCACGCATCCACATAGCTGCGGAAATCGGCCATGACCAGGTCGGGGTCGTTGTTGTTCATGAGCTCGTTGTAGATGCTCTCGAAGTTGCCCGAAAGCCCCGCAAAGGTGTTGTCCTTTAGCTCGTCCATCACGCGGCCCAGACGCTCGCGGTCGCCGTTGAGGGTATCCCACGCAAAGTAGCTGTTAGACGCCCAGAGCTGCTCGACCTCGGGAGCGGTCAGGCCAAAGATGGCCTCGTTCTCGCGGCCGGCCAGATCGGCGATCTCGATGTTGGCGCCGTCGAGGGTGCCTAGCGTAATGGCGCCGTTCATCATGAGCTTCATGTTGGACGTGCCCGAGGCCTCCTTACCGGCGGTCGAAATCTGCTCAGAGATCTCGGCGGCGGGGTAGATGAGCTGGGCGTTGCTCACGCGGAAGTTGGGGATAAAGCAGACCTTCATGACCTCGTTGACGCGTGGGTCGTTGTTGACGACCTCGGCGACGGAGTTGATGAGGCGGATGGTCTCCTTGGCGAAGGTGTAGCTCGAGGCAGCCTTGCCGCTAAAGATGAAGGTCGTCGGCGTCACGTGGAAGTTGGGGTCGGCGATGCGACGGTTGTAGACGTCCATCACCTTCATGATGTTCATGAGCTGACGCTTGTAGGCGTGGAAGCGCTTCACCTGAACATCGAAGACGGTGTTGGGGTCAATGACCAGACCGGTCTCGGCCTTAACGTAGGCGGCCAGACGCTCCTTGTTGGCGCGCTTGGAGGCACCCACGGCCTTCAGGAACTCGCTGTCGTTCTGGAACTCTTTGAGTTTCTCCAGCTCAAAGGCGTCCCTCAGCCAGCCGTCGCCAATGGCCTCGGTCACGAGCTTGGCATAGGTGGGGTTGGCCTCGGCAAAGAAGCGACGGTGCGAGATACCGTTGGTCTTGTTGTTGAACTTCTCGGGCGTCAGGGCGTAGAAGTCCTTGAGCACAATGTTCTTGATGATGTCGGAGTGGATCTTGGCCACGCCGTTAACGCTGTGACTGCAGATCACGGACAGGTTGGCCATGCGAATCTCGCCGTCCCACAGGATGGCAGTCTGGCGCAGACGCTCCTGCCAGCCCTCCTGCGTGGTGTCGAACGACTCGTGCCAACGACGGCTGATCTCGTCGATGATCTGGTACACGCGGGGGAGGAGCTTGGAGAACGTGCCGATGGGCCACTTCTCCAGGGCCTCGGGCAGGATGGTGTGGTTGGTGTAGCTCACGACCTGCGTCACGATGTTCCAGGCGTCGTCCCACTCGAGCTTCTTCTCGTCGATGAGGATACGCATGAGCTCGGGGCCGCACATGGCGGGGTGGGTATCGTTGGTATGGATGGCCACAAACAGCGGCAGCAGCTCCCAGTTCGCGCCGTGCTCTTTCTCAAAGGTGTCGAGCAGGCTGTAGATGCCGGCCGAGACAAACAGGTACTCCTGCTTCAGGCGCAGCAGACGGCCGTGCTCGCCGGCGTCGTTGGGGTAGAGGATGGCGCTGATGGCTTCGGCCTCGGCGCGCTCGGCGTCGGCCAGGGCGTAGTCGCCGCGGTTGAAGGCCTCCAGATCGAAGTGCTCCTCGACCGGCTCTGCGGCCCAGACGCGCAGCTTGTTGACGGTCTCGCCGGCATAGCCCACAACGGGGATGTCATATGGGACGGCCAGGATGTCCTGCGTGTCCACCGTGCGGTAGAACGTGCGGCCGTTCTCCTCAAAGCCCTCGACGTGGCCACCAAACTTAATGGTCACGGCCTTGTCCTGACGGCGGACCTCCCAGGGATAGCCGTGGGTGAGCCACTCGTCGGTGGCCTCGACCTGGCTGCCGTTGACGATCTCCTGCTTAAACAGGCCGTAGCGGTAGCGCATACCGTTGCCGTAGCCGGCAATGCCCTCGGCTGCCATAGAATCCAGGAAGCACGCGGCCAGACGGCCCAGACCACCGTTGCCCAGAGCCGGATCGGGCTCCTGGTTCTCGATGACGGACAGGTCAAAGCCCATGTCGTCGAGCGCCTCGGCGACCATGTCGCGCACGCCAAAGTTGAGCAGGTAGTTGTCGAGCAGGCGGCCGATCAAAAACTCGATCGAGAAGTAGTACACGCGCTTCTTGCCCTCGGCGGCCGCACGGGCGTCGCTCTTGGTGGCAACGGTGCGGGCCTTCTCGGCCACGAGCTTGGCCAGGGCGTTAAAGCGGTCGAGGTCGCTGGCGGCCTCGACGCTCTTGCCGCTAATGCTCATGACGGCATCGCGATAGAGCTCGGTAAACTCCTGCTTGTTGTCGAAGATCTTATTCATACGTTCCTTTCCCCCGGGGATGTTTCTCCCGGAACGGTTATGACTTGTATCCTACGCCCGGCGGGGCGGGTAAATGCAGAGGTAACGCCTTTGTTACGCTTTCTTAGCAGGAGTCTTAACAGCACCTGCCTTGGCCTTGGGAGCAGCCTTTTTGGTGGCTGCCTTTTTGGCCGTGCTGGACTTGGCCGAAGCCTTGGCAGCCTTCGCCTTAGCCGGAGCCTTCTTAGCAGCCGCGGACTTGGGCTTTACCGAGGACGTACGTTTGCGCGTCGCCTTCTTGGGCTCCTCGACCACGGGCGGCTTATAGCTGCTGGGACCGCGGCGCTTAAGCACCACGCCAGCCAGGCCGGGCACCTTAATCTCGATGGAGTCCATCTGCCCGTTCCAGGGATAGGGCTCGCTCGAGCAGGTGTAGGGCTCCTCACCGGCATAGCCGCTGCCGCCAAACTCGGGACGGTCAGAGTCAAAGATGACCTCCCAGTCACCCTCGCGCGGCACGCCCACGCGGAAGCTCTCGTAGCTCGCCGGGTCAAAGTTGATCAGGATCACCAGGTCGTCATCGACGTCCTCGCCCTGGCGTACAAAGCTCACGATGGACTGCTTGGAGTTGTCAGCGTCGATCCAGGTGAAGCCGTCGTCGGTGTAGCCGCGCTCGTACAGGGCGGGCTCGGCGGTGTACAGGTGGTTGAGCGCCTTGATAAACGCCTGATGATGACGATGGGTCTCGTATTCCTCGGTCAGGAACCACTGGATGGACTCGTAGTAGCGCCACTCAATAAACTGGCCGATCTCGTTGCCCATAAAGTTGAGCTTGGCACCGGGATGCGTCATCTGGTAGAAAGCCAGCGTGCGCAGGCCGGCAAACTGGCGCCACCAGTCGCCCGGCATGCGGCCGATGAGCGAGCACTTGCCGTGCACGACCTCGTCGTGGCTCAGCGGGCAGATAAAGTTCTCGGTAAAGGCATACATGATGGAGAACGTGAGCAGCCCGTGGTTGCCGGGGCGCCACGGAAAATCGGTCTGCATGTAGTGCAGGGTATCGTTCATCCAGCCCATGTCCCACTTGTAGTGGAAGCCCAGGCCGCCGTCCTGCGGCGGGTAGGTCACGAGCGGCCACGCGGTGGACTCCTCGGCCATCATCATCACGTCGGGGAAGTGAGCCTCAACGGCGCAGTTGACCTGGCGAATGAACGCGCTGGCGTCCAGGTCCTCCTCGGTACCGTACTTGTTGAACTTCTTTTGACCCGGATCGTCGATGCCAAAGTTGAGGTACAGCATACTGGACACGCCGTCCATGCGAATGCCGTCAACGTGGAAGTTCTCGAGCCAGTACAGCACGTTGGAGACCAGGAAGGAGCGGACCTCGCCGCGAGCGAAGTCAAACTTGTGCGTGCCCCAGTTGGGGTGAATCTCGTGCTCAAACAGCATGTGGCCGTTAAAGGTGGCAAGGCCGTGGGAGTCGGCACAAAAGCCGCCGGGCACCCAGTCCATGATCACGCCGATGCCCGCCTCGTGACACGCATCGATAAAGTGCATGAGCTGCTGCGGGTTGCCGTAGCGCGACGTGGCGGCATAGTAGCCGGTCGTCTGGTAGCCCCAGGAGCCATCGAAGGGGTGCTCCATGAGCGGCATGACCTCGATATGCGTGTAGCCCATGTCGCGCACGTAGTCCACGAGCTCCACCGACAAGTCGTCGTAGGTGTAGAACTCGCCGCGCTGCGCGGGGAAAGGATCCATGGGGCCGGGGTAGTTGCCGTACTCGTCGGGCTCGCCCTGTGGCGTGTCGCCGTGGCGCTTCCACGAGCCAATATGCACCTCGTAGATGTTGAGCGGCTGCGACATGTGGTTGTGGCTGGCGCGGCGCTTGAGCCACGCGGCGTCGTTCCACTTGTAGCCATCGAGGGTCCACAGCACGCTCGCGGTACCCGGAGGGCACTCGGCCTTAAAGGCATACGGATCGGCCTTGTAGAGCTTTTCACCCTCGTTGGTCTCAATAAGATATTTATAGAGCTGACCCTGCTCGGCGCCAGGAATAAAGCCTTCCCAAATAGCGCTCGTATGCACGGGCACCAGCGGGTTGGCCTGCTCATCCCAGTCGTTAAATTCACCAATGACATGGACACTCTTTACGTCGGGCGCCCAAACGCAAAAGCGCCAGCCGCGCGTGCGCTGCTGCGTGTCGGGATGCGCGCCCATCTTTTCCCAGCTGCGCTCCCACATTCCAATGCCAAACAGGTAGACATCGTCCTTGGAGAGCTCCGGTGTGTGCGGAGCCGGTTTGCGGGTTGCGGGCTTTTTAGCCGTTGGCTTTAGCTTTGTATCGCTCACGTTTGATCCCATCATGACGCGGCAGCGTGTTGCCTTGGTGACTAGATGCGAAAGGTCCAAGGCTGCACGAATCGAAGGGACGGCGAAGTTTCTGTGATTCGTTCCACCTCGCGTGCTCGGTGGAACTTTCGGCAGAAACTACGATAACACCTGTGCGTTAGTTTTATGGACGAAAGCGGATTTGCGGGGGCGTTTAATCGGTAAGCGACATGTTTATACCACTGGCAGATTTGACGTGGTAAAACTCTTGACAGTTTTACCAATTTGGGTTTCAAAATTGTTTGGCTGACGTTTGGTAAAACGTTTTTAGCAGGATGTTTACCATTTGATATCGAAAGGTTCGTTTATGTCCCATACCGCCGCTCCCAAGGTTGCTTTTGTTTTCGATTGCGACGGCACGCTGGTAAATAGCACGCCCGTTTGGGCCTATGCCCAGCCCGAGTTATTGCACCGCCACGGTGTCGACGTGACGGTCGACGATTTTGCCCAGTTTGAGCATTTGTCGCTCGAGGACGAGTGCCAGGCCTACCACGACACGTGGGGCATTGGCGCGAATGGCGAGGAGCTGTATCGCGAGCTTAGCGACATCCTGATCGATGGCTACTCCAAGGTGCCGCCGCGCGAGGGGCTCCTGGCGTTTTTGGAGCAGGCGAAGGCGGCAGGCATTGCCATGTGCGTGGCTACGTCCACGCCGGCCGAGCTGGTGCAGTCTGCGCTCGCTGGCGCCGGGCTCGACGCCTACATGGAGTTTGTGACCACCACGGGCGAGGCAGGTCGTTCCAAGCAGTTCCCCGACGTATACGAGCTGGCGCTGTGCCGTCTGGAGGAGCGTCATGGGCACAAGTTTGAGTGCGCATGGGTGTTTGAGGACGCCGTCTTTGGCCTTAAGAGCTCTGGCACCGCCGGCTTTAAGCGTGTGGGCATCTATGACCCGCATGGCCGCATGAAGCGCGACGACGTACGCGCCAACTGCGATATCTTTATCGACAGCTACGAGGAGCTGGATCTGGCCCGCGTTCTTTCGTTTGAGGGATAGGCGAGGGCTGTGGCTTGCAAAGTACTTGTAGTCTGCGGCTCGCCCGTGGTGGCGAGCGCTGATCTGTTGCGTAGGCTAGCGAAGGAGTGCGATTACGTTGTCGCCGTGGACCGTGGACTCGACGCGCTACTGAGTGCCGGCCTGGGCTGCGACGTGTATGTGGGGGATGCCGACACGGTGAGTGATGCGGGTCGTGCGTTGGTCGATGCCGCCACCGACTTTGAAGTTGAGCGCCACGACCCATACAAGGACTATACCGATCTGGCGCTGGCGCTCGATTCCGTCCGCCGTCGCTGGCCGGGTGCCGAAGTGGTTGCGACCTGCGCCACCGGCGGTCGTCCCGACATCGCCCTGTCCGTACTAGGGTTGCTCGCGGGCTACGATGACGCCGCAGTCTGGATTGCCGAGGACAAGGTGGTCGCCCGTATTCTTCACGCTGACGAGTCGTGGACCATCGAAGGTGCCGAAGGCAAGACGTTCTCCATCATCGCCATAGCCCCCAACACCGAGGTAAGCGAGCACGGCCTAGAGTGGGAACTAGATCACAGCCCCCTGGACCTGTTAGCCGACACGGGCATCAGCAACGTCGTCAGATCAACAGCCACAATCCAAGTCCGCACCGGCACCGCCATCGCTTACCTATATCAATAGGCATTTAGAAACTGACCCAAAAAAGTCCTTGCACGCCGCGCCAACTTCCCCTATAGTATCTCCTCGTCACGGGGGCGTAGCTCAGCTGGGAGAGCGCTTGACTGGCAGTCAAGAGGTCAGGGGTTCGATCCCCCTCGTCTCCACCATCGTGAATGCAAAGGCCTTCGGAATTCCGAAGGTCTTTTAATATGAGAAAGCCATTGTCAATAGGCGTGTTTGTTCGAGCCCGGTTTTAAACCGGGCTTTTTCGTTTCCCGTCG
>NZ_JADNJQ010000061.1 GCF_015555045.1 Collinsella aerofaciens | reverse complement strand
CCCAAGAATATCATCGTCACGGGCGGCTGCGGCTTCATCGGCAGCAACTTCGTGCACTACGTGGTCAACAACCACCCCGACGTGCACGTCACCGTCCTGGACAAGCTGACCTACGCCGGCAACCCCGAGAACATCGCGGGGCTGCCCGAGGACAGGGTCGAGCTCGTCGTCGGTGACATCTGCGACGCGGAGCTGCTCGATAGGATCGTCCCCGGCCACGACGCGATCGTGCACTACGCCGCCGAGAGCCACAACGACAACTCCATCGCCGACCCGGAGCCCTTCCTGCGCACCAACGTCGAGGGCACCTTCCGCCTCCTGGAGGCCGTCCGCAAGCACGGCATCCGCTACCACCACGTCTCCACCGACGAGGTCTACGGCGACCTGGCGCTCGACGACCCCGCCAAGTTCACCGAGGAGACGCCGTACCACCCGTCCTCGCCGTACTCGAGCACCAAGGCGAGCTCCGACATGCTCGTGCGCGCCTGGACCCGCACCTACGGCCTGCGCACCACGATCTCCAACTGCTCCAACAACTACGGCCCCTACCAGCACGTGGAGAAGTTCATCCCCAGGCAGATCACCAACATAATCGACGGCGTGCGCCCCAAGCTCTACGGCCGCGGCGAGAACGTCCGCGACTGGATCCACACCGAGGACCACTCCTCGGCCGTCTGGGACATCCTCACGAAGGGCGAGATGGGGGAGACCTACCTCATCGGGGCCGACGGCGAGAAGAACAACATCACGGTCCTGCGCATGATCCTCGAGGCCATGGGCCGCGACCCCGAGGACTTCGACTGGGTCGCCGACCGTCCCGGCCACGACCGCCGCTACGCCATCGACTCGACGAAGCTCCAGCGCGAGCTGGGCTGGAGGCCGGCGCACACCGACTTCGCCGAGGGCCTGAAGCAGACCATCGACTGGTACGTCGAGAACGAGTCCTGGTGGCGCCCGGCCAAGGAGGCCACCGAGGCCCGCTACCGCGCCCAGGGGCAGTAGGAGGGGAGAGAGACATGGCAGACATCGCATTCGAGAAGGACCTCTCCGTGGCGGAGACCGGCATCGAGGGCCTCAAGGTCGTCGGCCTCGCCGTCCACGGCGACTCGCGCGGCTGGTTCAAGGAGAACTGGCAGCGCGCCAAGATG
>NZ_JADNJQ010000060.1 GCF_015555045.1 Collinsella aerofaciens | reverse complement strand
CATTGTGGCATCCCGAGCCCGCGGAAAGAAGCTGCGCCGCGGGGGAGGCGACCCAAATGGCTTTCTCATATCGTCTTGGGCTTCGAACCCTGCTTGAGTGCCTTGGAAAGGCCGACAAGGGCCGTGAGGAGCGAGACCATAGCAGTCAGGAGCTTCACGAGCTCAGTGAAATCGGTCATGGGCATCACCTCCCATCGGATGGAGGGCTCTGCCCGGCACGAGGGCTGCCGACAGCAAGGACGATTCTATCAGAGCGGCTGACTCCCGCCCGATTATTACCATCCCACCGCGCCTGTGCAAAAAAGAGGGCCGCCAAACAGCGACCCTCCAGCGAAAGTGCATGTTATTTAGGACAGTCAAATTCTTTGAAAAACAAATGGATGCTGTATAATTACAAATAAGAGTCACCCGGAAGGAGCGATCGATGAAAAGCAAACGATTTGTCCTGAATGCACTTCTGGTAGTAGCAATATTGACGCTCTTCGTCTTTTCGTACTCATACATGAATCAGCCAAGATTTGGATATGCTTTATACGCTGTTTTTTCCGGCGAAACAACTTACAACACTATAGGCTTCATTGACGCAATCTTTTTCTATGTAGTCGGCCCCGTATCAAGCGAACTGGTCGCTTTTGTTGTCAGCTACAACCTGAATCAACAAAGCCAAACTCACTCAGCGACTTCGGCCAAACAAGGAATCAATCTCTTCGCAATAATGATAATTCTGCAAATTGCGACCGTGTTGATTATCGCCCTGACCGCAACAAACGTTTTGAAGTATGAGTTCGGATTCATCGCGAGCTGTCTCATGGCAATTGCCGCGGGTATAGCGGTTTCGTATACGTCACCGGCAAAGAAGTAGATCAACTAACAGGGCCTATTTGGAATCCGAATCGTCCATGGAACCGTCGATGCCGGTTTTGGTGTCGTCATCCGTATTGGAATCGTCATCCTTGGGGCTTATAGGACACACATTTTGTCCTATAAGCCCCGATCAATTCATACTCCTCATCCTCGCCGAATTGCGAGTATGGCAGAATCGGCACTGGATGGCAGCGCGCTAGGCCGTGTCCGCGGAGTTACCCCCCCCCCGTTTTTATCGTAACAGCTGATTTTAGGGACGCTTCAAGGTCGCGCGCGCAGACGTGGTGTAAGAGTGTCCTGAGGTCCGTCGCTGCAAGTCCCGATGTTACTCCTTCTTGAGAC
>NZ_JADNJQ010000005.1 GCF_015555045.1 Collinsella aerofaciens | reverse complement strand
TTATCGCGAGTTCCGCACGCAAAGGAAAGCACTTAATGTGCTTTCCGTCTTGCGCAGGACTGTAGAGCAGGAAACTTCATATGCGCCCCTCCCGGGCGCAAGCAAAAGGGCGACCCCTGTCCGGAGTCGCCCTTGTTGAGCTGCTTATGTTTAGCTGTTACTCGGCGTCGTGGTGACGGCGGGGCTTGCGGCCTCCGTTGTCGCCGGGACGGCGCGGACGGTCGCTGCGCTCGGAGCGCTCGCGACGCGGACGCTCACGGCGCTGGAAGTGCTCGCCGTCGCCCTCGGAAGCACCCTCGGCGCGAGCCGGGGCCTCGGGCTTGTCAAGACGATCGAGCGAGATCTTGCCGCGATCGTCAACCTCGATGACGACGACCTTGACCTCGTCGCCCACGTTGAGGACGTCCTCGACCTTCTCCACGCGGCCCTTGGCGACGCGGGAGATGTGCAGCAGGCCGTCCTTACCGGGCAGCAGGTTGACGAAGGCGCCGAAGGGCTGGATGGAGACCACACGACCGGTGTACTCCTCGCCCGGCTCGGGAACCTTGATGATGAGCTTGATACGCTCGACGGCCTGGTCGACGGACTCGCCGGTGCCGCCGACAAAGACGGTACCATCCTCCTGGATGTCGACCGAGGCGCCGGTCTCGTCCTGGATGCCGCGGATAACCTTACCGCCGGAACCGATGACGTCGCGGATCTTGTCGGTCGGAACCTGGATGGAGACGATGCGCGGGGCGGTGCTGCGCGTGGTGTGACGCGGCTCGGGGATCACATCGAGCATCTTCTGCAGGATGAAGGCGCGACCCTCCTTGGCCTGCTGCAAGGCGCGGGCCAGGATGTCGAAGGTGAGGCCGGTGGCCTTGTTGTCCATCTGCAGGGCGGTGATGCCCTCGGTGGTGCCGGTGACCTTAAAGTCCATGTCGCCCAGGAAGTCCTCGAGACCCTGGATGTCGGACAGGACCACGGTCTTGCCCTCCTCCTGGATCAGGCCCATGGCGATACCGGAGACCGGGCGCTTAATGGGCACGCCGCCGTCCATAAGGGCGAGCGTGGAGCCGCAGGTCGAAGCCATCGAAGAGGAACCGTTGGACTCCATGACCTCGGAGACGACGCGGATGGCATAAGGGAACTCGTTCTCGTCGGGGAGCACCGGAAGCAGGGCGCGCTCGGCCAGGTTGCCATGGCCGATCTCGCGGCGCTTGGGGCTGCCCATGCGGCCGGTCTCGCCGGTGCAGAACGGCGGGAAGTTGTAGTGGTGCATGTAGCGCTTGCCCTCGGTGGGCTCAATGGTATCCAGACGCTGGCCCTCGTTGAGCATACCGAGTGACAGGACGGAGAGCACCTGGGTCTGGCCGCGCTGGAACAGGCCGGAGCCGTGAACGAGAGGCAGGTAGTTATCCTTCACCATGATGGGGCGAATCTCGTCGGCGGCACGGCCGTCGACGCGCTCGCCGGTCTCGACGACCATGGTGCGCATGGCCTTCTTCTCAAGCTTCTTGAGCGCCACGGGGATCTCGCGCTCCCAAGCGGCCTGCTCCTCCTCGGTGAACTCGGCGCGGATGGACTCCTTCAGAGCCTCGACCTTACCGATACGGGAAAGCTTGTCGGCATCGCGAAGGGCGGCTGCCATCTCGTCGTAGTGGGCGAAGATGCGCTCCTGGACCTCCTCGACGGGCTGATCGAGCGGGTACTCCTTCTTGACGATGGGTCCGTTGACCTGCTCCCACTCGGCAACGAACTCGTCCTGAGCCTGGCAGAAGGCAGCAAGGGCCTCCTGGCCAAACTTCATGGCGGCGAGCATGTCGTCCTCGGAGATCTCCTCGGCGCCGGCCTCGACCATCGAGATGAAGTCGGCAGAGCCGCCCAGCTCCAGGTCCAGATCGGAGTTCTCGCGCTCCTCGTAGGTGGGATTGACGATAAACTCGCCGGTCTCCACGTTGCGGCCGATGCGCACACAAGCAAGCGGGCCCTCAAAGGGCACGCCGCCGAGCGTCATAGCCAAAGAGGCACCCATGACGTTGATGACGTCAAAGGGGTTGACCTGGTCGGCGACAAGCGAGGTAGCGACGATGTGCACCTCGTTGCGGAAGCCGTCCGGGAAGCTCGGGCGAATCGGACGGTCGATCATGCGCGCGGTGAGCGTGGCCTTCTCGCTGGGACGGCCCTCACGCTTGAGGTAGCCACCCGGGATGCGGCCGGCAGCGTACATCTTCTCGTTGAAGTCGACGGTCAGCGGGAAGAAGTCATAGTTCTTGCGCTCCTTGGAGACGACCACGGTATCGAGCATCGTGGTGTCGCCCTGCTTGACCAGACAGGCGCCAGTGGCCTGCTTGGCAAGCTCGCCGGACTCAAAGGTGTAGGTCTTGCCGTACAGCTCAAAGGTCTTGGATACGAGTGTCATTGTTCTCCTTTACCCCACAGGCCCCTTGCCTGCGGGCTTCTCATGTGACGCGGGCCCCCTGCCCCCGCCACGCTTCAGAGCGTGATTGTTCACGCCCTTACACAAAAAGAGCGTCCCGCATGCAGGACGCTCTTAGCATGTACAAGTTCACTACTGAATATTGTCGCGAATGCCCAGAGCCTTGATGAGCTCACGGTACTCGACGATGTCGTTCTTCTTGATGTAGGAGAGAAGACGACGACGACGGCCGACGAGCATGAGCAGGCCACGACGGGTGTGGAAGTCCTTCTGGTGGGACTTCATGTGCTCGGTCAGCTCCTTGATGCGCTCGGACAGGATGGCGACCTGAACCTTGGGGTTGCCGGTGTCGACCGGGGTGTTACCGAACTGGGCAGTCAGCTCCGCCTTGCGCTCTTTGGAAACAGTCATTGTTTCACCTTTCGTTTTGCGTCGCCATCGGGCGACTCGATTCGCCTCGGACTGGGAAGCCGCCGGTGGAGCGAGCAACCAAGGTCGAGGTACCAACAGGTCGGTATGTTACCACAAGCAGCCCGCGCCTGCGCATCATCACCGACCCAACATGAATTCCATCGCACGGAGGCGCTGATCGGTGTGCGTCGCAGCCCAAACATGCGAAAGCCCCAGCAAAAAGGCTGCGGTATGCGGGTCGATTCGCTCGGCCAAAAGCGCATCGAAGGTCATGGACATGAGGGCGCGCAGCCATGCGGCCTCACCGGTCGACACCAGTTCGGCACCTGGAACGCTCGACGCGCACGACCCGCACATGAGGCCGCCCGCCTGGGGCGAAAAATACGACAGCATGGGGTCTCCGCACAGCACGCAGGCCGAAAAATCGGGTCGATAGCCAACGTGCGACAGCAGCTTAAAGACATATGCCGCCACAAGTAGATCCATATGCGCCGTGTCGAGCCCGCTGCCCACCAGGGCAAGCGCTCGCTGCGTTATAGCAAAGGTAAACGGGTCCTCGGCGTCCTCGAACGAGCACACGCGCGCGACCTCGGCGATCGCGCTTGCGGCGCAGGTCGTCTCGTAATCGGGCGCAACGCCGAGCGGCGCCTCCATAAGCTCGGCCTGGGAAACCACGTCGAGTGACCGTCCATGTGCGAGCAGCATATCTACCGTACAGAACAGCTCGCAGCGCGCAGCCAGGCGTCCGCCGGGTTTGCGGGCGCCCTTTGCCACGGCACGAACCTGCCGCCCCCGCTCGTCAAGCATCGTCAAGATCAGGTCGGTCTCTTTGAGCTTCGTCTTGTCGAGGACGAGCACCTTGGTGCGATATGTCCGGGAGCCTGTCATGCGCGCCGCGCGTCCTTAGTCCTCGGCGTTGTAGCCAAAGCGGCGAATCTGGGCCTCGTCGTCGCGCCAGCCGGCCTTGACCTTCACGTCCAGCTCCAAAAAGACCTGCGTGCCAAAGATGCGCTCAAGATCGCGACGGGCGTCGATACCGATATGCTTGATCATCTCGCCGCCCTTACCGATGATGATGCCCTTTTGGCCCTCGCGCTCAACATAAATGGTGGCGTGCACGCGCAGCACCTTCTTGGTCTGCTCGAGCGCATCGCAGATCACGCCCACGGAGTGCGGGATCTCATCACGGGTGCGGCGCAAGACCTTCTCGCGCACAAACTCGGCAACGAGCGTCTCATCGGAAGCGTCGGTACCCATGTCCTCGGGGAACCAACGCGGACCCTCGGGCAAAAAGTGCGCAACGGTCTCGATAAAGGCATCGACGTTGAAGTTCTTGACCGACGACGTCACGATCTCGTCGTCATACTCCATGAGCTCGTGGGCGGCCTTGAGCTGTTCCATAACCTGGGCGGGATCGGCCTCATCGGCCTTGGTGAGCACCAGGACCTTCTTGCAACGGGCGCATCTGACGCGCTCGGCAACCCAAGCGTCTCCCCTGCCGATCGGCTTGGTGGCATCAATCAAAAACGCGACGACATCGACATCGTTCAGCTCGAACAACGCGCTCTTGTTGAGCTCGGATCCCAGACCGTCCTTGGGCTTATGAATACCCGGGGTATCGACAAAGACTAGCTGGTAGCCGGGACGGTTGACGACGGCGCGCATGCGGCGACGGGTCGTCTGGGCCACCGGCGAGGTGATGGCGACCTTTTTGCCATAGCAGGCATTAAGCAATGTGGACTTGCCTGCGTTGGGGCGTCCGACCAGGGCCACGAAGCCGCTGCGGAAACCAGGCTCAACGTCGCCAAAGCCCGCGAGGTTGTCGTCCTCGTCGCACAGGGCGTCGAGCTCCTCATCGCTCATGCCCTCAAACGGGTCGAACTCCTCGACATCCTCGAGCCCCTCGGTATCCACTGCGTCCAAAGTCTCGTCGTCCAGGATCTCATCGGTAGGCTGCATATTGTCGGACATGGGAATCCCTTTCTAAATAAAGCCGAGCGCGTGGGCAAATACCAGCACGCCCACAATCGCGGCGGTGATGGAAAGAACGTATACAGAGGCGGCGGCGATGTCCTTCGCACGCTTAGCCAGCGGATGGAGCTCCTGGGTCGCCAGGTCGACGATAGCCTCCATAGCGGTGTTGCACAGCTCGCCGTGAATCACCAGGCCACAACAGATGATAATCGTGGCCCACTCGGCAATGTCGAGCCCCACGATACAGCCGGCAATAATGGTGCACACGCCCGCCACGAGCATGACCTTGATGTTGCGCTCGGTCTTGACGGCGGTAACGAAGCCCTCCATGGCGTAGGAGAACGACTTTAAGAAGGACGGATGGTCCTTGTTCGATCCGGGAATCATAGACGGCTCCTAGTCGTGGGCGTGGTTGGTGATGGGGCCGACGTGGACTAGCTTGGGGTCCTCGCCGCGCTCGAGCGCCAGATCGCGCAGAATGGCGTCCTCGCGGGCCTCCATGACCTCGGCCTCATCGTCCTCAATGTGGTCATACCCCAGCAGGTGCAGCATTCCATGCACGAGCATCAGGCGGCACTCGTCGGCAGGGCTATTGCCAAAGCCGGGGGCCTGACGGGCAATGACCTGCGGGGCCAAGATGATATCGCCGAGCTCGAGCGTCTCGTCGGCGGGAATATCCTCGTCAAAGGCCGAGTCGCATTCAAACGAGAGCACATCGGTGGTGCGGTCGATACCGCGCCACTCGTGGTTGAGCTCGTGCATCTCGTCCTCGTCGACATACGAAAGGGAAATCTCGACTTCACGCTCAACGCCCTCGGCGGCAAGCACAACCTCGCAGATGTGCTCCACCTCCTGCGCGTCGAGCAGCGTATCGAGCTCGGCATCGTTGCTGATCAATACACTCAACGGGACTCCTTTCGGTCACGTACGCGCTGCTCGCGCACATCATCATAAATATCGTATGCCTCGACGATACGTCCCACCAAGGCATGGCGCACCACGTCGGCACGCTCGAGGTGCGAAAATGCGACATCATCGACACGGCCCAAAATCTTCTCGACATCCGCCAAGCCACCACGACGACCCACCAGGTCACGCTGGCTCAGGTCGCCGGTAATCACGAACTTGGAGTTGAAGCCCAGGCGCGTCAGGAACATCTTCATCTGCTCGGGAGTGGTATTTTGCGCCTCGTCGAGCACCACAAAGGCATCACTCAGCGTGCGGCCGCGCATGTAGGCAAGCGGGGCGATCTCGATCACGCCGCGCTCCATAAGCTCATCGGTGCGCTCGCGATCCATCATGTCAAAAAGGGCGTCGTAAAGCGGACGCATGTAGGGATCGATCTTTTCCTCGAGGGTGCCGGGCAAAAAGCCCAGATTCTCCCCCGCCTCGACAACCGGACGCGTCAAGATCAGACGGCCCACCTCGTGACGCTTGAGCGCGGCAATGGCGAGCGCCATAGCCAGATAGGTCTTACCGGTACCGGCAGGACCCAAGCCAAACGTGATGGTATGCGAGCGGATGGCATCCACATAGCGCTTTTGCCCGAGCGTCTTGGGGCGAATGACGCGGCCGCGATACGAAAGCAGCACGTCATCGCGAAGCGACGTAGCCTCGTGCTCACCGTCACGCAAGACGGCCAGGCAGCGAGAGACATCGTCGGCAGACAGCGTGCGCCCGGCGGCCGCCTCGCGAAAAGCGTGCTCGAAAAAGCGCGCCACGAGTTCGACCTCGTCCGGGTCGCCGCTCACGGAGATGCTATCGCCACGGGCGACCACATGGGCGCGAACCAAGCTCTCGAGCGCACGAAGGACGCCGTCGCCGGCGCCCAAAACGCGCGAGGAATCAATCCCCTCGGGAACGGTAAGTCTAATCTTCGAGGCTTCCATGAACCTCCCTGCGTGCATGGACCAAGCCGGAATCATCGACTCCGATGATAGCAACATCGAGCAGGCACGGGGCTGTAAGTCCACAGGTATCGTCAAGACGGGCATGATGGAACGAGCCGAGCGTCAGGTTGTCACCATACTCGAGCACGGCACGCTCGACCGTGCCCACGCGACGACGAGCGTCGGCAATAGCGAGCTCCTGTGCGGCGGCCCGCATACGGCGGCTGCGCTCGGCCATAACCTCGGGTGGCACCTGGTCGGGCATGTCGGCAGCAAGGGTACCGGGACGCCTGCTGTAGCGAAACACGTGCATACGCGAGAAACCCACACGGCGGCACAGCGCCAGCGATTCCTCGAACTCCTCGTCCGTCTCACCAGGAAAACCGACGATGACATCGCACGAAAGGGACGCCTGGGGCAAGATGGCACGAATCATACGCACCGTGTCCTCAAAGGCCTCGGCGCTATAGGGACGGCCCATGCGATGCAGGGTCGCCGTGCAGCCGGACTGCACGGGCAGGTGCAAAAACGGGGCGATACGCTGCGGATAGCGCGCCATAACCTTAAGCAGGCGCTCGGAGATATCCATGGGCTCGACCGAGGAAATGCGCACATGCGGAATAGACGTGCGCTCCATGATGGCCTCGAGCAGCTCATCGATTTCGACGTGCTCGTCGGTCGCGCTCTTGCCATCGTAGGCACCCAGGTTCACACCGGTCAGCACCACCTCGGGCACGCCGGCCTCCTGGGCCTCGCGAACTTGCTCGAGCACGGACTCGACGGGCACGGAGCGCTCGGGGCCGCGTGCCTTCCACACAATGCAATAGGTGCAGCGATGGTTGCAGCCGTCCTGAATCTTCACGCCCAGGCGAGAGCGACCGAGCGCATCGACCACCTCGCCATCGCTGCAGGCGGGAACGCTATCGGATTCGACACCCAGCACCTCACAGACACGTTCGGCGACATCGATCTTGGACGGCTCGGCGATCACGCGGTTCGAAAGCTCCAGCAGCTCCTCGGGATGCAAATTGACCACGCATCCGGTCACGAGCACATAGGGCTCGTTTGGATGGGCCAGCGCATGGCGGACGGCCTTACGGGTCTTGGCCTCGGCCTCGCCCGTAACGGCACAGGTGTTAATGACGATCAGATCGGCATCCTGGGGCTCCACAATAGCAAAGCCCAGGCGCATAAGATCGGCAGTGATACGGTCAGACTCAACCCGGTTGACACGGCAGCCGAGGTTGACGACGGAAATATGGGGTGCGAGCACGCGGGCTCCTTAATCGAGGATATCGTCGAGGGCACTCTTGATACGGTCGGTCACCGACTTCTTACCGGAAGTGACGTCATCGCCCATCTCATCGGCAAAAGCACGGAGCAGCTCGCGTTGCTTATTGGAAAGATTGGTGGGAACGACAACGCGCAGTTGCACGATCAGGCGGCCACGCGAACCGCCACCGCCAATGCGCGGCATGCCGTAATTATTGACGCTCACGGTGTCGCCGTACTGGGCGCCGGCGGGAACCGTCACCTTAACGACCTCGTCGGGCATAATGCCCTCGACCTCGATCTCGCAGCCGAGTGCAGCCTGCGCAATCGAAATATCGCTCACCAGGTACAGGTCGTCACCGTTGCGCTTAAAGCGCTCATGGTCGGCAACACGCACGTTGACAATCAGGTCGCCCGAGGGCTCGCCGCGAAGGCCGGCCTCGCCAAAGCCGCCCACACGCAGCTGGCGACCGGTCGAAACGCCGGCGGGAATATCGATGTCGATCTTTTCGTGCGAAGGCGTGCGGCCCTGACCGTCGCAGGTCTCACAGGGATGGTCGATAACCGTGCCCTCGCCATGGCAGTCGGGACAAGGCGAGGAAGACTGAACCTGGCCCAAAAAAGAGCGCTGGACCGTGGTGACATAGCCCGTGCCGTGGCAGCGGCTGCACTGTTTTTCGGTCGCACCGTCAGCCTTGCCCGTACCGTTGCAATCCTCGCAGGGAGCAAGGCGGTCATAGCTGATCGTCTTTTTGCAGCCGAGCGCCGCCTCCTCGAGCGTCACCGAAAGCGAGATGGCCATGTCACGTCCGCGACGACGCTCACGACGGCTGCGGGCGCCACCGCCGGCACCGCCGCCAAAGAACGACGAGAACAAGTCGTCCATGCCCATGCCACCAAAGATATCGTTGATATCGACGTAGCCCGAACCACCAGGGCCGTCGGCGGTGCCGTAACGGTCGTAGTTAGCACGCTTCTGCTCATCGGAAAGAACGGAATAGGCCTCGTTGAGCTCCTTGAACTTGGCCTCGGCCTCGGGGTCGTCCGAAACGTCCGGGTGTACGGTACGGGCCTTCTTTAGAAACGCGCGCTTAATCGTCCGCGCGTCGGCATCCCTGTCGACGCCAAGCACCTCGTAGTAATCCCTATTTTCCGACACGACCTAATCCTTCCGACTTTCATTATTGTCACAGTGCGTCCTATACCCAAGCTGGGCCGGCCGCAAACAGAGGGTTTGATGTTATTGCATTTGGTACGGCGAAAGCATGGCCCGTTGCGAGCAGCTCGCAAACCAAACCGACACGAGCGCGAACATGAAGCCGTTGGCAAAACCGTTGGCAAACTGCATCGCACCGCGCTTCCACCACAGCAGACTGCGATGAAGCACACCGTCCGAAAGCACCATGAACAGGCCCATGGTAAACGGAATAAAGCACATCACGGCAAAGGCCGAGAACACGCCCGAGATGGCCGAGAGTACCAAAAACGGCGCCACGATGCCCATCAGGTAAAAACCGGTACGAGCTTTGCCTTCCAAGCGCTCGGCCTCAACATGGGCGCGGCCGACCAGATCGCCGCCCGCGGCACCGTTGGTGCCAGCATGGCCCATGCCGCCAATGCGGACCTCGTCGCCATCGTGCGTGCCGGCAGGAAACTCAATCGTCTGCTCGGAGGTTACGCGAGTACGACCGCTGCCGCCGCAATCAGGACAGGGGTCGGCCACGACCTTACCGGAACCGCCGCACTCGGGGCAGACCGACTGGAACGTGCCCGCACCAAACAGGAAGGACAGGTCAACGTCGATGTGGCCGCGGCCACCGCAGCTTGGGCAGGTATGGGCATGCTCAGACGAAACGGAGCCCGAACCGCCGCAGTTGTTACAGGTATCGAAGCGCGTGTAGCGGACGGTCTTGCGGGCACCGCCCTTGGCCTCCTTGGCGTCGAGTTTGATATCGACGACCACGTTGGCGCCGTTCTCGGGATTGTAGGCAGCCTGCCCGCGACGCGGCTGGCCCCAGGCGCCACCAAAGGGAAAACCGCCCTCAAAGGGATTGCCATAGCCCGCGCTGCCGGTGTAGCCGCCGCCATAGGGCGAAGCCGTAGGAGCACCGGCGAAGGGATTGCCAGAACGCATGGCGTCGTAGCGCGCACGTTTTTGCTCATCCGAAAGCACGGCGTAGGCCTCGGAAACCTCTTTAAACTTTTCCTCGGCACCCGGCTCTTTGTTGACGTCCGGATGGAGCTTGCGGGCCTTTTGCTGGAAGGCCTTTTGAATATCACGCGAGGTGGCGTCCTTGGAGACACCCAGAATCTCGTAGTAATCTTTTTCGTTCATCGTCGCCATGCGCGGCAACCTCCTGCTCACAGCAGCGTATATATTCCGGTAATTCTACCCGAGCGGCCTAAGCTAGATCCCAAAACAGCTCGAACAGAACATTTCCATCGAGCCAGCCCAGGTGTGTCGGCGCCAGACGAGCGCGAACGCGGCCCGCGACGACATCTGCCGAAGTGAGGGGTCCCTCATGGACCCCGAGCGTCTCGGGCACCCAAGTGGCAAGACCCAATTCGAGCGCGCGATCGCAGACAGCTGCCAGCTCGCCCGTTGGGATGACGCAAGCCGCACGAATCAACAGGTCGGATGCAATACCGCGCGTCATGCGACAAGCGAGCATCAGGTCTTCAGCCGCAGCCTCACGCTGCGACAGATACTCGAAATCAAACGTCGTCGCGGCATCGTCACGTTGCACCAGTCGCACGCGGTACGCATCGCCGCGAGCAGACACGCCGGGAAACAGCCCGGCCAAGCGATCAAAATCCTCGGCGTCGAGCATACCGGCGGCAGAGCGACCCAGGCCCAAATAGCCCCGGCCGGTCCAGTAAGCAATGTTATGGGCGCACTCATGGCCGTCGAGCGCGTAGCTCGCCACCTCATACGGGTGATAGCCAGCGGCACCCAGGAGCTCGCGTGCCACGTCCATGCACGAAGCTTGAAAATCCTCATCAGGCTCGAGCGACTCGTCGCGGCACGCCATGCGATAGAGGGGCGTCCCCTCCTCGAGCGTGAGCGGGTAAACCGACACATGATGCGGAGCCGCCGCCAGCACGCCATCGAGCGTGCGCTTCCAACTCACTGCGGTCTGCCCGGGAAGTCCACACATAAGGTCGCACGACACGTCAAGCCCAGCGTTCTTGACCATCGCGATAGCGGCGAGCGCCCGATCGGCATCGTGAATACGGCCGATGGCAGTAAGTTCGGTGTTATCGAGCGTTTGCACGCCCAGAGAGACGCGTGTGACACCAACCTTGACAAGTGCAGCGGCAAGCTCGGCGGACAGCGACTCGGGATTGGCCTCGCAGGTAAACTCAACGGGGGCGCACCACGCACGAATACGCCGCGCCAGCTCCACCAGGCGCTTCCCCGCCAGCGACGGCGTACCGCCACCAATATAGACGGTGCGGATCTGGTCAAGGGCCCCAGCCTTGCCAAAAGCATCGAGGCGCGCGAACAACTGCTCAAAATAGACATCGAGCGCAGCGCTCAGGTCGCACGGAGCAAAACTGCGCGAGTCAAAGTCGCAGTACCGGCACTTTTGGGCGCAAAACGGCACATGCACGTACAGCGCGGTAACGGCCACCCTTAAGCCTCCAGCGGATGAGGGGGCACCGATTCGCCGGCGGAAAGGGCAGCCTCGCAGGCCACCACATCGTGCTCGATCTCATCGACCAGCGCCATGAACTCCTCATACGTGGAGCAGCGCACCACATGGGCACGCCAAGCGGCGGCATGGGGCATGCCTTTTAAGTACCAGCTTGCGTACGTGCGGGCACGCGACATGAGCGGCAGGAGCTCATGCGTCAGCGTTAGGTGTTCACGCAGGGCGTTCAGGCGCTCGACCGAGCTGCGCGCCGGTACCGGCGTGCCATCGAGTGCAAGGGCGCGAGCATCGCCGAACACCCACGGATTGCCGTAGATGCCGCGCGCGATAAACACCGCGCTGGCACCCGAGCTGCGCAGATGCTCCGCGGCATCCTCGGCGCAGAACACATCGCCCGAACCGATCACGGGAATCTCGACGGCGTCGGCCACCTCATCGACGATCGACCAATCGGCCTGGCCCGTATAGAGCTGCGTGGCACAGCGACCATGTACCGCCACCGCAGCGGCCCCTGCCCCCTCGAGCATCTGGGCAAACGTCGCGGCATTACGGTCCTCGGCGTAAAAGCCCTTGCGGATCTTTACGGTCACGGGCACGTGCGCCGCGCCCACCGTGGCCTCAACGATCTTCTCCGCAAGGTCGGGCGTGCGCATGAGCGCCGAGCCCTCGCCCTTGGTAACGACCTTGCGGGCGGGGCATGCCATATTGATATCGATGAGCGACAGGCGATCGCCCACACGCTCCTCGACGGCGGCGACGGCACTCACAAACTGATCGGGCTTGGAACCAAAGAGCTGCACGCAAATCTGCTGCTCCTCGTCGGCCGGCAACACCAGGCGCCACGTCTTGTTGCTGGCATAGGCAAGGCCTGCAACGCTCACCATCTCGCTGTAGGCAAGGTTGGCACCGCGGCGGCGGCACATGATGCGATAGGCGGGGTCGGTCACGCCCGCCATAGGAGCCATAAGGAACGGCTGCTCAGCATAAGCACCCAGCAGCCGCTTGCTGTATTCAGAAAGCGCCATAGACCTACTCGTCCACCTTGAGGATCGCCATAAAGGCCTCCTGCGGGACCTCGACTGAGCCGATGGCCTTCATGCGCTTCTTGCCCTCTTTCTGCTTCTCGAGCAGCTTGCGCTTACGCGAGATATCGCCGCCGTAGCACTTGGCAAGCACGTCCTTGCGACGCGCCTTGACGGTGGAGCGGGCAATGATCTTGTTGCCGATGGCACCCTGGATGGGCACCTCGAACAGCTGACGCGGGATGATCTCCTTAAGTTTGTCGCACAGACCACGGGCCAGGCCATAAGCCTTGTCCTTATGGACGATAAACGACAGCGCGTCCACCTCGTCGCCCGAAAGCAAGATATCGAGCTTCACAAGCTCGGAGGGACGGTACTCGTTGAACTCGTAGTCGAGCGAGGCATAGCCCTTGGTACGGCTCTTGAGCTGGTCAAAGAAGTCCAAGATGAGCTCGGCAAGCGGCATATCGAAGCGCATCTCAACCGACTTGCTCGTGAGATGGATCATGTCGGTAGTAATGCCGCGGTGCTCGATGGCGAGCTGCATGACGGCACCCGTATACTCGGGCGGACAGATGATCTTAGCCTTGAGGTACGGCTCCTCAATGCGCTCGATACGTGTGGCCTCGGGCAGGTCCTGCGGGCTGCGGACATCGATCATCTCGCCATCGGTCTTGTACACGTGATAGTCGACCGAAGGACTCGTGGCAATGAGGTCCAGATTGAACTCGCGCTCCAGGCGTTCCTTGACGACTTCCATGTGCAGCAGACCCAGGAAGCCCACGCGGAAGCCAAAGCCGAGCGCCACCGAGGTCTCGGGCTCCCACACCAACGAGGGGTCGTTAACGTGGAGCTTATCGAGTGCGTCACGCAGGTTCTCGTAGTCCTTGTTATCGATCGGGAACAGGCCCGTATAGACCATGGGCTTGGCCTCGCGGTAGCCGGGAAGCGGCTCGGGGCAGGGATTCGACGCCCACGTGAGGGTATCGCCCACGCGAACGGCCTCGGGGTCCTTCAGGCCCGTGACCACGTAACCGACCTCGCCGACCGTCAGCGCGTCAACCGGAGTCTCGGCGGGACGCTTGACGCCCACGCCATCGACCAAAAAATCGCCCTTTGCCTGCATCATGCGCAGGGTATCACCCTTTTTGATGGAGCCGTCAAAGATGCGCACCGTGGCGACGACGCCACGATACTCGTCGAAGTATGAATCCAGAATGAGTGCCTTGAGCGGCGCATTCGCATCGCCCTTGGGCGGAGAGATCAGAAAGACAATGGACTCCAGCAGATCGTGGATGCCCTCGCCGGTCTTGCCCGAGACACACACGGCATCATCGGCAGGGATCGCCAGGTCATCCTCGATCTCGGTCTTAACCTCGTCGGGATGAGCCGAGGGCAGGTCGATCTTGTTGATGGCCGGCACAATGTCCAGATTGGCGTTCATGGCGAGCGTCGCGTTAGAGACGGTCTGCGCCTCAACGCCCTGCGTGGCGTCGACAACGAGCACCGCGCCCTCACAGGCTGCCAGCGAGCGCGAGACCTCATAGGTAAAGTCCACGTGGCCCGGCGTATCGATCAGATTGAACAGATACGTCTCGCCATCGTCGGCGTCATAGGACACGCGAACGGCATTGGACTTGATCGTGATGCCGCGCTCGCGCTCGATATCCATGGTGTCGAGCAGCTGCGACTCCATGTCGCGTTCGTCGACGGTATGGGTGAGTTCGAGGATACGGTCACTGATCGTGGACTTGCCATGGTCGATGTGCGCAACGATTGAGAAGTTGCGGATGTGGGAAATGTCAATTGAAGTATTCATGCGGACTATCTTACCCGAGCGGTACAAAAAATGGAGCCTGTTCCATAAAACAGGCTCCATTTATGCGCGTAATCTGTTTGGTGTGAAATTTACAACTTAGGCGTTGATGCTGTTCACGAGCTTGGCAAGACCGGACTTGCGGTTGGAAGCCTGGTTCTTGTGGATAACATGCTTGGCAGCAGCCATGTCGAGACGCTTGGTGACGGTCTTGAGGGCAGCCTGGGCCTTCTCGGCGTCGCCCTCGGCGACGGCGGACTGGACGTGCTTGGTCAGCGTCTTGAGCTCGGACTTGACAGCCTTGTTACGCATGCGAGCTGCCTCATTGGTGCGGATACGCTTCTTCTGAGACTTGATGTTTGCCACTTCTGGAGTTCCTTTCGAGTTCCTTGCAAAAAATGTATGACACCTCTGAGACACGGTGAGGTCATGCAAGCGCCTACTATAGCACGCTCCCCCTCAAAGGGATAGAACGAATTTGTCAAATAGGCAGGTATCATCACGATTTTCTCAAGATGTTCGTAATCCAGAGTAAAAGCGCGGTCTCAGAATCGGCCGAACCCTTGAGCGCGAGCTCCACATCAACGGCACCCTCGAGCGCTGCGACGAGCTCTGCCATCGAAAAGCGACGTGCCCAGGTCAGGTGATTCTTGACCTGCCAGGACTGAAGCTTGAGTGTTGCGGCCAGCTCACGACCCTGTCCGCGCGCATCGAGCGCCTTGGCAACGATAAGCTCGCGGATGCGGCCGCACAGCAATGTGTAAGTCCACACGTAGCTCTTGGCGGGAAGTAGATTGAAGAGCTCGAGCGAGCAGCGCATGTCACGGGCCGAGACCGCATTGAGAAAGTCCCAGGGTTGAACCTCGGCCGTACGTACAATCCAGCGCTCAACGTCGGCAAGCTCAATTTGCGATGCCTCGACCATCTGGGCAAGCTTGGCCAAGTCGTTATAGAGCATGCGGGTGTTCTCGCCCGAGCGCGAAACGAGCTCCTCGGCGGCCGCCGTCGAGATGGACTTTCCGTGCTGCGTCGCCATCTGCTGCACGCGGCGCGGGAGCTCCCAGCGCTTGGTGCCCGAGCAATCGACGATAGCCTTCTTGTCGATCTTGGCGATCGCCTTATACAGGCGCGTGTTCTTGGCAAGCGAGTCGGCGATGATGAGGCAGACCGTTGTGGGGCTGGGACTCGCCAGATACTCAACGAGCGGCTCCGAGACCGCCTTGGCGAGCTTTGAACAGCCGTCAAGGATTACTAGGCGAAACTCGCTACCCATCGGAAAGGTGTTGAGCGATCCGATAATGGACTCGATATCGGGGTCCTTGGTCATGTCGCGCTCGTCGAGGTTGAACTCGACCATACCCGACTTTTCCAGACGCGCTTTCATACGCGAGACGGCGTAATCGCGCTTGACTCCGTCGGTACCGACGATCAGATATGCCGGCAGCAGACCGGTTTCGGACATTGCGCTCCCCTCCCGCAGGCCTTCGTATTCGTTCCGTGCCATTCTAGCCCAGGGGCCCACCACACGCCAACGACGTCGTCATGGTCGCTGGCATCGCATCGCAAAGCCATTCGCAGTCGGCGCGACGGTAATGTCGCCGTGTTCGATGGTGCACGCGAACACGCCGCCCGCTTCCTTAACGGCATCGATGCAGGCATCGGACGGATGGCCGTATCGATTCCCTTCGCCCGCGCTCGCGAGGGAAAGCTCGGGCTTCAGGACGTCCAACAGCTCATCATCGACTGAAACCTTGGAGCCGTGATGCCCAAGTTTAAGGACATCGATATCCCCCACCTCCCGCACGAATTCCCGTTCTTGGTCGAGCTCGGCATCACCGGTGAGAAGTATGCGCAGGCCCTTGCCTTCCTGAACATAAGAGAGCAGCAGGACAAGCGAGTCCTCATTTCCCTCGCCATCCACGGCCTCGAATGGCCACATCACGCGGGCGCAAAAAGAGCCGATGTCGACCGTATCCCCGCGGCGCACCTGCCGATACTCCACGCCAGGTCGGTTCAATACCTCGGCAGGAGCATCCTCCAGCGCATCCGCCGCCACGGCAATCGTTCCGACCGAAAACTGTTCGAGCACGGCAGGCAGACCACCCCAGTGGTCCTCATCCCAATGCGTCACAAAGACGGCATCGATATGGTGCACGTTATTGCGAACCAACGCCGCTACCACGCGCTCGTCGAGCCCGCAGTCGACGAGCGCTACTACGCCGCCCTGGCGGATAAGAATCGCATCGGCCTGGCCCACATCGAGCACCGTCACCGAAGGCGGAGCGAATCGATCCCAGTAGACGTACGGAATCGCAGCCAAGAGCACCAGGCATGCAAGCCCCACCGCCATAGGACGTGCACGGGGACGCGGCCACCAGACCAGCAGAACCGCCAGCAAACACGGCACTAGGTAAATCCACATGCTATCGGGCGGCACGCTCACGGATGCACCCGGCACGGCGGCAAACAGCTGCTCGAAGAACAGTGCGCAACGGGCGGCAACCATGGGCACAACGAGCGCCCAAATCCGCAACGGTTCCACGAGCGAAAAGGGAACCAGCACGATCGACACAGCGAGCAGTACGCTCACCACCGGACCGATGACTGCATTTGCCAGCGGAGCAATGAGCGAGAACGTACCGAAGGCAGGAATGGTAATGGGAAGTGTTGCCAGTTGCGAGCACAGCGTGACGGAAAGTATGTTGGCAACGCCCGATGGCACGCCCAGCTCACCCAAAGCGTAGGTCGCATAGGGGCAAAAGCACAGAATGGCTAAGACGCTGGCACATGAAAGCTGAAAGCCCATCTCGAACAGCACCGTCGGCCGCAGTAGCACAAAGATGGACATGGTTACGAAGAGTGCCGATGCGCCGTGCCGGCGACGCCCCGCGCCGTTTACGACAAGCGTCGCGAACACCATGCAGCACGCGCGCACGGCCGAGGGAGACGCGCCCGTAAAGGCAGTGTAGCCCACAAGCGCCATCGCCAATATCGCCCGCTGAACACCACGTGAGCAGCGAGTCTTTTGCAATACACCCTCGATTACAAATCCCACGTTAGCCAAATGGCTGCCGGAGACGGCTATAAGATGCGCCGTTCCCGTCACCGAAAACCAGTCGCCCGCCGGCTGGGCGCGCAGTTCGGCCGAACGACCGCAGACGACACCGGCTATGAGTGCACGCGCCGGGTCGGTCGCAGGCGCGATGGACGCAAGCAGCCCATTTCGCAGCCGAAGCAGCGGTCCCGGAGAGCCCTCATCGGCCGACACAATCCGAACGACTTTAACCTTGCGCACCTCGCCTCGGAGCACGCGCGATCGTCCATATGCATCGTTCTCAAAACGTGAAACGCGACCGATAACACGCACGTGCGCCCCGACCTTGAGCTCGCGGTCGCACGATAGGCGAACCGTTGCCAAGTTCTTACCGTCCGCGCGTGCCTCGCAGGTACAGGAATACACGTCGTCGTTTATGGATGGATCGCCCTGCACGATAAACTCGAGGCCGCTTGCCGCTCGACCGTCGAGCGCCTTCGAGGCGCTGAGCGCACCCACAGCCCACCACGCCGAGACGACCGCTCCCGCCACGAGACCGACGGACGCGGCATACAACCACCGCTTCAAAGGGGCAAGCCGCGCACAAGATTGAGCCAGTACAACGAATACCGCCGCCGCAACGGGAATGGCCCATAGCAGCCCGACCGCCGGCGCCCGCTCCCTCAGCAGCGCATCAGCGGCCACGTTGAGCACCAAGGCGCAGCTCATGCACATGCCGGCACACAAGGCCATCGTCCACGGAAGCAGGGGCCGCGGTGGCATCACACGCTCGCGCTCGGTCGCACTCATACGCAGATGCAATCTTTGATTTTGGCAAGCTTCTTCTCGCCGATTCCCGACACACGCATCAGATCGTCAACCGAGGCAAAAGCACCGTTCTTTGTCCGTTCATCGATAATCGACTGGGCCATGGAGGGACCGATGCCCGAGAGCGTCTGCAGCTCTACCGCGCTTGCCGTATTGATGTTTACTAGGCCTGTTGCGCCACTCACGCCCGATGATGTGGAAGCCCCACCATCAACACCGGCTTCCGCAATGGACGCCTGCTGCTCCCCTACCGTTGGAACATGGATTTTTTGTCCATCAGTGACCTTAGATGCCCGATTAAGCCCCGTAACGTCAGCCTCGGGCGCCAGCCCGCCGGCGGCATCGATCGCCTGGGATACCCGTGCCCCGTCTTTGAGCCTGTATACACCGGGCGACACAACGGCGCCATCGACATCGACATAGACCTCTGCCGCGGCAGAAGCCTTAGTCGAAGAGCCTTCGGATGTCTTTCCGCTCGAAGCATCGCCGGATCCCGGCTCCACTAACGAGCCCGTACCATCAGTGCGCTCAAACGACACACCGCCGGCACCGCCGCCAAGGTTCGCCATCGCCAAGCCGCTTGCCATCGCAATGACGCCCAGCATCGCCACCACCACAGCCTTATGACCGAGCAGCTTGCCTGCCCAGCGGTCCATCTTTTTGACCCGTTCGTGTTGTTCGCGCTGCGCCATAGCAAAACCTCCCAACAACATCGTGTCAGGAAAAGAGCCCTGCAACAGCCATGCTTCAAAACCGGTTTTCGCGGTCAAACCAAAAGCTGACCAAAACCTTGCACAAATCTGTCCATTTATTCAGGCACACGTCAGCAAATGAACACTTAGCCGCAAAATGCCCAGATAGCAAAAGACCGACGATGCAAGCGCATCGTCGGTCTATGCACAAATTTACTCGTGATCTTGGTAAATCTCACGCGGAGCAAGCTCCGAATGTTTGCGTTTTAAGGTCTTAGGGGCCTTATACGTGTTGCTTTCGAAGTCGATGTACTCGGTCTGCTTGAGTAGGCGCTCGATCATCTCCTCGTGATCGAACAGCTCCCAGGCCTCATGCACGGCATCGAGTTTAGCGTGCGTCTCGGGACGGCGCGGCATAAACAGCGTGCAGCAGTCGGGAGCGGCCTCAGTCGAGATATCAAACGTACCGATCTCCTCGGCGCGCGCGATGATCTCCTGCTTGTCCGAACCGATGAGAGGACGGAACACGGGGATCTTCACGGCCTCGTTAACGGCCATGATATTCTCAAGCGTTTGGGAGGCAACCTGCCCAAGCGATTCGCCCGTCACGATGGCCTTGGCGCCCTCGATGTGTGCAATGTGCTCGGCAACCGAATACATAATGCGGCGATACATGATCACGCGCAGGTTGCTGGGACAGGTGACCGAAATCTCACGCTGGCAGTCGCCAAACGGCACTACGTACAGGCGGCCGATCTGGACACCCGGCTCAAGCGCACGGATGATGTCCTGCACCAAATACTCGCTCGTATCGGGCGTCTGCGGACGACCAGAGAAATGCACCGGCACGCACACCGCGCCGCGACGCGCGAGCATCCAGGTCGCCACCGGAGAATCGATACCCGACGACAGCAGCGTCACGACCTTGCCGGCAGAACCAACCGGCAGACCGCCCACGCCGCGCTCGGAGCGCGCATACACATAAACGCTACCCTGGACCACCAGTACGTGCACCATCGCATCGGGGTCGTGCATTTGAACCTTTTTATCGGGGAAGGCCTCACACAGCACCTCGCCCACCTGACGATTGATGTCAATCGAGGTGAGCTCATAGTCAGTATTGGAGCGCTTGGCTTGCACCTTAAACGAATCGAAGGAACCAAACTCGCGCAGCGCCTTCACGGCGGCGGCGCAGTACTCCTGAGGGTCGCGATTGGTGTGATACGCCAAAGACACGCGAGCAACGCCGGGAACGGTGCGAATGACACGCGCCGCCTCATCGGCCTGATGCTCGTTAAAGGTCACGAGGATATAACCGGAAATTCGAGACACGGCATTCACGGAAAAGGCGGCCAAGGCCGCCTTGATGTTATCCATGAGGATATGCTCAAAATGTGCGCGGTTCTTACCCTTCAGTCCAACCTCGTGATAGTGGACCAGGCAGACGCGAGCCGCCATTTAGGCTTCAGCAACCTTGTGGCCGAGCGCCTTCTCGTAACGGGCCTCGTCGTAAGAGATGTCGCCGTCGACAATCTCGTCCATAGCCATCGAGATGGTATCGGCACCGGAAAGCCCGATGGTGATGTCATCGACATCCTGGACGGCAAGCACACGGTTGTGCTGGCCACGCAGCATGCTATTGATGTCGCAGGCGCGCTTGGAGGCAAGCGAAGCGAGCAGGAAGCGGTTGTGATCGGTCTTCTCCAGAAGATCGTCAATGCAAGGCTTTACAACGGACACGGACCTCAGATCCTTTCATGCATATCGAGAACGCGAACGAGCTCATCGGTCGCGCGGTCGAGATCGTCATTAACCACTACGTCGTCGTAGCGGTCGGCAAGGGCAAGCTCATCGGCGGCGTTTGCCATACGCAGCTCAATCGTCTCGGGCGTCTCGGTACCGCGACCGACTAGACGCTCGCGAAGCACCTCGAGCGAAGGTGGCTTGATAAAGATCAGCACGGCCTCGGGGAAACGCTCCTTCACCTGCAGGGCACCCTGGACATCGATCTCCAAGATGAGAGACGAACCAGAGGCGAGCTTGGACTGAACCTCGCTCAGCAACGTGCCGTAGCAGTTACCGTGGACCTCGGCCCACTCAACAAACTCACCGTTTGCCACGCGGCGGTCGAACTCCTCGCGCGTCAGAAAAAAGTAGTTGACGCCGTCGACCTCACCTTTGCGTGGTGCTCGCGTGGTAGCCGAAACCGTCAGGCCCAGGTTCGAGCGGCGCTCGCGCACACGAGTGACGAGCGTACCCTTGCCTGCGCCTGACGGTCCAGAAATCACAAAGAGCTTGGAATCCTGAGCGCTCACTTATTTGGTCAGCTGCTCGAGGAGCTGCTCGCGCTGACGGACGCCGAGGCCCTGGACGCGACGGGTAGCGGAGATACCGAGCTCCTCCATGATCTTGGCGGCCTTGGCCTTGCCATAACCAGGGAGAGACTCGATGAGGGTGGAAACCTTCATGCGGGAAGCGATGGGGTCATCGGAGTTGAGCACGGACTCGAGGGACTTCTCGCCCTTCTTAATCTGCTCGCGAAGCTCAGCGCGGGCGTGACGTGCGGCAGCAGCCTTCTCAAGAGCCTGCTTGCGCTGCTCATCGGTAAGCTGAGGGAGTGCCATTCGTACCTCCAAATAGTTGGGTTATATCTGATTCAATAATTGGCATTTTAGCACGTAGAACGTACAAAATGCCCAATCGCGGCTCCATAGGTTAGACGATACCCGCAAAAAGTGCAATATACTGCGCCCAAAGTTAAGCCCCTGACCTGCGATTCCACACAAAGGATGGGAAAGTTTACGCAGGCACAGGGGCTATTTTGTGCTAATAAGACCCAAAAGTGGTGACTTAGGGGAATCTTTTAGGCGACGTTTTCGACCAGCTCGGCGACAATAGCGTCAAAGGCGGCAACCGGATTGTCGGCGCCGGTGATGGGACGGCCCACCACAATGTGGCTTGCGCCACGCTCGATAGCCTGAGAAGGCGTCGCCACGCGGGACTGGTCGCCTAAGGCGGCACCCACCGGACGCACACCCGGAGTCACGATCAGGGCATCAGGACCCAGCAGCTCACGCATGTCGTGAACCTCCATCGGCGAGCACACGATGCCATCGATGCCGTTGGCCTGAGCGAGCTTTGCCAGGCGGGCGGCCTCCTCGGCCACGGGCGACTCGACGCCAATCTCGCTCAAGGCATCCTGATTCATGCTCGTAAGAACGGTGATGGCGACGAGCTTAGCGCGGTCCTCGCGCGCCTCCTCGGCACCCTCGCGGCAGGCAGCGAGCATGGCGCCCGAACCCAAACCGTGGACCGAAAGCAGATCGGCACCGGCAAGCGAGGCCGAGCGGGCGGCACCGCGAACCTGATGCGGAATATCATGGAACTTAAGGTCAAGGAAGACCTTAAAGCCCAGGTCCTTGAATGTCTTGACGATCTGGGGACCCTCGGCGTAATAGAGCGTCATGCCAACCTTGAGCCAGGCGGCATGGCCCGAAAGCTCGTGGGCAAGCTCGAGCGCACGCTCACGGTCGCAGTCGAGGGCGACGATTACGCGGTCGCGGGCATCGGTCTCTAGCATTCGAAAGCACCTACCAGTTCGTTGATGTCCTTTACGCCCTGGGACTCGGCCCAGGCCTCGAGCTCATGCGCGATCTTGAGCGAAGCGCACGGATCGACGAAGTTGGCCATACCGACCGACACGCAGGTGGCGCCGGCCAGGATAAACTCGGCCGCATCTTCTCCGGTCATGACACCGCCGACACCGTTGATGGGGATATCGACGGCCTGGGCAACCTCCCAGACCATGCGCACGGCGATGTGGTGGCACAGCGGGCCCGAAAGGCCGCCCTTGGGCTTGGCCACGCGGGACTTGCGGGTATGGACGTCGATGGCCATGCCCTGGATGGAGTTGATGACCGAAAGGCCGTCGGCGCCGGCAGCCTCGAGGGCCTTGGCGATCTCGGCGACGTTGACCGGCGCCATCTTCACGAACAGCGGCTTATCGGTCACCTTGCGGCAGGCAGCCATAACGGAAGAAGCGCCCTCGGGCGTGGAGCCCATGGCGGCACCGCCGGCGGCGATATTGGGGCAGCTCACGTTGATCTCGTAGCCGGCAGCCCAGGGGCACAGCTCGACATACATCTCGAGTGCGCGGACAAACTCGTCAACGGAGTGGCCGGCAACCTGACAGATGACCTGGCAGCCGTCCTTGGAGAGCTGCTCGAGCCACGGACCGGACTCGCGGGCAAAGGCGGCCACGCCGGGGTTCTGAAGGCCCACGGAGTTGATCATACCGCCGGGGATCTCGGCCATGCGGGGCGCGGGGTTACCGGGCCAGGGCTCGGCTGCGCAACCCTTGGTGGTGATGGCGCCCAGTTGGGAAACATCAAAGAAGTTCTGGAACTGCCAGCCGTAGCCAAAGGTACCGGCTGCGGTGTTGATGGGGTTTTGCATCTTGACGCCGCCGAAATCGACGGCCATGTTCACGGTACCCACTAGAAGACCACCACCTTGGAAGCATCGAACACGGGGCCGCACATGCAAGCACCCTTCATACCGTCGACCGTCTCGACATTGCAGGTGTTGCAGGCGCCAAAGCCACAGCTCATCATGCGCTCAAGCGACACCTCGCAGTACGCACCGGCCTCGGCGGCAGCGGCGGCGACTTTCTTCATCATGACGGCGGGACCGCAGCTGGCGACGTAGTCGTAGCCGCCCTCGCCGAGCAGCTCGGCTGCCGGGTCGGTGCAAAAACCGTGCGTGCCCAGCGTGCCATCGTCGGTGCACACGTTAACCGTGGCGCCCAGCGCGCGGAACTCGTCGATGCCCACGGCCTTGGAAGCGGTGCCAAAGCCCAGGCACACGTCCACATCAACACTCTGCTCGGCAAGCATGCCGGCAAGGCACAGCACAGGCGGAACGCCGATGCCACCGGCGACGAGCAGGGCCTTCCTGGTGCCCTCGGGTACCATCCAGCCACGGCCACCGGGGCCCAGCAGGTTAGAGGTGGAGCCGGGGCCCATCTGGGACAAACGACGGGTATCGTCGCCCACGACGGCGTACCACAGCTCGACGGTGCCGGCCTCGGCGTCGGCGCGGTAGTAGCTCAGGGGCACGCGAAGCAGCGAGGACGCATCACCGGGTACGGCGATGTTCACAAACTGACCGGGCTTGAGCGCACTTGCAAGCTTGGGGGCCGAGATGACGAGCGAGAAGACGCCGTCGGCAATCTCCCGGTTCGAGACGACCTCGAAGTCGTGCATGCGTGCAGTGGAAGGTGTGGGCATAAACGCTCCAATCCCCCATGCGGTTGCATGGTCCAAACGAATAGAAAGCGCGGCACCGCAAGGGCGCCGCGCACAAAAGCGATAAGGCTATGCTAGCAGATGCAGCCGTCGGCAAGCGTCTGTTTACCGCCGACAAATACATCGGTGGCACGACCGGTGAGCGTGCGGCCGGCAAAACCGGAGTTCTCGGCGCGCGACTCGTAACCGTCCTCGCCAACCGTCCAGGTTGCGGAGGGGTCGAACACGGTCAGGTCGGCAACGGATCCCGCCTTGACCTGAACCTGGTCGAGGCCCAGGATCTCACGCGGCTTGATGGCCATGAGCTCGACCATACGGCCCATGCTCATCTTGCCCGTGTTGACCAGCTCGGTGAGCACGAGCGACAGCGAGGTCTCGAGACCGATCATGCCAAAGGGCGCAAGCTCGAACTCGCGGGCCTTCTCCCACGGGGTGTGGGGAGCGTGATCGGTGACGATAACGTCGACGGTGCCGTCGATGACGCCCTGACGGATGGCCTCGGCGTCCTCGTCGGTGCGCAGCGGCGGATTGACCTTGAGCGAGGTGTTGTAGGTCTCGTCCAGGTCGTTCTCGGTCAGGAACATGTGATGCGGGGTGGCCTCGCAGGTAACCTGAACGCCAGCGGCCTTACCGGCACGCACGATCTCCAGGCCATGGGCGGTGGAGATGTGCTGGATGTGCAGCTTGGCACCGGTCAGCTTGGCGATCTCGATGTCGCGGGCAATCTGGAGCTCCTCGCCGGCAGCCGGCCAGCCCTCGAGGGCCAGACGGGTCGAGACCTTGCCCTCGTTGATCTGGCCGTGGCCGACCAGATCCTCGTCCTGGCAGTGGCTCATAAAGACCTTGCCGAACATCTTGCCGTAGTCCATGCAGCGACGGAGCATGCCCGCGCCCTGCACGCCGCGACCATCGTCGGTGAAGGCGACGGCGCCGTGGGCGACCATATCGCCCATCTCGGACATGGCCTCGCCCTTAAGACCGCGGGTCATAGCGCCCGACGGATAGACGCGGCAGTGACCGACCTCGGCAGCACGGGACTTGACGAACTCCACGACGGTACCGTTATCGGTAACGGGATCGGTGTTGGGCATGGAGCACACGCCGGTAAAGCCGCCCTTTGCAGCTGCGCGGGTGCCGCTCTCGATGTCCTCTTTGACCTCGTAGCCGGGCTCGCGAAGGTGAACGTGCATATCCACCAGGCCGGGGACGAGGTACTTGCCGGAAAAGTCGCGGACCTCGGCTCCCTCGACGGCGAGATTCTCGCCGACCTCGGCGATCTTGTCGCCGTCAATCAGGACGTCAACGACACCGTCAAGCTCGACGGACGGGTCGACGACGTGGGCATTCTTAAGAAGCAAGGCCATTATCGGCACCTCCAAGCAGCAGATACAGGATAGCCATACGCACGCAGATACCGGCGTAGACCTGCTCCAGGATGACGGAGCGTTGCGGGTGGTCGGCCATATAGGAGTCGAACTCGACGCCGCGGTTGATGGGGCCCGGGTGGCAGATGATCGCGTCGGGCTTCATGAGCTTCTCGCGGTCCTTGGTCAGGCCGAAGAGCTTGTGGTACTCGCGAATGGTCGGGAACGGAGCACCCTCGAGGCGCTCCTGCTGCACGCGCAGCATGTAGACGACGTCCAGCTCGGGCAGGACGGAATCGAGGTCGCTCGTCACGTGGTCGCAGCCCAGGACCTCGGGCGACGGCGGCAGCAGCGTGCCGGGGGCGACGGCGTAGGTCTCGCAGCCCATGATCTTAAGGGCGGGGATCAGCGAGCCGCAAACGCGGGAGTGCGCGATATCGCCGACGACGGCGACCTTCAGACCGTGGAAGTCACCCTTGTGCTCCCAGATGGTGTACAGGTCGAGCAGGGCCTGCGTGGGATGGTTGTGCTTGCCGTCACCTGCGCAGATGACGCTCGCGGGCGAGTTCTGCGTGACGATGTAGGGGGCACCGGCGTGCTTGTCGCGTACGACGATGCAGTCGATCTTATAGGCGTTGAGGGTCTCAACGGTGTCGACGAGGCTCTCGCCCTTGACCGTGGAGGTCGAGGAGCCGCCAAAGTTAAGGCTGTCGGCCGAAAGACGCTTCTCGGCGAGCTCGAAAGAGCTGCGGGTGCGCGTCGAGGGCTCGTTGAACATGTTGACGACGGTCTTGCCCTTGAGCGTGGGGACCTTCTTGATGGCACGCTCGTTGACCTCGGAGAACGCCTTGGCGGTCTCGAGGATGAGCTTGATATCCTCTTCAGAGTACTCGGTAATGTCGATCAGGTGCTTATGGTTGAACGCCACGGTACTACTCACCTCCCAGCGGCGCGGAGCCCACGTGGGAACCCGGCGCGACGTCGTTAATCTCGACGGCGGTGTGGCCGTCGACTTCCTTCATATATAGGTGCACGTTCTCCTCATGCGACGAGGGAACGTTCTTGCCGACAAAGTCCGGCGAGATGGGGAGCTCGCGGTGGCCGCGGTCAACGAGGACTGCCAGCTCGATGCGGCTCGGACGGCCCAGGTCCATGACGGCGTCAAGAGCGGCGCGGATGGTACGGCCCGTATACAGGATGTCGTCCACCAGCACGACGCGCTTGCCGTCGACGCTGAAGGGAATGTTGGTAGCGTGGATCGCGGGAGCGAAATTGGTCGCATAGTCATCGCGGTAGAAGCTGATGTCCAGGCTGCCGAGCGGAACGTCGACGCCCTCGATCTCCTTGATCTCCTCGGCGAGCTTCTTTGCCAGAAGGTCGCCGCGCGTGACGATGCCGACCAGAGCGAGATCTTCACAGCCCTCGTTGCGCTCGAGAATCTCGTGCGCGATGCGGGTCATCGCTCGATTGACGGCGGTCTCGTCCATGATGACCGCCTTGGGGGAAGTCGTGCCCATCGATCTCCTTCCTCACATGTCTTGACTGCTGACACAGTCAAAAAAATAGATGCCCGACCGCTCAAAGCGGACCAGACACCCACAGGAAGGGCTGCTCTTTGGCAGCAATGTAATTCCATGTGGGTATCTCGTACCCCTTTAATGGTCACTGGATAGTGTAGCCAACCTCGAGCTTAATTGCGAGCATAAATACAGAGCAATCCGTAAACGGAGCCCAACACTCCATAAACCTATATATATTTGTGGGACGAGCTTGAAAACCTTGGTTCGAGCTGGCATAATCCCCTCTGCTGCACGCAAATCGGATCTACGTCCAGGGCCGTAGCGTGGGCACTATCGCCAAAAGAGGAATATCTCTGTGTAGATTGCGCACAGGGAGCTGCTTCTGTGCTATAGTTCAGGCTTGTTTGTTAACGCGACATGTTCGTTTGTCGCCCAAGGAGGGTCAGTTATGTCCAAAGTTTGCGAAGTTTGCGGTAAGCACCCCGTTGCCGGTCGCTCCATCAGCCACTCTCACCGCGTCACCAACCGTAAGTTCCACCCCAACATCCAGCGCGTGTACGTCGTCGTCGATGGTCACCGTCGCAAGATGAACGTTTGCTCCACCTGCCTCAAGTCCGGCAAGGTTGCGCGCTCCTAAATAAGGTCTTACCAACAAGTACCTCGGACTCTCCGGGTCAAAGACCTCGCGTTCATATAGAACTTACCAAAGGCGCCCTCCCCTACGGAGGGCGCCTTTTTGCACTCATTGGGGACAGACTTACATGAGTGCTTTCACGCATTGGGGACAGACATGAAGCACGCATGCGACGCACTGACTGGCTCCGGCCCCTGCCTCACGCAGCATCCTTCCAGCCTGCAGTTGCCTTGGTCACGCTTGTAGCGCCGATGCCGGTGATACGGGCAATTTGCTTGACCGTGAGATGCGCCCGCCTAAGCCTCAGCAGACACGCATCGCGTTCGGGGCGTGGCAGGGCTTTGAGCAGTGCAGGATCTATGCTCGGCAGAACTTCGCGCGCAACGGAAAGGGCCTCCTCATCGGGGATCCGCCGGCGTGGAAGAACCTCCATTGACCAGATGCGCCCGGCAACTTCCTCGAGATGCTCGCAATAGCACCGGGAGCCACCGACAATATCGAGCATAGGAGCCGCATCACAGATGTCAAAGGGATCATAGCCCAGCTGATACGCCTTATAGCTTGACCAGCGGTACGCATCGAGCGAGTCAAGCGCACCCTTCACGGGATTGAGATGAATATAGTCGAGCAGCTGCACCGCCTGCGTGTCCGACTCAACCGCGACCCGCGAATAGCGATTGTCAAACAGATGTCCCGTTCTCCCCGTTTTTCCATTGAAATACTTAGCATATGCCGTCAGCGCGCACTGCATTGCCTTTGAAAGGTTGTCAAATGGGTCATCAACCATCAAATGGAAGTGATTGTCCATAAGGCACCAAGCCAACACCGCCACTTCATGGCGCGCAAACCTGTCCGAGATATCCGATAAGAAACGATAACGGTCGGAGTCATCTTCAAAAATAATCTGTTTGGAGTTGCCGCGGTCAAAGACGTGGTAATAGCCGGTGATCGAAACGGGGCGGGCGCATCGGGGCATAATCTCTCCTTTCAAAACTGTTCAGGCAACACCTAAAAGGAGAGAAGCAACGCGAAATGCTGAGCCTGCAACCTATTTATATCCAATAAGCGGCAATAACAGGCCCAGAACGGCAAAATGGCAAAACGATGTCTGTCCCAAATGAGTGAAAGCACTCATGTAAGTCTGTCCCCAATGAGCGGGGCGATGCATTGGGCATAGTTTTAGTTGAAACGGTTCATTTGATTGAAGCGTTTTAGTTTGTCTTTTACGGGAATCTGACCGTTCACCGAATTATTTCTTGCTATCATGCATCTTGTAGGGTAAATCTCCGATCGCAAGGAGACACAAATGGTGAAAAAGTCACCGGAAAACACTACTCCCGCAATTGTGGACAACGTAGAGGCGCTTGAGGCTAAGCTCGCTCAGATGCGAGAGGCCCAGGCGCTTTTTGCTACGTACACGCAGGAGCAGGTCGACAAGATCTTCTATGAGGCCGCCATGGCCGCCAACAAGGCTCGTATCCCGTTGGCGAAAATGGCCATCGAGGAGACCGGCCGCGGCGTTCTTGAGGACAAGGTCATCAAGAACCACTACGCCGCAGAGTACATCTACAACGCTTACAAGAACACCAAGACCTGTGGTGTCCTGGAGCGCGACGAGGCTTACGGCATCACCAAGATCGCCGAGCCCATCGGCATCGTGGGCGCCGTCATCCCGACGACCAACCCCACCTCCACCGCGATCTTCAAGACGCTGATCAGCCTGAAGACCCGCAACGCCATCATCATCTCCCCGCACCCGGCTGCCGCCAAGTGCACCATCGCCGCCGCCAAGCTCGTGCTTGACGCCGCCGTCAAGGCCGGCGCCCCCGAAGGCATCATCGGCTGGGTCGATGTCCCCTCCATCGAGCTGACCAACATGGTCATGCGCGACGTCGACATCATCCTCGCCACCGGTGGCCCGGGCATGGTCAAGGCCGCTTACTCCTCGGGCAAGCCCGCCCTGGGCGTTGGCGCCGGTAACACCCCGGTCGTCATCGACGACACCGCCGACGTGCTGCTCGCCGTCAACTCCATCATCCACTCCAAGACCTTCGACAACGGCATGATCTGCGCTTCCGAGCAGTCCGTGACCGTCATCGACACCATCTATGACCAGGTCAAGGCCGAGTTCCAGAAGCGCGGCTGCTACTTCGTCAAGCAGGGTGCCGAGATGGAGGCCCTGCGTGCCGCCATGTTCAAGAACGGCGCTCTCGATCACCGTATCCCCGGCATGGCTGCCGCCAAGATCGCCGAGCTCGCCGGCATCGAGGTTCCCGCCAAGACCAAGATCCTGATCGCCGAGGTCACCTCCACCGACCCCGCCAAGGAGGAGTTCTCCCACGAGAAGCTCTCCCCGGTCCTGGCCATGTACCACGCCAAGGACTTCCAGGAGGCCGTCGACAAGGCCGAGCACCTGGTGCTCGCCGGTGGCCCGGGCCACACCGCCTCTCTGTACGTGCACCCCGCCCAGGCCGAGAAGATCAGCCTGTTCGAGCACGTCATGAAGGCCTGCCGTATCGTCATCAACACCCCGTCCTCGCACGGCGGCATCGGTGACCTGTACAACTTTGGCATGAAGCCGTCTCTGACCCTGGGCTGCGGCTCCTGGGGCGGCAACTCCGTCTCCGAGAACGTTGGGGTGAAGCACTTGATCAACGTTAAGACTGTGGCCGAGCGCCGTGAGAACATGCTGTGGTTCCGCGCTCCCGAGAAGGTCTACTTCAAGAAGGGTTCCACGCCCGTCGCCCTCGACGAGCTGGGCAACGTCATGGGCAAGAAGCGCGCCTTCATCGTCACCGACCAGTTCCTCTTCAAGAATGGCAACACCCGCGCCATCGAGGCCAAGCTCGACGAGATGGGCATCGCCCACGACTGCTTCTACGACGTCGAGCCCGATCCGTCGCTGCAGTGCGCACGTCGCGGTGCCAAGCAGATGGCTCTCTTTGAGCCGGACGTCATCATCGCCGTCGGCGGTGGCTCCGCTATGGACGCCGGCAAGATCATGTGGATGATGTACGAGCACCCCGAGTGCAAGTTTGAGGACATGGCCATGGACTTCATGGACATCCGCAAGCGTATCTTCACCTTCCCCGAGATGGGCAAGAAGGCCTACTTCGTCGCCGTCCCGACCTCTTCGGGTACCGGCTCCGAGTGCACGCCGTTCGCCATCATCACCGACAAGGAGACCGGCATCAAGTGGCCGCTCGCCGACTACGCGCTGCTCCCCAACATGGCGATCGTCGACGCCGACAACTGCATGACCGCCCCGCGCGGCCTGACCGCTGCCTCCGGCATCGACGTCATGACCCACGCCATCGAGTCCTACGTCTCCATCATGGCTTCCGACTACACCAAGGGCCTCTCCGAGCGCGCTGCCAAGCTCGTCTTCGAGAACCTGCCCTCCAGCTTCACGAACGGCGCCAAGGACCCGCATGCCCGCGAGGAGATGCACAACGCCTCCTGCATGGCCGGCATGGCCTTCGCCAACGCCTTCCTGGGCCTCAACCACTCCATGGCCCACAAGCTCGGCGCTTTCCATCACCTGCCCCACGGCCTTGCCAACGCCGTCATCCTGACTCGCGTCATGCGCTACAACGCCGCCGAGGCCCCCGTCAAGATGGGCACGTTCTCCCAGTATCCCTACCCCAACGCGCTGCACAACTACGCCGAGATGGCCAAGTACTGCGGCATCGAGGGCAAGGACGACAAGGAGGTCTTCGAGAACTTCATCACGAAGCTCGAAGAGCTCAAGGACTTCATCGGCGTCAAGAAGACCATCGCCGACTACGGTGTTGACGAGCAGTACTTCCTCGACACCCTCGACGAGATGACCGAGCAGGCATTCAACGACCAGTGCACCGGCGCTAACCCGCGCTACCCGCTCATGAGCGAGATCAAGGAGCTCTACCTGGACGCCTACTACGGCCGCGAGCCCCAGGATTACGCCGTCTGCTAGTTTTAGCACGGTTATTTGCGGCGGGGGTGCACGGGTGTACGCACGCCCCCGCCGTTGCTTCTATCGCATCGTTGAAAGGATGCAATCATGCTGCTCCCCGATTCCAAGACCGAGCTCGTCCGTCGCGGCAACAAGGTCGTTTACGACCTGGGCGACAAGATCGTCAAGGTCTTTAACGAGACCAAGCCCGTCTCCGACGTGTTCAACGAGGCTTTGAATCTTGCCCGCATCAATGAGTGCGGCATCCGCAGCCCCAAGGCTCTCGAGGTTTCTCAGCTCGAGAACGCCAACGGCTGGGCGCTTGTGACCGAGAAGGTTCCGGGCACTACCCTTGCCGAGAAGATGACTGCCGAGCCCCAGCGCTTTGGTGAGTACCTCGAGATGTTCGTCGACCTCCAGATCGAGATCCACGGCTACACCTCCCCGCTGCTCAACCGTCAGCGCGATAAGTTCGCACGCATGATCGACAGCCTCGATCAGCTCAATGCCACCACGCGCTACAACCTTCAGGAGCGTCTGGACGGCATGACCAAGGAGTTCAAGGTCTGCCACGGCGACTTCAACCCCTCCAACGTCATCGTCGGCGACGACGGCCAGCTCTATGTGTGCGACTGGGCACACGCCACCCAGGGCTCCCCTGCTGCCGACGTTGCCACCACCTACCTGCTCTTTGCCCTCAATAGCAAGGACCAGGCCGAGGCCTACCTGGAGCTCTACTGCGACCGCTCCGACATGCCCATGCAGGTCGTGCGTCAGTGGACGAGCATCGTCGCCGCTTCCGAGCTCGCTCGTAAGCGCAACGTGAACGATGAGTTCCTGAAGAACTGGATCGACGTCGTCGATTATCAGTAATATCTGAGCGATTCATTTCGCATCGGAGGCACAAAGGGAAACCCCGCAGCTCGAATGGGCTGTGGGGTTTCCCTTTTAGCTATAAAAGATTCTTAGACGCAAAAGCGGCCCTGCACCTCTCCCTCGAGAAACGCGGGGCCGCTTCGTAAGCGCACTCAACGCAGCGGGCTCGATTAACGGCGTGCAGCCTTCACAAGCTCGGCAACCTTGGCGACAACCTCATCGATCGCCACATCCTCGCGCTCGCCCGTAGCACGGTCCTTGAGCTCAACGGTACCGTTCTTAAGGCCGCGCTTACCAAGAACCACCTGATACGGGAAGCCCATAAGGTCGTTATCGGCAAACTTAAAGCCGGGACGCTCGTCACGGTCATCGACGACAACCTCGATACCCTCGGCGCACAGAGCCTCGACGATTTGATCGCAAACGGTAGCGCACTCCTCCTTCTTGGGATCGAGCGGAATCACCGCGACCTCGTACGGGGCAACGGAGACCGGCCAGACAATACCGTGCTCGTCGTTGTGCTGCTCAACGACGGCAGCGAGCGAGCGGGACACACCAACGCCGTAGCAGCCCATGATAAGCGGCTTCTCCTTGCCGTCCTCGTCCATAAAGGTGGCACCCATGGCCTCGGAATACTTGGTGCCCAGCTGGAAGACCTGGGAGACCTCGATACCGCGGGCAGCGGAAAGCGGCTTGCCACAGTGCGGGCAGGGATCGCCGGCAACGACGGTTACAAGGTCGGCCCACTCATCGACGGTAAAGTCGCGCTCGGGGCAGGCGCCGGTAAAGTGATAATCGACCTCGTTGGCACCACAGGCCCACTGTTTGGACTCGCGCAGGCTCTCGTCGCAGACCAGACGAATGCCCTCGGGCAGGTTAACCGGTCCGATAAAGCCCTTATGCAGACCGTAGGTCTGGAGCTCCTCGTCGGTCATCATGCGATAGCCCTTGCCAAAGACGTGCTCGGCCTTGCAGTCGTTGAGCTCATGATCGCCCGGAACGATGGCCACAACCGGCTTACCCTCGGCGTCGATCAACGCCAGGGACTTGCGCGTGCCGTTCTCGGGGAACCCAAAGAACTTGGCAACGGCCTCGATGGTGCCCATGCCCGGAGTCTCGACCTTGGTAAGCGTACCGTCGCCGGGACCCTCGGTCACAACGACCTTGGTGCTTGCCGCCTCGTCATCGGCAGCAAAGCCACAATCGTCGCAGTAAACCAGCGAAGCCTCGCCGGCCTCGGCCAGCGCCATGTACTCAACGGAGGTGTCACCACCGATCTCGCCGGAATCGGCAACGACGGGCAGGGCCTTGATGTAGCAGCGCTCGCAGATATTGGCATAAGCCTGCTTCATCTTGTCGTACTCCTCCTGCAGACTCTCCTGCGTGGCAGAGAAGCTGTAGGCGTCCTTCATGATGAATTCGCGACCGCGCATCAGGCCAAAGCGGGGACGGAACTCATCGCGGAACTTATCCTGGATGTGATAGAGATTCACCGGCAGCTGCTTGTAGGAACGCAGCTCATTGCGAACCAGAGCGGTCACGGTCTCCTCGTGCGTGGGGCCCAACACGAACTCGCGGCCGTGGCGGTCATCAAAGCGCACGAGTTCCTTGCCATAGGCATCGATTCGGCCGGACTCGCGCCACAGCTCGGCATCGACCATGATGGGCATCATGAGCTCCTGGGCGCCGGCAGCGTCCATCTCATCGCGCACGATGTTCTCGATCTTGCGAATCGAGCGCCATGCGAGTGGTAGATAGGAATAGAGACCGGCGGCCTCCTTGCGAATCATGCCGGCACGAAGCAGCAGGCGATGGCTCGCAAGCTCGGCGTCGGCCGGATCCTCTTTGAGCGTCGGAGCATACAGCTTAGACATATACATTGCTCGGGTCATTTATTTCTCCTCAATTAGCTTGTCGACCTCGGCCATAAGCGCATCGACAATTTGGTCCTCAGCTACTTTACCAATGATCTGGCCGTGCGAAAAGAGCAGGCCCTGACCTCGTCCACAGGCAACGCCCAAGTCGGCATCAGAAGCCTCGCCGGGGCCATTGACCGCACATCCCATCACGGCGATCGAAAGCGGCGCGGAGTAGTTCTTCAGCCGCTCGGTGACCTCCTCAGCGATGGGAATCAGGTTGACCTGGCAGCGGGCGCACGTGGGGCACGAGACAATCTCGGGACCACGGCGACGCAGGCCCAACGACTGCAGAATACCCCAGGCAACCGGCGGCTCCTCAACCGGATCGGCTGTGAGCGACACACGCATGGTGTCACCAATGCCTTCGGAAAGCAAGATACCCAAGCCTACAGAGCTCTTGATGGTGCCCTGGAGCTTGGTACCCGCCTCGGTTACGCCCAGGTGAAGCGGAACGTGGGGAATCTCACGCGACAGGGCTCGATAGGTATCGAGCGTCGTCTGTACGCTATGGGCCTTGGCGGAAAGCACTATGTTGGTAAACCCACGATCCTCAAAGTGCCGCACAAAGCGCTCGCTCGACATCACGAGCTTCTCGGGCTGCGTGAGGTCGTCGCGCTCGGCGATATCCTGCTCGAGTGAACCGGCATTCACACCGATACGAATCGCGCACCCAGCGGCGCCCGCGGCATCGATCACAGCATCGACCTTGGCCCAATCGCCAATGTTGCCGGGATTGATGCGGAGCTTGGCAGCACCGGCCTCAACGGCACCAATGGCGAGCTTATGGTTAAAGTGAATATCGGCAACGATCGGCACCGGAGACTCGGCACAAATTATGCGAAAGCCGTCGAGCGCGGCCTCGGTGGGCACACTCACGCGCACAACATCACAACCCGCCTGGGCAAGCGCGCGCACTTGCGCAAGCGTTGCCCGGGCGTCGGCGGTATCGGTGCAGGTCATGGACTGAACCACCACTGGAGCGCCGCCGCCTATCTGCACGTCGCCCACAAACACAGGGCGCGTCAGCTCGCGCGGCAAAGGATGGGACAAAGACAATCCAAACACTCCCCTACAGAATAAATCGAAGGACGTCGGAACGAAGCATGTAGACAAACAGCAGTGCAAAGAGCGCGATGCCCACATAGCTCACAATCGTCTGGACCCTGAGAGGTAGCTCGCGGCCCGCAATCTTTTGAATGATCTCGATGACCAGCTTGCCGCCATCGAGTGGTGGGATGGGCAGCAGGTTCATAAAGCCAAGCGAGAACGAAATGAGGGCGGCAAACGAAAGGAACGTGGCAGGGCCGGCAGCAGCAGCCTGTGAGGACATAACGCTAATACCCACGATCGACGAGGACTGGTCGAGAATCTCCATCGTATGCTGCGGCTGGAGTAGGCGCATCACGCCCTCCGCTGTCTGCACGACATAGGAGAAAGACAGGCGAGCCGACGTGAAGAGGTCTAAACGGACCACCTGCGTAGAGGCATACACACCTAGGCGCTCATCCTCTTTGAGCGCAACCGAGGTCGAATGCTGCTTGCCGTCGCGCTCATACTCAATGGCGATATCGTCCTTACCGGCAGCCTTGCCGATGGCATCGTAAACGTCCATCCAGGTAGAGCACGATACTCCGTCAACCGAAAGGATCGCGTCGCCGCCCTCGATACCCGCCTTGGCGGCAATAGACCCCTCGTCAACCTGACCGATCACGTTGGTATCCATCGGCACGGTGACACCCGCAATAGAGTAGATGCTCATAAGCAGCAAAAAGCCCGTCAGGATATTGACGAGAATGCCCGCGAGCAGCATAAAGGCGCGCTTGAGAAAACCCTGGCCCAGATAGGTATGCGAACGCTCTTGCGCAAGAAACTCGGCTTCGCCGCACGGCAGCTCCCACACATCGCCCTCGGCAGTCGCATGCTCTCGATCGAACCGGCGGCCGTCAAAGGTGGTGTAACCCGCAGCGTCTCGAGGCAGCGTCTGATACTTGGTGGGATAGTAGCCCGGCGAGGGCTTCTCCCCTTCCTCATACCAGGGTGCGATGGAGCCCCAGCCCAGCAACAGGGCACAAGCCTCGAGCACATCCTCCTCGGAAAGCACGAGCTCGGCGGCAAGGTCGGCCACGGTCACACGACCATGACGGTAGATAGCCGCGAGCACGCGATCAGCGCACGAGACATCGGTCGGGTCCATACCGCAGATAGCGGCATAACCACCCAGCAGCAGCGGCGTCACGCCAAACTTGGTACCAATGCGACGCGACGTATGATGAATGTCAAAGCGGCACGGCAGGCCCAAGAAAAACTCGGTGACGCGCACGCCGCACGCACGGGCCGCCAAAAAGTGGCCGCCCTCATGCAGAAACACGAGGACGGATAGCATCAAAAGGCCCCAAAAGACCGAGGAAAGAACGCTCAGAACAGTATCCATAAAACGAAAAGCAATCCTTACGATTAAGAGCGGGTTGCAGCAAGCACCTCGGCGGCCTTGGCACGAGCCCACGTATCGATATCGCGAAGCTGCTCAAAGGATGCAACCGTCTGCACATCGTGTACATCCATGCAGGACTCAACGATGCGATCGATATCGGTAAAGGTACAGGCATCGTGCAGGAAGGCATCGACGGCAACTTCGTTGGCGGCATTCAGCACGCACGGCATGGTGCCGCCCGTCTTGCCGGCACGCTCGGCCAGCGCCAGGCAGCGGAACGTGTCCATATCGGCAGCGTCGAAGGTAAGCTGCCCCAAATCACGAAAATCGATTCGCGGCGCCGGAGTATCCCAGCGCTCGGGATACGAAAAGGCAAACTGGATGGGAATGCGCATGTCGGACGCACCGAGATGCGCCATCACGGAGCCGTCGGCAAACTCGACCATAGAGTGAATCTTGGACTGACGCTGCACGACCACGTTGATAAAGTCGAGGTCGCAACCGAACAGATGCATCGCCTCGATACGCTCCAGGCCCTTGTTCATAAGAGTAGCGGAGTCAATGGTGATCTTGGCCCCCATGGCCCACGTGGGATGTGCCAGTGCATCGGCACGTGTCACGCGATTGAGCTCGTCGCGGGTACGGCCAAAGAACGGACCACCCGAGCAAGTGAGCCAAATGCAGTGAGCCTCGCGCGGATTCTCACCCAGATAGCACTGGTAGATGGCGGAGTGCTCGGAGTCGACCGGAATGAGCTGACCCGGCTGCGCCAACGGCATCAGCAGGTCACCGCCAACGACGAGCGACTCCTTATTGGCGAGGGCAAGACGCTTATTCGAGGTGAGGGCCGCATGGCTCGCTTCGAGCCCGGCAGCGCCCACAATGGCGACAAGGACACAGTCGACGTCATCGCGACGTGCGAGCTCACAAACCGCCTGCGCGCCAACACCGAGCTCGGTGCCCTCGGGCAGCTCCTGCAGTACAGCGTCCGCACCGTGGGTGGTGTCGGCCACGGCAACGGCCGGAACCGAGAACTCGCGAGTGGCGGCAACGAGCTCCGAAGTGCTGGAGTTAACGGACAGCGCTGTCACCTGCAGTCGATCGGCATGCTGACGGCATACATCGAGTGCCTGTGTGCCGATAGAGCCCGTACAACCCAGGATGGCAACGCGAAGGCGTCCATCGGGACCATACGTCGTCTGGAATGACATTACAGCACGCCTCCGATCATCAAAAGCAGCTGCGCGGTAATGCAGCCAAAGATAAGCGAGTCGCTACGGTCGAGCATGCCGCCATGGCCCGGGATAAGGTTGCCGGAATCCTTGACGCCCACGCCACGCTTGATGCGCGACTCGATAAGGTCGCCGATAACGCCCAAAATGGACACGACCACGCCGCACAGCAGCGCATAGGGCAGGCTGAGCTTGTAGAAGTGCGTCACCCACAGAATGAGCCAAATCAAAACCGAGCCCAGGATGCCGCCGACAAAACCCTCCCAGCTCTTTTTGGGAGAGATCTTGGGAACCATCTTGTGCTTGCCGATACGGCTGCCCACAATGTAGGCAAACGAATCGGAGACCCAGAGAGACGCGCAAACACCCACCGAAAGTAGGGCGCCGGCAAAACCGGGCACGGCATCGCGCAGTAGCACGATGGCCGACAGCATAAAACCGGTGTAAATGGGGCCCATGAGCGTCACAGCTACATCGGATATGCGGGTACGCGAAGACCAGACGTACCAAATGCCCACCGCAAGCATCAGGGCAAAAAGCAGGGCGTTCAACAGCAGCGAGTCGCCCAGCGCCGAGAGCGGAAAGAGCACGGCGGCAGCGATACCCAGGCGCTCATTTGCCACCTTGCCATCGAGCCTCGTCATGCGGAAAAACTCATAGCAGCACAGGCCACTCATGACAGAGACGAAGATGGCCGTGGGCACGATACCCAAAACCAGGCACAGGATAAAGACAACGGCGTAGACGATACCGGCGGCGGCACGGGTAATAAAGCCCGCCAGCCACGAACCGCTGCCGCTCTTCGCTGCAGGCGCTCCCACAGTGGTAGCTTTGCGCGCAGGCGTCTTGGGAGCAGATGCCTTGGGACGATCGGACACGATTAAGCCTCCTCGGTCTTGCTCAGTCCACCAAACCTACGGTCGCGGCCCTGATAGGCCAAAATGGCGTTGACAAGACCCCAACGATCAAAGTCGGGCCAATAGGTATTGGTGACATAAAACTCAGAATAGGCAACCTGCCACAGCAGATAGTTCGAAAGACGAAGCTCGCCGGAGGTGCGAATCACAAGCTCCGGATCGGGCAATCCGGCGGTGTACAGATGCGTAGCAACCATATCATCGTCGATAGCGACGGGATCGATCTTTCCAGCGGCGGCATCGAGCGCGATCTGACGGACAGCACGGGTGATCTCGGCACGGGCGCCATAGTTGACGGCAAGCGCCAGCGTCATGCCGGTGTGGTCGGCACACTCGGCAAGACCTCGCTCAAAGACATCGCGGGTCTTCTTGGGCAGTGCGGAAATATCGCCCAAAAAGACAACGCGCACGTTTTCGCGCTTAAGCAGCGGCAGCTCATCGATAAACGTCTTGGCAAACAAATGCATCAAAACGTTGACCTCGTGCTGCGGACGATTCCAGTTTTCGGTGGAAAACGCATAGGCCGAAAGGACGTCGACGCCCAAGCGCACGCATGCGGTAATAATCTCGCGCAGGGAGACGATACCTGCCTTGTGGCCCTCGGTGCGGGCAAGACCGCGCGCCGTGGCCCAACGACCGTTACCGTCCATGATGCACGAAATATGATGCGGAATCTTATTGAGGTCAAGGTCGGAAAAACCGACGCCCGCAGGGGCGTCGGCAAAGTACTCGACCAGTTTGTTCTCGTCGTATTGCACCTTAGATCTCCATGACCTCGGCTTCTTTTTCCTTCAGAAGCTCCTCGACCTTGGCAACATACTCATCGGTATGCTTCTGGACCTTGGCCTGCTCGCGACGGACATCGTCCTCGGTGAGCTCTTCGTCGCGCTCAAGCTTGTTGTTAAAGTCACGACGGATGTTGCGAATGGAAACCTTGGCCTGCTCGGCATACTCGCGGCACTCCTTGACGAGCTCGCGACGACGCTCCTCGGTGGGAGCCGGGAACGGAAGGCGCACGACGGTACCGTCAGAGTTGGGAGTAATGCCCAGATCGGAAGCGCTGATAGCCTTCACAATTGCATTGACGAGTGCCTTGTCCCAGGGCTCGATGAGCAGCATGTGAGCCTCGGGAGTCTTAACGGCGGCAACCTGGGTAACCGGCGTGGGAACACCGTAGTAATCGACCGAAATGTCGGACAGAATGTTAGCGTTGGCGCGACCCGTGCGAACCTTGGAGAAGCTGTGCTTGAGGGACTCGAGCGACTTGTCCATGTGGGCGGTGATGTTCTCTGCCATGCTTAATCCTCCTGATAGACGAGCGTGCCGACGGGCTCACCCGAAAGCGCGCGCTTGACGGTGTCCTCGCCATCGATGTTGAGGACCAAAATCGGCATACGGTTATCCTGGCACAGTGCCGTAGCCGTGGAATCCATAACCTGCAGACCGCGGACGAGAACCTCGTGATAGGTAATCTTGTCAAAACGGACGGCATCGGCGCACTTGACGGGATCCTTGTCGTAGATGCCGTCAACCTTGGTGGCTTTAATCAGAATCTCGGCGCCGATCTCGCACGCACGAAGAGCCGCGGCGGTGTCGGTCGTAAAGTACGGATTGCCCGAACCGGCGGCAAAAATAACAACGTTGCCCTTGGAAAGGTGGTTGATGGCGCGACGGCGAATATAGGGCTCGCAGATCTCGTTCATCTGGATAGCGCTCATAACGCGGCAGGGAACATCGTTGTGCTCGAAGGCATCCTGCAGGGCGAGCGCGTTCATAACGGTTGCCAGCATGCCCATGTAGTCGGCCTGAGCACGCTCCATGCCACCGGCAGCGCCGGCCATGCCGCGGAAAATATTACCGCCGCCGACAACGACGCCGACCTCATGGCCAACGGCGAGCAGCTCCTTGACCTGCTTGGCAAGATGGTCGGTAACCTTGGGGTCGATGCCATATTGGCCGTCGCCCATCAGTGCTTCGCCAGAAAGCTTAAGAAGCACGCGTTTATATCGGATGTCGGACAAAGCGATCCTCCTTTAATTAGACTCTCAATATGATATCAAAGGCTCTGATAAGAGCCATGAAAAAGCAGGCTGTGAGTAAAACCCACAGCCTGCTCATTACCAGCTACAAGAGCTTATTTACTCGCCACGGACCAGACGGTCAAAGGCAACGACGGTAATGGTGTCGCCGAGCTCCTTGGAGACCTGCTCAGCGTACTTCTTGATGGTGAGGGAGCTGTCCTTGATGAACTCCTGCTCGGTGAGCACGGACTGCTTGTAGAACTTCTCCAGACGGCCGACAGCCATCTTCTCCTGGATAGCCTCGGGCTTGCCGGACTCGGCAGCCTGGGCCATGTAGATCTGCTTCTCGTGCTCGACGGTCTCGGCCGGAACCTGATCGCGGGTAGCGCAGATCGGGGCGACGGCGGCAACCTGAAGGGCAACGTCGTGAGCGAAGGTCTTGAAGGACTCAGCCTGAGCGGTCTCGGCCTTCTCGAAAGCGAACTCGACGAGGACGCCGATCTTACCACCCATGTGGATGTAAGAAGCGAGCGCGCCGTTCTCGGCCTTGCGGGCAGCGAAGCGGGAGATCTTCATGTTCTCGCCCATGATGTGAATCATCTCGGTGAGCTCGGAGGAAACGGTCTCCTCGCCCATCGGCTTCTCGAGCAGAGCGTCGACGTCAGCAGGCTCGGTGGTAGCGACAACCTCAGCGACCTTGGAAGCAAAGCCGGTGAACTTGGCGTTGGAGCCAACGAAGTCGGTCTCGCAGGAGAGCTCGAGCAGAGCGCCGGTCTTGCCATCCTCGGAGACGAACGCGGCGACAGCGCCCTCGTTGGTCTCACGGCCAGCCTTCTTGGCAGCCTTGGCAAGGCCGTTCTTACGCAGAACGTCGACAGCGGCGTCCATGTCGCCGTCAGCCTCGACGAGAGCCTTCTTGCACTCCATCATCGGGGAGTCGGTCATCTCGCGGAGCTGCTTGACCATAGCGGCGGTAATCTGGGCCATTGTGGTTCCTTTCAAAGAGATGAAAAAGAATTAACTAAGACTGATTTACTCGGCCTTGGGCTCAGCGGCCATCTCGGCCTCGGAGACCTGCTCCTTGCCGGAGCCAGCGAGGCAGGCGTCAGCCATGAGCTCGCACATAAGGGTGACAGCGGAGATAGCGTCATCGTTGCAGGGGATGCCGTACTCGACCTCGTCGGGATCGGAGTTGGTGTCGATCAGAGCGACGACGGGGATGTTCAGGCGCTGAGCCTCCTTGATGGCGTTCTCCTCGCGCTTGGTGTCGATGACGAAGAGAGCCTGGGGCAGACCCTTCATGTCGCGAGCGCCACCGAGGTTGGTCTGGAGCTTGGTGAGCTCCTTGCCGAGAACAGCCTGCTCCTTCTTGGGCAGAACAGCCATGCGGCCGTCCTCGACCATGGCCTCGAGCTCCTCCATGCGGTTGATGCGGGAGCGGATGGTGACGAAGTTGGTCAGCATACCGCCGAGCCAACGCTGGTTGATGTAGGGCATGTTGGCGCGCTCAGCAGCGTTCTTGACGGCCTCCTGAGCCTGCTTCTTGGTGCCGACGAACAGCACGTTGCCACCCTTGGCGACGTTCTTGACGAAGGTGTAGGCCTGGTCGGCGTCGAGAATGGTCTGCTTGAGGTCGAGGATGTAGATGCCGTTGCGCTCACCGAAGATGAACGGCTTCATCTTGGGGTTCCAGCGACGGGTCTGGTGACCGAAGTGGCAGCCGGCCTCGAGCAGGGTGCGGATATTAATCTTGGTAGCCATGTTAAACCTCCTGTGGTTTGCCTCCGCGCGGGGTCATCCTCCAAAACCAACCCGGACATGTGCTACCAAAGCCCGGGCACCACGGTATGAAGTAGCCGCGCGTGCGTGATAAAAACATGTTGCCGTGAAGCAACCCGATGAATGATAGCAGGAATGCCTCTTCCTGCCAACCCGCAATCAAAACCACACACCTGAGTGCGGCGCGGGACGTGCCAGCCACTATTCGCCGCGGGGATGGGCTTGAGCCACAGCCCGCTTAAGCCGATCGGGTGTGAGATGCGTGTAGATCTGCGTCGTGGACAGGCTCGCATGACCTAGCAGCTCTTGAACCGAGCGCAGGTCCGCACCGCCCTCGAGCAAGTCGGTCGCAAAGGTATGGCGCATCGCATGCGGGGCGATGTCGGCCGGAATGCCGGCGAGCGTCGCCAGCGTATGGAACCTCCGCCGGAGCATCGCGGCGCTCATGCGATTGCCGCGCGCCGATATAAGCAGCGGATGCGGCCCAGTAGCGAGGTCGCGGCGCTTTGCCCGAGCGAGCAACTCCGGCCTCCCCTCTTCAATATAGAGACGCGTCACATCGAGCGCACGACGATACAGAGGAACGATGCGCTCCTTGCTTCCCTTGCCCCACAGGCGCAGCGTGCGCTCGGACCAAGCGATGGACTCCACATTGAGTGCTGCGAGCTCAGAGATACGAGCACCCGAGGCATAGAGCAACTCGAGCATCGCCGCATCGCGCAGTCCCGAGGGTGTTGAGGTATCGGGGGCTTTGAGGAGCGCCTCCACCTGTTGGGACGTCAGCACACCGGGCAAATCGCGCGGGAGCTTGGGCGAGGAAATCGCCGAGACCGCATCGCCCTCAACGATTCCCTCGGCAGCCATCCACCGATAGAGTGAGCGAATGGCAGACAGGTGTGCCGCAAGGGTCCGAGCCGCCACCTGGCCACGCGACAGCTCGGCCAAATAGGAGCGAACGGTCCGCACGTCGGCGGCGCGAGCGTCGACGTCCTCGCGCTCGCACCAGGCAGCAAAGCGCTCCAACCGCGAGCCATAGGCCGTCACCGTGTTGGGAGAAAGACCCTCGACACGTGCGATGTAGGCGATAAACGAGTCGACGGTGTCGTACAGGTCAAAAACTATGACCGGTCGCCTCCAAACAGATCGGGGCGAGTGGCCAGATAGGCATCAAGGGCCTCGAGTGCACGGTCCGCATAGGCCTGGTAGCGGTCGCGCTTGCTGCGGCGCTTACCGTCCTCGAGCGGCGGCACCAGTCCAAAGTTGACATGCATGGGTTGATAGCCCACGGTGGCAGGATCGGTCGCATAGCCCACGAGCGCACCCAGGGCGCCCACACGCGGCAACTCGACGCCCGCGGCACCGATAGCCTCGGCATAGGTGTTGAGCGCCGCGAGCAGACCTGTCGCCACGGCTTCCATGTACCCCTCGGTGCCGGTGATCTGACCGGCCAGGCGCACGCCGGTACCGGGCACGGCAAAGGTGCTATCGAGCACGTGAGGGGCGTCGACAAAGGTATTGCGGTGCATGACACCGTAGCGGAAGAACTCAGCGTTCTCCAGGCCCGGCACCATATGGAAGACGCGCTTCTGCTCGCCAAAGGTCAAGTTGGTCTGGAAGCCCACCAGGTTATAGGCGGTCTTCTCCTTGTTCTCGGCACGCAGCTGAATCGCCGCCCAAGGGCGACGTCCGGTACGCGGGTCGGTGAGGCCGACGGGCTTCATGGCGCCAAAGCGAATGGCGTCCTTGCCGGTGCGCGCAACTTCCTCGGCAGGCTGGCAGGCTTGGAACAGATCGCCGCCCTCAAAGTCTTTGAGCACCACGCGGTCGGCCGTGGTAAGCGCCTCGATAAAGGCCTCGTACTCCTCCTTGTTGAGCGAAGCGTTGAGATAGTCGCCGCTCCCCTGCTCCTCGTAGCGCGACTGCGAGAACAGCACGTCCATATCGAGCGTGGAGGCATCGACGATCGGCGCCGCCGCATCAAAGAATGCCAGGGCATCGCCACCGACGAGCTTCATAACCTCTTCGCTCAGCGCCGGTGAACACAGCGGGCCCGCGGCAATGACCACGTGACCCTCGGGAATCTGTGTGACCTCACCGTGCACGACCTCGATATTGGGACGAGCGGCAACCTCGGCCTCGACAAGCTCGGAAAACTTGACGCGGTCGACCGCCAAGGCGCCACCGGCGGGAACAGCCGCGCGATGGGCGCAATCGAGCAGGACTGAACCCATGCGCTCAAGCTCGGCCTTCAGCAAACCAGCCGCGGAATCCGGACGGGTCGACTTAAACGAATTCGAGCAGACGAGCTCTGCCAGGTGATCGGTATGGTGAGCCGGGGAGCTCACCTGGGGGCGCATCTCGCACAGCTTTACGGCAAAACCGCGATCTGCCAGCTGGATCGCGCACTCCGAACCCGCCAGACCGCCACCGATAACTGTCACCTGATCGAACTGCATCTGCAAACACCTTTCTAATTGACACGTTTTCCATTGTGACCGAAGGGTGTCTGGGCGTGAAGGGCAAACTTGGAGGGCGCATACCTTCCATCCATCATGCGCTCGATAAGACCCTCGAGTTCAAGCGAACCCAAGAGTTTGAGTACGCCGACAGCATCGAGCGAGACGAGCGCCGCGATGTCGTCGACCTTGAGCGGAGAGGCGATGAGCGCATGCATCACGGTCTGCTGCGTTGGATCCAGGTCGGCAATGCCGGGAGCATCGGGGCGCGAGTAGCGCAGGGTTCCGTAGATGCGTGAGATAGCCATCTCGATAGATTCCTCGTCGACGATGCAGCAGGCACCGTTCGCAATGAGGTAATTCGTGCCACGCGACTCGGGCGATAGGATCGACCCCGGCACGGCAAGAAGTTCGCGCCCCAAATCCATAGCAGCCTCGGCTGTGGAAAACGTCCCAGAAGGCATACCCGCCTCGGATACAAAGAGGGCTTGCGACAGGGCCGCGATTACGCGATTGCGGCGCGGAAAGGCGAACTTGCGCGGACCCATGCCCCACGGAGAGATCGACACGACCGCGCCACTCGTATCAAGCGTGCGCGTAATCAGCCCCGCGCTCGAACGCGGGTAGACCACGTCGGCGCCCGTCCCCAGCACCACAACGTGTTTGCCGCCGGCGTTGACCGCAGCCCAACCCGAGGCCTGGTCACAACCGACCGCACCGCCCGAAACTACCGTCACTCCCGCCTCAACCGCCACCTTCGCCGCAAGCTCTGCCACGGCAAGACCATACGGCGAGGCCTTTCGCGCACCGATGATGGAGAGCGCGGGCGTCGAAAGCGCCTCGGGGTTGCCGCGCACATAGAGCGTCTGAGGTACATCAGAAAGCTCCAAAACGGTCTCGGGATACAACGCGTCACCTGGATGCAGCTCGAAGGTCCCCTCAGCCATCATTGGTCCCTCCTTCCCTGGTACATCGCCGCCTCGAGCACGTGGTCCTGCGTCACCTGCTCGCTCTCGGCGACATCTGCGATCGTGCGCGCAATGCGAACAAGGCGCACGATGCCACGCCCTGTGAGATGCGTGCGCTTCGACAGGCCGAGCACACACTTCTCCGCCGCATCATCGAGCTCAAAGGTCGAAACGACGCCGTCAATGGACCGTGTCTCGTCATCCTCGGCCTCGGCATCCGCATCGTCCATGCGGGATTCGCGCCAAGCGCGAAAGGCGCGACCGCGCACAACGTAGTCACGTAACTCGGCCGACGACATGCCCTCCGCACCCTCGATAATCACTTGAGGGTCGGGACGGGTCACATCGATCATCATGTCGATACGGTCGGCCAAAGGACCGCGCAGTTTAGACCGATAGCGCTCGACCATCGCCGCCGAGCAGCGACACGGCACCTCGCGATCGCCCAAAAAGCCGCAGGGGCAGGGATTGCTCGCAGCCAGCAGCTGAAAGCGCGACGGGAAGGTAAAAGCCCCGTCGACGCGTACGATCCTCACGTAGCCGCGCTCGATGGGCTGACGCAGCGTCTGCAGCACGCCAGTGGGAAACTCGGCAAGCTCGTCCAAAAAGAGCACGCCGCCATGAGCAAGGCTGATCTCACCCGGGTGCACCGGGCGCCCGCCGCCGATAAGGCCTGCGGTCGAAATACTGTGGTGGGGACTGCGGAAGGGGCGGTGCCCCGCCAACAAGCCATCAATGTTCTCACCCAAAACCGAATGGATGCACAGTGCCTCCTGCTGATCCTCAACGGAAAGCTCGGGCAGGATGCCGGTCATACGGCGTGCGAGCATCGTCTTGCCCGATCCCGGAGACCCGATCATGAGCAAGCCGAGTTCTCCTGCCGCCGCAAGCGCCATGCCGCGTTTAGCGACTTCCTGCCCCAGCACGTCGGCATAGTCGAGCTCAGGCTCAAAGGTCGCCTCGACGCCCTCGGAATCCAAGTAGTGCCGCGCGGCATCGCCCATACCATGAGCAAGCTGAGACAAATGATCGATGAATCCGCAATCCACGCCCGCGAGTGGCACATGCTGGTCTGACCTGCCGGCGATAAAGGACAGCCCCAAATCACGCGCCAATAACTGAAACGCCACCTCGCCCTTGACAGGAAGCACCGTACCGTCCAAGCCAAGCTCACCAGCGATAAGACAACGATCGAGGTTGTCGCGGGGAATCTGCCCATCGGCCGCCAATACCGCGATGGCGATGGGCAGATCAAAGCCGCTACCGGTCTTGCGGATATCGCCGGGCGCCAGATTGACCGTAATGCCCGAGCGCGGGATCTCAAAGCCGGCCGAGCGCATCGCGCAGCGAATACGACCGCGCGACTCCATCACCTCCATACTCGGTATGCCGAGCATCTGGATGCCCGGAACGCCGCCGGCAAGCGAGACCTCGACCGTGACGGGAATCGCCTCGACGCCGCGGATGCAGGCCGCGTGAACGGCAAACGTCTCGAACGCCATCACGACACCTGCCAATCGAACGCGTTGTACTGGTGCTCGATCTCGGCGATATGCCCGCCGCGAATGGTAACGCCCACGGCATCGAAGCGAATCGCCTTGAGCGGATAATGCTCCATGAGATAGCAACTTGCGATGCGGCGGTAGCGACGTTGCTTTTGGGCGTCCACGGCCTCCTCGGGAAAGACCCGCGTGCTGCAATCCAGCGCAACGCGTCTGGTCTTGACCTCGGCCATCACCACGACATCGTCGAGCTCATCGAGCAGCACCAGGTCGGCCTCGCCCTCGGTGCAACGATAACCCTGCTCCAGCAAGGTGTAGCCGCGCTCGTTAAAGTAGTTGATGGTGATCAGCTCGCCCAGCATGCCCAGCTCGCGAGGACTGAGTCCCTTGATAAACTCGGGCGTCATCGCCCCGCAGTCGAGCTTGCCGTTTTCCCAACACTCCTTGAGCTGCTGCGTCTTACTCTTTTTGCTTGCGGCACTCATGGGGTCTCCTTTCCCGCACACTGCATTGCCCCGATGATGAGAGCACCTTTCATGCGGGTAAGTACCGGAAGCAAACCAAAAGCTGACCAAATGCCGTCAAAAAAACGGGCCGTACGCAGCAATGGTGTTGCATACGGCCCGCTACCAGCAGGTTTATAAAACCCCAGAGGTCCCTGTCTCCACAATTGACCTAGAAAAGGCGCTCAGTCTGCAGAAAGTTTCCGCAAAAGCTCACGCGGTGCAGCGGACAAAGTCCATGTTTGCGAATGGCCTCGATGTGCTCGGGGCTCGCATAGCCCTTCGACTCGGCCAGATGGTACTCGGGGTACTCGGCGTCGTACTCGACCATCATCTCGTCACGCGTGACCTTGGCCATGATGGATGCCGCGGCGATGCAGGCGATCTCGGCATCGCCCTTCACCACATCGCGCTCGTTGGGAACGGCGCCCAAGGGGTTACCGTCCATGAGGACGCAGTCGGGCTCGAGCCCCGTATCGGCCACGGCGCCCACAACGGCAGCGCGGATTGCGCGGGCCATGCCCATCTCATCGATATCCTTAGGCGCGATATGGCAAAAACCGATCGCCGTCGCCACCTCGGCAATCTTCACTGAGAGCAACTCGCGGCGCGCGGGCGTGAGCTTTTTGGAATCGTTGATACCCCAGACGCGCGGTTCCATGGGAAGGCACACGGCACACACGGTTAAGGGACCCGCTACCGAGCCACGGCCCACCTCGTCGACACCAACGACCACCCCATCGCCGCCAAGCTCATGCATAAGCTCGTACATGTCATTGACGCGCTCGCGCTCGGCAAGCTCCTTGGCATGGCGCTTAAGAGCACGCTCGCAAGCCTTGATCACCTGCTGGCGCGGGTCCTCGCGATAATGCTCCACGAGGGCGGGAATCTCCTCAAACGTAGCGCTCGCCAACTCACCGGCAACCTGCGATGCCGAAACCGAGCTCGTCATGTTGGCCATACCAGGCCCTCCTTGCATGCAAATCAGATAAAAAGAAGGGCCACCCGAAGGTGACCCTTGTGTCCAAACGAGTGGACAGACGCTGCGATCTTCTTAGCGCTTCTCGGGGATGCGAGCAGCCTTGCCCACCTTGTCGCGGAGGTAGTACAGCTTGGCGCGACGGACGCGACCATGACGAACGACCTCGAGCTTGGCGATCTTGGGGCTGTGAAGCGGGAAGGTACGCTCAACACCGACACCGAAGGACATCTTACGGACGGTGAAGGTCTCGCGGGCACCGGCGCCGGCCATGCGGATGACGTCGCCCTGGAAGACCTGGATGCGCTCGCGGTCGCCTTCCTTAATGCGGTAGTGAACCTTGACGTTGTCGGCGACGCGAACCTGAGGAATGTCCTCGCGGATCTGCTGACGCTCGATTGCGCGGATGTAATCCATGTGCAATTCCTTACTCTTCTAGAGGTGCCGTACCACCTTGGCCGGCACGTAGTTGAACAAACGTATTCGAGTATACACGCGCGGGTTTCTGCTGCAAGAACAATTTTTTACGCAGACAAAAAGACAAAACCCGCACATGATAACCGCCCGTCTCACGAATGAGACGGGCGGCATGAAGGGGGCTACGCTAGGCGTCTAAACCCAAAACGTTAGGCGGAACGCTTGGCCTCGAGCTTGGCCTGGGCGGCAGCCAGGCGTGCGAGGGGCACGCGGTAGGGCGAGCAGGACACGTAGTCAACATCGGCCACGTTAAACAGGCCCTTGATGGACTTAGGGTCGCCGCCGTGCTCGCCGCACACGCCAAAGTGCATGTCGGGGTTGGTGGCGCGGCCCTTCTCGACGGCCATGCGCACGAGCTCCAGCACCGCCGAGTCGATGGTCTCGAAGGGGTTATCCTTCAAGATCTTCTTGTGCATGTACAGCGGAATGAACTTGGCCTCGGCGTCGTCACGCGAGAAACCGAAAGTCGTCTGCGTAAGATCGTTGGTGCCAAAGCAGAAGAAGTCGGCGTGCTGTGCAATCTCGTCAGCGACCATGCAGGCGCGCGGCAGCTCGAGCATCGTGCCCACGGGAATGTTGAGCTCAACGCCCTCCTCGGCGGAGACCTCGGCGATCACGCGCTCAATGACCTCGCGGGTCTGAACGTGCTCGGCCGTAATGGAAACGAGCGGGACCATAATCTCGGGACGCGGGTCGACGCCTTCCTTGATAAGGCGGGCGGCAGCCGTTGCCACGGCACGGACCTGCATGAGCGGCAGGTCACCGAAGACGACGGACAGGCGCACGCCGCGCAGGCCGAGCATCGGGTTGGACTCGACCATGCCGTCGATGCGGCGCAGGCGGGCACGCAGGGCGGCGAGCTCTTCCTCGCTGGCGCCGGCGGCCTCCTTCTTGGTGATGGCGACCTCGAGCTCGCGAGGATTATCTAGGAACTCATGAAGCGGCGGATCGAGCAGGCGAACGACCACATCGCGGCCGGACATGGTCTTGAACATGGACAGGAAGTCCTCAGTCTGGACCTTGAGCAGATCGGCCAGGGCCTGCTGCTTCACGGCCTCGTCGTCGGACAGGATGAAACTCTGGATAATGTTCTTGCGATCGCCCAGGAACATGTGCTCGGTGCGGCACAGACCGATGGCCTCGGCGCCAAACTCGAGCGCGAGCTCGGCATCCTCGGGGTTGTCGGCGTTGACGCGCACGTGGTTGGCGTGACCGTCGGCCTCTTCCAGGCGAATCTCGTCTGCCCAAGACAGGATGGTGTCCAGGTCGCCGGTGAGCTCGGCGGAGACCAAATCGACAGCGCCATCGACAACGATGCCCTGAGTGCCGTCGATGGAGATGATGTCGCCCTCGTGCAGCACGCGATCGCTGCCCTCGATACGCACGACCTTCTCGGCCGCGTCAATATGGAAACGCTCGACACCGCAGACGCAGGGAGTACCCATGCCACGGGCGATAACGGCGGCGTGGCTCGTCTTGCCACCATGGCTGGTCAGAATGCCCTCGGCGGCAACCATACCCTTCAGGTCGTCGGGGTTGGTCTCCCAACGAACCAGAATGACCTTGTGGCCCTCGTTGGCGCGCGCGACGGCGTCATCACTCGAGAACACAACCTCACCCACGGCGGCACCGGGGCTGGCGTTCAGACCGCTGGCCAGCGCCTCGTACCTCTTGGAAGCGTCAAACTGCGGGTGCAGGAGCTGGTCGAGTTGCGCGGGATCGATACGGCTCACGGCCTCTTCGCGGGTGATCAGGCCTTCCTCGACCATTTCGATGGCGATGCGCAGGGCGGCGGTGGCAGTGCGTTTACCCACGCGTGTCTGGAGCATCCAGAGCTTACCCTGCTCGATGGTGAACTCGATATCGCACATATCGCGGTAATGGTCCTCGAGCGTCAGGAACACGCGCTCGAGCTCCTCACCTGCAGACTCGAGGCCCGGGGTGGCCTTGAGGTCGGCGATGGGCTCGGTGTTGCGGATACCGGCGACGACGTCCTCGCCCTGGGCGTTGACCAAAAAGTCACCGTAGAACTCCTTGGTGCCGTCGGCCGGATTACGCGTAAAGGCGACGCCCGTCGCAGAGGTCTCGCCCTTGTTGCCAAAGGCCATGGCCTGTACGTTGACGGCGGTGCCGAGGTCGTCGGAAATGCCATGCTGCTTGCGGTAGATGCAGGCACGCTCGTTCATCCAGCTGCCAAAGACGGCCTGGATTGCAAGGCGTAGCTGAAGCTCCGGGTCGTGCGGGAAAACGGGCTTGCCGTCAGCGACCTCGAGCTCGGGATACAGGGAGGCATCGACGTTTTCGGAGAAGATGCCCTTAAAGGTCTCGACAAGCTCCTGAAGGTCCTCGGCCGAAAGCTCGGAATCGACGCGAACACCGGCGACCAGGCGGGCCTGGGTCAGGGCGTTCTCGAACAGGTCGGCGTCAACGCCCATAACGACGTTGGAGAACATCTGAATAAAGCGGCGGTAGCTATCCCAAGCAAAACGCGGATTTTGCGTCTGGGCGATGAGCCCCTGAACGGAGTCGTCGTTGAGGCCTAAGTTGAGGACCGTGTCCATCATGCCGGGCATGGAGAACGGAGCGCCCGAACGAACCGACACGAGCAGCGGATCGGAGGCGTCGCCGAGCTTCTTGCCGCAGCGGGCCTCGAGGTCCGCCTCGGCAGCAACGATCTCATCGAGTGCACCCTCGGGCCACACGTTGCCGGCACCGGAGTACTCGACGCAAGTCTGGCAGGTAATAGTAAAGCCACCGGGAACCGGCAGGCCGATACGGCTCATCTCGGCAAGGTTAGCGCCTTTGCCGCCAAGCACGAAGTTCATGGACTTGTCGCCCTCGGTGACACAGGTGCCCTGGGCGTCGGTACCAAAACGGTAAACCCTCTTGCAATCGCTCACGATACTTCCCCTTCCATGCGCTTACGCGCACGACCGTGGTAACGAATCGACCCGCCGGATGCGGGCCGTGAGGGAACTATACGGCCGGATTTGAACGGGCTTGAGCAGAGGATACGCGGTTTGGTAAACGTGCTAAAACTGGCGGTAAACGGTAGGTAAAGTTGGTTACCTTATGAAGATACCACTACAATAAAAAAGCAGGTCAGATGCGATGTTTTTGCTAAATCGCTTTATCAAAATGCTACTAATATTAGGCGCGGCTGGTGGCTCGGCGGGCGCGAGCTTCTTGGATTTCCTCCAAGTGGCTAATGATCTCGGCAGCGCTTTCCTCGATGGCCTTGCCGTCGGTACGCACCACAAAGCAGCCTAGGCGTTTCATGAGGGCACGAGCTTCCTCAAGCTCGCTGCGCACGCTCTCGGGCTCGGCATAGGAGCCGGCAACGGCACGAGCGTAGTCATCGCCCAAGCGGCTATCGCGAATTTCGGAAATCACATCGACGGTCGAAATCAGGCCGAACAGGCGCATCGGGTCGACCTCGTAAATCGACTTCGGCGGCTCCATGCCATGGGCCAACGGAACATTGGCAACCTTGTAGCCCTGATAAGCCAGATACATCGACAGCGGCGTCTTGGACGTGCGCGATACGCCCAGCAGCACGATATCGGCACCCGACAAATCGTCGCAACCGCGCCCGTCATCGTGCTCAACGAAATATTCCATGGCCTCGATACGATGGAAATAGCGGTCATCGGTCCTGTGAATCACGCCCGCGACGCCTTTGGGCGGCACACCGATGAGCGACGATAGCACGGCGAGCGTCGGACCGATCAGGTCGACCGAACGGATATGCAGCATGCCCAGGTAATCGAGCACGCGGGCGCGAAGCGCCGGATCGACAATGGTGTGAAACACGGCAATATCGCGATGGTCGGCATCGACGCGCGGGCCCACAAACGACTCCACCTGCTCCACCGAGGTCACCTTGGGCAGGCGCAACAAACGAAAAGCCCCTTCATCAAATTGCCCGGACGCCGCAAGCACCACCTCACAAGCGGTATCACCGAGCGAGTCGGAGATAACGATAACGGTGGGACGAGCGGTGACCGGGCAATCCATGCGGGGCTCCTTTTGCGCTTACGCGCAGGCTGGCTTACTTTTTACGAGCAAGCTCACCGATGTTGGCGATGCCGGAGAAAACGGCCTCGAAGCGGTTGAGCAGCTTAAGGCGATTATCGCGGAGCTGCTCGTCCTTGTCCATGACCATGACCTCGTCGAAGAAACGGTCGATGGGCGCGCGCAGGGCGGCGAGGGCAGCAAATGCGGCCGGATAATCCTCGGTAGCAAGGGCGGCATCGACAGCGGTCTGAGCAGCCTCGGAGGCGTCGGCGAGCGCAAGCTCGACCTCGCCCATCAGGCTGCGGTCGTACTCCACGCCCAGCTCGGGCTTGGAGATATGCGCGGCGCGAGCATAGGCGGTCGCAAGGTTGTCGAACGTCTCGGCGTCGTTCTTGCGGGCCTCGTCGAGGGCGGCGCAGCGGGCGAAGAAGACGGACGGAGCGATGATGTGCACCGCGGAGACGGCGGCAACGGTATCGGCCGGGATCTTTTCGTCGCGGGCCATGCTCACCAGGCGGCCATGGAAGAAGTCACGAACCTGCTGGGCGACCTCGGCGGCGTCGAACTCAATGCCCTGCTCGCCATAGAGCTCGAGGGCGAAGTCGATAAGCGACGTGGGGTCGATCGGCAGACGGTCGCGCAGGATGTTGATGATGCCGATAGCGGCACGACGCAGCGCATAGGGGTCGGAGGAGCCGGTCGGGGGCTCGCCGATGGCAAAGATACCGGCAATGGTATCGAGCTTGTCGGCACAGGCCACGATGCAGCCAGCGGTGCCCTCGGGCAGCTCGTCACCGGCAAAGCGGGGACGATAGTGATCGCGAATGGCGTGGGCGACCTCGTCGTTCTCCCCCATCGCGGTCGCGTAATAACCGCCCATCACGCCCTGCTGGCTCGTAAACTCGACGACGGCGTTAGACACCAGGTCGGCCTTGCACAGGTGCGCGGCGCGAGCAGCGTCGGCGGCCAGGTGGGCGCCCAGATGGGCCTCGCGAGCGATGGCAAGCGCGAGTTGCTCAATGCGCTCGGACTTGGCGAGCACGCTACCGAGCTTCTCCTGGAAGGCGACCTTGGCCAGACGCTCGCGGAACTCGTCGAGGGAGATCTTCAGGTCCTCCTCGTAGAAGAACTTGGCGTCGTCCAGACGGGCGCGCACGACGCGCTCGTTGCCGTCAATCACGCGCTCGGCATTCTCGGGCTTGCTGTTGGAAACGACCACGAACTCACGCGTGAGCTTGCCCTCGCCGTCATAGATCGGGAAGTAGCGCTGGTTGGTGAGCATGGACTCGCAGATAATCTCGTGCGGGACCTTGAGAAACTCCTCATCGAAGGTACCGACGAGCACCGTCGGCCACTCGCAGAGGTTAATGACCTCCTCAAAGACCTTCTTGGGCGTATCGACATGGCAGCCGGGACGGGCAGCCTCGACCTCGGCGATACCGGCGAGGATGGCCTCACGACGACGCTCGGCAGAAAGCACACCGGCGTCCTCGAGCACCTGCTCGTAGACGGCGGGGCTGGCAACCACATGGTCGCCAGGGCCAAGCACGCGATGACCACGCGTGGTGTTGCCACTCGTCACGTCGGCAAACGACACGGGCACAACGTCCTCGCCCAGAAGGCAGCAGATCCAGCGGACCGGACGAACAAAGGTCGCATGCTCGTGACCCCAGCGCTGAGAGCGGTAGTTGGGCCACTGCAGGCCAGCGATAGTCTTCTCGCACAGGGCCGTCAGGATCGGGGTGGCCGGGGCGGAAGGGATGTTCTTCTCGGCAAAGACGTACTCACGGCCGTCGGTGTCCTCGCGACGGACCAGATCCTCGGCAGCCACACCGCACTTGCGGGCGAAGCCCTGGGCGGCCTTGGTGGCGTTACCGTCGGCATCGAAGGCGATGTTGGCCGCGGGGCCGCGCTTGACCTCGTGAACCTCGTCGGTCGCGGTGGCGACGTCGGCAACGAGCGCAGCCAGGCGGCGCGGGCTCGAGATCACACGGACCTCGCCGTGGGCCAGACCGGCCTCGTCGAGACCCTTGGCGATCATGGTGCCAAGCTGCTTGACGGCATTGTTCAGCGGTGCGGAGGGCATTTCTTCCGTACCGATCTCAAACAGGAAATCCTTAGCGTCTGCCATGGCTTACGCCACCTCGCCTTCCTGATCGGCATTCTCGTTGACTCCGGCGACCTCGGCCATGTAGGCCTCGCAGCACGCCTTGGCGACGGCGCGGACGCGCAGGATGTAGTTGGCACGCTCGACCGCGGACAGGGCGCCGCGAGCATCGAGCAGGTTGAAAGCGTGGCTGCACTTCATGACGCAGTCATATGCCGGCAGCGGCAGCTTGCGCTCCAGGCAGGAATGGCACTCGGCCTCGTAGTCGTCAAACTTCTGACGCATCATCTCGACGTTGGCGACCTCAAAGTTATAGGCACTGAACTCGCGCTCGTTCTCGAGGAACACGTCGCCATAGGTCATGGGCGTGCCATCGGGCAGGTAGCTCCACACCAGGTCGTAGACCGAGTTAACGCCCTGGGCGTACATGGCGATACGCTCCAGGCCGTAGGTGATCTCGACGGGCACGGGGTCGACCTCGATGCCGCCCACCTGCTGGAAGTACGTAAACTGCGTGACCTCCATGCCATTGAGCCAGACCTCCCAGCCAAGGCCCCAGGCGCCGAGCGTCGGGCTCTCCCAGTCGTCCTCGACAAAGCGGACGTCATGGTCGTTGGGGTCCAGGCCAATGGCGGCCAGCGAACCCAGGTAGAGCTCCTGGGCGTTGACCGGCGAGGGCTTGATGAGCACCTGGAACTGATAGTAGTGCTGCATGCGGTTGGGGTTCTCGCCGTAGCGGCCGTCGGCGGGACGGCGGCAGGGCTGTGCATAGCAGGTGCGCCACTCGGCGGGACCGAGCGAGCGCAGCGTGGTCGCGGTATGGAAGGTACCGGCACCGACCTCGGAGTCATAGGGCTGCATGATGACGCAGCCCTGCTCGCCCCAGTACTGCTGGAGGCGCAGGATGATGTCTTGGAAGGAAAGCGATGAAGCGTTCATGCCTCTAATATCCCCTCGTCGAAACGATTACACGGTTAGGTACTGTACTATAGCGGTTTTTAGTCGATAGCGCCGATGCGGTTGAACGGCCAGTAGCGCACAAGCGCCACTGCGATCAAATCAGAGCGATCGACGGGACCAAAATAACGTGAGTCGGCAGAGTTTTCGCGATTGTCGCCCATCACCCACACGCACCCGTTGGGAACCGTGTAGGGATAGCTTACCTGAGCGCCGGGCGCTTGGACCGAAAGCGGCCAGCTCATGCCCGTCGTATAGTCCTCGTCGAGCGCTTGGCCGTCAACGACCACCTTGCCATCCTGCAGGTCGACCGTCTGGCCGGCCGTGGCAATAACACGCTTGACAAGAACATCATGCTCGGAGGTGCCATCGGGGTTGTGAAACACCACGATATCACCCTGCTTGACGGGCTGACCGAGCTCGAGGCTCACCTTTTGTGCCAGGATCTGGTCGCCAATCTCGATCGTGGACTCCATGGAGCCGGTGGGCACCACAAAGGGCTCGACCACAAACGAGCGAATCAAGAAGGTGGCCACGAGCGCGATCGCGATGACCGCGATCCACTCAAAAGCGCCCCTCAACGCGGAATGCTGCGATGGAACCATTCTCACTCCTCGCTCTGCGAATACGCAGCGTCCAAAATCTCCTGCGCGTAAGCGCGCTCCTGGGGCGTAAGGCGCGCCGTCTCGATCAGATCGGGACGCCAGCGGCAGGTGCGCTCGATGGCGTTCTTGCGACGCCAGGCATCGACCTTGGCATGATCGCCACTCACGAGCACCGGCGGCACGCCCTCGCCGTTGAACTCGGCAGGACGGGTGTACTGCGCGTACTCGAGCAGTCCTCCGTCCTCGGCGGTCGAGAACGACTCGTCGACGTTGCTCATCTCGTCGCCCAGGGCGCCGGGAATCAGGCGTACGACGGCATCGGCAACGACCATAGCGGGAAGCTCGCCGCCCGTAAGCACGTAGTCGCCGATCGACAGACGCTCATCGGCATACGCATACGCGCGCTCGTCGACGCCCTCGTAGCGACTGCACACAAACAGCAGGCGCTCACTTTTGAGCAGGCGCTCGGCCACATGCTGCGTAAAGGGCTCGCCACAGGGGGTAAAGAACACCACAGTGGGCTTGGGACCCTCTGCGCTAATGGCCTCGATGGCCTCGGCGATAGGCTCGACCTTCATGAGCATGCCCTGCCCGCCGCCGTACGGCTCGTCATCGACGGTACGATGGCGGTCGTGCGTCCAGTCGCGCAGGTTATACGCCTTAAAATCAAAAAGGCCGGCCTTGCGGGCGCGGCCCAAGATCGATGTGGACATGACGGGCTCAAACATCTCGGGAAAGACCGAAAGGGTCTCGATCAGCATGTTGTCCTCCCTACTTGTCCATATCGATCAGGCCGTCCATAACGTGGACGGAAATTGTTCCTGTGTCGGGAAGATCGAGCACGACCTGCTCGATCACGGGAATCAGCACCTCGCCGTACCGATCACCCTCGACAACCCAAACATCGTTGGCGGGCGTCGACATGATCTCGACGATCGTACCGAGCGAACCGAAGCGCTCGTCGACCACCTCGCGACCCATCAGGTCGGTATAGGCAGCGTCGAGCGAATCGAGCTCAAAGTCGTCACGATTTGCCAGCACGTAGCATCCCGTGATGCCCTCGGCGGCCGTCAAGTCGTCAATGCCCTCAAACGAGACCAGATCGCCATCGCCCGTATCGGTGACGGACACGACCGTGCAAAAGCGGTCGCGCTTGAGCGCCGGCGGCGTCAGGGCGACGCGCATACCCGGCTCTAATACAGAAGGAAGCCCCCGCAGCGGCTGCGCGAGGACCTCCCCCTTCCTTCCGTGCGGCTTGACCACACGGGCGATGTTTTTGTACTGGGACCTCAAGGTCCTAGCCCAGAACCTCTACCTCGACAGCAGTGTCGAGGCGAGCGGCCAGTGCACGGGCGAGCGTGCGAATGGCCTTGATGGTACGGCCACGACGGCCGATGACCTTAGCGACATCATCCTCGGCGACCGAAACCTCAATCGTAGAGGCGTCGTCACCATCGATGACCTCAAGGCTCACGGAATCCGGGTCGTCGACGATCTGAACAACGAGATATTCGACGAGATCGGCGATGCGATCTGAGAGCATTGCCTCACCCTCGAGCTGTGCAGCGTCAACCTCAGGCACGATTTACTCCTCGGCACCCTCAGCGGCCTCAGCGGCAGCCTTAGCGGCCTCGACCTCTTTGGCGAGCTGCTTCTTGGACTTCTTGACGACGGTCTCGGTCTTCTCGCCCTCGTTGGCGGCCTTGACCAGAGCGGCGACGGCGTCGGTGAGCTGAGCGCCCTTTGACTGCCAGTCGGCGATCTTCTCGAGGTCGAGGTTGATGGTCTTGGGGGCGGTCATCGGGTTGTAGCGGCCAACCTCCTCGATGATACGACCGTCACGCGGGGCGCGGGAATCGGCGACGACGACACGGTAGTACGGACGCTTCTTAGCGCCGTGACGAGCAAGGCGAATCTTGACTGCCAAAGGAAACTCCTCCAACCAAGCAGCTTTAGGCTGCAACTACAAACAAACAGTTGAACATAATACGCCATCGACGCGGGCAGGTGAAGTCCGTGAGACCAACTTCTTCGGTGTAGTCGAGGGCAAATCCATATCTTAGACAAGAATTCGGGATTTGCAAGCACATACACGCACCCCACATGAGCTGCGCGGTATACTCATGACATGGAAAGACGCGAACATACATACGGTTATGAGGATGCCATGGGCGTCACGCCGCCTCCCTGGACGGGTCCGGCGGTGGGCCTCATGGACCTCGATGCGTTTTTTGCGAGCGTGGAGATGCTCGACCATCCCGAATGGCGCGGAAAGCCGCTCATCGTGGGTGGCAATGCCGATTCGCGTGGCGTCGTGTCCACGTGTTCGTATGAGGCGCGTCGCTTTGGCGTGCACTCTGCCATGGCCTCGGCCGAGGCGCGGCGCTTGTGCCCGCAAGCCATTTGGACGCACGGGCACTTTGATCGCTACCGCGAGGTGAGCGCGCAGGTCATGGCGATTCTCGCCGACGAGACCCCGCGCGTTGAGCGCGTATCCATCGACGAAGCCTTTATCGATATCACACCGGGTCGCTTTGCGCCCGAAGACCCGCTGCTGGTTGCGCGGCGTATAAGCGACCGCGTGGCAGCGCTGGGAGTGACGTGCTCCATTGGCGTGGGCTGCAACAAGACGGTCGCAAAGATCGCAAGCGAGCGGGATAAGCCGTTTGGGCTGACCATCGTGCGCCCCGGAACCGAGCAGCGCTTTTTGGCCGCGCTGCCGGTATCTGCCATGAGCGGCATCGGGCGCTCGGCCGAGGAGCGACTGCGCCGCATGCGCATCTACACCCTCGGCGAGCTATCACGTGCACCGGAATCCACCTTGGCCTCTATTTTTGGCGTCAACGGCGAACGCATGCGCCAGCGTGCGCTGGGACTCGAAATCTCCGAAGTCACGAGTCTCGATGAGGAGCGTGAGGTCAAGTCGGTCAGTAATGAACGCACCTTTGCGAAAGATTTGACTGAGCGTGGGGATATTGAGGCGGCGATTGCGCTGCTGGGTGAGTCGGTGGGACGCCGTCTGCGCCGTCAGGGGCTGACGGGTGCCACGGTAACGCTCAAGCTCAAGTATTCGTATGGAAGCGGGCGTACGGCACAGCGCCGGCTGCCTCATCCAACCGACGATGAGAACATCTTCGTGGCGGTTGCACTCGAACTGCTCGACAACATCTGGCAGGAAGGAATGCACGTGCGCTTAGCAGGCATCGGCATGAGCGACTTTGACCATCAGGGCGGCATCCAGACTGACCTGTTCTGCGAAGTCGATGACCGCGGGGCCCAATCCAGCGACCGACGCGACCTCTCCGTCGCCATCGACGCCGTCCGAGACAAATTCGGCGACACCGCCCTATCCTTCGGCCGCCAATCCCGCTTCAACGATTAGCCCCTTAAGCAAAAAGAAAGGCGGGCAGCTGCGAATGATTATTCTAGGACGGGGATTTTTTAATCATTTGGAGCGTCATTTCGCCCTTTGAATGATATTGGTCCCAATTCCCGTCAGACGCGAAATCTGGTCAATCGTAAACCCCCGATGCCTCAACACTGCCAGAAGACGATTTCGCTCTGATTTCGGCAAAGTTTTAAGCTGATAAGGCTCATGCGGAGCCAAAAGAGCCCGGGCAACTTCCAGCGCATCCATATCGGAGATATGCTTACCTTCGGGCATAAAATAGGGATTAGGCTTGCCGTCGGTACTCGAAAGATAAAACGCTTCCGTACCCCCAAACAGATTGAGAATACCTTCACAATCACAAATTTCGGGATGAGAGAAATACTCATGGAAGCTGCTCCAGCGATACAGAGGAGCAGAAGAAATACCTGCTTTTGCAGGATTGTCGTGTATGTATCGGACGCAACGGAGCAGCTGTTTGTCGTCAGAAATGATCACACTCTTGAATCGTTCCTGGAACACCGGTCCGCGGCGGCCGGTTTTTTGATTGAAGTGTTTCGCATATGCCGTATCAATCGCATGCATAGCAACGCTCATCTGATTATCGAGATCATCAAATAGCAGGTGAACATGATTGTCCATGAGGCACCAGGCAAGAAGACGAATATGAGCGGACGTAAATCGTCTGTTCAATAGATTGAGAAAATAAAGGCGATCGTCATCGTCTTCGAAGATCAGCTGACCAGCACAGCCCTTGAGCATGACGTGATAATGGCCGAGTTCGGACAACGCACGGGCAACACGAGTCATCGAAACCCTCCCTTCCAAGGATGCAGTAGTCACAGCATACAAAAGGAAAGGAAGAAAAAGGCCGAACCGCCCAACAAAGGTGAGCGGTTCGGCAAACGGTAGCAATGATTATTTTATCCCCGTCCCAGAAAAATCATTTAGAGGAGGTTGAGGGGGAGCTGGGGGGCGTCTCCCCAGAGTTTCTCGAGGCGGTAGAAGTCGCGGGCTTCGGGAGTGAAGACGTGGACGACAACCGAACCATAGTCCATGAGCATCCAGGTCTTCTGCTCGCGGCCCTCGATGGAGAACGGATGCTCGCCGCAAGCCTCGGCGACCTTCTCCTCGATCTCGTCGACGATAGAATCGACCTGACGGTTGTTGGTACCGGTGGCAAGCACAAAGTAGTCACATACGTCGGAAAGCTCGGTCAGGTCGAGCACCTGAACGTCCTCGCCCTTCTTGTCGTAGGCGGCCTGCGCGGCGGCGCGGGCGACATCCTCGGCAGCGACACCGCTCGCGGACAGCGAGGCGGCAGTGCGGTCGGACGTGGCAACGAAACTCTTGTGCTCCACGCCTTCAAGAATCTGCTCGTCGGTCATGGTCTCGTCGGCCATGGAATACCTCTTTCTAGACAGCCCGAGCTAGCGCAGCTGGGCGTAATGGTTGTAAATCGTAATAGCCGTGGGATAAAGATAGCGCCCGGACTGGATCACATAGACCAGACCCTGCGCAAAACAGGAGAAGAACAACTCATCGAGCGTCGACTCCCCCACCATCTTGCGCAGCGCATGGGCATAATCGCCGTGGCGGTTGGGTTCGATGGCATCAGCCACAAAGACCACCATATCGAGCGGCGTCATGTCGCAAGCGCCCACGGTGTGACGGTCGACAGCCTGAAAGACCGCCGGCGACAGCTCGGGAAAAAGCTGCGGAAGTTCATAGGCGGCAACAGGGCCATGCAAAAGCGGCGTCGCGGCGGAAGGAGAGCCGGCAATCTTAATGCCGTAATGCAGAGCGCGCGTGACCAGCTCATCGTCGGAGAGCACTTTGTCCCAGTCATGGATCAGGCCGGCGGCAGCGGCATCAAAGCGGTCAACGCCGTAGACCTCGGCCAGATGAAGTGCGGTCTCGGCAACACCCAGCGAATGCACATAGCGCTTGCGCTTATCCTTCATGCGAACATCAAGCAGCTCTTGAATGCGCTTGAGCAGCGCGCGCTCATCGCCCTCAAACTGATCCTCTACCGACAACGTAGACCCCCATCACTCAAAATCTTCTTGGCCCAAATCGGCATATAGCCTGCGTTTGCGAATGTAGCCGAGCACGGACTCGCTCGTAAGATAGCGCACGCTCATACCGCGGGCAACTCGCTTACGAATGTTCGTCGAGCTGATCGCCAACGCTGGAATCTGAATATAGCGCACGTCGAACGGCAGCCCCGACTCTTTGATTCGGGCACGCGCCGTATCGATATCAAAGCCCGGTCGTGTCGCCGCAATAAAGGTAGCAAGCTCAGCGATTCGTTCGGCATCATGCCAGGTCACGATATCGATGATCGCGTCGGCGCCCGTAATAAAGTAGAGCTTTACCTGCGGCGGGTAAAAGTCGCGAAGGGCATGAAGCGTATCGGCCGTATAGGTTACGCCCGGGCGGTCGATCTCGAACCGGCTCGCCAAAAAAGCCGGGTTCGCGGCGGTGGCGAGGACCGTCATGGCATAACGGTCCTCGGCAGGCGTCACCGGCTTGTCAAGCTTAAAGGCAGGAGAACCCGCCGGCATAAAGAGCACAGCGTCCAAGTCGAGCGACTCGCGCGCCTGCTCGGCGGTCACCAGGTGCCCGTAATGGATGGGATCAAAGGTGCCACCCATAATGCCGAGCCTAAACTCCTGCCCGTCCTCTAGAGGAAGCTCGGGCAGACCGATTCCACCGCGCAGCGACATGGCTTACTCGCCCTCCGGTGTCTCGGTATCGCCCGCGGCATCCGCCGCATCGACAACCTCGACTCCCTCATCCGCAGCATCGGCCACGTCAATGGCTTCAACGGCAACGTCCTCGCCAGCATCCTCGAGCTCCTCGTACTCCGAGAAGTCCTCGGCGCCCTCAAAGTCAAAGGCGCGCTGGCAAATGCGGACCTCGTCGCCCGCACGGCAACCGGCCTTCTCGAGCGCGTCGTCAACACCCATACGCGCAAACTTATGCTGCAGGTAAATGACGGCTTCCTCGTTTTCCCAGTCGGTCTGGATGACCATACGCTCAATGGCACGACCGACCACGCGGAAGGCACCGGGCTCTTCCTGAACAATGCGGAAACGCTTCTCACGCTGCAGGCGACGGCGCTCCCACTCATCGTCGCGCAGAACGACCGGCTCATCCGAGACAGCCAACTCGGCGCGCAGCTTAGCCACCTGCTCGCCCACGGCAAGCATCAGCGTGTTGAGGCCGGCGCCCGTCACGGCAGACACGGCAAAGAACATATGTCCATCGTCGAGCGCTGCGCGCTTGAGGCCGGCAATCTTGTCGGCCGTGCCCGGCGCATCGCACTTGTTGGCAACGACGATCTGCGGACGCTCCGAAAGCTCGGCGCCATACTGCTCGAGCTCGCGGTTGATGATGTGGTAATCCTCGACCGGATCGCGATCCTCAAAACCACCCGTCATGTCGACGACGTGCATGATCAGGGCCGTACGCTCAATGTGGCGCAGGAACTGGTGACCCAGGCCCTTACCCTCGCTCGCGCCTTCGATAAGACCGGGGACGTCGGCAACGACGTAAGAATATTCACCGGCACGCACCATGCCGAGGTTCGGCACGAGCGTGGTAAACGGGTAGTCAGCAATCTTGGGACGGGCGGCACTCATGCGCGCGATGAGCGATGACTTACCCACGGAGGGAAAGCCCACGAGCGCGGCATCGGCCATGAGCTTCATCTCGAGCTCAATCCAGTGCTCCTCGGCCGGCTCGCCCAGCTGGGCGAACGCGGGCGCGCGGCGCACCGACGTCACAAAGTGCGTATTGCCGAGACCACCGGCGCCACCAGGGGCCACGACAACGCGCTCGCCATCATGCACCAGATCGGCAATCTCGAACATCGGGGTCTGCGTCTCGGGGTCGAGCTCGCGCACCACGGTACCCATAGGGACCTTGAGAATCAGGTCCTCGCCGCTCTTGCCGTTACGACGGGCACCCTGCCCGTGCGTGCCGCGCTCGGCGCGAAAGTGATGCTTAAAGCGGTAATCGATCAGCGAAGACAGCTGAGCATCGGCCTGGATGACGACATTGCCGCCACGACCGCCGTCGCCGCCATCGGGGCCGCCCTTGGGGACAAATGCCTCGCGCCTAAACGACATGCATCCGGCTCCGCCGTCGCCGCCGCACACGTTAATGCGGCTGATATCGGTGAACTGTGACAACAGAATCGCCTCCTACAAAAAAGAGGGAGACCCTTGAATCCTAAAACTCAAGTGCCTCCCACATATGTGCTCTATGAAGGGTGAATTACGCGTTCGCGAGCGGGCGTACGCTGACCCTGTGCTTGATACCCTTGTGGAACTCAACGGTACCGTCGACCAGCGCGAACAGCGTGTCGTCCTTACCACGGCCAACGTTCTCACCCGGGTGGATGTGCGTGCCGTGCTGACGGACGAGAATCGTGCCCGTGGTTACCGTCTGGCCGGCATAGCGCTTCGTGCCAAGGCGCTGACCGCGGGAGTCACGGCCATTACGGGAGGAACCGAGTCCTTTTTTGTGTGCCATTGTGTATACCTACTCTTTCGTTACGAGTGTAATCTACTCGGCGACGGGAGCCTCGGCAACAGCCTCAGCCTCTGCCTTGACAGCCTTCTTGGCGCGGGAGGTAGCCTGAACCTTCACGATCTTCAGCTTGGTGAGCTGCTGACGGTGACCCTTCAGACGACGATAGCGCTTGCGCTTGTGGAACTTGAAGACCAGCTGCTTCTCGCCCTTGAACTGCTCAACGATCTGAGCGGTAACCTTGGCCTTGGCCAGCTTGTCGGGATCGGTGACGATCTTCTTACCATCGTTGAGGAAGATAACCGGCAGGGTGACCTTGTCGCCCTCATTGCCCTCGATCTTCTCGACGGTGATGACATCGTCGGTGGCGACCTTGTACTGCTTGCCGCCCGTGTTAACGATTGCGTACATGTTTACTTGCCCTTCATGCATCAGTTAGTGCAACAGCCGAATATAGTAGCAGGCGAAAATACCCCCGTCAACGAGTATGTGGAGCAAATCCACAAGTTCGCACAGGTATGGGGCTGACGAGTCGGCCCTCGTCGTCCTCGCATGCTTGATTCTGACGCTCGACATCGTAGGAGCAGATGGTCACGAGGTCTTGCATACCGGTGGAAACAATAGGTGCATCCACGCCCGGGGTCAAGCCCTGCAACAAAACATCAGCAGCAGAAAGCAAAATTTCCGGACGCATGGAGCCCTCGTTGTCGGCATGGGTGTCGAGCATGAGCACCAAATGGTCTGGGCGCTCCCCCGCCGTGAGCTCATAGCCCACGAGCGTGTGATCCAAATCCAAGCGCTTGCTCTTTTTGCCGCGCGCGTAGTCGATGCCGTGGCCCGCGCGCAGCGTGTCGATCGCACGACGCACCTCGTCGGCGCTTACGGGCGCCTCGGGATCCAAGTGCAGGTCGATGCGATACGACAGGCGCGTGAGCTGCGCCGTCAACGCCGGCGTGCGCACGTCGATGTACGCCGCCTCGATGGGCGCCAGATCGGCCGGAGACGCCGCAGCCAGGCGCCCAAACGCCTCGTCGAGCGCCACGAACTCGGTCATAAACAGGTCATACCACTCGCAGGTCGACGACGTACCCACCGGCAGCGCCGAAGAGAAGCCCACGCGCATGTGCGGAGAGAAGCCCTGCGTGACGGCATAGGGAAGTCCCGCACGGCGCACGATGCGCTCAATGGTATGGATTACTTCGAGATGGCCCAGGTACTTAAGGCGATCGCGCTTGCCATAGCGAACACGAAGCCTAAAGAGCGAGGAGTTGTCGGTCAGGCGCTCACTCATGCGCGATCACCCATCAATACATTCTTGGCGTGGAGCGTGGGGCAGATCCCGCAGCCGGTGCACGACGTGCGGGTACAGTCGGGAGTCGTGACGCCCTCGAGCGAGCGACGGTACTCGCGCTCGAGGAAGCCGCGCGTGCAGCCGGGGCTCACGTGCTCCCACGGCAGGCGCCAGTCCAACTCGTAGGGCAGGTGCACGAGCTCATTGAGGTCGATGCCGTTTTTGGCAGCAGCCTCCTTCCAGTTATCGAGCGAGAAATGCTCTACCCAGGCGTCAAAGCGAGAGCCCGAGCGCCAAGCATCGATGATGACGGGCGTCATGTCGCGACCGGCGCGGGACAGCGCGGCCTCGATGAGCGAAGTCTCGGCATCGTGGTAATGCACGCGGACGGCACGGTTGCGAACGCTCGTGATAAGCAGCTTCTGGCGACGCTTGACGTCGTCGTAGTCGAGCTGCGGGCACCACTGGAACGGCGTGGCAGCCTTGGGGATAAAGACCGAAACCGAGATGGACACCGAGATCGAGCCGCGACGAGCCTTGGGCACCACGGAACGACCGAGCTCCAGCACGTGATCGGCCAGATTGGCGATGGCCACGATGTCCTCGTCGCGCTCACCGGGAAGGCCCATCATAAAGTAGAGCTTCATACGGTTCCAGCCGGCCTCGAAGGCCGCCTTGGCCGCACGGTCCAAGTCCTCCTCGGTCACGTTCTTGTTAATGATGTCGCGCATGCGCTGGCTGCCGGCCTCGGGCGCGAACGTCAGGCCGCCCTTCTTTTCGCCGGCGACCGACTCGGCCATATCCACGCCAAACGAATCCAGGCGCTGCGACGGAATAGACACGCGAATACCCGTATCCTCCAGGCGACGGTTGAGCCTGCCGAGCACGTCGCGAATGCAGGAGTGGTCGGTCGTGGAGAGCGAGGTCAGCGACACCTCGTCATAGCCGGTCTTTTCCAGACCCTGAATCACCGACGAGACGATCTGGTCGGCCGAGCGCTCGCGCACCGGGCGATACGTCATGCCGGCCTGGCAAAAACGACAGCCGCGGGCGCAGCCGCGCAGGATCTCGATAGACAGGCGGTCGTGGACTAGCTGCGCATAGGGTACGCACGACTGCGACAGCGGATTCGTGGCGCCGAAATCCTCGACGACGCGTTTGTAGACCACAGTAGGCGCATCCTTGCCTTCACGCGGCACGGTGTAGCCATGCGGCGAGCAGGGCTCGTCGTGACGAACCTCATAGAGCGACGGCACGTAGTTGCCGGCAATGGATGCAAGCTGCTCAACAATCTGCGCGCGCGGGACCCCTTCGTCACGCAGGCGGCGATGCAGCTGGCAGGTCTCGAGCAGCGATTCCTCGCCCTCACCGATGAGGATGGCATCGAAGAAGGCCGCGTACGGCTCGGGGTTGTACACCGAGGGACCGCCGGCGATGATGATTGGGTCGTCTTCACCTCGGTCGGCCGCTAACAGCGGAATGCCAGCGAGGTCCAAAGCCTCGAGGAAGTTCGTCACCGCCATCTCGTGCGGCACATGCAGACCGACGATATCAAACGAAGCGACCGGCGCTGCACCCTCGAGCGATAGCAGCGGAATACCCGCCTCGCGCATGGCGTCGCCCATATCGGGCCACGGCACATAGCCGCGCTCGCAGGAGATGCCCTCGGCCTGGTTAAGGATGTTGTAGAGGATGGCGATGCCCTGGTTGGGCAGACCGACCTCGTACACATCCGGATAGATCAGGCAGCAACGGTAGTCGGCATCGGCCTTGGAAAGCGTGCCCCACTCGTGATCGATATAGCGGCTCGGCTTCTCGACCTTGGCGAGCAACGGCTCAATTAAATGAAAACAGTCTTGGTATGCAACGCGCAACGGAAAACCCCTAAGCAGCGAGATCGGATGCGTCTTGGTAGGACGCCATAGGACGGGTAGCGCCCGCGACCGTGGTCACCAGATCGCGAACGCGGGAGAACGTGGCAGTGACCACCTCGTTGGCACGGCTGTAGTCGACATCGCGCTCGTAGAGCGAAACAAGCGCACGGCCCATGCCGTAGGTGCCCGCGGCAGCAGTGAGCGCCTTGACGGCAAACCCAATATGCGGCGTCTGTTTGACGAGCGCGCGGGTGACCGCGCGGATCACAAGACCGCCGGCAAGCACGCCCGCGACCTCGTAGCCGCGCTCAGGCTTAATGCCGCATCCAAAGACGGCAGCGAGCTCAAAGAGCATGCCCACCTGCGCCAGCGCCATAACGGGATAATCGGCGCCCGGCAAAAACACCAGTGCACCGGTCGCCATATTGGTGAGCGCACACGAGGTGATGATACGATTGGCGGCCGCGATGCGCATGAAGGCAAAGTTCGCCGCAAAAGCCGTTTCCTTGTCGGTGCGATCGAGAATCCAGCGGGCAAGCGTCTCGAGCAGATACGTCTTATCGGTTGCCGCTACCACGCCAAGCATGGGCGTGGACTCCTCGATAAACGGCACCTCCACAGCAGACTCGGCAAGCACGCACACGGGCGCGCCGGCGATCACGAGCTCCTGCACGGCACTCTCCAAGCGGTCGGAACCACACGAGAGCACCAGCACCACATCGGTATCGGTCTTTGGAGCAATTCGCTCCTCCCCCAGACGCTCGACGCGCACAATGCCCGAGGTCGTCTGCGGCACAAAGGCGTCACGCACCGTCTCGGCCAGAAAGCGCGAGGCGGACGAATCCAGATAGACCGAGACGCGCACAGGTGTATCGGAATCCTTCTTAACGGACGCGCCCATCTTAAAAGCGCGGGTCAGCTTATCTACGGGAATTTTCATGGCAAACCCCTCCAGCGTTACGCGGCGCCCGAACGATGCCGCCATATGGATTGTACGATACCCACCGTCAGCAGCTGAATCATCATCGAAGACGAACCGAAGCTAATAAATGGGAGCGGAATACCGGTAATCGGCATCACGCCGATGCACATGCCGATGTTTTCGAAGGTCTGGAACGCCCACATGCCAACGATACCTACGCATGATAAGCGTAGGAACAGAGACTCGCACTTAAAGGCAACGCGGATCGTCGAGAAGATGAGCAGCACGTACAAGCACAGCAGCAAAAAGGAGCCGCAGAAGCCAAAGGTCTCGGACAAAAAGGCGAAGACGAAATCGGTATGAAACTCGGGCAGAAAGCCGCCGGCAGACTGCGTCGCATGGCCCAAACCCTTACCAAAGAAGCCGCCCGAGCCAACAGCGATAAGCGACTGCTGCAGGTTGTAGGCATCGTCCGAATCGGCATTATCGGGGTCGATAAAGACCGTCAGACGGTTCATCTGATACTGCTTGATGAGCACATCGTGGCCGAGCAACGAATCAAAGACCGAATCGAGCGCCAGGACGAGGGCCACCAGGCCCACGAGCAGGGCCAGGGTCGACAGCACCCATTCGCGGCGTGCACCGCTCATACAAATGACGATGGCGCCCGAAACCAGCACGACCAGGCCCGAGCCCAGGTCGCCCATGGCGACGACGGCCAAAAACGGAATGGACAGCATGCCGCAGAGCTTGACGTAGTCGCGAACGGTATCGATGCGGCCGTTATACTGCGATCCAAGCGTAGCAATAAAGAAGATGGTGATGAGCTTGGCAAGCTCAACCGGCTGGAATGTCAAGCCGATACCGGGAATCTTGATCCAGCCCGTCATGCCCAGACCGCCCGTATAGGACAGACCCGGAATCTTGGGCGAGAGGATCACGATCAGGTCGATGGCGAGCAACGCCGTCGAGAAATTGGAAATACCGCGCAGATCGGTACGCCAGACCAGCACCGCCAGCACCGCTCCGATGCCAATTCCCAGCAGATGGCGTGAGAACGAGGCATCGGCCTTAAACTGCGAAGCCGACCAGATGATGATGGCACCGTAGGCGACGAGCGCCACAGTAGCCACGAGCACACCGATATGCACCTTTTGGCGAAACGTGCCGCGCGAGGCCGAAAGTTGCTTGTTGACGCGGTCCAGGCTGCTGCGAGAGCCGGTCTTGGTTGAACGGAACAGATCCGCCGGAGAAAAATCCATCGCAACCTCCTATCGAACCGAAGAATCGCCCGAGGCCGAAGAGGTATCGGGCTCGTCATAAATCACACCGAGCACGTCGCGCACGACATGCATCGCGGTATCTGAGCCGCCGCCGCCCTGCTCCAGGACAGTAGCGATGACATACTTGGGATCATCGGCCGGTGCATAGGCGCAGAACCACGCGTATTCGTCCTCGCCGCTTTTCTCGCCCGTGCCCGACTTGCCGTATACCTGGGGCGTCAGGGTGCCAAAGTGAGCCGCCAGGGACGTCGATGCCGTGTAAATCACGTCGTGCATGCCGTTGCGAACAAGAGCCAAATCCGAATCGCTGTTGATCTTGGCCTCCAGGCGCTTCTTCTTGCCCTTGCCGTTGTACTTATAGGCATCGCCGTCGCCATCGCGCGACACGGCAGACAAAAACACGTGAGGCACGTACTGTTTGCCGCCGTTGGCAAGACCCATATAGGCGCACGCCATCTGCAGGGGCGTCACCAGGATGTCACCCTGACCGATGGCAATGTTGGTCATATCGCCGGCATTCCACTTGCGGTCCTCGGCAGATGCGTCGGTGAAGTACGACTCTTTCCACTCGGCATCGGGAATACGGCCCGCGCCCTCACTCGGCAGATCGATACCGCAGGTCTTGCCTAGACCCCAGCGACGAAAGACCTCCTGCAGGCCCTCGGGATGTTGCTCGTCATAAAAGAACGCCTTGCCCATGTCGTAGAAGACGGGGTCGCACGAGTTGGCGATACCCGACTGCAGCGTCATGGTGCCGTGGCCAGACGTCAGCCAGCAGCGCTTGCCCCAAGCCTTGCCCAGGCCCGTCCAATAGCCCGTGCAGTTGGTTGTCTGCGTTGAAGTGTAGGTTCCAAACTCAAGACCGGCCAGCGCCGAGAGCGGCTTGATGGTCGAGGCCGACATGTACTGTCCGCTAATGGCGCGGTTGAGCAGCGGGTGCGAACCCTTGTCATCATTGAGCTCGGTCCACACGTCATTTGAGACGCCGCCGATAAAGACGGACGGATCGAACTTGGGCTCGCTCGCCATGCCCAGGATCTCGCCATTGTTGGGATCGAGACACACCACGGCGCCGTTACCGGCATTGCTGTAGCCAGTGGTCTTGGCAAGCTCGATAGCGCTCGCCAGTGCCGCCTCACAGGCCTGTTGGATCTTAAGGTCGAGCGTGAGCTTAATGTCAGAGCCGGCCTTTGCGGGTACGGCGCCGGCCTGACCGGTCACATTGCCCGAGGCATCGACCTTGACGGTCTGCTCGCCACGAATACCCTGCAGCAGGTTTTCGTAGTAGCTCTCAACGCCCGCCTGGCCCACGATATCGCCCGACTGGTACGTAATCTTGCCAGCAGAAGCATCATCATCGCCAGAGGTTTTCTTATTCTGGGCCTCGAGCTGCTCGGAGGTAATGGTGCCGGTATAGCCCAAGATATGGCATGCCGTCTCGCCGTATGGATACTGGCGCTCGGTACGCTCGGCAATCTTGACGCCCGGGAACTCGCCGGCGTGTTCCTTGATATAGGCAACCGTGGAGCGACGGACGTCCGTCGCGATGGTATGCAGGCTCTGAGCGCCCTCTGTATTGTCCTGAATATTGCGAAGGACCGCCACATAAGGCATTCCAAGCACGTTGGCAAGATGGCGAACCAGAACCTCATCCTCGGCAAGGTCGCGGTAGGCCACGACAGCAAGTGAGGGACGGTTCTGGACAAGCGCCACGCCATTGCGGTCGAGGATGCGGCCGCGCACAGCGGGTGTGGTAACGGTGCGAGTCTGATTACTATTGGCCTGCTTCTCGTAATAGTCCGACGAGACCATCTGCATGCCCCACAGCTTGACGGCAAGTGCCGCAAACATCGCGCCCACACCCGTGGTGAGGATGGAAAAGCGGCCCTTAAAGGCGGTCGCCGCGGTATTGCCCTCGCCCTCGGTGGCGCGCGGGGCCGTTCCATGCTGTGTATCGTAGGTAAAACGGGAATCGCCTCGACGCATGATGACCAGCGCGACCACGATGGCCACAACCAGCACGATACCGGCGATAATAACCGTCATCTGGGAAGACATCTACGGGCCTCCCCTATTTGAGCTTGCGGGTCTTGGGCTTAAAGCGCATACCCGTCTGGCGTCCGCCACGTGCGGAGAATCCATAGCCGGACTGCGGCACGACGCCGGACATCAAAAACGGAATGGCAACCAGACCCGTCAGGATCGAGGACGGCAGCGCATGGCCGAAGATCGCCACGACAAAGCTCGTCTCCAAACCCATAAACAGCAAGATGATGCTGTAGATCACATTAATGACGAGCGCGAAGGCGCCCACAGTGATGCCGCGCGCACTCGGGGTACCGCCCGTCTGACCGACGGCGCTGTGCACCAGGGCAAAAGAACCCACGGTCAGCAGGAGCGACATAACGCCCACCGGCACGGCAGCGGACAGGTCATAGAACAAGCCGCTGCAAAAACCGCACACGACGGCACGGGTCGGGTCGCCCGAGAACACGCTTAGGCACACCAGGATAATCATGAAGTTGACGCGACCGCCCGCAATGGAGATCTGCGGTGCCAGGCCTGCCTGCAGCAGCACGCACACGATGGCGGCGATTACAAACGTACGGGAGCTCATCCCCTGCTCGTGTAGATCCATGGACATGCCCCCTATTCGCTCGAGCCGGAATCGGTCGTCTCGGACGCGTCGGAACTGTCATCCGAACTCTCGTCCTTCGTCTTGGTCGCAGCGTCGCGCGACGTTCCCTGCGGCGTGCTATTAGCGGTGCTCACGTCCTCATCCGAAGCCGACTGTTCGTCGGTCAGCGAGGTGATGACCAGCACTTCCTCGTTGTTCTCGGCCGTGGTCTGAGCGCGCACCACAATGGTGTAGTACACGTCGTTTGCCGACTTCTCAACCGACGAGACGGTGCCGAGCGGTAGACCCTTGGGGAATACACCGCCAATGCCCGAGGTCACGATGATGTCGCCAACCTTAACATCGGAGTCGACGCTCACGTACTCAAGACGCAGCGTGCCGTCAGCCTGACCCTGCAGCATGCCCTGGGCGCGCGTGTCCTGTACCATGGCGGACACACCCGAGTTCTCGTCGCCAATAAGGCGCACGGTAGAGGTCTTGGCCGATACCTCGATAATCTGACCGATAACACCGGCAGAACTCGTCACGGGCATGTTGATGGTAAGGCCGTCGGCAGAGCCCTTGTCGATGGTTACGGTCGAGGTCCAGGCATCGCCCGAGGCACCAACGATACGAGCAGCGGTCGATTTGAGGTTGTAGGTCGACTGCAGGCCGACCAGCCCCTCCAGACGCTCGGCGGTCTTTTGAGCCTCGGAGAGCTCAGCAACCTTAGAGGTCAGCTCCTCGTTTTGCTTCTTAAGCTCGTCGAGCGTGTCCTGCGACGCCGTAAGGTTAGAGAACACGTTGCCGATCGCATTGAAGGGGGCCGCCACAGCCGAGCCCACAAAGCGCACCGGCGAGGTAATCGTCGTCACGCCCGAACGCACGGCATGAATCGGTCCTGCCTCGCCCTCGCGGATGTAAAACGTGAGCAGCAACACCGAAATCAGGCTGAAAACAATCAACGGGCGCATACCCGTTGATTGTCGCTTGGTATTCAGATTTGTGGAGAAACCCGAAGATCGTGCCAAATGGAATCCACCTTTTGGAAATTAAGCATTGGTCTGGACGAAGCCGCCATCAAACGCATTGGCCTCGAGCACGCGGGCACAGCCGTTAACGACGTTATCGAGCGCCGTGGGGCTGACGTTGACCGAAACACCGGTCTCATCGCGCAGGCGCACGTCGAGACCGCGCAGCAGCGCGCCGCCACCAGTCAGCAAAATACCGTAGTACATAAGGTCCGAGGCAAGATCGGGAGGCGTAGCGTCGAGTGCGTCCTTGACGGCCTTGGCCATCTCGTCGAGCGGCTTGTTGAGCGCGCGACGAATCTCCTCGCTCTCGATGCGCACGGTCTTGGGCAGACCGGTGATCACGTCGCGGCCGTTGACCTCGACGTCGAGCTCGTCCTTGAGCGGCACGGCGGAGCCGACCTTGATCTTGATGTCCTCTGCCGTACGCTCGCCGATGGCCAAGTTGTAGGCATCACGAACGTGCGTGAGGATGGCCTGATCGAACTCGTCGCCGGCAATACGGATGGACTGCGAGACGACGATGCCACCCATAGCGATAACGGCAACCTCGGTGGTACCGCCACCGATGTCGATGACCATGGAGCCGGTGGGTTCCTCGACGGGCAGATCGGCGCCGATAGCGGCGGCCATAGGCTCTTCGATCAGATAGGCCTGGCGAGCGCCGGCCTGGATCGTGGCCTCAAAGACGGCACGCTTCTCGACCGACGTGACACCGGAGGGAACGCAGACGACAACGCGCGGACGCGGGGTCCACGGATAGCGCTTCTCGGACGCCTTGTCGATAAAGTAGCGAAGCATAGCCTCTGTAACATCGAAGTCGGCGATGACGCCGTCCTTCAGGGGACGAACGGCCACGATGTTGCCGGGCGTACGGCCGAGCATGCGCTTTGCCTCGATACCGACCGCCAGGATGCGCTCGTCGTTCTTGTCGATGGCGACTACAGAGGGCTCGCGAATGACGATGCCCTTGCCGCGCACGGAGACAAGCGTATTGGCGGTGCCGAGGTCGATGGCAAGATCGCCCGCATAGCTACCGAAGAACATATCCATCAAAGAAAACAACGCAACTCCTGATGTGTTGGATGATTGCTGGAAAACTACTAGCTCATCATACTAGCGCAAGCCCGGCACCTCACTTGCGGTGAAGCGCCGGGCAAAGCTAAATCCCATAAGGTCACTACTGGTTGTCAGCAGCCGAGAAATCCATATCGAGCGAGGAAACGGCCCAGCCGATATGGTTGTCGGAGCGCACGAATTTGACGGTGTACTCCTGCTCGCCGCCCTTGGACAGCGATGCCTTCACCTTAGCGGTCGTCTCGGTCATGGACTGATCCATGCCTTCGACGGACACAGTGGCACCCTGCGGAATCGAGGAGATGATCATCGACTTAGCGTCCTCGGACAGGCTCGAGGCCAGGCAAGACTCGGCCTTTGCCGTGTCACCGTCGCCGGCAGCCTGGAACAGATCGGAAACGACAGACTCCTGGGACGGGAAACCAAAGCCGCGCGTGTAGGCAAAGCCCAGACCGCCCACGGCGATCAAAATGAGCAGAAGCAGCACGATGAAAACTTTGAGACCCGTGTGGCGGTGGCGACGACGGACCTTGGCCTGCTTACGATCCTGACGGTCCTGCTGGACCATCTCGGACTCGGACAGCGTAAAGAAGCCGGTGTCCGAGGGATCGGGCATAAACTGACCGGTCGCGCCCGTAGGATCGAGCGGATCGACGGCAGGAACGTCCATCGCGGGCGCCGGAGCCGTGGCCATAGCCGTCTGGGCAGACAGCGCGGCAAGCGAATCGTGCACGCGGGCAAGCTCATCGGCCTGCTCGGAGGTGAGCTGGTAGATACCATCGGCAGTAGCGGCGTTAAAGGCGTCGAGTGCGTCGGAGGGACGGCCGGCGGCAGAAAGCGCCTGACCCATGCCGGCGTTGAGCGCACGCGTGTCGTCGCGGGGGCCGGCAAAGTCGATAGCCGTACGGTAGGTCTCCACGGCATCCGCCGGACGGCCGAGCTTAATGAAGCAACGACCGAGCTCGCCGAGTGCGGCGGCAGGAGCCGGATTGGCGCCGTCGATGGCAGCCTGACGGAAAGCAGTACCCGCGTTGGCATAGTCGCCCGACTGGAACAGCGCGTTACCCAGGCCCAGATAGGCCTTGAACGGCGTGGCATAAGAAGCGTCCTGCGTAGCGGCAGAGAACGCCTGAGCGGCCGTCGTGTAGTCGCCCACGGCGGCGAGTGCCTTGCCGCGGTTGGTGAGCAGCGCGCCGCACTTGCCATAGGTGCCGTCGTTGAGGGCGGCGGCATAGGCCTCGGCGGCCTCGGCATACATGCCCAGGTGCATCAAGGCGTTGCCACGAAGGTGATCGGCCTCGCCCATAATCTCATCGGGAGTTTTTGCCGCCCCAAGCATCTGGGCTGCAGCGGAAAAATCACCCGCGCGGTAAGCGGCACGGCCCTGTTGGATCAGCTGGCTATTCAAGGAAATCCCCTTTACTCGTGAACGATCTCGACATGGACGATCTCGTCGCCGGCACGCAGCTGCGAAATCACATCGAGACCCTCGACCGTGGTACCAAAGACGGTGTAACCGGAATCGAGGTTATGCTGGGCGCCCAAGCAGAAGTAGAACTGCGAACCCGCGGAATCGGGATCCATGGAGCGTGCCATGGCAAGGGCGCCATCGACATGGCTGTTGCGCGGATTGGTGGCAAACTCGCCCTTGATGCAGTAGCCGGGGCCACCGGTACCGGGCATGCCGTCGGGGCCCTCAAGACCGGCAGCGACGTCGGCGCCGGACATATCGCGGGTATTGGGGTCGCCGCCCTGAATGACAAAGCCGGGCACATAGCGATGGAACCTAAGGCCATCATAGAAACCCATCGTGGAAAGCTCGCAGAAGTTCGCGACATGAATGGGAGCGCCCTCGCCGTCAAACTTGACCTTGATGGTACCCTTCGACGTCTCGATAACGGCGCACTCGTCGCCGGCAAGCTGATACTCAGGCGTGTAGAGCTCTTTCTTAAAACCAAACATGTGGTTCCTTCCTCGTGCGTTTAAAGCATATTTGTACGAATTGTAGCAATAAGCATGCGCTTACATCAATTGCGCACGTAGGTTATGCCGACTATGGCGAACTAATTTTAGGAACGCTGCTGCGGCTTCCAGGAACCCACATTGGCGTCGTACTGGTTCAGCGCGCTGTTGCCACTCTGCGCGATGGGCGCCAGGATCTCGCTTTGGTGGGAACTCATCGACTCGCCATCGGGAATGGCCAGCGAGATGTCCCAGCTCTGGCAAATCACGTCGACGCGCTCATACATCCACTCGGCAAGCTGCTTTAAGTGGGCGATGTCGTCCGCATAGACCGTATCGTCCTGATACTTAAGGTTGTTGAGCTCATCTTGCGTCTTTTTGATCTGGTCGCGCAGGGCGTAGGCACTCTGCGACAGCTCCTGACGGGTGGACAGCGGCGTTCGAAGATAGCCGTTGTTAAAAGAATCGATGACCTCGCCGATCTGGTCCTCGTCACCGTAGGACACGATGGTCTGATACAGACCGTCGAGCCTGGTATAGAGCTGATCATCGGTGAGCACGGTTTCTTCCTGGACCACCTCGGCAGAATCGTCCTGCTTGGTATCGTCCTCAGTCGCCTCACCCTTTTGGCGCGTAGGGAAGGTCGTCTGCGCGGCCTGGCCAAACTGGTCATAGAAGCCGGGCATAACACCCATGGGATCGGTCGTCACGAACCAATAGGCACCGCCACAAACGACAGCAAGGACCGCGATGACGATGAGCGGCTTGGGGATATGACGCTTGTGCTTGTGATAGGCGTCCTCGTCGGGATGCACTTTGCGCTTGGGTTTTTGAGCATCGTCATGCAGGGAAACGGGCGTGGGAATATCGACCTTGGGAATACCGAAATCCTTATCGAAAGCCGGCAGCACGCAGGTCTCGTTAGGATCGGCGGCGTCCGAAAGAACCGCGGCAGCCGAGGCAGGCGCATGCGGCACCTCGGTATCGATCTGCTCTTGCGTTAGGCGCGGAAAGCCCGCCGTGCGGCCCGCTGCCAGGTCGGATGCGGCCGCGTCCTCGGAGAGGATACCCGGAGCGGGGCGTCCGCATTTGGGGCACGTACGATCATGCGGAGAAAGACGGGCACCGCAGCCCTCACAGAACACGAACTCGGTGTGCTCGGGGCCATCGCCCGGACCCACATAGGCGTTGCAGTAGGGGCAGAACGAGGCGCCGTCCTCGATAGTCTTAAGGCAATGCGGGCAGATCACGGCATCCTCTTTTCGAAGCAATTCAAACAATCGAGGATAGAGCATAACATCGCCACGGCCCCACAGGAACAAGGCACCAATTCAACATCGCCAGGGCGCGTAGCTACTTCTTCTTTTTGCTTGGCATCGAGACCTTGATGCCTTGGGCGGACTTGGTCACGCGAGAGCGCTTGGCTCCGGCACTCTTCTTTTTCTTGGGCTGGGCCTGGGCCACGCCCTCGAGTGCGCGGGCCTCGGCCTCGCGAGCGGTGCGATCTTCGCGGCGCTGCGCCATGTCGGCGGCGACGCGCTTGGCAAAACGCTCGGCCGTCGAACCCGTCGAGCTCGCCTTGCCGCCACCGCGACCCAGGTGGACGCGCACACCACGGCCAAAACCAGTTGCGGCATGACGACGACGCGGCTTGAGCGAATCCATCATCGTGGCGAGCTTAAAGAACACCGAGCAGGTAAAGACCACGATAACAGCCAAGATAACCATCTGGCCCATCGACAGGTTGGCAATAGACAGCAGCTCCGGGAATCCGATAACGCCCACCAGGATGCCGGCGACTACAAACACAAAGAGCACCACACGTAAGGGCGTGAGAGGCTGCGAGATGCGCCAGATTAGGCTGACGCTCGCCGCGCACGACGTAAGCAGGCACATCGTAGACAGCGTGAGCTGGCTAAAGCCAAACACGCGCGCCACAAAGATATCGAGCGCCGCAGCCAAAATGACCGCAATCGACGCCGGCAGTGCACGCTTGAGTACGTTGCTCAAAAACGCACCCTTCACACGAGCATTGTTGGGCTCCAGGCCCAACACAAAGCCCGGCGCGCCGATGCAGAAGAAGTTAATGAGCGTCATCTGGATGGGCTCGAAGGGGTACGGCGGCAGCGCGATACACAGCGCCGCCAGGCCCATCGAGAACAGCGTCTTGGTCAGGAACAGTGAGGCCGAACGCTGCAGGTTGTTGATGGAGCGACGGCCCTCGGCCACCACGGCGGGCATCGAGGCAAAATCGTTGTCGACGAGTACGATCTCGGCCACGTTGCGCGCGGCATCGGAGCCAGCCGCCATGGCGACGGAGCAGTCGGCCTCCTTGAGCGCCAGCACGTCGTTGACGCCGTCGCCCGTCATGGCCACGGTGTGCTCGCGGCGCTTGAGCGCCTGCACGAGCTCGCGCTTCTGCTGCGGGGTCACACGACCAAAGACATGGTAGCGGTCCACTGCGGCATCGAGCTTGGCCGGCGTATCGAGCGTCGTGGCGTCCACATAAGCGTCCGCCCCCGGCACGCCCACCACGCGCGCGATCGACGACACCGTACGCGGGTCGTCGCCGCTGATCACGTTGAGGGTCACGCCCTGCTCGTTAAAGTAGCCGATGGTCTCGGCCGCCGAGGTACGAATCTCGTCGCGGATGGTCACAAATCCCACGGGCTCGGCCTCGCCCACCATATCCCCATCGGGCGTAAAGCCGTCCACGCGCGCCACCACGAGCACGCGGCAGGTATCGGCAAGCTCGGCGACACGGTTCTCGACCTGGGCAAACGCACGATCAGAGAGCACAAATTGCGCGGCGCCCATTACGTAGGAGCCCTGCGCAAACGACGCGCCGCTCCATTTTTTAGACGACGAGAATGGAATGACCGACAGCGGCTCGGACACCTCGACCGGGCGATCGGCGTAATAGTTGAGCAGCGCCTGGCAGGTCTCGTTGGCATCGGCCGAAGTCGCACGTGCCACGTTAGCCAGCGCAAAATCGAGCACTGTGGTATCGATGGGAACAGCCGCCTCGTCCGAGTCCACGCCAAAGCCAACACCCTCAACAGGCAGCGGATACGTGCCCTCGACCTCCATACGGCCCGACGTGATGGTGCCCGTCTTGTCCAGGCACAGCACGTCGACGCGAGCGAGTGTCTCGATGCAGTAGAGCTGCTGTGCCAGCACCTTGCGGCGGGCCAGGCGCACCGTGGCGATGGCGAGCACCGACGAAGTCAGCAGCACCAGGCCTTGCGGGATCATACCCAGCAGGGCGCCCACCGTGGACAGCAGCGCCGACGAAGGCACATGACCAGCCAACAGCTCGGAGAAGCACCACGAAAGCGCGCTATCGCCCGGGGTTCCCGCGGCATCCCACAGCTCGCTCACACTCGAGGCAAACAACGCCAAACCGAGCGGGATCATGATGATGCTCGCAAAGCGCACGATGGCGTTAAGCACGTTCATGATCTCGGAATTGACCTTTTTGACGTATTTGGCCTCGTTATTGATCTTAGCCACGTAGTTGTCGGCGCCGACATGGATCACGCGAGCGCGCAGCAGGCCCGAGTCGATAAAACTGCCGCTCATGAGCTCGGAACCGGGCTGCTTCTTAATAAGGTCGCTCTCGCCCGTCAGCAGGCTCTCGTTCACGAGCGCTTCGCCGGAAACCACCACGGCGTCAGCGGGAATCTGGTCGCCGCGCCCCAGGCGGATGATGTCGTCGAGCACGATCTGGTCCAAGTCGAGCTCCACCTCGGCACCGTCGCGCACCGCGATGGCCTTCTTAGAGGTCAGCAGCGTGAGCTTATCGACCATCTTCTTGGACCGCATGGATTGAATGACGCCAATAGCGGTATTGAGGAACACCACAAACAGGAACGTCAGGTTCTTAAACGAACCGGTCAAAATGACCAGGAACGCCAAGATCACGTTGATCAAATTGAACAGCGTGCAGAGGTTCTCGATGATGAGCTCTTTGACCGACTTGGTCTTGAGCTCCATGTTGCGGTTGATCTTACCGGCGGCGATGCGCTCCTCGACCTCGGCGGTCGAGAGTCCGCGCTCGATATCCGTTGCTGCCATACCACGTCCCATCACGTCGCGTCGGTATAAGAAAAACCGCCCGGACCATGCGAGGTTCGGACGGTCTTACGTTCGATGGTGCCCCATGTTGGATTCGAACCAACGGCCTTCTGCTCCGGAGGCAGACGCTCTAATCCCCTGAGCTAATAGGGCCAACGTTTGGCATTATACCCAAGTGCACCACGGGCTATCAAAATAAAAGAAAAAGCTTTGCAATTCCGAGGAAGACGCGGCGCAACGGCCCACTTTAGAAGGCAAAAGCGAGTCAGATAGTATAAACTCTCATGCACCATATATACACGGCTCGCATTGCGGGCCGTTTTTGCAAAAGTTATCCATCGAGGTGAGAGGCACACCATGATTGCAATTTTAAAGCAGAGCGCCAGCGACGAGGCCGTCGGCCATATCGTCAGCTGGATTGAGAAAAAGGGCCTGAAGACCGATGTCTCGCGCGGCGAGAATGAGACGATTATCGGCCTGGTGGGCGATACGACCAAGATCGACCCGTTCCTGCTCGAGTCCATGGATGTCGTCGAGCGCGTGCAGCGCGTCTCGGAGCCGTTCAAGCGCGCCAACCGCAAGTTCCACCCCGAGGACTCCGTCATCGACTGCGGTCACGGCGTCAAGATCGGCGGCGACCAGTTCCAGGTCATCGCCGGTCCCTGCTCCGTCGAAGGCGAAAACCTCATTCGCATCGCACGCCGCGTGAAGGCCGCCGGCGCCACGATGCTGCGCGGCGGTGCCTACAAGCCCCGTACCTCCCCCTACGCCTACCAGGGCATGGGCCCCGCCGGCCTCGACCTGCTGTGCGAGGCGTCTGCCGAGCTCGACATGCCGATCGTCACCGAGATCATGGACCCACGCGACGTGCAGGTCTTCTTGGACAAAAAGATTGACGTCATGCAGATCGGCGCCCGCAACGCCCAGAACTTCCCCCTGCTCAAGGAGGTCGGCAAGACCCAGACTCCGATCTTGCTTAAGCGCGGCATGTCCGGCACGATCGACGAGCTGCTTATGGCAGCCGAGTACATCATGAGCGAGGGCAATGACAACGTCATCCTGTGCGAGCGCGGCATCCGCACCTTCGAGACCCGCACCCGCAACACCTTCGACCTCAACGCCGTGCCGGTGCTGCACCACCTGTCGCACCTGCCCGTCGTCGCCGACCCCAGCCACGCCACCGGCTACACCCGCTACGTTGAGCCCATGGCGCTCGCGGCGACCGCCTGCGGCGCCAACGGTCTGGAGATCGAGGTCCACGACGAGCCGAGCCGTGCCTGGTCCGACGGCGCTCAGGCCCTCACCCCCGACCAGTTCGACGACACCATGCGCCGCATCCGAGCCATCCGCGAGGTTGTCTGCCAAGAGACCATGGAGTAGCCCATGGGTACGGTGAGAAACGCGCGCGTTAACCAGGGTGGCCCCAAGTGCGCCGGCATCGTCGGCCTTGGCCTCATCGGCGGCAGCTTTGCCCGCGGCTATGCGCAGGCGGGCGTCCGCGTGCTGGCCTGGGACCCCGATGACGATGTCATGACGGCCGCCAGCATGGGCACTGTCGCCGGAGAGCTCAACGACAGGACACTCGGCGAATGCGACATCATCGTCCTGGCTTGCTACCCCGAGGCCTGCATCGAATGGCTTAAGGCGCATGCCCAGGCACTCGCCGACGCCACCGATACCGACGCCATCATGGGCCCCGTGGTGATCGACACGGTGGGCGTCAAGGGCATCGTGTGCGAGCGCGCCTTTGAGCTTGCCCGCGAGCACGGCTTTTACTTTGTGGGCGCGCACCCCATGGCGGGCACCCAGTTCTCGGGCTACGCTAACTCTCGTGCCGACCTGTTCCAGGGCGCCCCGCTGGTGCTCGTACCGCCCGCGGTAGACGATGCCCTTAAGCTGGAGCTCTTGGGGCAGGTGCGCGAGATGGTGCGCCCCTTGGGCTTTGGCAAGTTCAGCGTGACCAGCGCCGCCGAGCACGACCGCGTCATCGCCTTCACGAGCCAACTTGCGCACGTGGTGTCCAACGCCTACGTAAAGAGCCCGACCGCCCAGGTCCACCACGGTTTTTCGGCCGGTAGCTACCGCGATCTCACCCGCGTGGCGCACCTCAACCCGCAAATGTGGTCCGAGCTCATGATCGACGACGCCGACGCGCTTGCCTTCGAGATCGACCACCTGATCGAGTCGCTTGGCGCCTACAGCCGTGCGCTCAAGAACCGCGACCAGCGCTATCTGGAGAATCTCCTTGCCGAGGGCGACCGCATTAAGCGCGCACTCGACGACGAGGCCTCCCACTAGACCACCTATCACGCCAGGTCGAAAGGACCGAAGCTTATGGCGATTACCATCGATATCGACACTGCACGCCCCTACCAGGTGCATGTTGGCACGTTTTTGCTGGAGCAGGCGGGACCGCTCGTGCGCGCCACTGCCGGCGGCGCCAAGGCCGTCATCGTAACGGACACCAACGTGGGCCCGCTCTACCAGATGCCCGTTAAGCAGAGCCTGGAGGCGTCTGGCTACGAGGTAAGCATCTGCACCTTCGAGGCCGGCGAGGCCCATAAGCGCGCCGAAACCTATGTTGCCATTTTGGAGTTTGTGGCCGAGCACGAGCTTTCGCGCTCCGACGTGATCGTGGCACTCGGCGGCGGCGTCGTGGGCGACGTGGCGGGCTTTGTGGCCGCCACCTACATGCGCGGCTGTAAGTTTGTGCAGATCCCGACGAGCCTGCTCGCCATGGTGGATTCGTCGGTGGGCGGCAAGACCGCCATCGACCTGGCTGCCGGCAAAAATCTCGCCGGAGCCTTTTGGCAGCCGAATGTGGTTATCGCCGACGTGGGGTGCCTGGCCACCCTCACGCCCGAGCAGTTCGCCGACGGCTGTGGCGAGGTCGTCAAGCACGCCGTGATCGCCGACCCAGAGCTTTTCGCCGAGCTGGAGAAGACCCCGCTCACGCTGGAGCTGCTCAACCGCGATGTGGCCCGCGTAGCGCTCATCATCGCCCGCAATATCGACATCAAGCGCGCCGTGGTCGTCGCCGACGAGCGCGAAACCAACCAGCGCAAGCTCCTCAACTTTGGACACAGCGCCGGACACGCCGTCGAGGCCTGCGAGCACTTTGAGCTCGGACACGGCAACTGCGTTTCGATCGGCATGGGCATCATCACGCGCGCCGCGGCCCTGCACGGCGTCTGCGATGCTGCACTGCCCGGTCGTATTGAGGAACTCTGCGCCCGCCACGGCCTCAAGACCCGCTGCGAGCTTTCCGCCGATGCCGTCTTTGCCGAGGCGCTCCACGACAAGAAGCGCGCGGGCGACACCATCGACCTGGTGATTCCGCACGGCATTGGCCGCTGCAGCATCGACCGCACGCCGCTTTCCACTTTCCACGAACTCATTGCCGAGGGCCTCGGCCAGAAGGGAGACGCATCCGCATGCTAGCCCGCATCACCCCGTCCCCGCTTAAGGGCACCGTTCCCGCCATCGCGTCCAAGTCGATGGCGCACCGCCTGATCATCTGCGCTGCGCTTGCCAACGGCGAGACGCACGTCGCCTGTAACACCACCTGCGCCGACATCGAGGCTACGGTGCGTTGCCTTACGGCCCTGGGTGCTCGCATCGAGACCGCCGAGGACGGCTTCCAGGTCCACCCCACCATGAAGAGCATTGAATTTGGCCTGCTCAAGGCCCTAGCCGGCGGCACGCTCGACTGCGGCGAGAGTGGCTCCACGCTGCGCTTTATGTTGCCCGTCGCCTGCGCGCTGGGCGCAGAAGCAACTTTTGTGGGTCAGGGACGCTTAGGCGCCCGCCCGCTGTCCCCGCTCTCGGACGAGATTATCGCCGCCGGCTGCGACCTACAGGGTCTGGGCGGTTTTCCGCTCAAGACGAGCGGCCGCATGCGCCCGGGCACCTTTGTGCTTCCGGGCAACGTGAGCTCGCAGTATATCTCCGGCCTGCTGCTGGCGGCCCCGCTACTGGCCCAGCCCTCCTGTGTGCAAGTGACCGGCCTCATCGAGAGCCGCCCCTATATCAACCTGACCATCCAGGCCATGAAGGCCTTTGGTGTCGAGGTCAACGTCGAACGTATCCCCGCCAAGGACGGCCAGCCCGAGGTCACGAACTTCCGCGTAAACAGCGGATCGTACCGTACGCCCGGCAGCGTAGCCGTCGAGGGAGACTGGTCCAACGCCGCCTTTTGGCTGTGCGCCGGCGCCATCGGCACCGACCCCATCACCGTGGAGGGCGTGTCGCTGAGCTCCGCGCAGGGCGACCGCAACGTGCTTGCCGCGCTTTCGCGCTTTGGCGCCCGCATCGTGCGCTCCACCAACGCCGCCACCGTGCAGTCCGACAAGCTCGCCGGCTTTGAGATGAGCGCCCACGACATCCCCGACCTGGTGCCCGTTATCTCGGCCGTGGCCTCGCTGGCTCAGGGCCGCACGTTCATCCGCGATTGCGCCCGTCTGCGTATCAAGGAATCCGACCGCCTGGCCACCACCACCCGCGAGCTCACCGCGCTGGGCGCGCAGGTGCGCATTGCCGGCGACGACCTCATCATCAAGGGCGTCGATGCCTTCACCGGCGGTGAGGTCGATTCGCACAACGACCACCGCATCGCCATGATGGCCGCCATCGCCGCGAGCCGCGCCACCGGCGAGGTCGTGATCCACGGCGCCGAGGCCGTCAACAAGTCCTATCCCGATTTCTTCGACCACTACCGTCTGCTGGGCGGCAAGGTCACGCTCGAGGAGGAATAGCATGTCCTCGACCTTTGGCAATGTCTTGCATCTGAGCATCTTCGGCCAATCGCACTCCCCCGCTATCGGCTGCTCGCTCGATGGCATCCCGGCGGGCATCGCCGTGGACCAGGAGAAGCTGCAGGCCTTCCTCGACCGTCGCGCCCCCGGTCGCGACGAGACCGCGACCAAACGCCGCGAGGCCGACGCCGCCCACATCATCGCCGGTGTTGTCGATGAACATACCACCGGCGCGCCCATCGCCGCGATTATCGAGAACACCAACACGCGCTCCAAGGACTATTCCGAGCTGCGCCGCAAGCCCCGCCCCGGGCACGCAGACTTTCCGGCGCGTGTGAAGTACCACAACATGCACGACGTCGCCGGCGGCGGGCACTTCTCCGGCCGTCTGACGGCCCCTCTATGCATCGCCGGCGGCATCGCGCTGCAGGCACTCGAGGCCCGCGGCATTCGGGTGATGGCGCATGTGGCGCAGATCGGCGGCATCTCCGACCTGCCGATGGACGACATAGTCTATCGCGAGGCCGACCGCAAGGCGATCCTTACGAACGATCTGCCGTGCATTGACGCCGCCGCAGCCGGCCGCATGCGCGAGGAGATCCTAGCCGCGCGCGACGAACTCGACAGCATCGGCGGCATCGTGGAGTGCGGCATCTACGGGCTTCCCGCGGGCATCGGCGACCCCATGTTCGACGGCATCGAGAACCGCATCGCGCAAATCGCGTTTGGCATTCCCGCCGTAAAGGGCGTGGAGTTTGGCATGGGCTTTGCCGTGGCCGCCATGCGCGGCAGCGAGAACAACGATCCGTATCGCATCGATGCCGAGACCGGCGAGATCGAAGTCGAGTCCAATAACGCCGGCGGCATCCTGGGCGGTATTTCGACCGGCGCGCCTGTCATGTGGCGTATGGCCGTAAAGCCGACGCCCTCTATTGGCCGCGAGCAGCAGACCGTAGACATGGACGCCATGGAAAATGCCGAGCTCTCGGTCCACGGCCGCCACGACCCCTGCATCGTCCCCCGAGCCGTCCCCGTAGCCGAAGCAGCCGCTGCCCTCGCGATTTGGGACGCCCTCCTAGAGGACGCCGCCCAGCGCTAACCCGCCCACCCCGGGCAATGATTCACGAAAGGGGTCCCTATGGACCTTGCTGACATCCGCCAGACCATCGATGGCATCGACACCACGCTCCTCAACAGCTTTATCGAGCGCATGGACATTGCCACCGAGGTCGCCAAGTCAAAAATCGAGATGGGCAAGGCCGTCTTCGACCCCGCCCGCGAGCGCTCCAAACTCAACAACCTCGCCAGCCGCGCGCCCGAGCGCTATGAGGCGCAGACCATCACCCTGTTTCGTCTCCTCATGAGCATGAGCAAGGCCGAGCAGCAGCGCTACATCAACGAACTCAAGGGCATCACCGTCTCGCAAAAGGCCCACGCCACGGCTGCAGCCTCCGACACGCCCTTCCCTCAAACTGCCACCGTCGCTTGCCAGGGCGTTGAGGGCGCTTACAGTCAAATCGCCGCGTGCAAGCTCTTCGACGTGCCCGACATCGCGTTTTTCGAGACCTTCGAAGGCGTTATGCGCGCTGTGCGCGACGGCTTCTGCGAGTTTGGCGTGCTGCCCATCGAGAACTCCACCGCCGGCTCGGTCAACGCCGTCTACGACCTGCTCGCCCAGTTCGACTTCCATATCGTGCGTTCGCTGCGCCTCAAGATCGACCACAACCTGCTCGTCAAGCCCGGCACCAAGCTCGCGGACATACGCGAGGTCTACAGCCACGGCCAAGCCATTGCCCAGTGTGCCGGCTTTATCGAGTCCCACGGCCTGCACGCCACCAAGTACCCCAACACGGCCATGTCGGCCGAGATGGTCGCCAACTCCGAGCGCACCGACGTCGCCGCCATCGCCTCGCGCAGCTGTGCCACGCTGTATGGCCTCGAGGTGCTGGATCCCAATATCCAAGACTCGGACAACAACTACACGCGCTTTGTCGTCATCAGCCGCGAGCCGCGCGTCTACCCCGGCGCTAATCGCACCTCGCTCATGATCACCACGGCCAACGAGCCGGGCGCCCTCTATCGCGTGCTCGAGCGCTTCTACGCACTCAACATCAACCTCATCAAGCTCGAGAGCCGCCCCATCCCCGGCCGCGACTTTGAGTTTATGTTCTACTTTGATCTGGACTGCCCCTTTGGCAGCAAGGCCCTCGACGACCTGCTCGATTCCATCGACGACGTGTGCGAGAGCTTCACCTACTTTGGCAGCTACACGGAGGTGCTCTAGATGACCGATACCGCCGCAACCCGCCCCTACGGTGTGCTGGGCCGCGTGCTGGGCCACAGCTACACCCCGACCATCTACAAAGAGCTCGCTGGGCTCGATTACGTGCGATTTGAGCGCGAGCCCGAGGACCTCGCGGCCTTTATGACGGGTAAAGAATGGGAAGGCACCAACGTGACCATCCCCTACAAACGCGCCGTCATGAACTACCTGGACGAGCTGAGCCCGCTCGCCGAGCGCATGGGCAACGTCAACACCATCACGCGCCTGCCCGACGGCCGCCTGCGCGGCGACAACACCGACTACTTTGGTTTTCAGTGCCTGGTCGAGGAGCTGGGGGTTGAGGTTGCCGGCAAGAAGGCTCTCGTGCTCGGAGCCACCGGCGGCGCCGGCACCACGGCAAGCATGGTACTCGGCGACCTGGGCGCCACCGTGGTGCCCGTGGGCCGCACAAGCGAGGTCAACTACGGCAACATCGCGCAGCAATCCGACGCCGCCCTGCTCGTCAACTGCACGCCCGCCGGCATGTTCCCCCATTGCCCCGACGCGCCTTGCACGCTCGAAGGGCTCGATGCGCTCGAGGGCGTCATCGACATTGTCTACAACCCCGCCCGCACGGGACTCATGCTCGAGGCCGAGCGCCGCGGTATCCCCTGCATCGGCGGTCTGCTGATGCTCGTGGCCCAAGCGGCACAGGCTGTTGAGCGCTACACCGGCCAGGTCACCCCGCGCAAGCGCATCCTGGATGTAACGGAGCGCTTGTCACGCCGCGAACAGAACATCGCGCTGATCGGCATGCCGGGCTCGGGCAAGACCCGCGTGGGTGAGCAGATTGCCCTGCTCACGGGTCGCGAGCACATCGACCTGGACCGCGCCCTCGAGGAACGCCTCGACATGCCCTGCACCGACTTTATCGTCGAGCGCGGCGAGGCGGCCTTCCGCGAGCAGGAGACGGTGGCTCTGTCCGACATCTCCAAGCGCAGCGGCTTGGTGCTCTCCACCGGCGGCGGCGTGGTCACACGCGACGAGAACTACCCGCTGCTGCACCAAAACAGCCAGATCGTGATGCTCAATCGCAAGCTCGACGAACTCGCCCACAAGGGCCGCCCCATCACCGCGCGCGACGGCATCGATAAGCTGGCCGAACAGCGTATGCCGCGCTACCGCGCCTGGGCCGACTACATCATCGACTCACGCGACTGCGCCGCCAACACCGCCCATGCCCTCCTCGACACCCTCCCACCCGCTCTTTAACCAAAACCAGCACAAAGGGGACAGGCACCTTTGTGCTGGCTTTTCAACCGCAAAGGAAGCAACCATGAAAGCACTCGTCATCAACGGCCCCAACCTCAACATGCTCGGCATTCGCGAGCCGGGCATCTACGGCAGCGACAACTACGACCGCCTGGTCCAGATTTGCCAGAAAGCGGGCGCCGCACAGGGCTTCGACGAGGTCGAGGTCTTCCAGTCTAACCACGAGGGCAGCATCGTCGACAAGATCCAGGAGGCCTACGGCAAGGTCGACGGCATCGTCATAAACCCGGCCGCCTATACGCATACGAGCGTCGCGATCCTCGACGCCCTCAAGGCCGTCGCCATCCCTGCCGTCGAGGTCCACATCAGCGCCGTCGAGACCCGCGAGGACTTCCGCCAGGTGAGCTATGCACGCCTAGCCTGCTTCGCCACCATCACCGGCGAGGGCCTCCAAGGCTACGCTCACGCGCTGGAGCTGCTGAGGGAGCATCTCGAAAAGTAGCCTCGCGAGCAAATCCATCAACGCGATTCACACGCTAATAATGCCAGCGCCGGCAGCAGCGACCTCGCTGCTGCCGGCATTTTATTACTGGCATATAATCGTTGCAGTCACACAACGTCTGGAGACCCACATGCTGAGCATCCATCTGGGAGATTACCCCGGTTCCATCTACGATACCGAAACCTATTTTAGGAACTCATACTTGGACTCATGGTTCGAAGATCCTATGGCCGCACAGATTATTAAAAGCGTGGACGGATCAGAGCTCATCGGTCCCCACAACATCGTAAGCAAGCAGCTGGGCTCAATCACTCCACTCGAACTGTCCGGCGGCGTTAAGACGCTGCTGCTGGTACGCAATATCCCAAACATGGTGTTCAACGCATCCACCTGCGGAGACAATTGTGCCCGCTGGCTGCTCAAAATTGGCAAAGAACAGGATGTGCTGGTAACCCTTTACCACATCATGAAGTTCCCCTGGAAGCGTTTTGAGATTCGTATCAATAACGACGGCCGCATCGTCAGGAACATGCAGGAGTTTGTCGGTGCCACGAATGACTTTTTGGATGTTGATGAGTAATGAAGGGAACGCATACCGTTGTCGTAGAGCGTGCAAAGGTCAAATACACACTCACGTTTAAGCGCAATATTTCCTTTATACGCGGCAACAGCGGCACGGGCAAAACGACGCTCATCTCGATGATTCGCGACTACAACGACCGAGGACCGGAAAGCGGCGTTACGCTCAGCTGCGACGTGCCTTGCGAAACGCTTTCCGGCAGACGCTGGGAGCGCGAGCTGTCGATCATCGAAGATTCAATCGTCTTTCTAGATGAGGGCAACGAGTTTATCTACTCAAAGGACTTCGCCAAAGACGTCAACGGATCATCCAACTATTATGTTCTGATATCTCGTCGCGATGCCAACGAGCTCCCCTACAGCGTTGATGAGATCCTGAAGTTAGTCAACACGACAAGTAAAACAATCAATGGCCGCAAGAGCGACAGACGCTTCTACTCGGTGACCAAGCCGCTATATGACCACACGGCAAGTATGCTGTATCAGGATCTAAATGTTGGATTCGAGGTACCCGACGCCGTAGTTGTCGAAGATAGCAAATCTGGCTATCAATTCTACAACGCTCTTTGCAACCGGCTCGGGATCCCCTGCTATACCGCCACCGGCGTAGCAAATCTAAAGCGGACAATTCACGAATGCCCCGAGCAAAACGTTCTTGCCATTGGAGACGGCGCAGCGTTTGGTCCCTACATCGAAAAGGTGCTCGGACAGCGCGTTTACAAGAACGTTCGCTTGTTCCTCCCGGAATCATTTGAGTGGACACTTCTGCAATCTGGCCTCATTCCCAGTAACGACATTCCAAAAATCCTCAAGGATCCTTCGAGCTATATCGAAAGCCGCGATTACCTGAGCTGGGAGCGATTCTTTACCGATGTATTGGTCAAATACTCAGCAGACACTCGCTATGCCTACAAAAAAGCAAAACTCAATGAGCAATACCTAAGGCCGCAGGCGATGAATGCAGTTGCAAACGTCTTACCCGAGTGCCTGAAGACAGACTAGATACAGCGGGGAGGGCCAAGTTGGTCCTCCCCGCCGTTATTACGCCTTCTTGATTACGTACGCCAATCCAATATCGCAGGCGCAGCGTACGATTGACGCGAAGAGCCACGATGCTGGCAGCGTCATAAGCAGAGGCATGGTCTGCCACGGAATAAACCAATCGACCGCATGGATCGTAAAGATTGCCAGACTGGCTTGCCCGCAGAACGCTCGCACCACCGCTTCGGCCTAAACGTATACTCGGCAAGAATAAAGAACACCGGCATGTGAAAAAGCCCGGACCACCTAGCGGTCCGGGCTTAATAAACGTTGGTGCTCCATGGCGGATTCGAACCGTCGACCTTGGGATTAGAAGTCCCCTGCTCTATCCAACTGAGCTAATGGAGCAAATAACCGCACGCCCAGCCAAACAATTCGGCCAAGCGCAAGTAATTATAACCTAGTTGAACTGCTCGCGATACGCCTTGCAGACCTCATCGACCGGGCCGTCCATGCGAAGGTCACCCTTCTCAATCCAAACGGCACGCTGGCAGATGCGCTCAACCTGCTCCATAGAGTGCGAAACGAACAGAACCGTCACGTCACCGCTCTGAATAAAGTGCTGGATGCGGTCCTCGCACTTCTGCTGGAAGAACACATCACCGACGGACAGCGTCTCGTCAACGATCAGAATATCGGGCTCGGTAATCGTCGCGATTGCAAAGGCGATACGCGCCACCATGCCCGAGGAGAAGTTCTTAAGCGGCATATCGACAAAGTTCTGCAGCTCAGCGAACTCAATAATGCCGTCAAAGTTGGCATCGATGAACTCCTTGGTGTAGCCGAGCAGTGCGCCGTTTAGATAAATGTTCTCACGGGCAGTTAGCTCGGGGTCAAATCCAGCGCCAAGCTCAATAAGGGGCGCAATGTTGCCATGCACCTTAACGCTGCCCTCGCTGGGCTCAAGCACGCCGGCAATAATCTTGAGCATCGTAGATTTGCCGGAACCGTTGGTGCCGACAAGGCCTACAACCTCGCCGCGATGTATATCAAACGAGATATGTTTGAGCGCCCTAAACTCCTCAAAGAACAGTTCGTGTTTGGCAAGCTTGATAAAGTACTCCTTGAGGTTGGTCAGCGACTCGGACGCCATGTTAAAGATCATGGTGACGTCGTCGACCTCGACAGCCAGAGGCTGCTCGCTGTAATCAACAACAGATTCAGTCATCACAGCACTCCTTAGATGTAGAGGATGAACTTACGCTCGGACTTATGGAACACGGTATAGCCAATGGCAAGCGCAAGAACCGCCCAAGCAACGCACATGCCAAACGTCATAAGCGAAGGCGTGGTCTGGAACAGGAAGATATCGCGCATAAACTGCAGATAGTTGTACATGGGGTTCGCATATACCAAGATACGGACAATATGGGGCATCTGCGCAACAAAATCGGTCGTCCAAAAGATGGGCGTGATGTAAGTCCACGCCGTAATGATGACGCTCCAAAGATGCATGACATCGCGGAAGAAAACCGTAAGGGCAGAGAGCATCATGCCCAGGCCCATGCAGAAGCACATAAGCAGCAGCAGGCAGACCGGCAGCAGAATCAGGTGCCAAGAAGGCATAACGCGGAACCACAGCATAACGATGGCGACGGCGACAAGCGAGAAGGCAAAGTTGACCAGCGAGAAGAGCACCTTCTGCACCGGGAAGACCCAGCGGTGCACCTTAACCTTCTTGAGCAGCGGGGCAGCACCCACGATCGACGTCAGGGCCTGGTTCGTAGACTCGGACATGACGGCAAAGGTGACGTTACCCACGATCAAATACAGCGGGTACATCTCGGGCGTAATCGAGCCATTGCGGCCCTGGGCAAAAATCGTCGAGAACACGATGGCCATGACGATCATCATCAGCAGCGGGTTGAGCACCGACCATGCGACGCCCAGAACGCTACGGCGATACTTGATCTTAAAATCCTTGGTAACCAGCTGACGAAGGATAAACGCGTCCTTCTCAAATTCGTTCTTAGCAAACGTCGCAGGCAGACTGCGAGTTTCTTGTTGCTTTGTCTGATCCGACACGGATGCAACTCCTTTACTCGTAATCGTTGACAAACGAACAGTATAGACCCGACGGCCATGCAAACGATTCGCGCAACAAAACTGGAGAACTAACCCACATCTTAGGATGCCAAGCCCAAACGGCTATACTTTCAAGGATTGAACGTATAAGGAGCATTGAGTGAATTCTGAATCCATCGCCGTCATCATCCCCTGCTACAACGAAGCGCCCACGATCGGCAAAGTCATCGACGACTTTCACCGCGAGCTTCCGCAAGCGACGGTCTATGTCTATGACAACAACTCGTCGGACGATACCTCACGCATCGCCACCGAGCACGGCGCCACGGTCCGCTTTGAGCCCCGTCAGGGAAAGGGCAACGTATGCCGCCAGATGTTTCGCGACATCGACGCTGATTGCTACCTGATGGTCGACGGCGACGACACCTATCCCGCCGAGGCGGCCAAGGCCCTCTGCGAGCCCATCCTTAACGGTACGGCCGACATGACCGTAGGCGATCGCCTTTCAAACGGCACCTACGCCGAGGAAAACAAGCGCGCCTTCCACGGCTTTGGCAACAATCTGGTCCGCGCCATGATCAAGTGGATCTATGGCTACAGCTTCGATGACGTCATGACCGGCTACCGCGCCATGAGCCGCCCGTTCGTTAAAACCTTCCCAGTGCTTTCCGAGGGCTTTCAGATCGAAACCGAGCTCTCGATCCACGCTGTCGACCACCGCTGGCGCATCAAAGATGTACCCATCGAGTACCGCGACCGTCCCGAGGGCTCCGAGTCCAAACTCAACACTGTCAGCGATGGCATTAAAGTCGTCGCGATGATCGGCACGCTGTTCAAGGACTACCGCCCGCTAAAGTTCTTCACCCTGGTCGCAATCCTATTCGCGCTTATCGGCCTCGCCCTGGGCATGCCCATCGTTGTGGAGTATTTCCAGACCGGCCTCGTCCCGCGCTTCCCCACCGCCATGCTCGCCGCCTCGTTTATGTTCCTGTGCGGCCTGAGTCTCGCAACCGGATTCATCCTCGACTCCGTGGCAAAGGTCGAAAAAAAGCAGTGGGAGGTCAACGTGTACAGCAAATACGCCTACGACGACCAGCTCGGCCACCCCACTTCCAAGCCAAGCGTGAGGTAAACCACCATGCCGCTCATCTCCATCGTCGTGCCGTGCTACAACGAGCAGGAATCACTTCCGATCTTTCTCAAAGAGCTCGATGGCGTCGTTCGCATCATGACCCAGCAAGACCCCGGCATTTCCTTTGAAGCCGTCCTCGTCGACGATGGCTCGGCAGACGCAACGCTCACCGTCATGAAAGCCGAGGCCGCGGCGGCGCATCCATACGCCATCCACTGGCACTCTTTCTCGCGCAACTTTGGCAAGGAGGCGGCACTACTCGCCGGACTCCAGCACGCAAAGGGCGACTATGTCGCCACCATGGATGCCGACATGCAGGATCCGCCCTCGCTCCTGCCGCAGATGTACGAGATCCTGCAGACCGATAGCTACGATAACGTCGCCACACGCAGGACCACCCGCGAAGGCGAGCCTCCCATCAGGTCGTTCTGTGCCCGTATGTTCTACAAGATCATCAACCGCATTTCTAAGGCCGACATCGTCGACGGAGCACGCGATTTTAGGCTCATGAAGCGACCTATGGTCAACGCCATCATCTCCATGGGCGAATACAACCGATTCTCCAAGGGCATTTACGGCTGGGTCGGCTTCAAGACCAAATGGCTCCCCTACGTAAACGTCAACCGCGTGGCCGGCGAGACCAAATGGAGCTTTTGGTCGCTGCTCCTCTATTCCATCGACGGCATCGTCGCGTTTTCCACGGCGCCGCTCTCCCTCGCCGCCCTCACGGGTATCGTTTTCTGTCTCATCGCTATCCTGGGATTCATCGTCATCCTGGTCAAAACGCTTGTTTGGGGCGACCCCGTAGGCGGATGGCCCTCCCTTGCCTGCCTCATTACGCTGTTTGGCGGCATGCAGCTCCTGTGCCTGGGAATCATTGGCGAGTACCTAGCAAAAGCCTACTTGGAGACCAAGCGCCGCCCCATCTATATCATTCGAGAATCCAACGAGGAATCTGATGACACAGCCCAATAACAACACGCTCAAGAATGTGGCGTTCTACGCCGCCTGCTTTGCGTTTTCCGTCGCACTTTTTGTCGCACTTGCAGCGGCGGGGCATGTCTACCCCTTTGGCGACAACTCGTTTCTCACCAACGATCTCAAATACCAATACATCGACTTCTTCGCGTGGTTTCGCCGCGTCCTTTTAGGCGAGGCAAACCTTCGCTATTCCTTCTCACAGGGACTCGGTATGAACACATGGGGGCTATATAGCTACTACCTCGCCAGCCCCTTCAACCTGTTCTGCGTGCTGTTTCCCGCAGACAAGCTGACGCTCTTTGTATTCGTCATCAGCGCACTCAAGCTTGGCTGTATCCACATTAGCAGCGCTTGGTATGTGCAAAAGCGCTTTGGCTTATCCAAACCCGCGACATTTCTGCTTTCCGCGTCATTCACGTTTTGCAGCTGGACCGTCAGCAACCTGCGCAACCCGCTCTGGATCGACTGTCTGATTCTGCTTCCCGTTTGCGCCTACGGTTGTTACGAGCTCATCCGCAAGCAGCGCATGATCCGCCTCGTCATCGCAACGGCGCTCAATGTCATGTTCTGCTGGTATACGGCCTACATCAGCCTCCTGTTCCTCTGCATCTTCGTATTGGTCGAATTTGTCGATTATGTTGCAGAAGAAGGATTTAGCTGGAAGCTCATGCTCGATCGGGCCCTACGATTCGCCGGGGCCATCGCGCTTGGGCTGCTCCTGTCCGCCTGGACCTTTTTGCCGGCCATCCTTGCCATGTCCAAGGGCGGTCCCGTTCTGGCACTTGGCCCCCTGCTTAAAACCAGCCTCAAGTCGCTCATCAGGGGCTTTCTTCCCTGCATGTGGGTAAACAACGAAAGCACACCGCAGTTCTATTGTGGCATCATCATGATGCAGCTCGCGGCGAGCCTGCTGGTTAACCGCACGGTTTCAATCAAGACGCGCATCGCAACACTCGTCGTCACGATAATCCTGGTCGCAAGCTCCGTTTTGAGCCCGCTCGAGTATATCTGGTGCGGCATGCGCGTTCCCAATGGCTTCTACTCACGCACGGCTTTTTTGCTGAGCTTCTTTGCGCTGTGGGCCGCAGGATACGCGCTGCAGAAACTCAAAGAGTGGTCAACATTACGTCGAGCCCATTGTCCAGCCATTATCCTGCCACTCCTGGCACTCACGGCAATTGAACTATTTGCCAACGCCCATGTAATGTGGAATCAGCTGTACACAGGCTATTCCGAAGAAGCCAACAGCACCTATGTCGCCGCCGCAACCGACGCGATCACGGCCATTCAAGACCAGACTTCGGCGTCGTTCTATCGCATTGACCGCACGACCACACGCGTCGACAGCGCCGCCCTCAACGAAGGCCTGGCGCTTGGGTACAACCAGTTGTCTTCGTATTCGTCCGCCAACAACCCGCAGGCCATCGCACTGCTCAATTCCCTTGGATACAGCAGCGTCGGCGAATTCTCGACCCGTTATGCCGAGCCCATTCTCGCCGTCGATGCCCTACTGGGAGTCAAGTACGCCATTCCTGAAAACGCGCCTGCAGGATACGTTTTAGCCAAGACGAATCAGGCCGACTCCACAAGCGCGGTGTACGAGAACCCCTATGCGCTCAGCATTGGCATCGCGGCCTCAAGCGATATCAAAAACAGCACGCTGAAGAGCGAAAACCCTTTCGAAAAGCAGAACGACCTCTACAGCAAAATCCTAGGCCGTGAGGTCGAGCTCTATACCAAGATCGAGGCCACGAGCACAGAGAATAGCGATAGCTTAAAGCAATGGAGCGTCACTGTACCGGCAAGCTCCATCGGGTATCTCTACATCAACAAAGATGCGACCGCCGGCAGTTATTGGCCCGTCGCCCTTACCATCGACCAGCGAACGATCGAAAACGAGGCCTGGAGATTCGACAATAATATCCGCCAGATTGCGGATGCATCGGACGCCCCGAGCCAGCATACGGTGTCAATCGGAGTCGCAGAGGGCTATACAGACATGCCCCAAGACAATGAGCCGGTCTTTTACGCCCTCAATCTGGACGTTTTTGATCAGATTATTAACGAGCTTAAGACGAGCGAGTTTATTCCGACGGTTTTTGAAGACGGAAGGATCGAAGGCGAGTATACCGCCAAGGATGACGGCAACCTGCTGTTGAGCGTTCCATACGATGAGGGCTGGAACGTAACGGTAAACGGAACCGCCGCAGAACTAACGCCCGCCGCCGATAAGGGCTTGTCGTCCCTGAACATGCAGAAAGGCGCGAATAGGATCGTGATGACTTACAAGACTCCGGGCGCCCTTGCGGGGCTTGCAGTGAGTCTGGCGACCGCCGCCGCTCTTATTGCAGCGGGGCTATACGCCAGGCATAAGAAAAGCCGCCGTTAACAAGCGGCGGCTTTTACTCTCGAAAAGTTAATAGCGGCTAGAGCGTCTTGATGTACTCCCCCAGCTCTTCCTCCCAGTCGGGCATGTGGAAGCCGGCAGCCTCGAGCTTGGACAGGTCGAGCGCGGAGTGGACCGGGCGCGGGGCGACGGGGCCCTCGGCGCTCGCGTAGTAGTCGGCGGTCGATACCGGCACGACCCTGTCGCCGTTGCCGTTGGCGGCCTCGAAGACGGCGCGGGCGATATCCGCCCAGCTCCTCACGGCACCGGAGCCGGTGCAGTCGTAGGTACCGTAGGGGGCCTTCGCGTCCAGCACATGGAAGATGGCCTGCGCCATGTCGCGCGTGAAGGTCAGGCGTCCCAGCTGGTCGTCCACGACGGTGACCTGCTCCAGCTTGTCCTCCGGGTCGGCGACGCGGTCTGAGAGCGCCCTCATGGTCTTGACGAAGTTGCGGCCCTCGCCGATGACCCAGCTGGAGCGCATGATGTAGTGGCGCGGGCAGCCGGCCACGGCGATGTCGCCGGCCGCCTTGGTCTGGCCGTAGACGGAGAGCGGGTTGAGGGGCTCGTCCTCGTCGTGCACCTCGGCGGTGCCGTCGAAGACGTAGTCGGAGGACACGTGGACGAGGGTGATCCCGTGCCCGGCGCAGGTGCGGGCCAGAAGCGCCGGGCCGGTCGCGTTGGCCTTCCAGGCGATGACACGGCCCTCGGGGGTCTCCGCCCTGTCCACGGCGGTGTAGGCGCCGCAGTTGATCACGGTGCCGTAGAGCGACCAGTCGTATTTGGAGTAGGCCTCCGGGTCGGACATGTCGAAGGTGTCGATGTCGCAGAAGTCGAAGTCCTTGGCGACGCCGCGCTCCTCCGCCAGCGCGCGGACCGCATGGCCCAACTGGCCGTTGCAGCCGGTAACGAGGGTGCGCTTCGGCGCCATGGGGACGACGTCCTTGAGGTACGGGTGGTTGAGGTCGGCCTCGGATACGGTGGCCTCGTCGAGGGGGATCGGCCACTCGATGGCGAGCTCGGGGTCGGCGAGGTTCACGAAGGTGTAGGTCCTCTTGAGCTCGAGCGACCAGTGGGCGTCCACCAGGTAGGTGTAGGCGGTGCCGTCCTCCAGGGCCTGGAAGGAGTTGCCCACGCCGCGCGGGACGTAGATGGCCCTGCTCGGGTCGAGCGTGCAGGTGAACACCTTGCCGAAGGTCTCGCTGCCCTCGCGCAGGTCCACCCAGGCGCCGAATACGCTGCCGCGGGCCACCGAGATGAACTTGTCCCAGGGCTCGGCGTGGATGCCGCGGGTGACGCCGCGGCTGTCGTTGTAGGAGATGTTGTTCTGGACGACGCGGAGGTCCGGGATGCCCAGGGCGGTCATCTTGGCGCGCTGCCAGTTCTCCTTGAACCAGCCGCGCGAGTCGCCGTGGACGGCGAGGTCGACGACCTTGAGGC
>NZ_JADNJQ010000059.1 GCF_015555045.1 Collinsella aerofaciens | reverse complement strand
TTAATATGAGAAAGCCATTGTCAATAGGCGTGTTTGTTCGAGCCCGGTTTTAAACCGGGCTTTTTCGTTTCCCGTCGGGAGGGCCCGCGCACGCTGCACGTTTAGTCGACGCTTGCCTGGCAAGCTAATATCCGCGGGCTCTTGCGGGCGCGCTGCCGGCGGTCAGCCCGGTATGTCCGCGCACCCCACCGCATTTCGATTCTCCGTCCGGCGCGCTCGTCCGAAACCAGTCTTGTTCACGGGCGCGGCCCTTGGGCTGCCCAAAAAAGGTTCGTGAACGCGCGCCGGCGATGCGTCGAGGCGCGGGCCCTCCCGGCGGGAGGCTTGTTGTCCGACGGGGTCAGCTGAGGGTCCCCTCCGCCCGGCGCCCGATCTCCCAGACCCAGCAGGCGAGCTCGCGCGCGACGGCGGCGTTTGCCTTGCACGAGCTCTTGCCCGCCGCCGCCAGCGCCTCGCGGCGGCGGCAGAGCCTGGCGGTGCAGGCGTCGGCGCGCGCCCGGATCGCCGCGGGGACGTCCGCGCCGGGCGCCGGGGCCTTCGGGCGGGGCGTGCACGTCAGGTAGTGCCACGCCGACTCCACCAGTGCCGTCCTGGCGAGCCGGTTGCCCGTCTTGGTTATCCCGCCGCGCCGCTCGGTCTCGCCGCTCGAACGCTCCGACGGGACTAGCCCGCACCAGCTCGCGAAGGCCGGGGCCGTCCGGAACCTCGTGAAGGAGCCCGCCTCGGCTGCGAGCCTGAAGGCCGTCAGGGTGTCGATTCCCTTGATGCAGGAGAGCGCCTCGACGGCCGGGCGCCACCGGTCGGTCCGGGCGAGGGCGAGCACCTTCTTCTCGAGCTGCCGGCGGTCCGACTCCGCGCACCTCGCGGCCGTGACGTAGTACTCGAGCACGTCGCGCTGGGGCCCCTCGAGCCTGATCCCGGATATCCACCTCCAGTGGGCGCGCGTCCAGGATCCCTTCCTCGTCCCGTCGGCGTTGCGCTCGTCCCAGACGTGGCCCAGCCTGATCAGGAACATGTTGAGTCGCTGCCTGGCGCGGCGGTACTCCGCCGTGGCGTCGTCGAGGGCGCGGTCGAGGTCCCGGGCGGCCTCGACGGCCGCATCGGGCAGCGGGACCTCCACGATGTTGTGGGTGGCGAGCATGCGGGCGATGAACTCGGCGTCGCGCCGGTCGTTCTTGCGGCGCGCGTCCGCCGCCGGCCTCTGCATCTTGGAGACGGCGGCCACGGCGCAGTCGAGGCCGAGCGCGCGCAGCTCGCGCGCCATGTGGAAGCCGGTGGGGCCGCTCTCGTAGCAGGCCCTGGGCTCCTCGAACCCGAGGGCCCACTCCGCGATCTCGGCGGCGTCCGTCCCGAAGTCACGGTGCACCACCTCGCCGGTGAAGGGGTTGAACGCCGCGGCGGCGACCGATCGCGCGTGGACGTCCAGGCCGATGGAGGTAACATGGGGCATGGGAAGCCTCCTCCCCGCAGGTGCGGTAAGGGCTACCGCACGGGCCGATACTCAAAGCCCATTGTGGCATCCCGAGCCCGCGGAAAGAAGCTGCGCCGCGGGGGAGGCGACCCAAATGGCTTTCTCATATCGTCTT
>NZ_JADNJQ010000058.1 GCF_015555045.1 Collinsella aerofaciens | reverse complement strand
CGTGGAGCACTCCCAGGACCTGCCGGTCTCGGTCCCCGAGGAGATCGCCTGGGAGAACGGCTGGATCACGACCGCCGGGCTGGAGGAGGCCGCGAAGGCCTACGGCAAGTCGGTCTACGGCCAGCACCTGAAGAAGGTCGCCGCCGGCGAGATCGTCAACAGCCCGCACGAGTACTAGCGCAAGCTTGTTTTCTTTCAGGGGCCACCGTTTATCTGGTGGCCCCTTTCGTTATGATTACGTTGACCATAAAGACAATATGATTGGGAGTGGATGTGTTAAGCGTCTACTTTGGCGATATGCCAGAAGCGATTTACAACACAGCGACATATTTCAAAAACTCTTACCGGTCTTCTTGGATTACGGATCCCTATGCAGTCTCGATAATTAAAGATGTCGATCGATCGGTTGTTGTTTCCGAAAACGTCATCGAAAGCCCTGTGCTTGGATCCATCTCCCCACTCCAGCTTTCTGGTGGCGTGAAAACGCTGCTGCTTATGAGATTTGATCGTAAGCATATTTTTAACGCTTCTACCTGTGGTGACAACTGTGCCAAGTGGATTCTCGACATGGCGAAAGACCGCAAGCTCGTTGTGAATCTCTATCATGTGATGGACTTTGGCCGCGAGGATTTTAAAATCAAAGTCGTGAACAGCGGCCGAATCGTTCATAACATGGCCGAATTGATTCACGAGTCGATTCCGTATCTGTAGGTGCTGCTTATGAACGGTTCGCATCTTGTTAAGATTTCCCGCCGTAGGGGAACCAAGTACACATTTACCATCAAGCGGAACATCACTATTGTGCGTGGCGATAGCGGCACGGGTAAGACGACGCTGTTTGACATGGTCGCAGACTACATGCGAACGGGCGAGCAGTCGGGCGTTTCCTTGCAATGCGATTGTCCCTGTGTCGCCCTGACCGATTATGATTGGCGAAACCAGCTTTCGTCCGTTCATGACTCGATTGTATTTGTCGATGAGGGCTTAAAAGAGATCCATTCTGATGAGTTTGCCCATCATGTGCTGTATTCCTCGAATTATTTCGTGCTGATCTCAAGGGCTGATTTCCCCAATCTTCCGTATAGCGTGGATGAGATTTACAGGATTAAGACGAGCGGAAAATACCATTCTTTCGTCCCTGTTTATCAAGATCGCGGGAATCATCGTTATGCTATTTCCCGGTCGGCGCCAAAACAGGACTTTTCTATCCTTCTATGCGAGGACAGTAAGTCTGGTTTCCAGTTCTTTGAACGGCATTTCGCTGACAGTGAGCTTACCTGCGCTTCGGCCATGACGAACAGCGCGATTTTGGGCTGGTTGGATCAGCATTTCGACGATCGCGTGTTTGTTGTCGCGGACGGAGCAGCATTTGGGTGCTATGCGGACCGCGTCCTTAAGCTGCAAGACATTCACCGCGATACTGTTACGGTTTGTCTTCCCGAGTCATTCGAGTGGCTTCTGCTGAGCTCCGGCGTAATTTCAGGGTTAGATGTTAAGGCGGTTTTGGAAACCCCAGAAGCCTTTATAAACAGTGAGAAGTTTAAAAGCTGGGAGGACTTCTTCTATAAGTACTTACGCGATAAAACTGGGAATTCGGTCTTCCGTTACGACAAAGACTGCATTCCGGAGGCGTTTTGTAGGGGAAGTAATTCTGCGAAGGTTATGGCTCTTATCGCATGCCGAAATGTCCGATAGTTTTGTTGAATAGCGTCGCGGCGTCACTTCCTGCGGCATACTAAAGAAGCTGTACATGCTTCAGATTGGATTTTCATGTCTGAGATCTTTGAACCCAAGAATATCATCGTCACGGGCGGCTGCGGCTTCATCGGCAGCAACTTCGTGCACTACGTGGTCAACAACCACCC
>NZ_JADNJQ010000057.1 GCF_015555045.1 Collinsella aerofaciens | reverse complement strand
GGCTACATGTCTCCGGTCGAGTTCAGGGAGGCGGGGCTGTCCCTCCCGGAATCGTCCAAATAGGTGTTGCCAATCCAGCGCGAGCCTCATGGAGACCGAGGGGCAGTGGTCCCAGCAGCGCGTGTTCTCCGAGGCCTCGGCCGCCGAGGGCTTCGCCGAGCCCGCGGACAGGCCGGCCCCGACAGAGGGGAGGCGCCGCGCGCTCGGGCGGCGCGCCAGGGAGATAGTGGACGAGATAGTCGAGAGGCGCGGTCTCAAGAAGGAGTAACATCGGGACTTGCAGCGACGGACCTCAGGACACTCTTACACCACGTCTGCGCGCGCGACCTACACGCGTTCCTAAATTGATCAAACAGCACCATAGCGGACTTATATGTGTTTGTGTTAATGAACATGTTTTGTATTTATGTCTATTATTTTGCGAAGGTAATATGACACTATAATAGCAACAGTACTCATATTTGGGGTTTTTGCCACGGGGTGTTTCCCGAGAAATCGACGGCAGCCTTAAGGGCCCGCGCGGCGCCACTCCCTCCCGACATCCGCCGACGTTTACCCAGATAAAACCTGCCAAAATAAACCTGTCCCTTTTTGGGTGGTATCGGGGTGACAAGGGCTTGCACTTTAGCGTGCGACAGCGGATAATGCCGAACACTCGACAATACGCTTATTGCTCTTTCTATAGATTGAGGAGGCCCCTATGGCCATGGAATTCAAACGCAAGTTGCCGATCCCCATGGAGATCCGCGAGGAAATGCCGCTTTCTGCCGAGCTTATCGCCAAAAAGCAGGCATTTGACGCCGAGGTCGCCAAAGTCTTTACCGGCGAAGACGCACGCAAGGTGCTCATCATCGGCCCGTGCTCTGCCGACCGCGAGGATTCAGTACTTGAGTACATGAACCGACTGGCCAAGACCGCCGAGGAGGTCAAGGACAAGCTCATCATCATTCCGCGCGTCTACACCAATAAGCCGCGCACCAAGGGCACCGGTTACAAGGGTCTTCTGCACAACCCCAACCCCGAGGCTCCCGACGACCTGCTCGAGGGCGTCAAGGCCATCCGCCATATGCACCTGCGCGTCATCGAGGAGACTGGCTTCTTTACCGCCGATGAGATGCTCTATCCGTCCAACTACCAGTACCTTGTTGACCTACTGAGCTACGTTGCCGTGGGCGCGCGCTCGGTCGAAAACCAGGAGCATCGCCTGGTGTCGAGCGGCATTTCGGTGCCCGTCGGCATGAAGAATCCCACCGCCGGTTCCACCACCGTCATGCTCAACTCCATCTACGCCGCCCAGGCACATCAGAGCTTCATCTTCCGTAACTGGGAGGTTGAGTGCGACGGCAACCCGCTCGCACACGCCGTCATGCGTGGCTACATCGGTCTCGACGGTCGCACCTACCCCAACTACCACTACGAGCACCTCGAGCGCCTGGCCGAACGCTATACCGAGCACGCCGGCTATGCCAATCCGGCAGCGGTCATCGACTGCAACCACGACAACTCGGGCAAGCGTCCGCTGGAGCAGTATCGCATTTGCAAGGAGGTGCTCGACAGCTGCCGCCGCAACGAGTCCATCTCCAAGCTGGTCAAGGGCTTTATGATCGAGTCCTACCTGGAGGACGGCAACCAGCCGGTCGACGGCGGTGTCTTTGGCAAGTCGATCACCGACCCGTGCCTGGGCTGGGAAAAGACCGACTACCTCATCCACGAAATCGCGGAACGTATTTAGTTACGCGGTTTTACCAAACCGCGTAACGGCTCGACGCTGCAAACCCGCCAGGGCGGCAATCTGCCTTTCAACTTCGGCGGCATGATCAAAAGATCGATGCCGCCTCGTTTCAAGGCACCTTGCTCGCTCTGGCGGGTTTTCGCTCATATGACCCAATCCGCTGTCAAGAGCCACAATGGCCCCGCCGACCGCTTGCAATCGGTCGGCGGGGCCTGCCG
>NZ_JADNJQ010000056.1 GCF_015555045.1 Collinsella aerofaciens | reverse complement strand
TCAAGGTGCACGCCCCGCGGCTGATCCGGTCCGACCGGGCCGCGCGGCAAGGAGATATATTGCCAGACCGGAGGGGCCCCGTGGGCGGGAATCTGGGCGTACACATTTCCTACACATATAAGTAGTCTCGGCTGGCTGGTTAAAAACAGGAGGGGACCTCGCATCCGAGATCCCCTCTTTCGCCCATCTATAGCAATAGACTCTTAAATACCTTATGCCAGCAGCTTGCGACCGGACTCCTCGATCGCGTCAAGTGCTGCATCTGCCTCGGCGGCATCCGCGCCCTTAGCGAAGATGTACAGCTTAATCTTGGGCTCGGTGCCGGAAGGACGAACAATACCCTTGTTGCCACCCTCAAGATCGAACTCAATAACATTAGCCTTCGGCAGGCCGTTCACGCAGGTGTTGTAATCAACGACGGCCTCAATCTTGGAACCGGCGAGCTCCGCGGGCGGGTTCTCGCGCAGACCGGCCATGATGCCGGCCATCTTTGCCGCACCCTCAGCGCCCGGATAGCTCAGCGAAATCGTCTTGTTGTGATAGTAGCCATACTTCTCGTACAGCTCGTGCATCGCATCTGCAAGGTTCTTGCCCTGGAGCTTGTAATACTGCGCCATCTGGCAAATCAGAAGAGAAGTGCTCACGGCGTCCTTGTCGCGCACGTGGTCACCGGCCAGATAGCCGTAGCTCTCCTCAAAACCGAAGATAAAGCGATCGACCTCGCCAGCATCGGAAAGAGAAGTAATGATGTCGCCGATGTACTTGAAGCCCGTCAGGCAGCGGCGGAGCTCAAAACCGTACTCGTCGGCCAGAGCGTCAACCATGGCGGAAGAAACGATAGTAGTGACAGCAACCTTCTTAGTGAGGTCCTCACCGCGAGCAGCGCGGGTCTTGCAGATATAGTCAAGCAGCAGAACGCCCATCTCATTGCCGGTCAGCAGCAGATAGTCATCGCCATTCTTAACGGCAACGCCAACGCGATCGGCGTCAGGATCGGTTGCAAGCAGCAGATCGGGGTGAACCTGCTCGCACAGGTCAATGCCCTTCTGCATGGCCTGACGAATCTCGGGGTTAGGATACGGGCAGGTCGGGAAATCGCCGTTAGGCTCCTTCTGCTCGGGAACAACCGTGACATCGGTGATGCCAGCGCGCTCGAGCACCGTCGTGACGGGAATGAGGCCGGTGCCGTTGAGCGGAGTGTAGACGAGCTTAAGCGGAGCGCCAGCGATCTCCTCGGCAGAAAGGTTGGTCACGCCGCGGGCGAGAACGGCGTCATAATAACGCTCGAGGCACGAGTCATCGATCCATTTGACCAGACCCTGCTCAAGAGCCTCATCGAAGTCCATGGACTTCACGCCGGTAAACGTATCGGTCTCGGCGATAGCCTTAGAAATTGCATCGGCAGCCTCGCTGGTAATCTGGCAGCCGTCGGGGCCATAGGCCTTATAGCCGTTATAAGGCGCCGGATTATGACTAGCGGTCATGCAAATGCCACCGGAGCACTTAAGGTCACGGACGGCCCAGGAAAGCGTCGGCACGGGCGAAATCTTAGGATACACGAGAGCAGTCACGCCGTTTGCGGCAAGAATGGCAGCCGTCGTCTTAACGAACAGTTCACCCTTATTGCGGCTATCGCGAGCGATGGCAACCGTCGGATGCTCGAAGGTCGCATTGAGATAGTCAGCAAAACCCTGCGTCGCGCGACCAACCGTATAGATATTCATACGGTTAGTGCCCGCACCGATAGTGCCACGTAGACCGGCGGTACCGAAGGCGAGATCCTGGAAGAAAGCGTCGGTGATGGCGTCTTCGTCACCCTGCTCCTTCATCGTGTTGAGCTCAGCGAGGAGCTCCTCGTCCTTGACATTGGCAATCCAAGTATCAAGCAGCTCATGAACATCTGCCATGTGAGTCCTTCCGTCACAATCAATAAAACAACCCGTGTAAAACAGGACAAGCGCAGCAGTGCGCTAAAGCAAATATTAGTCCATTGAGAACAAAGAACCGACCAAAGAACGGTGAACGTCTATATTCAGCGGTGGATGATTAAATTGATTTAATTGCATAAGGAATGTTGCCCGTAAACGCAAAAAAGGGGGAGGCCGCGAGGCCTCCCCCTTCTCAGTTCAAGCGTACGGCTCGGTGCCGTCCACCGGTCAGCGGCGC
>NZ_JADNJQ010000055.1 GCF_015555045.1 Collinsella aerofaciens | reverse complement strand
ACGGGGCATGGTCGAGGGGTCGGGCTTAAACGTAGTAGATGGGCCGGTTTCGTGGCGGCGGCATCGCAGGCAGCCGAACGAGGGCGCCCGGAAGTGAGCAAGGCACCCGTCTAACGACCGATTTCCAGCCAGTTGCATAGTACGTTGGCTCGCAACTCCATTTCCGTCGTCTTTTGCGCCTTAGTTTTGCACCTATAGCGCAATTCCAAGCGCGAGCAAAGACTTCGCACGATCGCATCAAGCTGCTCGGCATCGTTAAGCATGTCGTGCGTAACCAGAAAGACGTCATACCCCATACTTTGCAGCGCCGTCATGCGTTTGGCATCGTGGTCGAGCACGGCGCCTGATCCGTGGATAACCTCTCCCTGAATCTCCACGATGCCTGCTTTCATTATGGTTGGATTTACGATCACGATATCCCCGTAGCAGATTTTTTGCCCTGCAATGCTCTGCGCCGATGCGGTAAGCGGCGTAAGGTCGTTAACATAAACGTTTCGAAAGCCGGCACCGCCGCGCGAGCGAGGAAGCGATAGCAATAAAATTCCTGCAACTTCAAGCGGAGAAGCTGCTATACCTGTCACCAACTGCGCGGCGTTGTAAAACTTCGTACCCCACTTTCGTCTTTTCATCTTACTGGCGTACTCATGAAGCTCGTGTAATTCGATGAGCGGCTTCCTCATCCAGAGCGAAGTGCCCTTTAGCCTTGTGACCTCCTTCGTTTTCTTTTGTCCGTTGGGCCCCTTCGTATTTACCTGTTCTTTGACTTTTATGCGTGCATAAACGCGTTTCCATTGTGGTTCGTCTTGGCTTTCATCGAGGTCAAAGATGGATTCGGTGGTTGCATTCTCGGCGGCGTCATTGGCTGTGTCTAGTTCCGCCTCTGCTGCTGCGGTGGGCTCAAAGACTGAGAACCATCCGCAAAATTCGTACATGGCAAGGACAAGATCGGTTGGAGATACAAAGCGCGTCATGGTTAATAGCGTCGCAAGTGGATTGGTAACCCTAAAGCTCATCGCGGTTTCCAGCGTGCTATCCACCCCCGAAGCATCATCACAGTGGATTGTTGTCCGTAATCCCGAATGGTAGTTAACGCCACCGGGCACTGTTGTGGTAATAATCGGGGTCTTGAGGATATCGGTTACGAAAGGGGCTTGGGCTAGGGCTCGCCAGCCGTCTTCTGGGCTTGGCAGTCGCGGGTAGAGGTTGCGCACTTGGGGCGGGCAGCGCCAGTAGCGGAATGCGGTGTTTGCGCAGACGATCTCGTCCATATGGGCCTCCCCTAGCTTTGGCTGCGTGCCGTTATGTTTGCAGGTAGACCGATTATCAATGGCGGCATCATGCCGGTAAGTACCGGAAGCTGACCAAATGCCGACAAATAGCTTGACGCATTTCGCCTAAAGATCGCCGTGTGGCACAAATCTGCTGGCAGGCGTTCTGGGGCCGTGGTCCCTATCTCCACATTTGTACGTGAATCCCATGGCAAATTCAATGAAAGAGCGCATGAGCTTTATGCAAAACGCGCGATGACGTCAGTTCAGGAGAGATCAGCTAGAAACGCGTTTAAAAATTTCGATTCGATTTTGGTGTCAGATTTGGTGTCAAGCTTGGTGTCAAAAAGAAAAAGGCCAGAGGCTTAACACCTCTGACCTGCGCTTTTGATGGTGGGCGATACAAGATTCGAACTTGTGACCCCATCCGTGTGAAGGATATGCTCTACCCCTGAGCCAATCGCCCGTCGCCTTTCGGCAAAAGAGATACTATCATAGCCGCGCGTGGTTTACCAAGAACTTTTTGGCCTCGATTGTAAATTCGTGGGCGTCGGCCGCGCCATGGCAAGCGCCGTAACCAGCGAACCCCCAGCTCAACCGCCCTTTATCGCTTTATCCACGAGGTCTCGGGGCGGCAGATAAGTCGCGCGTTGTTGTAGGCCATGTCGAGCGTGAGGCAGGTGCGCGCGGCATAGAAGCCGTCCTCGCGCTGGATGGTCAGCGCCAGCTCGGGCTTGTCGCCGGTTAGGCACAGCGGCAGCAGCAGCTGGATCCGACCACCGTAGAACTGCGGCACGGCGAGCGTGTAATTGGCGGCGGCGCGTCGGGCGGCCTCGGCAACGGCTCCCTCAAAGGCGCGACGCAGCAGCAACGAGTTACCCTCCCCCATCAGACTGGCGGGAATACGCGTAAGGTTTTCCTCGTCGCCCAGAATGTGGTCGATGTTGGAGCGGATGGGAAGGCGGTAGTCAAAGACCAGCTCGGAGGGGTCCTCGGCAAAGCGCACGCGGCACGGTAGGTACTCAAACGAGACCAGCATGGGGTCGCTCTCCTTAAAGAAGCCCTTCAAAAACCAGCGCTGGCGCGCGTCGGGCTTAGTGTTGGGCTCAAACAGGCCGTAGATGGTCTCGTAGCGGCGCGTGTAAAGGCCGGTGTTGAATAGGCAGCGGTCGTCGTCGAACACCAGCGGCAAGTTGGACGTGTCTCTATAGTTTTGTCAACCGCGTGCTTCGCGCCATTTCGGCATGACGCATCCGGGCGCCCGGCGCCCCC
>NZ_JADNJQ010000054.1 GCF_015555045.1 Collinsella aerofaciens | reverse complement strand
CCCTCTACTCCGCCGTCTCCGGGCCCGCCGAGATCTTCCGCGAGAGGTTCGCGGCGGCCAGGGACTCCTACGAGACTTGGCTGGAGTGCGCCAACCGGGCGGAGGCGGCCGGCGAGGCCGAGGAGGCGGAGAGGGCCAAGAGGAGCGCGGACGAGGCGGCGGGACGCGTCGCGGAGCTGATGACCTTCAGGAAGAAGCTCTCCAAGTACTGCTCCGCCTACACGTTCCTGTCCCAGGCGCTCGACTTCGGCGACCCCGACCTCGAGGTGTTCTACAGCTTCGCAAAGCTGCTCGGCCACAGGATCGCGGGCACCTCGCTCGACGACGTCGACGTGCGCGGCCTCGTGCTCCGGGACTTCCGCATATCGGCCCAGAAGGTCCCCGAGGGGGTCGAGGGCGGCGAGCTCATGCCGATGGGCGCGGGCGGCTCAGGCGCCGCTCCCAAGCGCGACACCATGGCGAGGATCGTGGAGAGGCTGAACCGCACGTGGGGCGACGAGGGCGACCCCCTCGTGAAGGCCCGAGCCGTCAATGCGGTCTCCGACGCCGTGGCGGCAGACCCCGTGACCAACACGCAGATCACGAACACGAGCAACACGAAGGAGGCTGTCCTCGCGGACGGGCGCCTGCGCAACATCGTCATCAGGGCCCTCATGTCGATGATGAGCAACGAGCTGGGAGACCTCGCCGAGCAGGCGCTCGACGACCCGCAGGCGATCGAGCCCCTGGCCGACCAGGTGTACGACCTCATCTCGCAGGGGAAGCGCTACGACATCGCCGAGCTCGCCTCCTACCTCTCGAAGGGGGAATAGATGGGCGCGGCGGGCTACGTCGAGGAGCTGCTCGGCGTCCGGGGCTGCGAGCTCATCGGCAGTGCGACCAAGGTCGATTGCGGCAGGAGGCTCCAGCAGTTCGACCTGAGATACCGCGGGCCCGTCCCCGCATCGTGCCCCGAGTGCGGCGGGACGCTGCACAGCCACGGCGCGAGGACCGTCGGCGTTGTGTCGACGCCACACTTGGGCATCCCGACGAGGCTCGAGATAGGGTTCCCGCGGATGCGATGCCCGGAGTGCGGCTACGTGTGGCGCCCGGCGATAGGCGGGGTCGACGCGGGTCACCGAATGACGGAGGCGGCATACGCCGACATCGCCCAGCGCTCACTCAGGCTCACCTTCCGCGAGGTCGCCGAGGAGTACCCGCTCTCGCACGTCACCGTGAAGAACGTCTTCGAGGACTACGTCCGCGAGAACGCCTCGAGGCTTCGCTTCAAGGTGCCGGCGTTCCTGGGCATAGACGAGAAGAACCTCAAGAGGGTCGGCATGGTGACCGTGATCACCGACCTCGAGCACAGGACGGTCTTCGACATGGTGCCCGGCAGGACGCAGTCCGACCTCGACGCCTATTTCTCCTCGTTGGAGGGCCTCGAGCGCGTACGATGGGTCTCGAGCGACATGTACCGGCCGTTCTGGAGGAGCATAGCCAAGTACACCCCGAACGCGACATGGGTCATCGACCACTTCCATGTCGTGAGGGGAGCCAACGAGGCCTTAGACGCGGTCCGCAAGGGCCTCCAGGGAGCCCTCGACAGGAAGGGCCGCCTTGAGCTAAAGAAGGGCCTCGCCTACGCCCTCAGGAAGCGGACACGCGACCTCAGCCCCTACGAGGCGTCGGCCCTAAGGGCGCTACGGGAAGACCCCTCCTACTCGACGCTGATGACCGCGTACGACCTCAAGGAGGACTTCTTCGGCATTTACGACGACCATCCGTCCTCACGCGAGGAGGCTGAGGCGGCGTTCGACGTCTGGATTCGGGAAATTCCCGATGGCAGGGAGTTCGATCCGTTCAGAGCCCTTGCTCGGACCGTCCAGAACCACCGCGAGTTCATCTTCAACTACTGGGAATGCCCCAGCCGCATCTCGAACGGCTACACCGAGTGCGCGAACCGGCTCATCAACGAAACGGACATGAGAGGGCGCGGATACTCGTTCGAGACGCTTCGGGCAAGGACCCTCTACCGCAGGCAGAACCTCGACCGCATCATCGCGAGCAACGGGCTCACGATCGGCCCTCGCATCGATGCTCCCGGCCCGCTCTTCGTGACCGAGCCCGACCGCGAGGACGAGGCCGTGGACGAGTTCATAGACCCGAGGTCGGGAGTGAAGGTCGACGCAACGACTGGGGAGGTCCATTAATGGGGAGCATATTCACCGAGCATGTATTTCCTAGATACGTGGGGCGTCAAGTGATGAAGCCCCAGATGAACGGCTTTAACGACCCCACCCTGAGGGATTTCTCCCTGCTCGACTCATCCGTCTTGATGAAGGAAAAACTCAAGGGCGAGATGTTCGAGGAGGAGTTCATCCGCTCGTTCCTCAACGCCGCGAAGGAACTGGCGGCCGCCGGAAGAAGGGCCATCGACCGACCTGGGATGTACGTGATGCTGAAGCACTCCTATGCGATCCCGGTCCTGTTCCTCACGAGACACTGCATGGAACTAGCTATCAAGAGGGTGATTAGGAAGTGCGGAGTCGAGCCCAAGAGAGAGCACAGCCTCACGAAGCTGTGGAGCTCACTGCTCTCGAGGTTCCCAGGGCAGAGGTGCCGTGAGGACAACAGGGCCATCAAAAATATGGGCGCATTCGTAGAGGCCGTAGCCGACATCGACGACAACGGCATCAGTCTTCGCTATCCGCAGGACAGTTCAGGAAGGCTCACGCAGGATAGGCCGCTCTTCGTGAATGACGAGGAAGTCGCCTCATATCTAGAGAAGTTCGTAGAGCAACTAGAGCTGATTGACTTCGACATGATACATAGAGACGTTAAATAAGTGGTTGGATTATTGCAGCTCCAGCTGTTAGAAAGATGGTTGGATGAGTTGATTTAGACTCAACAGCAACCAACCAGAGATTTACCAATTTCCAACCACTTGTTTTACATACCC
>NZ_JADNJQ010000053.1 GCF_015555045.1 Collinsella aerofaciens | reverse complement strand
AGCGGGTAGTAGATCATGGGCTTGTCGTAGACCGGCAGCAGCTGCTTGGAGGTCACGAGCGTGAGCGGGTACAGGCGCGTGCCGGACCCGCCGGCGAGGATGATGCCTTTCATTTGTTATAACCTTTCTTTTCTCGCGGCCCTGCGACCAGCGCGGTTTCCGAGAAGACGGGCGCAGCAGTCGACTCCGAAGGCGATGAACTCTGTCAGGTTCCCTTCCCGGAGAAGTTGCGAGGAGACCGCTTTGACGAGTCGCCCGCCCTCACCTATCTCGCTCGCATGCATAAGGTCATCTGAGTGCGACTCCAGGAACATACCAACAGCGCGATTGCGCGCGAACTGCTGGCTAGGGGTCAGATTGTGGGAGTGATAGACTTCAGCACCCGGCTCATATGCGACCTTCAGACCCGACGCTACGAACCTGGCGGCCATGAGCATGTCCTCGTTGGTGTTGACGTACTCAAATCCGCTGCAGTCGAGATATGCCGTCCGTCTGTAAGCCGAACAGGAATCTGAGGCAAAGAACGTCTTGATGCCGCATTTATTCAAATCGCTTTTTGAACGGACAGAGGGCGAATCGGGATAATTGAAGCTGCGGACAAGCTGCTCAAAACGGCGGGCATCCGCCTTGGGCAGCTGCCTACCGCTGACCAAGGCGATGCTTGGGTCCCCAACCATGGGGGTGACGAGCCGCTCAAGATAAGCATCGGAAGCCGGAAGTGCGTCTTGGGTTAGAAAGCAAACGAAGTCACCAGTCGTTGCCCTCAGGGCCATATCCCTTGTTGCCCCATGGTTAAAGTCACAGCGTTCGATTTGCAACAGGCGAATCCCCTCGTGCATTTTGACCAAAGGCACTGTGTCGTCATCTGATGCGGAGTCGACGACCAATATTTCCATCGGACGCAAAGACTGACGCTCGAGAGCCGCTAAGAGATCTTCGATTTCGTGTTCAGCGTTAAGGGTCGGAATGATAACGGAAACGTCCACCTATCGCCCCGTCCTCTTCTTGCCGAACATAGCACCAAAGGTGCCGGTAAAGCATTACCAGTCCATACGGAAACAGCGGTTCCGCACGTAATGAAGTTCGATCTTTTGACGTGTCCCGCTCTCGAAGGTCGCGGCGTTGCGGTCGGTTGCCTGCCACAGGCCTGTGATGCCAGGCTGAACAGAAAGCAGCTCAGCCATTTCCTCATCGGAAAAGTGCTGCTCAAGCTCATCTCTTGTAATGGGGCGCGGTCCGATGACGGAAAGGTCGCCGTTCAGCACGTTCAGGAACTGCGGCATTTCATCGATGGAGCACTTGCGAATGAACTGGCCGACCTTGGTAATGCGAGGGTCATCGTCGACCTTACGCTCGACTTCCCACTGATGTAACTGCTCAGGACTCAGATACTTCTGCACATCGCCGGCATCGGCGACCATGCTGCGAAGCTTAAGAATTTTAATGGTCTTACCGCCCCTGCCAACACGCTCTTGTGCATATACAGGACTTCCAGAAGACTCAAGACAAATAAGCGCGCACACTATTGTGATGGGAATGATCAGCACTATGCACGCACAAAGGCTAAAAATAAAATCGAAAAGCCGTTTTAGAAATCGATAAGCCAATGTACCGCTTGGTTTTCTTTGCTTTATCTCTAAAGCAACCGAGTCTGCCCCCACGGTTGTAGCACGGGAATATTCAGTTTTATATGACACTATTTCCTTCAAACCTACGTCCCCGCCCCGGGGATCCCCCCCTGTTCCGTTAAACAGTCGCCTGCAGCTAGGCGATCGCCTTTTTAAGGTTGCGCATGACGCGCTGCTCGTTTGAAAGCACGGCAAGGCCAACGCGGGTGGTTACGCGTCGGCCGCACAGGTTGAGCTCCAGATAAGCAGTGCATTTACGTCTATTAATGGTTTTGATGAGGCCCTCGTGGCCCAGCAGTGGACCAGCTGTCACTACGACCTGGTCGCCGTCTTTTAAGGCCTCGCTCATGGGCACTACACGGTCTCCCCTATTGGTAAAACTGCCAATGAGCAGGGTCTCTTCTTTCGCTAACGGTACAAACTGACCGTCCTGGGAAAGCACCCGGGCAAAGTCGTCCATGCACAGCAGATACTGTTGCACGGTGCGGGGATCTGTCGTATCGCAGATGAGATAACCGGGAAAGAGCGGCTTAGTCGTTTTAACCCATTCGCCGTGAACTTTGATCTCGGTTTGATATTGGGGATAAAAGAGCTCCTGCATGGCGCCCGCAGGCACCACGCGCTCGATGCGCTCGCGTATTACGTCTTCGCGACCGTTAATGACCTGGATCACATACCACACGAGCACCACCCCCTTGCTGTCTTACGTGTGGCTCACGGGGTTTGGATATGGCTTCGCCAGGGCGCTTGTGCGCGAAGGCGCTCCATATTCAAACCCTGAGCCCAGTCAGACAAGCACGTGGCTCTGCCCCACCGTGAACGGTATGTACAAAAGCAGCGCTGAGATTACAGGCACGTATCGCAAAAATGTCTGCAACCTCAGCTGACTGCGTGCGAGCTAGTCAAGCAACTGCCAAACTAAACCGCACGCAAGCAGCTGGAGAACTGCTACGCATTAGCATGCAAGCTATTAGCCAATCAAACCCGGTAATTTGCTCAATGCAAATTACCAAAGTCGCATGACTTCTTTATTGGAGCTCGTGGTGTTTCTGGCACCGCCGTTACGGCCGGATGCTGATCGACCCTGCGTTTTGCGACTTGCTGGGCCGCGAGCACAGTTGAACTCATGTAACGTTAGGTATCCTAGCACAAGCTGGTAGCGAAACTGATTTGGCTTGTGGTGGACAACATATCCTTCATTTAGAGTGTTCAAGGGGGTCGTTTTGGGATGTTGTTCACATTGGCGCAGGATATTGGGGTGCTAACGGAGGTTATGGATGCTCCTGAAGCCCGAACTGACCAGCGAGGCGTTCTGGTAATTGCGTTTGTCCAACAAACTATGTACAGAGATGGGAAATAAATTGTGCAACTTTTTGTTGGCGTAGGTGGGGTTTGTGGCGCGTGGTTTTTTGGCATGAAAGACGATATGAGAAAGCCATTTGGGTCGCCTCCCCCGCGGCGCAGCTTCTTTCCGCGGGCTCGGGATGCCACAATG
>NZ_JADNJQ010000052.1 GCF_015555045.1 Collinsella aerofaciens | reverse complement strand
GCGGTGTCCCCTCCCTTTCAAGAAAGGGAAGAGGCGGGGCATGCCCCGCCTCTTACACCACATCTCTGCGCGCTACCCATGCAAAAGCTTTATGCGGCAAGTGAGTAGACTTTTTTGAACATCCCGAGCAGGCCGGTCATCCTGCTTTTCAAAACCGCAGGTAGATAGCTTGTTACAAAACTGCCTGGTCGCCAAAGTGCCAAAAGTCTACTCACTTAGATTGCAGAGTGCCCCCATTAGCTGCAATTCCAAGGTATTAAGCACTTTTGGACTCAAATCGTCATACTGAACAAGAATTTGAGTTGAGTTTTCAGGGACAGATGCGCCATCAGCGCACCAAAAGCAGTCACTGACATCGACGAACGGGATACTCGAGCGCGTGAGGGCCCGCACAAAAGAGCTTCCACCCGCTCCGCGCTCCGCAACTACGGTGCAGTAAAGGCCCGCGTCTGCATGCTCGATCGAGACCTCTCCTGCCGGAAATACCTTCCGCACAAGCGCCATCAGGCCATCACGCGCCTCACGAGCACGAACGCGCACGCGGTTCACATGTCGCTCGTAATCACCCGATTCCAGCAAACGAGCCAAAGCGACCTGGTCAACAGAGCTCACCGACGAGGCGTAGAAACCAAGGTTGCGCCTAAACCGCTCCATTAGCTCATCGGGCAACACCATATACGCCAAACGCAACGCCGATGAAAGGCTCTTCGAAAACGTGTTGGTGTAGATAACCGACTGGGCGGCATCGATCGATGCGAGCGCGGGAATCGGCTTCCCGGCAAGGCGAAACTCACAATCAAAGTCATCTTCGATGAGATACCGACCTGGTCGCTCGGCGGCCCAGCTCAGAAGCGCATAGCGACGCGCAATGCTCGTCACAAGGCCGGTCGGATACTGATGGGACGACATCAGGTGAAGGACATCGGTCCCGCTTTTCTGCAGAGTGCTCAAGTCCACGCCCTCGTCATCCAACGGGATATGTCGAACTTTGCAGCCCATAGCCTGATAGATACGCGTCAGACGCAAATAGCCCGGGTCCTCAACGGCATACACCTTGTCGGCTCCAAGCAACTGAACCAACATGGTATCGAGCAGCTGGGCGCCTGCACCGATAACAATGTTGTTGGGGTCGACATTCATGCCCCTTGTCCCACGCAGATGGTGAGCAATTGCGCGTCGCAGCCGAGCGGTGCCCTGCGCCGGTGCGGGCGAAAAGATTTCGCGCTCATCTTCGGATGCCAGCGTCGCCCGTAGTGCGCTTTGCCAAAGCCGCGCCGCCTCCAAAGCGGAAGGAGAAAGTGCATCGAACAGCTCGACCTGTCCGTTGACATCATGCACGCTGGGGCCCACAGAGACGGCATCTCGGTCGATGCCCTCCGCAGCCGAAGCCAAAACCGGTGCATCCGGAAGCTCGCAAGCGTAGTAGCCACGACGTGGTATTGAGCAAATATAGCCCTCAGCGAGTAACTGGCTATATGCATTCTCGATGGTAATAACACTGATTCCCAGATGACTGGCAAAGGCGCGCTTAGACGGCAAATGCTCCCCCGCCACAATGCGTCCAGCTACGATATCATCTCGAATTTGATGGTAAACATACTCATAGAGCGATGCTTCGCCGCGTTTTTCCAAATTGTAGTCAAGCATGAGCCTATCACCTGACCTTATTAAGTCATTCAATCTGGTATTAAGCTGACCTTATTATTATCTCGAAAACTGAGTATTTTGCCATACCCAGCTCCCCGATAGGATGTTCCGTCAAGCAATGCACATGCCAACCAAGGGAGCAACCATGGCAGAACAGACCAGCAAGGCCGACCGCGTCAAACTCAATCGCGAGCTCGCGCAGATGCTCAAGGGCGGCGTCATCATGGACGTTACCACGCCCGAGCAGGCACGCATCGCCGAGGAGGCAGGCGCCTGCGCCGTCATGGCCCTCGAGCGCATCCCGGCCGACATCCGTGCCGCAGGCGGCGTCTCGCGCATGAGCGACCCCAAGATGATCAAGGGCATCCAGGAGGCCGTCTCCATCCCCGTCATGGCCAAGTGCCGCATCGGTCACATCGTCGAGGCGCAGGTCCTGCAGGCCATCGAGATCGACTACATCGACGAGTCCGAGGTTCTCTCCCCTGCCGATGACGTCTATCACATCGACAAGACCCAGTTTGACGTGCCGTTTGTCTGCGGCGCCCGTGATCTGGGCGAGGCGCTGCGCCGTGTTGCCGAAGGCGCCACGATGATTCGCACCAAGGGTGAGCCGGGTACGGGCGACGTCGTTCAGGCCGTGCGTCACATGCGCAAGATCCAAAAGCAGATCCGTGACGTTGTTGCCCTGCGCAACGACGAGCTCTTTGAGGCAGCCAAGCAACTGCAGGTTCCGGTCGAGCTGGTGCGCGAGGTCCATGCCACGGGTAAGCTTCCCGTCGTGAACTTTGCCGCCGGCGGCGTAGCGACCCCCGCCGACGCCGCGCTGATGATGCAGCTGGGCGCCGAAGGCGTGTTTGTCGGCTCGGGCATCTTTAAGAGCGGCGACCCCGCCAAGCGCGCAGCCGCCATCGTCAAGGCCGTGGCAAACTTCACCGATGCCAAGCTCATTGCCGAGCTTTCAGAGGACCTGGGCGAGGCCATGGTGGGCATCAACGCCGACGAGATCGAGATTATCATGGAAGAGCGCGGGCGCTAGTCCAGCAGAAAGGATCGCACATGAGCGATTATGCAGACCAAACGGTCGCCGTGCTGGCGGTCCAAGGCGCTTTTGCCGAGCACGAGGCAAGACTATCCGGGCTTGGCGCACACTGTATTGAGCTGAGGCAGGCGGCTGATTTGAAGCAGGACTTTGACCGTCTGGTACTTCCCGGCGGCGAGTCCACCGTTCAAGGGAAGCTGCTTGCCGAGCTCGGCATGCTCGAGGAGCTTCGTGCCCGTATCGCTGAAGGCATGCCCGTCCTGGGCACCTGCGCCGGCTTGATTCTGCTGGCGCGCGACCTTGCCGCCCACGACGATAAGGGGACGCCGCGCCTGGCAACCATGGATGTGCTCGTCGAGCGCAATGCCTACGGCAGGCAGCTCGGCAGCTTTCGAACCAAGGGGCAGGTAGCCGGCATCGACGGTGAAGTGCCGCTGACGTTTATCCGCGCGCCCCGCATCGTTGAGGTGCACGGCGATGCCGAGGCCCTGGCCGAAGTCGATGGCCGCATCGTCGCCGCCCGCCAAGACAACCAGCTCGGCGTAACCTTTCACCCCGAACTCGACGAAGACACCCGCCTCCACGAACTGTTCCTACAAATGTAGGCATCGAAATCAACAAACGAAATGAGAGTGGATAATCTCCCACTTTAAGCTTGGATGCAGGCTCAAACCGGGAGATTATCCACTCTCATGCTATGTAGTCGTTGGGTGTTCTTAAACGACTAGTCAAACAAGAACGTCCCCAACGACCACCAAAATAAACCTGTCCCTTTTTGGCAGGCTTTGATCAGGACAACGCCGATGTTTTGGTACCGACAGACACTATGACCCAATCCGAGGGCACTAAAAAGATAGGAGCCCCCGCTCGTGACCGCGGGTCGGGGCTGCGACAATGATGTTGAAGTGCCATAGGCGC
>NZ_JADNJQ010000051.1 GCF_015555045.1 Collinsella aerofaciens | reverse complement strand
GGTGCACGCTTTGCGGCTCATCCGGTCCGACCGGGCCGCGCGGCAAGGAGATATATTGCCAGACCGGAGGGGCCCCGCGGGCGGGAATCTGGGCGTACACATTTCCTACACATTTTGTGATCCGACTAACGTTTGCCAGCCGTTACCTACCGCTCGCCGAGCATCTCTTCTATTTAAGGCAGACTCATGGTTAAAGCGGATACGTCCCCCTAGCTAAAGCACAGCCAGCATCGAGCAACTCATCACGCTCTTCCACCGAGAACCCCTCGGCGTAGACGCGCACCACTGGTTCGGTCCCGCTAGGACGGACCAGCAGCCACGTGTCATCCTCGAATGCCAAACGCAAGCCATCCATATGACTAACGTTTTGCGGCACCTTGCCACAAATCGACTTGGGGTTTACGCCCGGCAGCAGGGTTCGTAACGTTTCGGCATCTTCGGCCTCAAGGCGCAAATCCCGTCGACCGTAACTCGTCTTACCAAAACTGTCCTCGAGTTGGTCGACCAGAACGCCCAAAGGCGCGTCCGTCTTTGCCATAAGCTCACACAGAATTAGACAGGCGAGGATTCCATCGCGCTCGGGCATATGCGCGGCGATGCCGATACCACCGGCTTCTTCGCCGCCTATGAGGACGCCGCCCTTTTTCATCTCCGCCGCTATATATTTGAAACCGACTGGTTTGACGGTCACGCGGCAGCCAAGCGCCTCGGCAATGCGACGCACGAGCGTCGAGCATGAAAGATTGACGACGACGCGCCCCTCCAAATTACGAAATTGAACCAAGTCGCCCAAAACGAGCGCCATGATCTGATGCGGATGTATATATCTGCCGCGCTCGTCAACCGCACCGATACGGTCGGCGTCGCCGTCGGTCACCAGACCAGCGCAAGCTCCGTCATCGATAACCGTGCGCTCGCAAGCGTCCACCCAAGGCTCAACGGGGTCGGGGCAGATATCTTCTTGGTCAGACGCCTGCCCGGCGTGAATCTCGTGCACCTCAACGCCAAGCTCGCGCAGCAAGTCGGCTAGATAACCCTGGGCTGCGCCGCCCATGGGATCGACAACCACGCGCAGGTGCGCGCCGCGGATGGCTTCGGCATCGACAAACGATGCCACCGCCTGCATATAGTCAGGAATGATATCCGCGGTGCGATATTGCCCCTCGATCCCCATTGGCTCGGGAGCCATGGTCTCTTCGAGCTCTTCGATGACATCCTGGTTGGCGGTCGAGCCGTCACCCATGCGAATCTTGAGGCACAGATAACCCTGCGGATGATGGGACCCCGTCACCATGAGCGCGCCGCACGCCTCACCGTCATAAGCCGCCGCCCACGTAAGGGCAGGGGTCGGAACAGGTCGCGAAGCGAGCACGGCGTCCAGCCCGTGCGCTGCTAGCACGCCCGCCGCAAGCTCAGCGAACTCGCTCGCCAGGGGCCGGGTGTCGAACCCTATATATACCGTTTTGCCCGGATTGGTCTTTTGCCACAACTCGCCGACGGCATCGGCGATACGGGCAACGTTATCGGCAGTGAAGTCCTCATCGACGCGAGCGCGCCAACCGTCAGTTCCAAAATGAATTATCGCGCACACGCGCAGACACCTCACAGTGTTTGGATCATGGTACGCGTGAGGTATACCCGCAACACGCACTCAGCAACCTGCCGGCACCAGCATTCACCATTTGGGCAAATGCTGCCGAGGACATGCAAGCAATAAAAAAACCGCCCCGTATGGAGCGGTTTTGCCCTTTATATATCGAGCGCCTCGGCCATCGCTGCCGTAGTGATTGCCGTGGTTCCACAGCAACTGCCCACCATTGCGGCGCCGGCATGTCTCCATTCGATGCATGCGCGCGCGAAAGCTTCGGGATTCTCGTGCCATACGGGGCCATCCTGAGTCTGGACCGGATCGCCTACGTTGGGACGCACCGTAACGGGAGTAGTCGCCGATGCAACCATCCTGGGCACCGCCGCATTCGCGGCCGCAAGCGAACAGCAATTAACACCAACCGAGTTTGCGCCGTGTTTTTCGGCGTACAAAACGGCTGCCTCGATGTTGAGGCCATCGCCCAGCAGGTCGCCTTTATCGTCAACGACAAAACTCACCAGAACAGGCATGCCGTCGGCGGCATCTCGGGCGCCGGCAAGCATGGGCTGCAGATTACGGATAGACGTCACCGTCTCGATCAGCAGACCGTCAACACCAGCATTGAGCAAGGCGTGCGCCTGTTCGCGCGCAATGCCGCGGATTTCACGATACTCGACAGAGTCCTCGGCAAACCACTCAATACCGATCGGGCCCATCGAGCCCAGCAGTAGCTGAGGGTGCGCCTGGCGGGCATCGTCGACGGCCCCGCGATTGACCTCCGCCACGGACGGCGCAATCTGGTCGTGCTTGAGGGCATAGCTCGATGCCTGAAAGGTATTGGTAATGAGCACCTGCGCGCCGGCGGCGACATACAAGCGATGGATACGAGAAACGGTCTGCGGCTCTGCCAGATTCCAAAACGCCGGTGGAATGTCGGCGGCATCGTACTCACTCAACAAAACACTGCCCATGGGGCCCTGCGCCAACAAGGTCTCGCTCGACAAGCGGCGCGTAAGTTCCTCGGCACCAAAGCGGTTGTAATAACTCGTATCCATATATATCCCGCTATTCCTCGACGCTGATTCCCTGCTTTTCGAGATAGGCGAGCCAGCGGCTCATCGTGTCCTCGGATAGCGCATGCTCCATCATGCAGGCCTCGGAATCGGCTCGCTCAAATTCGACACCGAGCTCCTGAACCAAAAACGTGCGGATGAGGCGATGACGGTACCAGATAGCCGTGCCAACCTCGCGGCCGCGATCGGTCAGGATCACCTTGCCGTAGTGCGATTGCTCGACAAGCTCGGATGCCTTGAGAGCCGAAACCGCTTTATTGACCGATGCCTTGGAGACGCCAAGGCGCTGCGCGATGTCGACCGATCGCACGCCGTTGGTTTCCCCCTCCTCGCTTTCAATGCGAACCATGCACTCCAAGTAGTCTTCGTTCGCCACCGTCAGATGTAGTTCGCGCGAGCTATTTGTCGTATCCATGATCTTCCGTCCCTTCTGCATTCAATGGCTGATTCTACCCCATCCAAGCGTCGTGGTATGCCGTGGCATACCGTGCTAGAGTTCTTGTTGCACACGACGACCAAGATTGGAGCGGTCTTTATGGAAAACACCACCACGAGCCCCGATGTCCTCGAACGCTTTTTGCGCTACGTCCAGATCAACACGCAGTCCGAGGATGCAAACTGCGACCAGGTACCCTCGAGCGCCGTTCAGTTTGACCTTGCCAACGTGCTGGCTGAAGAGCTGCGCGAGCTTGGTGCGGAAGATGCCCACGTGACCGAGCACGCCTATGTCTGCGCGCATATCCCCGCAAGTGCGGGCGCTGAGGACAAGCCCGCCCTGGGCCTGATCGCCCATCTCGACACCACCGAAGTTGCACCGGGCGCCGGCGTGAAGCCGCACATCGTACACTACGAAGGCGGCGACCTGGTCTGCGGCACGGTTGACGGTAAGCCCGTTGCCATGAGTACCGCCAAGCTTCCCGCCCTGAATGACCTCGCGGGTGAGGACCTGGTCTGCAGCGATGGCACCACGCTGCTGGGCGCGGACGACAAGGCAGGCGTCGCCGAGATCATGTCGCTTGTCGCGCGTATCGCTCAGGACCCTTCTCTGCCCCATCCCGCACTCGGCATTTGCTTCTGCCCTGACGAGGAGATCGGCCACGGAGCCGAGCTGTTGGATATCGATACCTTTGGCTGCAAGTACGCCTACACGGTCGACGGTGGCCCCATCGGCGAGCTGGAGTGGGAGTGCTTTAACGCCGCCGAGGCGACCGTCCGCTTTGAGGGCCAGTCCATCCACCCGGGCGACGCCAAGGGCCGTATGGTCAACGCAGGCAATCTGTTCTGCGACTTCAACGCGTTGCTCCCCTGCGTGCAGCGCCCGGAGTATACGGAAGGCTACGAGGGCTTTTATCATCTTGAGGGTGTATCTGCAACCGTCGATCACGCCACAGCGCGCTATATCGTCCGTGACCATGACGCCGCCAAGTTCCAGCAGAAACTCGATCTTATTGATGCCGCCGCCTCGATGCTCAACCAGCGTCTGGGTGAGAAGCGCGTGACGGTCGAGATTAAGCAGCAGTATCGAAATATGGCCGAGATCGTTCGTGACTATCCCGAGCTTATTGATGTTGCCAAGGAAGCCTACCTTGCCTGCGGCGTTGAGCCCCAAGTGCTGCCGATTCGCGGCGGCACCGACGGCGCGCAGCTGTCGTTCCGCGGTCTGCCCTGCCCCAACCTTTCCACCGGCGGCTATTGCTACCACGGCGTCAACGAGTTCGTCCCGGTCAGTTCGCTCGTCAAGATGACCGACGTGCTCCAGGAGCTCGTCGCCCGCTTTGCATAAGCCTGGCCGCACAAGTCCAAAAGACGAATCGCCCCGTCCTCAACCGAGAACGGGGCGATTTTTTGCTGCAATGAGAACAGGTTGACGCACGCTAGCCTCTTAACGCAAGGAGTGTCCCAAACTGCCGGCACATAAGGAACGTCCCCAAGTGCCAAGTCCCGCAAGAGTGTCCCCTTTGACTAGTCGTTTAAGAACGTCCCCAATGACTACAATGACTACCCCAGCAACACCGATGTTTTGGCAACGACAGACACTATGACCCAATCCGAGGGCACTAAAAAGATAGGAGCCCCCGCTCGTGACCGCGGGTCGGGGCTGCGACAATGATGTTGAAGTGCCATAGGCGC
>NZ_JADNJQ010000050.1 GCF_015555045.1 Collinsella aerofaciens | reverse complement strand
AGTAGGTCTGCACGATCTCGATGGCGTTGCCGAGCGGCTTGTCGACGTAGAGGGCGACTAGCTTCTTCTGGTCGAACCCGGTCTGGAACTTGTTGGCCACGATGAGCAGCCTGCTCTCGGGGCGGTCGAACGCCCTCTCGACCGGGCCCTGCCCGGTCGGGTTCATGTTGGCCTCGGTGTACTCGTCCTCGGGCAGGACGCACCTGTCGCCCAGGACCTTCTGGGAGAAGGCGACGAGCGGCTCGCCGGGCACCTTGAAGCGCAGCCTCGGCTCGACCTTGGCGGGGTCGAGGTCCGGGCGGGCGCGGAGGTACGCCTCTATCGCGTACTTGTAGCGCACGACCTCGGGACGCCCGGAGGTGACGATCATGGCCTTGGCCTCGCCGTTCAGGAGCGGCGCCACGTTGTCGACGAAGTGGTCGATGATCCACTTGGCCTTCTCCATGACGTTCGTCGGGTGGAGCGAGCGCCACTTGGCGATCTTCCTCCTGGCGCGGCGCTCGTCGACGAGTCTCCCGTCGGCGTCCTCGGACTCGTCCTCGATTCTCGTGAGGGTCTTCAAGGGCACGTATCCCGAGAGCGGGTCGATGATGTAGCCCTCCTCGATCGCCTGCCGCATCGGGTAGAGGTGGAAGCTGCCCATGACCGGGTTGCCGTCCTCGTCCTCCTCGCCCGTCGGCGTGCCGAAGAGGGTCTTGGTCTCGGCCTTGGGGGTCGCGGTGAACGCGAGGAAGGAGACGTTCGGCGGCATGAGGTTGCTCGCCTGCATCTGGGCGAAGTAGGCGTCCATGACCGACCCGTCGTCGCCCGAGTCGTCGTCGAAGTCGAGCATCCTCTCGAACTTCAGCTTGTCCGCCGCCGCGTTGAAGGCGGTCTTGAGGGACGCCGCCGAGCTGCCCTCCTGGGAGCTGTGCGCCTCGTCGACGATCACCGCGAAGCCGGCGCCGTCGAGCTCGGGCAGCACCGCGATGTCCGGCCAGGCGTAGAGGAACGTCTGGATGGTGACCACGACGATCTCCCTCTTCTGGCGCAGGGCCTCGACGAGCTGGGAGCTCTTTGAGCCGTCCGAGACGGCGTTGCCCCTCTCGTCGCGGCCGATCATGACGACCTGTCCCGTCACCTTGGAGAGCTGGGAGATGGTCTTCTTTATGTTCTGGTCGAGCGACAGCCTGTCGGTGACCACCACGACGCTCGAGAACATCTTCTCGCCGTCCGCGCGGCGGAGCCTCGCGAGGTCGTGCGCAGCCCATGAGATGGTCTCGGTCTTGCCGGAGCCGGCCGAGTGCTCGATGAGGTAGCGGCGCCCCGCCCCGTGCTCGCGCGCGTCGGCCAGGACCTTCCTCTCGGCGTCGAACTGGTGGTAGCGGGGGAAGATCTGGGTCGCCTGTCTGCGCCACCGGCCGCTCGCGTCCTGCCTGTCCTCGACCTCCTCGAAGACGAAGCGGTCGAAGATGGACAGCCAGTTGTCGCGCTGGAGGATGGTGTCCCAGAGGTAGTGGGTCCTGTACTCGCCCTCCGGCGCGTCCGGGTTGCCCGCCCCGCCGTCGCGTCCCAGGTTGAACGGGAGGAAGCGGGGCCTCGCCGACTTGCTCGGGAAGGGGCCGAGGTTCGTGCACATCCAGACCTCGTCCTCGGAGACGGCGAAGTGGACCACGGCGCCCCTCTTGTACATGAGCAGCGGGTTCTTCCTGCCGCCGTCGGGCTCCACCGGCTTACGCTCGTCGGCGTACTCGTCGATGGCGTCACGCACGGTCTGGGTGAGCTCGGTCTTGACCTCGCCGGTGGCGACGGGGATGCCGTTGACGAACAGGACGAAGTCGAGAGACTTGCTCCCGGCGGTCTGGTAGTGGACCTGGTGCATGAAGCGCAGGATGTTGGCGTCGTAGCGCTCCCTCGCCCCGGGCACGCGCTCGTCGTCCGGGTAGCCCGCCATGCACTCGATGGTCTGATAGCCCGCCATCTGGAAGCCCTTGCGCAGCGTGAGGACGGTGCCGTTCCTCTCGAGACTCTTCACCAGGGCGCGCTTCAGCTGGTCGGCCCAGCGGGCGCCCTTCTCTCGGCGCATCTTGTCGAGCTTCTCCGGCGCGGTGGCCTCGAGCCAGGCGACGAAGTCGTCGAACACGAGTGCGTCGTTCGGGTCGAACCCCGTATCGTCAGGTGAGAGGGCCCAGCCCGAATGCTCCAGCCCTGCGACCTTGCGAGATATGTAGCGCTCGAACGGCGCCTCCTGATGGATCTTCCGGCTGCCGTCGAAACTGACGTCGAGATCGGATTTGCCTGGGATATGCATATCGACCTTTGTCATGGTTAGGCCTCCATACAGTCGATTTTGCCGGTCACGGCGTGGTGGATGACGGACTTGCGGTACTCGCCGAGCTTCTCGATGAGCTGCTCCTGGCGGGCGATTGCCTCGTCGATGGCCGCGCAGCGCTCATCGAGGTATGAGATGATTCGTCGCTGCTCCGCAAGTGGAGGGCGGGGGATTCTCGAATTGTCCCAGTCAAATTGAGTCATACTCGGCTTAGCCGTGTTGGTCATATATGGCTTAATGTCAACACAGGTTGCAGCATAGTAGAAGAACTTCAGTGAGAGCTTTTTACTTGTGATTTTCGCATCAAAAGCTGTATCGACGTTCCAGTAGAGCCCGGTAACAAGTTGGGGGCAATCTAATGTTCCCTTTCGTCCAAGAAGCACCGCTGGCCCATTCTTATGCTCGCCACAGGTTTTAAAGGGTTCGCCCCCGCTGCCCCAAACCGGAATATCACCAGGCGTTGTGGGGTCGGAGCCATGTCCAATTGAAACATCCGCCTTTATCGGAACGATTTCCCAGTTGACCGGCACCTCGCCGATCCAGTCAACGCCACTGTCCTTCGTCTCCCTCATGCCAGGAACCCCCTCATGAGCTCGCCGAGGCCGTCCTCGAGCTCGAGGATCTCCTTAGCGATGACTTGCGGGTCGCGAGGCTTCTCGTACTTGTAGAAATACCTGTTGAACGAGATGGTCGTTCCGACGACGCCAACCCCGCCGTCGCCGAGCGGGTTGGCCGTGAGCCCGCTCTTGGCGTCGTACTTCGGCTCGTCCTTTACGGACTCGTCCACCACGGCGTCGGGAGCGTAGGGCAGCACCTCGGTCGCCATGTAGTCGTTGATTTCCATGCCGATTGGAACGTTCTCCGTGTCCTTGAGCTCGGGGTCGAACACCGGATTGCCCTTCGCATCGATTGCGGGAGTCGCGGACGGGTCTCGACGTCCGAAGACCTTGACGAGGGCGTCGGCGAGGGCGGCCTTCTGTGGCTTGGGCTTTTCGATCGCTTTGTGAAGCTTCTCGGTCGCAGCCAGGACCTCGCTGTATGTGAGCGAGGCGCCCTCGTTCTTCTCAACCCAGGAGCGAATGGCGGCGCGGCTCGCGTCCGACAGCTTCTCCATGGGCTTGCTGAGGGTAAAGAGGGCATCCAGCCCATCGACCGAGGGCTCAATGACAACGCGCAGCGGGCGCTGCGTGGTCACCTTGCGGTACATGAAGTTCTCGACCGGGACGATGACCGACCTGCCGTGGTCGTGCCCGTCTACGTAGGTGCGCACGATCCACGCGGCCTGGTCCTCGCCGATCTCGTAGCGCTTGTTCCCTTGGCTCTTGCGCAGGGCGGTCTTCTCCTCCGAGGCGTCGATGAGCTGCACGTACCCCTTGCGGTTCTCCGGCTTGTGGTTGTTGAGCACCCAGATGTAGGTTGCGATGCCCGTGCGGTAGAAGATCTCGGTCGGCAGCTTCACGATGCAGTCGACGAGGTCCTCGCTGAACAGCCAGCGGCGGATGCCCGATGGCCCGCTGCCGGCATCCCCGTTGAACAGCGGGGAGCCCGAGAGCACGATGGCGGCCTTCCCGCCGCCCTCCTTGGGAGGGGCCATCTTCGCCGCGACGTTCTGCATGAAGAGCATGCTGCCGTCGTCGATGTCGGGCTTGCCGGCGCCGAACCTGCCATCGAACCCACGGCCCATCTCCTCGAGGACGGCGTCCTTCTCCTTCTTCCACTCCTTGCCGTAGGGCGGGTTCGTGAGCTGGTAGTTGAAGGTGCGTCCCTCGAACCTGTCGTCGTCGAGGGTGTCGCCGAGCATGATGCCGGCCGACAGGTCGGTCATCTGGTCGAGCACGTCTCCCGAGCCCCCGGCGATATTGCGCAGCATGAGCGCGGCCTTGCCCATGGCCCAGGTCGCGTCCTCGAGCTCCTGGCCGTAGGGGACAATCTTGGTTGGGCTCTTGAAGTGCCCCTTGTCGTGCCACTCGTCGAGCTGGTCGAGCGCGTCGCAGATGAAGCCGCAGGTGCCGCAGCTGCCGTCGTAGAGCGTGCGGATGTCGCCGTTGTCGGCGTTGAGGAGCGTGTCCTCGTTCGCGAACAGGAGCGCCGTGGCGAGCCTCGCCACGTCCTTCGGCGTCATGAAGTCCTCGGCGTCCTGCGAGATCTCCTCGCCGTATCGCTGGATGAGGTGCTCGTAGATGTCGGTCATCATGCGGTCGGAGACCGTCTCGGGCCCGAGGTCGAAGCCCGAGAAGCGTGTGCACACCTCGTAGAGCATGCCCTTCTCATCAAGCTTCTCGCAGGTCTGGCGCATCTCGAAGCGCTGCAGGACCTCGCGGGCGTTCACGGAGAAGCCGTTGATGTAGGCCATGAGGGCGTCACAGGTCTTCGTCGCCCCGAGGTTGGAGAGCGTGAAGCTCGTGACGTTGTAGAAGCAGTGGCCGGAGAGGGCGCAGTACTTCGGGTCGTCGTCGTCCCAGACTCCCTTGGCGGCCTGTCTGCTTACGGCCGCCCGCGTAGGCTCGAGGGCGCACTCGAAGCGCCTCAGCACAGCGAAGGGAAGGATGAGCTTGTTGTAGTCGGCGGGGCGGATGACGTCGCGCACGTAGTTCGCGATGCTCCATATCTCATTAACGTAGTCGAACGCGGTCTTATCGGCCATGGTCGGACCTCTCTGCGTAAAATACATTCCCAACCATGTATTTTACAACCTAGGTCCCTCATTTGGGTTAATGGCCAACCAATTGTTCAACAAATCTGGTAAGTGGTATCACCAACCACTGATTTAACGAACTCAACCAGTATATTTACATACCC
>NZ_JADNJQ010000004.1 GCF_015555045.1 Collinsella aerofaciens | reverse complement strand
GGGGGCGCCGGGCGCCCGGATGCGTCATGCCGAAATGGCGCGAAGCACGCGGTTGACAAAACTATAGAGACACGTCCCAAAAAGACTGCCCTTGGTGGCTCCGCAAGCGATCCGTCACGTGACAAAAGAACCCTGCAGCTCGCACGCGCTGCAGGGTTCTTTTTGCATGTCATGTTTTGTTTTCGCCAACGCCTTAGAGAGCGGCGACGACCTCGATCTCGACCAGACCGCCGGCCGGAAGGGCGGCAACCTGGAAAGCGCTGCGCGCGGGGAACGGAGCCTCGAACTTGGAGGCGTAGATCTCGTTCACGGCAGCGAAGTCGGCGATGTCGGCCAGGTAGACCGTGGTCTTGACGACATCGGCAAAGGTGGCGCCGGCAGCGGTCAGCAGGGCCTCGACGTTAGCAAGGGACTGCTTAGCCTGGGCCTCGACGCCCTCGGGCATCTTGCCGGTTGCGGGGTCGATGCCCAGCTGGCCGGACAGGAACACCATGTTGCCGGTCTGGATGCCGGGGGAATACGGGCCGATGGCTGCGGGTGCGTTATCGGAAGACACGACGGTCTTGCTCATGTTTTTCTCCTTACGATCAGATAGAGAGCGTGAGCGCGGCGTTCGCACCGGGAGGCACAATTCGGTCTGAACACCGCGCTTGATTTGGGATAGTACTCAAGGTTTCCGCGCGATGCAAGATTATTATCACGTTGCGAGAATAATTTATCGCCCAACGGCGCCTGTCGGCCGCTGAACGGCACGACCGGACGGTGAAGCTCAAAATGATCCGTTTCCCTCCGTCCCCCATGGATCACCTGATCCGCTGGGGACGGAGGGAAACGGATCATTTTTGCTGCAAGGGCTGCTGAAGACTTTGTCCTGCTTGGGCTGCGGTCATCGTCCGCCGCAACAGCACCACTATACTTTTGAATATCTGAGCATTTTGAAAGGCAGGATATGACCGCAACCGCCAGTCGAACCACCAACCGCAGACCCGAGCTTTTGGCGCCCGCCGGAGGGCCCGAGCCCTTTGCCGCCGCACTCGCCGCGGGGGCAGACGCCATCTATTGCGGCATGGGCAGCTTCAACGCCCGCCGCAAGGCCACCAACTTTACCGACGAGGCCTTTGAGCAGGCCTGCCGCGCCGCGCATCTAGCCGGGTCGCGCGTCTACGTCACGGTCAACATCGTCATCAAGCAGTCCGAGATGGGCGATGCGCTGCAACTCATTCATCGCTGCTCCACGCTGGGCGCCGATGCCTTCATTATCCAGGACTGGGGTCTGTTCTTTGAGGTCAAGCGCACCATGCCCGGCATCGAGACACATATCTCGACCCAGGCGAACATCCACGACGACCGCGGAACCCTTTGGTGCCGCGAGCAGGGCGCCGACCGCGTGACTCTCTCGCGCGAGCTCTCCATCGACGAGATCGCCGCCATTCATAATGCCGCGCCCGATGTGGACCTTGAGGTCTTTAGCCATGGCGCCATCTGCTTTTGCTACTCGGGTCTGTGCCTGCTTTCGAGCTTTGCCATGGCGGGACGATCGGCCAACCGTGGCATGTGCGCCCAGCCCTGCCGCCTGCCCTACGAACTGATCGACGAAAACGGTCGCGCGCTCTCCCCCGCCGGCCGCGAGCGTGCGCTATGCCCGCGTGACACCAACACCTCGCAGCTCGTTCGCCGCCTGTATGACGCCGGCGCCGCGTCGCTCAAGCTCGAGGGCCGCATGAAGGCGCCCGATTACGTGTATTCCATCGTCGATGTGTATCGTCACGAAATTGACGACATGCTGGCCGGGGTCGCCGTAGATAAGGACGAGGACGCCGCTCGCCAGCGCCAACTCAAGCGTTGCTTTAACCGCGACTTTACGCACGCCTATCAGGACGGCACCTCGGGCGACGAGATGATGAGTTACGAGCGTTCCAACAACCGCGGCCAGATCGTGGGCACGGTGCTGGGCGGCCGCCCGGCCAACCGCGATGTGCGCGGCCTCAAGCCCGACGACCGCCGTCGCCGCGCCGCCATCGCCCGCATTGAGCTGTTTGAGCCCGTGGGCAAGGGCGACCTGTTGGAGCTTCGCCACGATAACGAGTTTGACCAGTTCCTGACCACCATTGCTGCCGATGATGCCGCCGCGGGCGACATCATCGAATGTCGCGTACCCCGCAGCATGCCCGAGGGCTGCCGCGTCCGCGTGATTCGCAGTCAGCGTGCCATCGACGCCGCCGGCGCCGCGCTCAAGCGCGATGTGCTGCGCCGCCGAGCTGTTGATGTGTCCGTCGTGTCGCGCCTGGGCGAGCCGTTTACCGTCACACTCACCTGCTGTGACAACCCCGCGCTCGCCGCCACCGCCACAGGCTTCACCGTCGAGGCCGCCAAGACTCGCGCCGTCGAGGCGGCAGACCTGGTTGAGCATGTGGGCCGCATGGGCTCTTCGCCCTTTGAGGCAGCGAGCTTTGATGTGACGCTCGATGAGGGCTGCGGCATGGGCTTCTCCGCTGTGCACAAGGTGCGCGCTGCCGCCTGCAAGGCGCTGGAGGAGGCCATTCTCGCACCGTACGAGGAGCGCGCGAAAACGCTCGAGTTGCCGGTGCTCGACAAATGCACGTGCCCCATGCCCGAGCACTACCGCGATGAGCCGCAGATCTGCGCCGCCGTCACCACGCTCGAAGCCGCCGAGGCGGCTCGCGCCGAGGGCGCCGCGCGCATCTATATGACCACCGACGCGCTCGAGGCTGTCGGACTCTCCCCTGCCGATGCATTTGAGCAGGGTATCGTGCCCGTACTCGACGAGGTCTGCCGCGCCGTCGACCACGAGCGCGTCGATCCTTGGATCAATGCCGGAGCCACCGTCGCCGTCGGCAATATCTCCGAGCTCGCCGTAGCCGCGCATGCCGGCGCCACGGCCGAGATTCGCTCTTGCCTGCCGGTGCACAACATACCCTGCATGGAGGCGCTTGCCGAGCGCGGAGCCGGCGCATTTTGGCTCTCGCCCGAGATCACGCTCGACGAGATTGCCTCGCTCGGCGCCGCCGCGCCCGCGGCTCTGGGCATCACCGTCTTTGGCCGTCCGCGCGTTATGACGAGCGAACACTGCATTCTGCAGGTTGCCAACGGCTGCATCCACGATTGTGTCAACTGCCGTCTGCGTGCCCGCAAGCTCTCGCTCAAGAATATCGACGGAAAGGTCATGCCCGTCCGCACCGACATCCACGGCCGCTCTCGCCTGTACGATGCCTACCCCATCGACCTCACGCCGCAGGTTCCTCAGCTGCTCGATGCCGGTGTGCGTCGTCTCATGGTTGACGGAACGTTGCTCGAAACGGATGAGGTGGGCCGTGCCGTCGCCCGCGTCCGTCGTGCCGTCGAAGCGGCGCAGGCGGGCCGTAAGCCCGCCGCCCGTCTGCGCGGGGCGACCTCGGGCTGCATGTTTGTGGGAATCAGCTAACCGAAAGGCTTACACGTGAACGAAGAACCTCAAGTCCTCTACTGCGACGCCTGGCTCATGGCCATCGACAAGCCCGCCGGCATGATCGTCCACGGCGACGGCACCGGCGAGCGCACGCTCACCGACTACGCCAGCGACCTGCTGCTGGCGATGGGCGACGGCTTTGCCGCGACCGACATGCAGCCGCTCAACCGCCTGGACCGCGACACCACCGGCGTGGTGTTGTTCTCGCTCGACAAGCAGACGCAGCCCGCCTTTGACCAGATGGTGATCGACCACGCTTTCGAAAAGCACTATCTGGCGCTCGCCGAAGGCAAAATCGACTGGAACGAAAAGCTCATCGACAAGCCCATCGCCCGCGACCGTCACGACAGCCGCAAGATGCGCGTCGGCGCCAGCGGCAAGCCGTCTCAGACGCGCGTGAAGGTGCTCAAGCGTCTTAAGAGCCGTCGTGGCCTGCCCACGCGCTCGTATATCGATGTCGAGCTGCTCACCGGCCGCAAGCACCAAATCCGTGTGCATCTGGCAAGCGAGCGCCATCCCCTGGTTGGCGACGACCTGTACGGAACGCCGCGTCCTTGCGGCCTGATGCTCCACGCCCACAGTGTGTCCTTCACGCATCCCGTAACCGGCGAGCACATCCACATCGAAGCCCCCTGCCCCTGGGAGCCCTAAAGTCTGTCGAAAATGGACAGGTTTATTTTGGCAGGTTTTATCTGGACAAACGTCAAAACCACCACATAGGTTCCTACCCCTTCGCGGTGGTTTTGGCGTTTGCCCGTCCCCTGCTGTTAGACCGTGATGACGTTGTCCATCGACTGGTACTTGGCGGGCACCTCGCCCGCGGTGATAACCGTTGCGTCGCGGAAGTCCGCGAATTTTACGGGAGCCACCATGCCAAACTTACTGGCGTCCGAGATTACGAAGCGTTTGGCTGTATGGCGCATCGAGATACGCTTGACCTGCGCTTCCTCGATATCGGGCGTCGTAAAGCCCTGCTCGGCGGCAATGCCGTTAGAACCCCAAAAACCGCAGTTAAAGTTGTAGCGGTCTAGGGTTGCCAGAGCATCGGGGCCAACGAGCGCCTCGGTCTCGGGTTTAAGCTCGCCGCCCAGCACCACGGTGCGCATGCCGCGCACAGCGAGATGCTGAGCATGGAGCACGGAATCAGTCACATAGGTGACCGATTCGAGATGCGGAAGATGCTCGATGAGTCTGAGCGTTGTCGAACCCGAATCGATGTACACAAAGCTCTCGGGCTCCACGAGCGCCGCGGCGCGGGCGCAGATACGCTCCTTGTCGTCGTTATGGAGATCACTGCGCTCACTGATCGTTAGGTCGCGCGTCACGTGCGCGCGCTCAAGACTTGTCGCGCCACCGTGCACCTTGGCGATGCGGTGCGCTCGGTCGAGCGTCTGCAGGTCGCGCCGAATGGTAGACGCTGTCACGCCCAGGGCCTCAGCAAGCTCCGGCACGGTAACCGAGCCAGCTCGCTGCACCATCGACACGATCGCGTTGAGCCTATCTTCCGCAAGCATCGCTTACTCCTCCTCGGGGTACACAACTCCCCAGTCGGCGCGGAGCTTGGTCATAAGCTCCATAACATCAGAAGCATAGCCCAGAAGCTCACGCTTCGAATCATCGCCGGCAACGGCCCTCTCCAGGTCGGCCATCTCGTAGCACAGAGCGTATGCCTCGGTGCCAGCGTGGACCTCCTCACGGTGACCGTCTGCAGTCCACACGATGGTCGCGTGATCGGCACGCGGATAATCGTTGACCTCGATATAGCACTTGTCGAAGCTAATGACCGAACGCTTGGGCTGCTTGGAGTGGAGCGTAAGGCTCACCACGCCCAGCTGCTGTTCGGCATTACGGCAGACGATGCCGCCCGCAACGTCAACACCGGTCTCGCAGGTGTTGCCCAGCGAAACGACCTCAGCGGGCTGGCTTGCCATAAAGAGACGCATGACGGACAGGGCGTATACGCCAATATCGAGCATGGCACCGCCGGCGAGGTTGCGATTGTAGAAACGGTTGGTCAGGTCGCCGTACTCCTTGTAGCTACCAAAGTTGAGCTGAGCGAGGTTCATGCGGCCAAACTCGCCGGCATCCATGCGGCGGCGCAGCTCTTGATACAAGGGCATGTGGAGCACCGTGGTAGCGTCCATAAGGACCACGTTGTGTTCGGCGGCAATGGCGCGGGCCTCATCGAGCTCGGCGGAGTTGAGCGTGATGGCCTTCTCGCAGAGAACGTGCTTGCCGGCCGCCAGGGCGGCGCGCAGATAGGTGATATGGGTGTTGTGCGGGGTGGTGATGTAGACGGCGTCGATGTCAGGATCGGCGTAGAGATCCTCAACCGTGTCATAGACCTTCTCGACGCCGTACTGGTCGGCAAAGGTCTGAGCCTTGGTGAGCGTGCGGTTGGCAACGCCCGTAAGCTTGCGGCCGGCCAGGGCAAGGGACTGAGCCATCTGGTTGGCAATAACGCCGCAACCGATCACAGCCCAACGGAGCTCGGGAGCCGTAAAGATGTCGTTAGGGAACGGCTTGTCCTGGACCGAAGCAAATGCTGCTTTGGCGGCTGCCGCGGCGTCGAGTGGAGCCTGCTTGGAATCTGCCATTATGTGTCTCCTGTGTCATAGAACGTCTTGCATTTCTGACAGCTCTATATTCGCACAAACACGCGCGTCTGTGCGCGTTTTTGCGTATCTCACCGCTAAACGGTCATTATTGCCCCGTAAACGGCGCATATATACGCATAGGTGCGTAATTAAACGCAATCTAACGCGCATAAACGCGCACACAAGCAATTTATACAGCACGACCCGCTCATTTATGCTTGCCCAGTTAGGGTACTCATTTAAGTCTGTCCCCAATGAGTAGGGATAGAAAAAGACCCGGGTGCCGTGGGGCATCCGGGCCTTTGCTAGCAACTTGATGTTGCGGGCAGCTTAGAACTTGTGGCCGCACTTCTTGCAGACGCGCAGCTTGTTCTTGCCGTCCTTCTCGTGACCGACGCGGGTAACCTTACCGCACTCGGGGCAAACGAGATTGACGTTGGAGGCGTCGATGGGAGCCTCCTGCGAAACGATGCCGCCCTGCTGGTTGGCAGCGTTGGGCTTGACGGCCTTCTTGACGACCGAAACGCCCTCGACAACGACCTTGTTCTCGGCGGGGAGAGCACGCAGGACAACGCCCTGCTTGCCGCGATCCTTACCAGAGAGAACCTGGACCTTATCGCCCTTCTTGATATACATATATCTCCCCTAACTACAGGGTCTCGGGAGCGAGCGAGACGATCTTCATGTACTTCTTGTCACGAAGCTCGCGAGCGACAGGCCCGAAGATACGGGTGCCGACGGGCGAACCATCGTTGTTGATGACAACGCAGGCGTTCTCATCAAAGCGAATGTAGGAGCCATCCTTGCGGCGGATCTCCTTAACGGTGCGAACGACGACGCAACGGACAACGTCCTTCTTCTTGACGTTGGCGCCAGGGGTAGCCTCCTGGACAGCACCGATGAACACATCGCCGATGCCTGCATAACGACGCTTGGAACCGCCAAGCACCTTGATGCAGCGAATCTTGCGAGCGCCGGAGTTGTCGGCGACGTTCAGCATGGTTTGCATCTGAATCATGGTAGATGTTCCTCCGAACTAAGAACCGAAGAGAGGTGCGCAGCCTTTATACGGCCCGTGGTATGCAAGCCAGGCATACGCACATCTTCGGAAACGTACAAGTCGTAAGAGCGACTGCTTATTTAGCGCGCTCGACGACCTCGATGAGGCGCCAACGCTTCATCTTGGACATAGGACGGGTCTCCATAACGCGGACGGTGTCGCCCACGCCAGCCGTGCACTCCTCGTCGTGAGCGTGCAGCTTCTTGGAGCTGGTCATCATCTTGCCGTACTTGGGGTGACGCTTGCGCTCGGTGATGGTGACAACGATGGTCTTGGCACCGGAGACGGAGGTAACGACACCCGTACGGACCTTACGCGAGTTACGCGAATCAGTCATGTTCTCTCCTTAGGTCCTACTCGGCGACAGCGGACTTCTCCGCTGCGATCTCGCGGGCGCGCTGCTCCGTGAGGACGCGAGCGATGTCCTTCTTCACGGTGTTGACGCGAGCGGTGTTGTCCAGCTGGCTGGTGGCCATCTGGAAACGAAGGTTAAAGAGCTCGGCGCGCATTTCCTTCAGCTTCTCAACGAGCTGAGCGTCCGAGAGCTCACGAATCTCTGCGGGCTTCATTAGTTCTCCTCCTTGGCGGCGGCGGCGTCCTCAGCAGCCCACTTGGCCTCGAGAGCGGCCTCCTCAGCCATCTCCTTCTCGATGCGCTGCTCAGCGTTCTTGGCAGCAACAATCTTGGTCTTGATGGGGAGCTTGTGCTGCGCAAGACGCAGAGCCTCGCGAGCGACCTCCTCGGGAACACCCTTGACCTCGAACATGATGCGGCCGGGCTTGACGACGGCCACCCACTCCTCGGGGTTGCCCTTACCAGAACCCATGCGAGTCTCGGCAGGCTTCTTGGTGATGGGCTTATCGGGGAAGATCGTGATGTAGACACGACCGCCACGCTTCATGTAGCGGGTCATGGCAATACGAGCGGCCTCGATCTGACGGTTGGTGATCCAATGGGCCTCGAGAGCCTGGATACCAAACTCACCGAAATGCAGCTCGGTATTACCCTTGGCCTGGCCCTTCATGGAGCCACGCTGCACCTTGCGGTGAAGAATACGCTTAGGGGCAAGCACTACTGACCCCTCCTCTCGGAGTTACGACGACGAGGACGGGAAGAGCCCTCGAGTGCAGGGTTGGGAACAGGCTGGCCCGGGAGCTTCTCGCCCAGGTAGATCCAGACCTTCACGCCGCAAGCGCCCATGGTGGTGCTGGCGACAGCCGTGCCGTAGTCGATCTTGGCACGGAGGGTGTGCAGAGGCACGCGACCCTCACGGTACCACTCACGACGGCCCATCTCGGCACCGCCGAGACGACCGGAGCACTGGATACGGATGCCCTTAGCGCCGGCCTTGCGGGCGGACTGGACAGCCTTGCGCATAGCGCGACGGAAGGCAACGCGGCCCTCGAGCTGCTCGGCGATAGACTGAGCAACGAGGTTGGCGTCGAGCTCGGGGCGCTTGATCTCGACAACGTCGACGGAGAGCTGGCCCTTGGAGACGCCAGCGACCTTCTCGAGCTCGGTGCGGAGGGTATCGATCTCGGCACCCTTCTTACCGATGACAACGCCGGGGCGAGCAGTGAGGATGATGACCTTCACCTTGTCGCCAGCGCGCTCGATCTCGACGCGGGAGACAGCTGCGCGGGAAAGACGCTTCTCGAGGTACTTGCGGATCTCGAGATCGTTACCGAGGGTCTTAGCGTAATCCTTCTCTGCGAACCAGCGGGAGCGCCAGTTCTCGGTAATGCCAAGACGGAAGCCGGTGGGGTAGACTTTCTGACCCATACAGCTTTACGCCTCCTTTCGAGGAGCAACGACGACGGTGATGTGGGAAGTACGCTTCAGAATGCGAGAAGCGGAACCCTTGGCGCGGGGACGGATGCGCTTAAGCGTCGGACCCTCGTCAACATAGGCAGCGGCGACAACCAGGTTGTCGGCACGCAGACCGTTGTTGTTCTCGGCGTTCGCAACGGCGGAACGGAGAACCTTCTCGACATCCACGGCGACGGCGCGGTCGCAGAAGTGGAGGATGTCGAAGGCCTGAGCGACAGGCTTGCGGCGGATCAGATCGACCACCAGGCGGGCCTTGCTGGGGGAAACACGCACGTACTTAGCGACGGCGCGAACCTCGGTGGCCTCAGTTTCAATAGACTTAGTTGCCATTTACGGTTAACCCCCTATTTGGCCTTGTGGCCACGGAACGTACGAGTCGGCGCGAACTCGCCGAGCTTGTGACCAACCATGGACTCGGTAACATACACGGGCACATGCTTGCGGCCGTCGTGGACGGCGATGGTGTGACCAACCATCTCGGGGAAGATGGTGGACGCGCGGGACCAGGTCTTCACGACGTCCTTCTTGCCAGCCTCGTTCATCGCGGTGATACGCGAGAGAAGGCGAGTCTCCACGAACGGGCCCTTTTTGAGACTTCTGCTCATAAGTGCTTTCTCCTAAAACTCGGTATCCGAAATTACTTCTTACGGCGACGAATGATGTGCTGGTTCGAGACCTTCTTCTTCTTGCGCGTACGAAGGCCCTTCGTCGGCTTACCCCAGGGGGTAACGGAGGGACGACCAGAGGTGTGGTTCTTGCCCTCGCCACCGCCGTGCGGGTGGTCGACAGGGTTCATGACGGTACCGCGGACGGTCGGGCGCACGTTCATGTGACGCTTACGGCCGGCCTTGCCGATGACGATGTTGGAGTGATCGGCGTTGCCGACCTCACCGACGGTGGCGCGGCAGGTAACGAGGATGCGGCGCATCTCGGAGGAAGGCATACGGACGATAGCGTACTTGCCCTCCTTACCCATCAGCTGGCAGGAGTTACCGGCGGAACGGGCGATAGCAGCGCCCTTGCCCGGCTGGAACTCGACGGCGTGGATGAGCGTACCGACGGGGATGTCGGCGAGGGGCAGAGCGTTGCCCGGCTTGATGTCGGCGTCAGAACCGGACATGATGGTCTGACCGACCTCGAGGCCCTTGGGGGCCAGGATGTAGCGCTTCTCACCGTCAGCGTAGTGCAGCAGAGCGATGCGAGCGGAACGGTTCGGATCGTACTCGATCGTGGCAACCTTGGCGGGCACGCCATCCTTGTTGCGCTTGAAGTCGATCACGCGGTAACGACGCTTCACGCCGCCGCCCTGGTGGCGGGTGGTGATGCGGCCGTTGTTGTTACGACCGGCCTTCTTGGGCAGGGGCTCGAGAAGAGACTTCTCGGGCTTGGTGCAGGTGATCTCGGAGAAGTCGGAGATCGTCTGCCAACGCCTACCAGCGGAGGTCGGCTTAAGGTGCTTTACAGCCATTACAATCCCTTTCAATAGGAATCCGTTAGCCATCGCAGACAGGGATTCGAGGTTCTGCCTCGGGTGCGATGACACCGGACGTATACACGGTTCCGGGCGTGTCCATTTTATACGCCCAAAACCTTGAGCTCTCGCCTCCCCTTTTTGGGAGGCATGAGCTCACTCAACAGCAGCGAGTCTTAGGCCTGGTTGCCAAAGACCTCGATGGTGTCGCCCTCGGCCAGCGTGACGATGGCCTTCTTCCAAGAACGGGTCTTGCCGGCGACATAGCGCACGCGCTTGGTCTTGGGCTTGACCGTCAGGGTGTTCACGCGAACGACCTTGACGCCGAAGATCTCCTCGACAGCGTCCTTGATCTGATACTTGTTAGCATCCTTGGCGACCTCGAACGTGTACTTGTTCAGCTCCATGCCGGAGAAGGAACGCTCGGACACGATCGGACGGATGATGATCTCGTGGGCGGTCATTTATGCAAGCACCTCCCCGAAGTGAGCGGCGATGTCGGCGGGCATCAGCACGGCGTTGTTGTTGACGAGATCGTAGGTGTTGGCCTCGTCAGCGGTGATGATGAACGTCTTGGGAATGTTGCGGAACGACAGGTAGGCGTTGACGTCCTCATCGCGAACGATGATGGTCAGACGCTTGCCCTCAAGGCCGAGAGCCTTGAGCATGGCGACGGCAGCCTTGGTGGAAGGCTTCTCGAAGCCGTAGTCGTCGACGAGCACGAGCTCGCCATCGGCCAGCTTGGCGGACAGCGCGGAGCGCATAGCCAGCTTGACCTCCTTGTTGTTCATACGCTTAGCGTAGGAACGGGGCTTGGGGGCGAAGACGACGCCACCGTGACGCCACTGGGCAGCACGGATGGAACCCTGGCGGGCACGGCCGGTGCCCTTCTGACGCCAAGGCTTCTTGCCGCCACCGGAAACCTCAGAGCGGCCCTTAGCGGACTGGGTGCCCTGACGCCAAGAGGCCATCTGGCACTTGACGATGTGGTGCATAACGTGGATGTTCGGCTCGATGCCGTACACCTCAGCGGCGAGCTCGGCCTCGGCGACCTTCTTGCCCTCGCTGTTCTTTACTTCAAACTTTGCCATTTAAGTGTTCTCCTTGGTATGACGCTGGGCTAAATGGGCTGGGCCCTTAGGCCATACGGATGGCGACGAGACCATTCTTGGCACCCGGGACAGCGCCCTTGACCAAGATGAGGTTCTGCTCGGCATCGATGCGGACAACGGAAAGGTTCTTGACGGTAACGCGCTCGTTACCCATGTGACCGGCCATCTTGACGCCCTTGAGGACGCGCGCAGGATAGGCGCACTGACCGATAGAACCGGGGTGACGCTGGAAGTGAGAACCATGCGTCATAGGACCGCGGCGCTGACCCCAGCGCTTGATGCGACCCTGGAAGCCCTTACCCTTGGAGGTACCGATGACGTCGACCTTCTCGACATCAGCGAAATCAGCGACGGTGACGACCTCGCCGACCTTGTGCTCCTCGCCGTTCTCGACGCGGACCTCACGAAGGAAGCGGACAGGCTCGACGCCAGCCTTGGCGAAGTGACCAGCCATGGGCTTGTTCACGTTCTTGGCCTTGATGTCGCCGAAACCGATCTGGACGGCATCATAGCCGTCGGTTGCCTGAGTTTTAACCTGCGAGACAGCGCAGGGGCCAGCCTGGATGACCGTGACGGGAACGACGTTGTCGTCCTCGTCCCAAACCTGGGTCATGCCAATCTTGCGGCCGAGAATCATGCTGATCAAGATATGATCCCAACTCTCGCGTGGTCTTGGGACAATGCGTACGCCACCGAGCGTACGCCCCTAGAGGACCACTACTTACACGACGTGCTCCCCAGCCTTGTATTTCGCCCGGACTACCTGACAACCCTATTAAGCAGGCATTTTGTCCAGCCAGAATACTCCCCTGGTTACACACAGCTGTTTAGTATACACGGCTGCGGGCGTATCCATCGAGATTCATATTTCACTCACATTGTTTACGCAGGTAAAGTGCGTGGCACGTTCCCAGTGTGCGGCGGAGGGGGCGGGCCTGAGACATATTAAGGTTGCTGCTCTACAGTCCTGCTCACGACGGAGAGCACATTAAGTGCTCTCCTGTTCGTGCGGAACTCGCGACAACCTTAATATGTCTCAGGCCCGCCCCCTCCGCCGCACACTGGGAACGCCACGTTGATGTCTGCTAAACCTTGCTCGCTCAGGCTAATGACTTTGTTGGGGGTCCACTATTTGCTGGAGGGTGAACTTGCATTGGGACGGTTCGCCTTCTGCTTGTGGCTTTGCCTCTTCAAAATCGAAGATCATGATGGCGCAGTTGGGGAGTTTTGTTGGGAGCTCGAAGCCCTCTGGGGCTGCAGCCTTGATGAATTGGCGGCTGGCGCTGCCGTGGCTTACTGCTAGGAGGGTTTCGATGCCCTCGGAGCCCATGATATTGGTAAGCGCATCCACCATACGTTCTTGCAGCGCCTGGCTTCCTTCTCCTCCGAAGGGGACCAGGTCCTCGCCCGGATCCCAGACGTCGGTGGGCAGGGCGTCGTGGGGGCCTTCTTCGAAGGTGCCGTAGCAGCGCTCGATGATGCCTTCGCAGGGCTCGACTGCTGCGTCCGGGCCGAGGAGTTCGGTAGCGACGAGCTGAGCTGTGTCCATGGCTCGGCCTAAGGGCGAAGAGACCACTTTGTCGGGGACAACGTCGTGGCCCTTGAGCCATGCGGCTGCCATTCCCGCTTGTTTGCGGCCCAGGTCGGTCAGCGGTGAATCGCAGCGGCCCTGGACCAGCTTTTTGACGTTGAACTCCGTCTGGCCGTGGCGGAGTAGATACAGCTTCTTCATGCTCTCCCCTTCTGCATAACCTGCTTTGCCGGCACAGCCTTACTCGTGGGTATGCCCTACGTAGTCTTCGTCGATCGTAATCTTGGCAATCGACTTGGGATATTCCGATTCGACCCGTTGTGCCAGCGCATGCTTTAAGTCTTCGGCACTCATCTGCAGATCCGAGGGACGCACGCAGTCAAAGATCACGTTGGTGTGCGTAGAACCCGGCACACAGCGTAGGTCATGAATCGAGAGGCGGCTATCGATCTCCTGGGCCATGGCGTGAATGCGCAAGCGCATGCTCGCCAGCTTGGGGTCATCGGTCACGATGGGATCGTAGTGAAGCGTAACGATCATGCCGTCTTCGTCCCTAAACGACTGCTCGATGTTATCGAGCGTGTCGTGGCTTTCCAGCGGGCTGGCTTCGGCCGCCATCTCGGCGTGCGCACTTGCAAACTTCCTGCCCGGGCCGTAGTCGTGAACCATCAAATCGTGAACGCCCAAAACGCCGGGATAGCTCATGATCTTGTCTCGAATGTGCTTGACCAGCTTAGGATCGGGTGACTGGCCCAAAAGCGGGCTCACCGTATCCTGGATGAGTTCAAAGCCGCTCCAGCCAATATAAGCGCCAACGGCAAGGCCGACCCATGCATCAAGATTGATGTGCGTCACCTGCGAAACAATTGCGCACGCCAGCACGGCGCCCGTAGCAAGGACATCGTTCTTGGAATCCTGCGCGGTCGCATGCAGCGTCTCGGACTCAATGCGATCGCCGAGCTTTTGGTTGAGGGCCGCCATCCAGAGCTTTACGACCATCGAAAGCACTAGAACTGCCACCAGGGCAAGCGAGAACTCGACAGGTTCGGGGTGGATGACGCGCTCGACCGAGGACTTCACCAGCTCAACGCCAATCAGCAGCACGAGCGCCGCCACGACCAGACCCGAGAGATACTCATAGCGACCGTGGCCGTAAGGATGCTCGGGGTCGGCCGGCTTGCTCGCCAGCTTAAAGCCCAGCACGCTCACGATATTCGAGCTGGCATCGGACAGGTTGTTCATGGCATCCGCCACGATCGAAACCGATCCCGACAGCACGCCAATTGCGCCCTTTGCAGCGCATAGTGCCACATTGGCGAGAATACACACCACGCCCGTCAACGTGCCCACGCGCGCACGGTCGCCCTGCGCACGCTTAACAATCCACTCAACCATCTACATCCGCCCCCACGATGCTATCTATATATCTATTGCTCAAACGGATTGTAGTGTAGCCACTTTGTCCCCCAGATACAAAAAGGCCGCAACCCACATGGGCCACGACCTTGGAATGTGACATGCAGGACTGTCCCTTTGTCGATCGATTTATGCGCTTGCTTCGGCCGCGCTCTTCGAGGTTTCGGGCAAATCGGCTCCGTCTTCTGCCGCCCGCCCCTTCGCCGGCACCACGCCAAAGCAGTAGCTCAGCGCCGCAGACACCGCAAATGCCACACCGCCGGCAGCGCAGCACCACAGCAGGTTCGAGATGCCGCCCGTGGCAAAGCCAATGACCATAAGGACATTCGTCATGCCGATGGTATAGGCCGTAACGTGGCCCACGGCCGCAACAAGGCCTCCGACGGCGCCGCCAATGGCCATGCACGTCAGGCACCTGCCATATTTAAAGCCGCAACCGTACAGCGCCGGCTCGCTTACGCCGCCAAGAACACCCGAGATTGAATAGCCCAGCATGAGCGCCTTCTCGTCCTTATCCGCAACGCGAAGCGACGCGCCAAAGGGCATGCCCCAAACGGCGAACGTTGCCATCGTCGCGGCGATCAGGATGCACGAATCCGTTCCCACACTCATAAACTGCGCATAGGCGAGCGATAGGACAACGTTGCTGACGCCGGCGATCTTTAGGAACTCCCAGCCCGCAGCAAGCCCCATGAGCGTGAGCAGCGACACGATGCCACCGGAATTGCCAAGCATAAACATAAGCTGGCCCAACAGCATGCCCAGATAGCTGCCCGCCGGTGCCGTAATACACAGCGAAACCGGAACCATGACAAGCATGGTCGCAAACGGAACAAACGAAAACGCCACGGCCCTAGGGATAACGCGCTTAAAGAAACACTCCACTCGCCATAGCACAGGCACCGAAAGGAGAACTGGAATAACAGTCGTCGTGTAATCGTTGACCGGCGCGGGAAGCAGACCATACACGGAAGTCATCGATGCCCCCGTCGTCGATGCGGCATCGACGAGCTTGAGCAGATCGGGCGCAATCAATACGCCGCCCAGCATCATACCCAGCTGCTCCGAGCAACCGAGCTGGCGGGCGGCCGCCCAACCAAGATAGATGGGCAAAAAGTAGTAGCCGGCGTTATAGAGCCAACTGTAGAACAGGCGATAGATTTCGGAATCGGCAGACCACAGGCCCAGCATGCCTTCGCCCATAATGACGGCGACGGTGCGGAACAACGCCGCGCAGACAATAAACGGCAGCGCCGACATCATGCTTTTGGACAGATAATCGACCACGGCCATGGCGTTTGATGAAACCGACGTTGTAAACGAGGTGTTAGAAACTTGTAGCATGGAACGCCTTTCCCAATATGACATGCGGGCTGTCCCTTTGTCACATCGTGCGGTACTGACCGATTGCGCGGTACTTTTCGTAGCGGAGGTTTGTGAGGGTCGCGTCGTCGAGCTGCCCAAGCGCATCGAAGGCATCAAATGCCGAGGACATGACGGCACCGGCGATCTCCTCATGCGACAGGCCCTTATCGTCAACAATGCCGTCAATGATGCCGAGCGCCAGCAGATCGGGGGCCGTGAGCTTAAGCGCCTCGGCGGCCTCATTCGCGCGCTCGGTATCCTTCCACAGGATCGACGCACAGGCCTCGGGGCTCACGACCGAATAGGCCGAGCTCGAGAGCATCAGGATGCGGTCGGCCACGGACAGCGCCAGCGCGCCACCAGAGCCGCCCTCGCCTGTCACCACCGAGACAATCGGCGTCTTAAGGCCGCTCATCTCCATGAGGTTCTGGGCAATCGCCTCACCCTGGCCGCGTTCCTCGGCACCGATGCCGCAAAACGCGCCCGAAGTATCGACCAGGCACAGAACCGGTCGACCAAACTTTTCGGCCTGGCGCATCAGGCGACGCGCTTTGCGGTAGCCCTCGGGATGTGCCATACCAAAGTTGCGACGCATGCGCTCTTTGGTCGTGGTGCCGCGCTCGATGGCGATGACCGTTACGGGGCGTCCGTCTTTCCAGCCAATGCCAGCCACCACAGCAGCGTCGTCGCCAAAGTAGCGGTCGCCGTGCAGCTCCACAAATCCATCCAGGCCCAGCGAGATCATCTCGCCTGCCGTGGCGCGATCTGCCGAGCGGGTCTGCTTGACAATCTCGAGCGCGGTTTTTGGTGCGGCCGAGCGCTTGAACAAGTGTCCCAGCTTTTTGCCGCGGCGACCCGTATGCACGATCTCATGCGGTGCCCCCAGGCCGGGCGCGTGCCCTTCGTGCAGCGCCAGCAGCTCGCCTACCGTGAGCGCAATCTCGCCACGCGGAACAACGGCATCGCAAAAGCCGTGCTCCAGCAAAAACTCGGAGCGCTGGAATCCCTTGGGCAGGCGCTTGTGCATGTTCTGCTCGATCACGCGCGGGCCGGCAAATGCCGTCAGGGCATCGGGCTCGGCCAGGATAATGTCGCCCTCCATGGCAAAGCTCGCGGTTACGCCTCCGGTCGTGGGGTCAGTGAGCACCGTGATATACAGGCCGCCCGCCTCGCTATGGCGCCTAACCGCCGCAGAAATCTTGGCCATCTGCATGAGCGAGGTCACGCCCTCCTGCATGCGGGCGCCACCCGATACGGTAAAGCCAACGACCGGCAGTCCCAGCTCGGTCGCACGCTCAAATGTGCGGCAGATCTTCTCGCCCACCACGGAACCCATCGAGCCCATCATAAAGTTGGCGTCCATAAAGAAGAGCGCCGTATCGCAACCGCAGATTTTGCCCTTGCCGCACACAACGGCATCGCGCTCGCCCGAACGTTCGCTCACGCTCTTGAGCTTGTCGGCATAGCCGGGAAACGAAAGGAAGTCCTCCGGCGCCAGACTGGCATCCCATTCCTCAAACGTGCCCTCGTCAATCGTCATGTGCATGCGGTCGCGCCCGCTCACGCGAAAGTGTTTGCCGCAACGAGGGCAGACCTCGAGGTTGTCGTGCAGGCGCGCCTCATCGATCACGCGGCGGCACTCCGGGCACTTGATAAACACGTGGCGCGCGGGAAACTCGGCGCACGACTCGGTCATCGGTCCCTCGAGGACGTTGACCGTCTTCGCTTTTCTATTCATCAGCATAGAGATGCCCCATTAGATCGGTGTGATACATGCCCGACAAGAACTCGTCGTTTGCCAGCACGTCGAGCTGAAGCTCGCTGTTTTCGCTCACGCCCTCAATCACGAGCTCGCCCAGGGCCGAGCGCATCTTGCGAATGGCGCCGTCACGCGTGGGCGCACACACGATGAGCTTGCCGAGCATGGAGTCGTAGTACGGCGGAACTTTCGCACCGGCAAACATGGCGGAATCCCAGCGCACGCGCGGACCACCCGGCACACGCAACGCGGTGACCGTTCCGCATGACGGCAGAAAGTCTGGCGTTTCGGCATTGATGCGGCACTCCATAGCATGGTTGCGGACCGGCATGTCCTCCTGCTCAAAGGGCAGAGGCTGGCCGGCTGCCACGCGCAGCTGCCACTTGACCAAGTCGGTATCGGTCACAAACTCCGTAACCGGATGCTCCACCTGCAAGCGCGTGTTCATTTCCATAAAGTAGAAATTGCCGTCGTCCGAATACAGGAACTCGATGGTACCGGCTCCTTCGTAGCCGACGGCACGAGCCAGGTCACGCGCTGCCTTGTGCATGCGAGCACGAATGTCGTCGTGTCCGTCGAGGCACGGCGCGGGGCTCTCCTCGATTAGCTTTTGGTTGCGCCGCTGCACCGAGCACTCGCGCTCGCCGAGCGAAAACACATGGCCCTGCTTATCGGCCATAATCTGTACCTCAACGTGATGCGCCGGCGCGACGAACTTCTCCATGTAGCACTCGCCGTCGCCAAAAACGGCCTCGCCCTCGGCGCGTGCTTCAATAAAGGCCTTTGCCGCATCTTCCACGCGCTCGACCTTACGAATACCGCGACCGCCGCCGCCCGCACGCGCCTTAATAAGCACGGGGCAGCCAATGCGCTCAGCCTCGGCCGTTGCCTCCTCGGGACTTTTGAGCAAATCGCAGCCCGGCACGATGGGCACGCCCGCCGCGGCAGCCGTTCGACGTGCGGCGTCCTTGTCGCCCATGCTGTCGATCACCTTGGCCGAAGGACCAACAAACGCCAGGCCATACTTGTCGCAGTCGCGCACGAAGCTCGCCTTCTCGGAGAAAAAGCCATAGCCGGGATGAATTGCCTTAGCTCCCGACTTCACGGCACAGGTGAGCACAGCATCGTCGTTGAGGTAGCTCTCGGCAAGACGCGGGCCGCCGATGCAATACGCCTCGTCGGCAAGCTGCACGTGCAGCGCGTCCGCATCGGCCGTGGAGTAGACGGCGACGGTCTTGATGCCCATATCGCGGCACGCGCGGATAACACGGACCGCGACTTCGCCGCGGTTGGCGATGAGCACTTTGTCGAACATGAAGCCTTCCTTAACTTTCGTGCATGAGTGCAAAAGACATATCGGCGCGGCAGCAAACCTCACCGTTGACGCTCGCAGTACCCGTCGCAAAGCGGAACGGCCCGCGCGCACGCGTGATGGAGCACACCAGATCAACCGTGTCGCCCGGGCGCACCGGACGCTTAAAGCGCACCTTGTCCAGACTCGTGTAGAACGGCGTCGCGCCGCGCGCCTCCTCATCGCCCATCAGCAGCACGCAACAGTTTTGGGCGAGCATCTCGCACTGAATCACGCCGGGGACCACCGGGTTTCCCGGAAAATGCCCCTGCAAAAAGTACTCGTCGCCCGTGATCGTGATCTTGCCGTGGGCCTCGTCGCCCACCAGCTCGGCCTCGTCGAGCAAAAGCATCGGTTCGCGATGCGGCAACAGTTCCTTAAGCTCTTCTTTGTTCATGGATATCACCTATCCGATCCTCATGAGGCAGCTGCCAAACTCCACGAGGTCGCCGTCGGCCACGCAGATCTCGAGCACCTCGCCGTCTGCCTCTGCCGTTACCTCGTTGAGAACCTTCATGGCCTCGATGATGCAGAGCGTCTCGCCGGCCTTGACCTTAGAGCCCACGTGCACAAACGGCTCGTCGCCCGGCGCCGGGGCAGCATAGAAAACGCCGACCATGGGAGCGGTCACCTCGGTGCCCTTGGGCTCTGGTGCGGCGGCAGGTGTCTGCGCGGCGGGCTCCGGTGCGGCAGGCGCGACTGTGGGAGCTGCAACTGGAGCGGCCATAGCGCTCGGCATGGGCATGGGCACGGCAACCGGCTGTGCGGCGCTCGCGCGCTCGAGTTCGACCGCGGTGCCATCGGGCTCCTCAACGCGCACGCGCGTGAGGCCGCGGTCCTCCATCACATCGGCTATCTCGGCAAGTCTTTTGGAATCCATGCTCTAGCTCCTCGTATATCTACGCAGCGCGATGGCGGCGTTGTGCCCGCCAAAGCCTAGGTTGGTCGAAAGCGCCCAGGTAAGGTCGGCGCGAACTGCGCGATTGGGCGTGTAGTCAAGATCGCAGGCGGGATCGGGCGTGCGGTAGTTAATGGTCGGCGGCACCACGCCCTGCTCGAGCGCCATGGCGCAGGCCATGACCTCGATGGCGCCCGTGGCACCGATCATGTGGCCGGTCATCGACTTAGTCGACGAGACGTGCGCGGCGCGCGCCGCGTCCTCGCCGAGCGCACGCTTAATGCCCGCCGTCTCGGACGAATCGTTGAGCTTGGTCGATGTGCCGTGGGCATTGATGTAGAGGCCCTCGGAAGGCCTGACGTCGCCCTCGGTCACCGCCAGCGATATCGCGCGGGCAATGCCGGCAGCCTCGGGATCAGGGCTCGTGATGTGATAGGCATCATCGGTGTTGCCGTAGCCCACGACCTCGGCATAAATGTGCGCACCGCGCGCCTGCGCATGTTCCATGCTCTCGAGCACGAGCACGCAGGCGCCCTCGCCCATCACAAAGCCATCGCGGTCTGCATCGAACGGGCGGCAAGCCGTCGCGGGATCAGGGTTGGTGGTCAATGCGCGGCAGGACGTAAAGCCCGCAACGGCATCGGGGATAATTGCGGCCTCGGCGCCGCCCGCGAGGATCGCGTCGGCATAGCCGTGCTTGATGGCGCGGAACGCCTCGCCCACCGCATGGGCCGAGGTTGCGCACGCGGTCACCACGGGCAGGGTCGGGCCCTTTGCCTTGTGGCGGATTGCGATATTGCCCGATGCCATGTTGGGGATCATCATCGCGATCATATAGGGCGATGCGCGGCGGGGCCCACGTTCGGCAATCGTATGGACGTTGTCGACGAGCGTCGTCATGCCGCCCACGCCCGAGCCCACGTAGACGCCCAGGCGCTCGCGATCGATGGCGCCTTCGACATCAAAGCCCGCATCGTGCATGGCTTCGTCCGAAGCCGCCATCGCAAACTGAACGCAGGGGTCGAGATGCTTGGCGTCACGCTTGCCAAAGTACTCGTTGCCGTCAAAGCCCTTGACCTCGGCTGCCACCTTGACGGCAAACGCATCGGTATCGAAGTGCGTGATCGGGCCGATGCCGCACGTGCCAGCACACATTGCCGCCCAGGTGGCAAGCGCGGTGTTGCCGAGCGGCGACACGGCACCGATACCGGTGATTGCAACTCTCTGTTCCATCATGGTCTCCTCATCCAAGCCGTTCTTCGGCCCTGGTTTCTACATCGCCATTCCGCCGTCGACGCGCACGACCTCACCCGTAATGTAGGCAGCCGCATCACTCGCCAGAAAGCGCACTACGCCGGCCACCTCCTCGGGGCGCGCCATACGCTTAAGGGGAATCTGCTCCTCGGTTACCGTACGCACCTTCTCCGAGAGCTTTGCCGTCATATCCGTCTCGACAAACCCGGGGGCAACCGCGTTCACTCGTACGCCGCGGGGCGCAAGCTCGCGCGCCACCGCCTTGGTCAGGCCGATCACGCCCGCCTTGGAGGCAGCGTAGTTGGCTTGCCCGGCATTGCCCATCAGGCCCACGACCGAGCTCATGTTGACGACGCAGCCGCCGCGCTGGCGCATAAAGGTCTTGGTGAGCGCGCGCGTCGTGTTAAACGTTCCTTTAAGATTGACATCGAGCACGCGATCGAAGGCGTCATCGCCCATGCGCATGAGCAGGCCATCGCGGGTGATGCCAGCGTTGTTGACGAGCGCCCAAATGGAGCCAAAGTCGTTGAGGACCGCTTCCACGCACGCGTTGACGGCAGCGGGGTCGGCCACGTCGCATTGATATGAGCGCGCCGTGGCGCCAGCCGCCTCGCAGGCGTCGCACGTCTCGCGCGCCGCATCGACGCTGCCGGCATAGACGACGGCGATATCGTAGCCATCCTCCGCCAGACCGATAGCGCAGGCGCGGCCGATACCCCGCGAGCCGCCCGTGACCAGTGCCACGCGACGTGAGTCGTTGCGCTCGAGCGCGCCATTGTTCAAGTTGCCCATGTCATTCCTTTCGGGTTACAGCCCTGTGGACTATGCGAGCTCGTCGGCAATAGCTGCGACCTGCTCGGCCGTCTCGCACGAATACACACGAACGTCGCTCAGCGTACGCTTGACCAGGCCGGACAGCGTTTTGCCGGGGCCGACCTCAATAAACGTGTCGATGCCTTGATCCTGCAGAGCATGCAGCGTATCGACCCAGCGTACGGCATGGCTCACCTGATTGGCCAAGACATCCGATGCCGTCTGGGGATCCGCCGGATAGGGCGCCGCTGTCATATTTGCCAAAACAGGAATGAGCAACGGGGACGGCGCGTGACCGGCCTCAATATATGCGGCAAGGCCACAGGTCGCCTCGGCCATATAGGGGCTATGAAATGCACCCGACACCGCGACCTTCATGGCGCGGCCGCCAGCCTCTTTTACTAGGACGTCGAGCTCCTGCAGCGCCTCGGGCGCTCCGGCCACAACCGTCTGCTGTGGGCTGTTGTAGTTGACTGGCCAGCAGTCCTCGCCGGCCTGTTTTGCCAGGCCCTCGACTTGCGCCGCATCGAGCTTGATGACGGCGCGCATGCCGCCCGGATGGCGCTCGGCAGCCGCGGCCATCAGCGCCGCGCGCTCGCACACGAGCTCAAAGCCCGCTCGCGTATCGAACGCCCCCGCAAAGGTGAGCGCGGCGACCTCGCCCAGCGAGAATCCCGCACAGGCGACAGGCACCACGCCGCGCTCACGCAGGGCGGCAGCCGCTGCTAGGTCGTGAACGAACACGCACGGCTGCGTGTTCTCGGTCTGCGAGAGCTCCTCCTTGGAGGCACTCCGGCATTGCTCGCTGGTCCCCGGGCGCACCTCGTCGGCAATGGCGAACACCTCGGCGGCCGCCGGCGATGTCTCGATCAAGTCGACGCCCATCGCGGGGTGCTGGGCACCCTGGCCGGCAAACAAAAACGCTACGCCACCCATGCGCACGCACCCTTCAGGACGTGCTCGGCGCCATCGACCAGGTCGTCAACGATTTCGCGTGCGCTCTGGCGCTCGTTGACCATGCCGGCAATCTGTCCACACAAAAACGAACCCTCTTCGTAGTTGCCGTCCTTGGCGGCCTTACGCAGCGCACCGGTTCCCATAGCACCGAGCTCCTCGGCACTCGCGCCGGAACCCTCGCTCTTGGCATAGGCGTTGGTGAAGGGGCTCTTGAGGGCGCGCACTGGATGTCCCGTCGAGCGACCGGTCGCACGCGTCGAGGTGTCGTTGGCCTTCAGGACCATCTCTTTGTACTGCTCCGAGACGGTGCACTCGTCTGCGACCAGAAAGCGCGTACCCACTTGCACGCCTTCGGCGCCCAGCATAAAGGCGGCCGCCACGCCGCGGCCGTCGGCAATACCGCCGGCGGCCACGACGGGAATGTCAACCGCATCGACGACCTGCGGCACCAGTGCCATCGTCGAGGTCTCGCCAATATGGCCGCCCGATTCGGTACCCTCGGCAACAACCGCCGTGGCTCCACGACGTGCCACGAGGCGCGCCAGCGCCACCGAGGCAACGACCGGGATGACCTTGATGCCCGCCTCGTTCCACGCCTTCATGTACTTGGCGGGATTGCCGGCGCCCGTCACGACGACCGGCACTCGCTCGTCAATCACGACCTGTGCAACCTCGTCGGCAAACGGGCTCATGAGCATGACGTTCACGCCAAAGGGCTTATCCGTCTTGGCGCGCAGCTCATGAATCTGGTCGCGAAGCCAGTTGGCGTCGGCGTTCATGGCCGCGATGATGCCTAAGCCATCCGCCTCGGACACTGCGGACGCCAGCGAGGCATCGGCAATCCAGGCCATACCGCCCTGGAACACGGGCTTTTCGATGCCGAGCAGATCGCAGAGAGGAGTCTTGAGCATCTCTACTTCTCCAATGCCGCCTCGACCGTATCGGCGAACTCGCCGACCGTCTTGGGGTTCTCCTCGGTATCGAGCTGGATGCCAAACTCGTCCTCGACGGCAACGAGGATCTCGACGGTGCCCAGGCTGTCGAGACCAATCTCCTCGAGCGTGGACTCGGGCTTCATCTCGACATCGTCAAGACCGGCGGTCTCGCGGATAACGTCGCAAACGCGCTCGAAGGTCTTCTGATCTGCCATGGTAGTTCTCCTTTGGTTGTGCCCTAGGGCGTTTTTATTTCCTATGTGCGACTACTTCCAACGAAGCAGATAGCCACCTATATCCAGACCGGCGCCAAATCCAACCAAGGCGATGGTGTCGCCTGTGTGAAGTGCACCGGCGTTTGCCAGCCGGTCGAGGGCAAGCGGAATGCATGCGCTCGAAATGTTGCCGGTCTCGTGCAACGTGCGAACCACGCGCTCGTCCGGCACGCCCAGGCGCTTAACCGCCTGGCTCAGGATTCGTTCGTTAGCCTGATGGAATACAAAATGATCGATGTCTTCGACCAAAATGCCCGCATCGATCGCAAGCTTATGGACCGTGTCGCAGATGGCGTTGACGCCGAACTTGAACACGCGGCGGCCATTCATGGACAGCACGCTCGCGCTATCTGCGGAAGCCTTAAACGGCGAGGTACCGACCAGACCGGGAACGCGCAACGTCTCGACGTCGGGCGCCGTCGAAAGCTCAACGGCAAGGGGACTGTCTCCCCCAGCCTCAATCACTGCGGCGCCTGCCCCATCGCCAAAGAGCACGCAGGTGGCACGGTCGGTCCAGTCGAGCGCGCGCGTCATCTGCTCGGCAGCAACGACAAGCACGCGCTCGGCGCGACCGCGGGCGATATAGCCCTCGGCGACATCGAGCGCAAATACGAAGCCGGCACAAGCCGCCGAGACATCGAAGGCAGGGCACGTCGCGCCTAGTCGCTCAGCAACGGCACACGCCTCAGCGGGAACAAGGTGGTCACCCGTCGTCGTCGAGCAGACGATCAGATCCAGCTGGCTCGCGTCGATTCCGGACACCTGGAGTGCCCGCTCACTCGCCGCTACGGCAAGGTCGTCAAGTGACTCGGTGGTGCAGACGTGGCGGCTCTTGATACCCGTGCGGGTAAAAATCCACTCATCCGAGGTATCGAGGAACTCAGACAGCTCGTCATTGGAAACACTGCGTTCAGGAAGCGCCGAGCCTGTTCCAAGAATCGTGAAACCCATCACTAACCTCCTTTGAGTTGTTGACGTGTTTACATCGACCAAGAGAGGATAACGCATTTCAGTCTTTGTTGACGTGTTAACATTAAATTGTCCAAATGCGACAAAGGCTTCACATTGTGTCTATCTCTCGACACCATTACGCGATTGCCTTATTACCTTAGGAGGTACCAGCTGTTATGGATTTACGTTTAACAGTGGTCGACGTAACCGGATCGACCAACGATGACCTGCTCGAAGCAGGAAAACAGGGGGCGCCGCACGGCACAGGACTTGCCGCCCGGGCTCAGACAGCAGGACGCGGTCGGCGCGGGCACAAGTGGGACTCAACCGCCGGCAACCTATTGCTTTCGATTGTCCTGCGTCCATGCGTTAATCCCGCAAAGTACTCTGGTCTTGCCGCTGTCAGCGGCCTAGCGGTGCTCGAAGCACTCGAAAAGCAGGGTCTTGCAAACGAGATTGGCCTCAAATGGCCCAACGACCTGGTCGCGAGTGGACGCAAACTCGGCGGCATTCTGGTCGAGGCCGCACGCGATAACGAAGGCAGCCCCTTTGCGGTCTGTGGCATCGGCGTCAACGTGAACTATGTGCCCGCGGAGGTTCCCGATGGCGGCCTGCCCGCAATCGGTCTCTCGTATCTCAACGAGAACGTTCCCGCCGTCGATGTGCTACTCAAACAGGTCTATCACGCAGTCGTGAACGCTGTAGATGCGTGGGCAGAACGCCTCAACGCCATGGAAGAAGACGCCGGACCGCTCGCGCCCGTCCACGATGATTATGTAGCTCACCTCAATTGGATAGGGGAAACCGTTATCGCCCGTTCCCCTGTCGGTGACGAGCTGGCGCGTGGCATCTTTAAAACGGTCGATGGCTTTGGTCGCGCGTGCATCGAAACGGAAGACGGCTTTCGATCTTTCCATTTTGAGGAGGCATCGCTGCGTCCCATGAGCGAATAGGGCGCCGCAACCACCTACTCGGCAGCATTACCCCGCAGTCCAAACCATCATTCAAAACAAAAGGGCCCCACTGCCGTTACGGCAGCGGGGCCCTTTAAGCTATGAGCGATATCGCTTAGAGCTTGATGTCGATGTCGACGCCAGCGGGGAGGTCGAGACGCATGAGCGAATCAACGGTGCCCGAGGTGGGGTCGAGGATGTCGATGAGGCGCTTGTGGGTGCGCATCTCGAACTGCTCACGGGAGTCCTTGTTCATGTGCGGCGAGCGGATAACCGTGTACAGGTTGCGCTCGGTGGGCAGGGGGACAGGACCGGAAACGCGAGCGCCGGTCTTCTGAGCGGTCTCGACGATGAGCTTCGCGGACTGATCGACGACCTCGTGATCATAGCCCTTGAGGCGAATGCGGATCTTCTGGGTAGCCAACTTAAACCTCCAAAGAGTGCGAGAGATGTTCTCGCGGATTACGTAACAGGGAGCTCGAACTTAGGCGTTCTTGCTCATGACCTCGTCCACGATGGACTTGGGCGCGGGCTCATAAGAGTCGAACTGCATCGTGTAGGATGCACGGCCCTGGGTCTGGGAGCGAAGGTCGGTAGCGTAACCGAACATCTCGCCCAGCGGCACCTTGGCACGGATGAGCTTGCTGTTCTTGCGATCCTCCATGCCCTCGATCTTGCCGCGGCGACCGGAGAGGTTGCCCATAACGTCGCCCATGTACTGCTCGGGGGTCTCAACCTCGACAGCCATGATCGGCTCGAGCAGCTGCGGATCGGACTTCTTGAGGGCGTCCTTGATAGCCATGGAACCGGCGATCTTGAAGGCGGCCTCGGAGGAGTCGACCTCGTGGTAAGAACCGTCGAACAGGGTGACCTTAACGTCGAGGACCGGGAAGCCGGCGATAACACCGGTGTTCAGGGCCTCCTGGATGCCCTTGTCGATGGACGGGATGTACTCTTTGGGCACGACGCCGCCGACGATAGCGTTGACGAACTCGTAGCCGAAGCCCTCCTCCATCTTCTCGAGCTTGATGACGGCGTGGCCGTACTGACCGCGACCACCGGACTGACGGACGAACTTGCCCTCAGCCTTCTCGACGTCGTGACCAGCGGTCTCGCGGTAGGCAACCTGGGGCTTACCAACGTTAGCGTCAACCTTGAACTCGCGGAGCAGACGGTCGACGATGATCTCGAGGTGCAGCTCGCCCATGCCGGCGATAATGGTCTGGCCGGTCTCGTGGTTGGTGGACACCTGGAAGGTCGGGTCCTCCTCGGCGAGCTTGGTCAGAGCCAGGGACATCTTATCCTGCTCGGCCTTGGTCTTGGGCTCGATGGCAACGTCGATAACGGGCTTAGCGAACTCGATCTTCTCGAGGACGATCTCCTTGCCCTCGGCGCACAGGGTGTCACCGGTGGTGGAGTTCTTGAAGCCGACGCAAGCGACGATGTCGCCAGCGGCAGCGTCGTCACGGTCGATACGCTCGGCGGCGTTCATCTCGAGGATGCGGCCGAGGCGCTCGCGCTGACCGTTGGAAGCGTTGACCACGTAGGAGCCGGACTCGGCGCGGCCGGAGTAAACGCGGACATAGGTGAGCTTACCGACGAACGGGTCGGTCATGATCTTGAAGACCAGGCCGGAGAAGGGCTCGTCGAAGGAAGGATGACGCTGAATCTCCTCGCCGGTGTCCGGATCGGTACCGGTGACGGCCTCGACGTCGAGCGGGCTGGGCAGGTAGTCGACGACAGCGTCGAGCAGCTCCTGAACGCCCTTGTTCTTGTAGGCGGAACCCACGAAGACGAGGTTGAGCTCGTTGGCCAGAACGCCCTTGCGCAGAGCAGCCTTGAGCTCCTCGACGGTGAAGTCCTCCTCCATGAGGATCTTCTCCATGAGCTCGTCGTCAAAGCTGGCAGCAGCGTCAAGGAGCTCCTCGCGCTTGGTGGCAGCGATGTCGGCAAACTCAGCCGGGATCTCGTCCATCGGCTCGGGGTAGGTCATACCCTTCTCGTCGGCCTTGAAGTCCCATGCAGTCATGGTGACCAGGTCGATGACACCCCAGAAGTTGTCCTCGGCGCCCATCGGGACCTGAGCGGCCACGGCGTTAGCATCGAGACGATCCTTCATGGTCTCGATAGCGTTGAAGAAGTCAGCGCCCACGCGGTCATACTTGTTGATGAAGGCGATGCGGGGGACGTTGAAGGTAGAAGCCTGACGCCAAACGGTCTCAGACTGGGGCTGAACGCCGGCAACGGCGTCGAAGACGGCGACAGCGCCATCGAGGACGCGCAGGCAGCGCTCGACCTCGGCGGTGAAGTCAACGTGGCCCGGGGTGTCGATGATCTGGATGCGGTAGTCCTTACCGTCCTTGTTCCAGAAGCAGGTGGTAGCAGCGGAGGTAATGGTTACGCCGCGCTCCTGCTCCTGAACCATCCAGTCCATGGTGGCAGCGCCCTCATGGACCTCACCGATCTTGTGGGTCTTACCGGTGTAGTAAAGAATACGCTCGGTCGTGGTGGTCTTACCGGCATCGATGTGAGCCATGATGCCGATGTTACGGGTATCGGAAAGCTTGTACTTAGGCTTAGCCATGTTAGTTCCTTACCTTAACTTACCAACGATAGTGAGAGAACGCGCGGTTGGCCTCGGCCATCTTGAAGACGTCCTCACGCTTCTTGACGGAAGCGCCCAGGCCGTTGGAAGCGTCGAGGATCTCGTTGGCGAGACGCTCGGCCATGGTCTTCTCCTTGCGAGCGCGGGAGAAGTTGACGATCCAGCGGATGCCCAGAGCGGTGGAACGACGGGAGTTGACCTCCATCGGGACCTGATAGGTAGCGCCACCGACACGCTTGGGCTTAACCTCGAGCGTGGGCTTGACGTTGTCCATAGCCTTCTTGAAGGTAGCGAGAGCGTCGCCACCCTCGGACTTCTCGGCAACGATCTCGAAAGCGGTGTAAACGATGCGCTCAGCGGTGGCCTTCTTGCCGTCAAGAAGGACCTTGTTGATGAGCTGAGTCACCAGGCGGTTGTTGTAAACGGCGTCAGGCTGAACCTCACGACGATTAGCTGCTGCACGACGCGGCATGTGAAATCTCCTTAAGTGTCTACCGTGCGGCCCTTAGGCGGCACACGGCGAAAGTATCAAAACGTTATCTGGCTTATTTAGCCTTGGGGCGCTTAGCACCGTACTTGGAACGGGCCTGCATACGGTTCTGGACCGGAGCAGCGTCGTAGGCGCCACGGATGACGTGATAACGGACACCAGGGAGGTCACGGACACGACCGCCGCGGACGAGCACGATGGAGTGCTCCTGCAGGTTGTGGCCCTCACCCGGGATGTAAGCAGTAACTTCGATGCCGTTGACGAGGCGAACACGGGCAACCTTACGAAGAGCCGAGTTCGGCTTCTTGGGGCTCGTGGTGAAGACGCGGGTGCACACGCCGCGCTTCTGGGAGTTGTGCTGCAGAGCAGCGTTCTTGGACTTCTTGGGCACGGAACGACGGCCCTGGCGAACCAGCTGGTTAATAGTAGGCAAAGCGTACTCCTTCTCGAATGATTCCAGCTTTCTGTAAAGTGCAACGGCTTGAATCGAGGGGTCAGCATCCCCCTACGAAACACGCAGTTCGATAGGATACGTGGCGTTAGCTGTGCCGTCAACAGACCACGCCGCCGGGCGTATCCCAAAATAGCCATATTTCCGCAAAGCCTACACAAAAGGAATCCCCTCCTGTGCGCGGGGGCGGATTCCCGGCCCGGGCGGCCCGCTGTTTAAGTTTGCTGCTCTACAGTCCTGCGCAAGACGGAAAGCACATTAAGTGCTTTCCTTTGCGTGCGGAACTCGCGACAAACTTAAACAGCGGGCCGCCCGGACCGGGAATCCGACGTGCTTGTCGGGGCAACGTTCCCTTCCAAATAGGGACAGGTTTATTTTGGTCGGTTTTATCTGGGGAAACGTCGCGCTCCAGCGGTGATCTGCTCTCATCTGTCGCATGGAAATCGGCGGCGTTTCCATTTAACGCAAAAGAGGCCGCTTCCCCTAGTAGGAAGCGACCCCAAATCTTACGAATAGACGATGGTAAAGGGCTCTTTCGTTTCGGTCTCCCCTGTTGATGTATACCTCACAATTTCAAGGGTTACCGAGACAACTTGATCGACATCAATCAACTTCGTTGGCACCCAGATGTTCTCTCCGCTATTGCGCCCATAAGAAAAATATAAGTTGAACACCCCTGCGTCGTCATCTTCGATAATCTGCTCCGATCCATCCTTGTAGCTGACGGTCAGCTTATTATCAACTGCTTCATAGCCCAAATCATCGATGTGCGTCTGGATGGAAAACGGGCTAATCTCAAGAGGCGAGTCACCGGAGCGGAGTTCCTTTGTATCGACGTACGCTCCAATATTGAACTCGGGTGTCGACGCCTCAAACCGCCTCGCACTCTCACCTTCACCCTCGGTCCAATGGATATTCCAGGTGACAGCATGTTGCAAATCTCGCTCGCGATCCATAGCGGCAAAGTACATCGTGCCATTAATGACAGTATCGCTTGATGTGTCCTTATCAATTGTGCTGCGTGTGTCAGGCCATTCCTCGCCGAACTTCATATCGGGCGTGCCGATGCCCTGCTCTTCTTCACCATAGAGAACAAGTTCGCCAATCTCTGCTGCTGGCTTGTAGTAGTTAACTCCATTTGGATTGGACAACGTAAACGTCACGGCTCCGCAGCCGTTTTGGTCGATTGCCATCTCATGGATATCAAGCGTATAGCCGTTGCCCTCGACGGACAGATTAACCTCCTGGACTGCGCCTTCCAGGCTTTGGGGCGCGATGCCATCGCCAAACTCTCTGGTGTAGGTATATTTAGTTCCCGATGAGCCGCCGTTGGTCCAGGTAATGGAATCCCCGTTGCCGTGGTTTCCCCAGGCAGAGGCAAAATAGCTGGAATTGACGAAGGCGTAGGCGACCCCTCCGGTCGCCAGCACTCCGGCAAGGCATCCGATCACGGCAACATACAGAGGCTTCGCGTGACCCTTTCGGCGAAGCGGCTCACCAGCAGCGGCATAAAGAACACGGTCAGCAAGATCGCTATCGGCTTGGACGGACTCGAAGGCCTGCTTGATTTGATTGGATTTCACGGTCGCCCTCCTCTAGGATGAACTTGAGCTTCGATCTGCCGCGAGCCAAACGCGTTCGAACAGTCGCGGCTGGCACATGCAATAACTCGGCAATCTCTGAGGTCGAAAAGCCCAGATAGTAATAGAGCATGATGGGAACACGGAATCGTTCCGGAAGTCGCATAACGTCTGACAGGACCGCCTTGGTCTCCTCCTGCGCCGTCGAAAGCGAATCGGCCAGGTTCTCAATATCCTCCACACGCCTCCATGGCTTTCGAAAGAGAGATTTGCATTCATTGATCGTGACCCGGATAAGCCATCGACGAAGATGTTCCCAGCTTTCAAATTGGGCATCGCTTTTGAGTAACTTCAGAAAGACGTCTTGAGCGACATCGTCGGCATCGGCACGATCGCGCAGATACGTCAATGCGATTCGAAACACGACATCACGGTGATCCTCGACCGCCTGTCTAAATGCTTGTTCTTCCATAATCACCTCCCGGTGATGCTGATGTTTCTTGCTGAGGCCCTCACCATAGATACGCTTTGACCGAACGAAATGTTTCAAATTCAAGCAGGAATAACCTACCAAAATAAACCTGTCCCTTTTTGGTAGGTTTTCTTCAACAAAAAAGACCCGCTCCCCTGTTGGGAAGCGGGTCTTTGGAAGGACGGTTAACGTACTAGGAAATTACTCCTCGTCGTTGTCCTTGGCCTCTTCGGCGTCGTCGGTGTCCACGAGCTGGTTGAGCAGCTCGTCGAGGGAAGCCATGTCCTCGTTGATCGCGCCGTTGGCGGGAGCCTTCTTGTCGTCGATCGGGGCGCCCAGGAGCTCCTCGTCGGCGTCGGCGTGATGCGTCGGAGCGGAGGTACCCAGCAGGATATCGTCCGGACCGTCGGGGCTAAAGACCATCTGCAACAGCTGCGAGAGGTCTTCCTCGTCGGCAACGTCGTCGTTGTTCTCGAGGATGTAGAGCAGGTCGTGGGCCTCCAGGCCGTCACGGAGCTCCTCGATCGCCTTGGCACCGATGCCATCGATGCGCAGCAGATCCTCCTCGGACTTGCCGACCAGGTCGCCGACCGTCTCGATGCCGACCTCGCTGAACTTGTTGGTCCAGCGCTGCGACACGCCCAGGTCGTCGAACAGGTACAGGCGAGCCTTCTCGGCGGAGATGGTGTGGCCGTTGCGGGTGAACGAACCGTCAGCACCACCGAACTCGTCGTAGCCGGCCCAGTCGAGCTGCTGCGGGAGCTGCTCGTCCAGGTCCTTGAGCTCCACAGGAGCCCACTCAGGCAGCGACTTGGCATTGGGCGAAGCCGGACCGTCGATGTCGACATAGCCGTCGGCCGTGCGATACGTCAGCTTGGCGTTGGCGTACGGCTTGAGGCCGGTACCAGCCGGGATCTTCTTACCGACGATGACGTTGGACTTAAGGTCGAGCAGGTGATCGACCTTGCCCTCGATGGCAGCCTCGGTAAGGACGCCAGCGGTACGGATGAACGAAGCGCTCGACAGCCAGGAGTCGATGTTGGACGCGACCTTGAGCGTACCCAGGATGACGGGCTCGGCCACGGGAGCCTGACCGCCCAGACGGGCAACGCGCTCGACCTCGTCGGCGAACTCATAGCGGTCAACATACTGACCAAGCAGGTACTTGGAGTCACCGGGGTTGGTGATCTGAACGCGACGCAGCATCTGACGTGCGAGCACCTCGATGTGCTTGTCGTTCAGGTCGACGCCCTGGCTGGTGTAGACGTCCTTGACGCTCTCGACGAAGGTGTGCATCGTCGACTCGATGTCGGTCAGCTTGCGCAGGTTGCGGAAGTTGACGAAGCCCTTGGTGATCTGGTCGCCGGCGCGAACCTCGCAGCCGTCCTCGATCTCGGGCATAAAGCGCACCGAAGCGGGGACGCGACGCTCGTCGAGGACACGGGTGTGGTCCTCGGAGTCGGTGAGCGTCAGCACATACTCGGACTTCTCGGGCTTAATCGAGAGGTGGCCGGAGTACGGAGCCAGCTCGGCCTCGCGACCCAGAATCTTCTCGTTGACGTTGCCGACGATATCGAACATACGGCTGACCGTAGGCAGACCCTGCGTAATATCGTCGACGCCAGCGACGCCGCCGGAGTGAATGGTACGCATCGTAAGCTGCGTACCGGGCTCGCCGATGGACTGGGCGGCAATAATGCCGACCGCGGTACCGATGGCGACCGGACGACGGGTGGAAAGATCCCAGCCGTAGCACTTCTGGCACACGCCGTACTTGGAACGGCAGGTGAGCAGCGCGCGAAGCTTGACCTTCTTAAGGCCGGCATCGACCATCTTCTGGATGTCGGCGACCTTCTCGATGTAGCCGTCCTGCTCAAAGAGCACGGTGCCATCGGGAGCCACGACGTCCTCAATGAAGCAACGGCCGACGAGGTCGGTGTTGAGGTCGGTGGTGCCGGGGATGATGAGGTTGTAAGTGACGCCCTCGTGCGTACCGCAGTCCTCCTCGCGGACGATGACGTCCTGGGCCACGTCAACCAGACGACGGGTCAGGTAACCGGAGTCCGAGGTGTGGGATGCGGTATCGACCAGGCCCTTACGGGCGCCGTAGGTCGAAATGAAGTACTCGAGCGGCAGCAGACCCTCGCGGAAGTTCGCCTTAATGGGAAGGTCGATCGTCTCGCCGGACATGTCTGCCATCAGGCCACGCATGCCGCCGAGCTGACGCAGCTGGGTCTTAGAACCACGGGCGCCGGAGTCGGCCATCATGTAGAGCGGGTTCTCCTCGTCGAACAAGTCGAGCATGAGCGCTGCAACCTTGTCGGTGCAAGCGGTCCACTCGTTAACGACTTCGATGTGGCGCTCCGTCTCGTTGATGAAGCCCTCCTCGAAGTACTCGTTGATCTGGTCGACGTTGGCCTGGGCGCGGTCGAGCAGCTCCTGCTTCTCGGCAGGGATGAGAGCGTCCCACACCGAGATGGTGAGGCCGGCGCGGGTAGCGTAGTGGAAGCCGGAGTACTTGATGGCGTCGAGGATCGGACCGACCTTGGCCTCGGGATAGCGATCGCAGCAGTCGGCAACCAGCTTGGCTACGTCGCCCTTGACCATCTTGTAGTTCATGAACTCATAGTCTTCGGGCAGGCACTGGCGGTTGAAGATGATGCGGCCGATGGAGGTCTCGAAGCGCGCGGTCTTGTTGCCGGTGACGTCGTAGTCGACAAACTCGTTCTTGCCGTTCTTGACGCGGAAGATACGGGTGCCGTCCTCGTTGATGACATTGGCGTCGGCAGCGGACACGCGGACCTGAATCTTGGCCTGCATGTCGACCTCGGAGCGGCAGTCATAGGCGTGCAGCGCGTCGTCAAAGCTGGCGAACACGTGGTTCTCGCCCGGCAGACCGTCGCGGACCTGGGTCAGGTAGTACACACCGATGATCATGTCCTGCGAGGGGATGTTGACCGGCTTGCCGGATGCCGGCGAGCGCAGGTTGTTCGCAGAGAGCATGAGCACGCGGGCCTCGGCCTGAGCCTGGCTGGACAGCGGCACGTGGACAGACATCTGGTCGCCGTCGAAGTCGGCGTTGAAGGGCGAGCAGACCAGCGGATGCAGGTGGATAGCCTTGCCCTCGACCAGCACCGGCTCAAAGGCCTGGATGGACAGACGGTGCAGGGTCGGTGCACGGTTGAGCAGCACGACGCGGCCGTCGATGACCTCTTCGAGGATGTCCCACACAAAGGTGGCACCGCGGTCGATAGCGCGCTTGGCACCCTTGATGTTCTCGACCTTGCCAAGCTCGACCAGGCGCTTCATGACGAAGGGCTTGAAGAGCTCCAGCGCCATGGTCTTGGGCAGACCGCACTGGTGCAGCAGCAGCTTGGGGTCGGTAACGATAACCGAACGGCCGGAGTAGTCGACACGCTTACCCAGCAGGTTCTGACGGAAACGACCCTGCTTGCCCTTGAGGGCCTCGGCGAGCGACTTGAGCGGGCGACCGCCACGGCCAGAGACCGGGCGACCACGACGGCCGTTGTCGAACAGGGCGTCCACGGACTCCTGGAGCATGCGCTTCTCGTTGTTCACGATGATCGCGGGGGCGTCCAGGTCGAGCAGGCGCTTGAGTCGGTTGTTACGGTTGATCACGCGACGATACAGGTCGTTGAGGTCGGACGCGGCGAAGCGGCCGCCGTCGAGCTGGACCATCGGGCGCAGATCGGGCGGAATGACCGGGATGACGTCCAGGATCATGTTCGCGGGGCTGTTGCCGCCCTTCAGGAAGGCGTCAACGACCTCAAGGCGCTTGACGGCCTTCTCGCGCTTCTGCTTCTGGGAATCCTCGTCGGCGATGATGGCCTTGAGTTTCTCGGCCTCGGAGGGGAGGTCGATGGCAGCGAGCAGGTCGCGGACAGCCTCGGCACCCATACCACCCTTGAAGTACATGGAGTAGTAACGGGTCATCTCGCGGAACAGCGGCTCATCGGAGATGAGGTCGCGCTCGGTGAGCTTCATGAAGGCGTTGAAGGCGTCCGTGCGGAGCTGCTTCTCGTCCTTGCACTCTTCCTCGATGTCGACGATGCCAGAGGCGATCTCCTCGGGGGTCAGCGGCTCCTCGTCGGAGAACTCGTCAAAGTTCTCGGGGTCGCCCTGCTCCTTGAGGGACTCGATCTGACGGGCGCACTCGGCATCGATCTCTTCCAGATCGGCGGCGAGCTCCTCGCGCAGGTCGTCGGCGTCGGCCTCGCGAGCCTCGTAGTCAACCTCGGTGATGATGTAGCTGGCAAAGTACAGAACCTTCTCGAGGTCCTTGGACTTGATGTCGAGCATACGGCTCATCGGGAAGCTCGTGGGGCTCTTGAAGTACCAGATGTGGGACACGGGTGCGGCGAGCTCGATGTGGCCCATGCGGTCGCGACGCACCTTGGCCGAGGTGACCTCGACGCCGCAGCGCTCGCAGACGATGCCCTTAAAGCGGATGCCCTTGTACTTGCCGCAGGAGCACTCCCAGTCCTTGGCGGGACCGAAGATCTTCTCGCAGAACAGGCCGTCCTTCTCGGGCTTGAGGGTACGGTAATTGATGGTCTCCGGCTTCTTGACCTCACCGTGCGACCAGGAACGGATCTGGTCGGCGGAGGCAAGGGAGATCTTTACCGAGTCAAAATCAGTAGCTTCGAAATCTGCCACAGTCAACTACTCCTTATCAGTGGTCGTGGCGGCGACAGCCTCGGGTGCCTCGGCGGTCTCGGCATCCTGGGCCTCGACGTCGGCGTCAACGCCGGCGAGCGCAGCCAGGTCGTCGAGAGCAGAGGTCTCCTCGGCGGTCACAGGGGCGGAGGCGTCCTCGTCGGCATCGTGCATGGGCTCGATGTCCAGCGCGAGGGAACGGATCTCCTTGACGAGAACCTTGAAGGACTCGGGGATACCCGGAACCGGAACGTTCTCGCCCTTGACGATGGACTCGTAAGTCTTGACGCGGCCCACGGTATCGTCGGACTTGACGGTCAGGATCTCCTGCAGGACGTTGGAAGCACCGTATGCGTACAGTGCCCAAACTTCCATCTCGCCGAAGCGCTGGCCGCCGAACTGGGCCTTGCCGCCCAGAGGCTGCTGGGTAACCAGGCTGTAAGGGCCAGTCGAACGGGCGTGGATCTTGTCGTCGACCATGTGGCCGAGCTTGAGGATGTAGGACGTACCCACGGTAATGGGCTCGCGGAACTCCTCGCCGGTGCGGCCGTCGAACAGACGGGTCTTGCCGCGCTCGTCAAGCTGGGTGACGAACTCGGGACGCATGTGATCGCCAAAGGCAGCGGTGGCCTTGTTGAGCATGTTCTTGTTGGCACGACGAATGACCTCGGCGATCTCATCCTCCTTGGCGCCGTCAAAGACAGGCGTGGCGGTGAAGAACGGACCGGGGACGTACTTGTCGGAGTCGGCCTGCTCGGTATCCCAACCGCAGGCAGCAGCCCAGCCAAGGTGGCACTCGAGCAGCTGGCCGACGTTCATACGCGAAGGAACGCCCAGCGGGTTGAGGATAACGTCGATCGGGGTACCGTCAGCCATGTAGGGCATGTCCTCGACCGGCAGAACGTTACAGATAACACCCTTGTTGCCGTGGCGGCCGGCGATCTTATCGCCCTGCTGGATCTTACGACGCTGGGCGACGTAGACGCGCACCTGCTCGTTGACGCCGGGGGCCAGATCGTCGCCGTTCTCGCGGCTAAAGCGTACAACGTCGATGACGCGGCCGTAAGCGCCGTGAGGCATCTTAAGGGAGGTGTCGCGGACGTCGTGGGCCTTGGCACCGAAGATGGCGCGCAGCAGGCGCTCCTCGGCGGTCAGAGCGCTCTCGCCCTTAGGCGTGACCTTGCCGACCAGGATGTCGCCAGGGCCGACCTCAGCGCCGATGCGGATAATGCCGTCCTCGTCGAGGTTGGCAAGCATATCCTCGGAGAGGTTCGGGATCTCGCGGGTGATCTCCTCGGGGCCGAGCTTGGTGTCGCGGGCATCGATCTCGTGACGGGTGATGTTGATGGTCGTCAGCAGGTCCTCGGCCACCAGGCGCTCGGACACGACGATACCGTCCTCGTAGTTAAAGCCTTCCCACGGCATGTAGGCCACGGTGAGGTTCTGGCCCAGTGCGAGCTCGCCGTGATCGGTCGAAGGACCGTCGGCCAGAGGCTCGCCCTGCTCAACGGTGTCACCGACGCGCACGAGCGGACGGTGGTTGATGCAGGTGGACTGGTTGGAGCGCTGGTACTTGGCCAGGTGATACTCGTCCATGCCGCCGGCATGCTTGACGATGATCTTGGCGGCGTCGGCAAAGATGACCTCGCCGGCGTTCTTGGCCAGGGTGACCTCGCCGGAGTCCAGAGCGGCGCGACGCTCCATGCCGGTACCGACATAGGGAGCGGCAGGGTGAACCAGCGGCACGGCCTGACGCTGCATGTTAGCGCCCATCAGCGTACGCTTGGCGTCGTCGTGCTCGAGGAACGGGATCAGCGTGGCTGCGACGGAGAGCATCTGACGCGGCGAGACGTCCATGTAGTCGACGTCCTCGACGGGCACGTCGGCGGGAGCGCCGAAGGAGCCGTCGAAGTCGCGGGTACGGGCGATCACGGTGTGCGGGCGGACAAGCTTGCCCTCGGCATCGGTCGTGATGAACTCGTTGGTCTTGGGATCGAGCGGCGTGTTGGCCGGCGCGATGACGTGCTTCTCTTCCTCGTCAGCGGTCATCCAGTCGATCTGGTCGGTGGCAACGCCGTTCTCGACGCGGCGGAACGGGGCCTCGATGAAGCCGTACTCGTTGACGCGGGCGTAGAGGGCGAGCGAGCCGATCAGGCCGATGTTGGGGCCTTCGGGGGTCTCGATCGGACACATGCGGCTGTAGTGCGAGTTGTGAACGTCGCGAACGGCCGTCGGCACGTTGGTGCGCCGGCTGGAGCCGGACTTGTGGCCGGCAAGACCGCCAGGGCCGAGTGCGGACAGACGGCGCTTGTGGGTCAGACCGGTCAGGGGGTTCGCCTGGTCCATGAACTGCGAGAGCTGCGAGGAACCGAAGAACTCCTTGATGGAGGCCACGATCGGGCGGATGTTGATGAGCGACTGCGGGGTGATCTCGTCGATGTCCTGGGAGCTCATGCGCTCACGGACGACGCGCTCCATACGGCTCATGCCGATACGGAACTGGTTGGCGACGAGCTCGCCGACGGTACGGATGCGGCGGTTGCCGAAGTGGTCGATGTCGTCGACCTTGAAGCCCTGCTCGCCGGCAGCGAGGGACAGGAGGTAGCGCAGCGTCGCGACGATATCCTCGTCGGTGAGCACCGTGACCTCTTCCTCGGTGGTGAGGTTGAGCTTCTTGTTGACCTTGTAACGACCGACGCGGGCCAGATCGTAGCGCTGCGGGTTGAAGAGCAGGCCCTCGAGCAGGCTGCGGGAAGCGTCCACGGTGGGGGGCTCGCCCGGGCGCAGGCGACGGTAGATCTCGATGAGAGCGTCCTCGCGGGTGAGGGCGGTGTCGCGCTCCAGGGTGCGCTTGATCACATCGGAGTTGCCGAGCAGCTCGATGATGTCGTCGTTGGTGACGGCGATGCCAAGGGCGCGCAGGAACATCGTGGCGCTCTGCTTGCGCTTACGGTCGATGGAGACCATGAGCTGGTCGCGCTTGTCGACCTCAAACTCAAGCCAGGCACCGCGGGACGGGATGATCTGGGCCTTGTAGATCTGCTTGCCCGAATCCATCTCAGAGCTGTAGTACACACCCGGGGAGCGGACGAGCTGCGAGACGACGATACGCTCGGTACCGTTGATGATGAAGGTGCCCTGATCGGTCATCATGGGGAAGTCGCCCATAAAGACGAGCTGCTCCTTGATCTCGCCGGTCTCCTTGTTGGTGAGACGGACGTCGGTCAGGAGCGGAGCCTGATAGGTCATATCCTTCTCGCGGCACTCCTCGACGGTGTGCGCGGGATCGCCGAACTGATGCTCGCCGAAGGTAACCTCGAGAACATGGTTCTGGCTCTGGATGGGGCTGGATTCCTTGAACGCCTCACGAAGGCCCTCGTCCTTAAAACGCTCAAAGGATTCCCTTTGAACAGAGATAAGGTTGGGGAGCTCCATGGCCTCCGGGATTTTCCCGAAGCTGACGCGCTTGCGCTCAGTGGCAGTGTATGCGTAGGTCACCAGGTTTTTCCTCCTTCACGGAAATGCTCGGTGGGTTGGCGAGGCATAGCTTCGCCAGTTATCGCAACCTAATAGTTTATCAGGTACCGACCGTTGGGCAAGAAAAGCCTTGACGCGATTGAGTTTTTGGAGTAGCAAAGTTTTTCGACAGAAAATGCGCAGGTAGATAGTAGTATACCGAACATCTGTTCATATAATTTCTGTGAACAGAGAGCCAACAATCGCAGCTCTTATAAAAAAACGGGCGCGAACCGAGGTCCGCGCCCGTAAATGTCGATGTCCGAAGGTTTACTTGCGCATCAATCCGCCGCGCTCGTCGATGGCGTCCCAGAAGGCATCGGCAAAGCGGGGGTCGCTTGCGGCCATGAGGGCGTTGGTGGCCATCCAGCCAGAGGGAGTGCCGGTGTCGTAGCCCGACAGCGGGTCAATGACGACGGCATACATGGCCTCGCGATCGAGCGAACGGGCCATGGCGTCGGTGAGCTGGATCTCGCCGCCCTTGCCGGCCTGCTGATCTGCCAGCAGGTCCATGACCAGCGGGCTCAGCAGGTAGCGACCGACGATGTACAGATTGGACGGAGCCGCCTCGGGAGCGGGCTTCTCGACCAGACCGCCGATGCGCCAGACAGCGCCCGGCTCTGCATCGGCAACGTCCTCGGCACCCTCGAGCGAACCGACGCGCTCACCGGCGATAACGCCGTAGCGGCTGACTTCCTCGGGCGAGCAAGCAGCGACGGCGATAACCGAAGCGCCACCGTGCTCCTTGGAAACGGCGAGCATCTTGTCGCAGATGTCGCGGTTAGGCACAACGTAGTCGCCCAGAAGAACCAGGAAGTTCTCCCCTGCCACGGCGTCGGCAGCAGAGCGAATAGCATGGCCGAGGCCCTTGGGCTCGTACTGATAGCGGAAGTCGACCGGCATACCGCCAGCGTGGGCGACGGCATCGGCATAGGCGTTCTTGCCGCGCTCGCGCAGCAGGTTCTCGAGCGAGCGATCGGGCTGGAAGTAGTTCAGTAGCTCGGGCTTACCGGGAGAAGTAACGATGATGGCGTCGTCGACTTCCTCGGGGTCGAGCGCCTCCTCGACGACGTACTGAATGACGGGCTTGTCGAGCACCGGCAGCATCTCTTTGGGCGTGCACTTGGTGCCAGGCAGAAAACGCGTGCCAAGACCGGCGGCGGGGATGATTGCCTTCATGTTATTCAAAGATCCTTTCGCAGGCGCAAAAGCGCCCCATGCGTGCGGCACACAGCCGCAGACCAAATTGCGATACCTAAGCATCTTACCGCTGGAACTATATGTCGCTACAAGGCAGAGACAATTCTTCAGCAGGTCAACGCAAATTATTGCTCGAATGGTGCAATTTTATTGCCCAACGGCAGGGTGCCCGATACGACGCAAATCACAGAACATGGCAGTTTGAGCTACCGATGTCGAGGGACCGAAAAAACAAAAAAGACGGGGCTCGCAATGCGAACCCCGTCTGCAAAGAAATCTGGCGAGAAAGCCTGATTACTTGAGGGTGACAGCAGCGCCAGCAGCCTCGAGCTTCTCCTTGGCAGCCTCGGCGTCCTCCTTCTTGGCACCCTCGAGAACAGCCTTGGGAGCGCCCTCGACGACCTCCTTGGCCTCCTTCAGGCCAAGGTTGGTGAGCTCACGGACGGCCTTGATGACCTGGATCTTGTTGTCGCCGAAGCCCTCGAGCACGACGTCAAACTCGGTCTTCTCCTCGGCCTCAGCAGCGCCAGCAGCGGGAGCGGCGACAACAGCGGCAGGAGCAGCGGCGGAAACGCCGAAGGTGTCCTCGATAGCCTTGACGAGCTCGGAAGCCTCGAGAAGGGTCATTTCCTTAAGAGCATCGATGATCTCATCGGTGGTAAGCTTAGCCATTTCTAAGTCCTTTCGGTTTCCGTGCGGATGCACGGAGATCAGTTAAAACACGACGCGAATGCGCCAGGGGTGCGGCGTTGCCGCCGCGGGTGAAAACAGCAACTAGGCTGCCTTCTGCTCGGAGACCTGCTGGATCGAACGAGCGAGACCAGAGGAAACGCCGTTGACGCAGACAGCGATGTCGCGAGCGAAACCGGAGATGAGACCGGCGATCTGGCCGAGAAGCTGATCCTTGGTGGGCAGCTCGGCGATAGCCTTAACATCATCAGCGGAAACGGCCTTGCCGTCGGAGATACCGCCCTTGATCTCAAGGACGCCCTTGGACTTAGCGGAGAAGTCCTTAAGGGCCTTAGCGGCCTCGACCGGCTCGGACTCGTAGAACACATAAGCGACGGGGCCGGCGAGGATCTCGTCGAGCTCGGGCTGCTCCTGGTTCTTGAGAGCGATCTTGACCAGGTTGTTCTTGTAGACCTTCATCTCGGCGCCGCACTCGCGAAGCTGATGACGCAGCTCCTGAGCCTGCTTAACCGTCAGACCGTTGTAGTTGACGACGAACAGACCGGCGTTCTCGGCGATACGGGACTCGATCTCTGCAACCTTGTCGATTTTGTACTGCTGGGGCATGAATTACACCTCCTCGAATTCTTTCCGGGCACGGTCCGCCACAAGGACGTGACGGGGGCATGTCCAAAAAGAAAGCCCCCGCGCTGCATGAGCGACGGGGGCGAGAAGACATATCTACTCGACCACCTCGGCTGGCGGGAAGTCCCATTAAGCTCGCGGGTAAGACCCGTTTGCGCCGGCTGTCTCTGGCAGCGGATTCGTGCGTGAACCGAAAGTATTATGGCGGGGACCCCGGCGTCGGTCAACGGCAACCCTGGCTGCACACAATTCCACCATCTCGGTCGCACCGCCAAAGGCCAGGCGCAAGCTTTTCGCTCGGTCAGGTCCTGGGCTCGCACGAAGAGCACATTTAGTGCTCTTCGGCTCGTGCGGAATCTACGAAAAGCTTGCGCCTGGCCTTTGGCGGCGCGACCTGTGTTGACTTTGGGACAGCCAGGGTTGCCGTTGGCCGGCGCGCCCCGCTCATAATGCTTGGGTCGGTGGGCTGATGTGTTGCGTCCCTGAGGACTATAAGGTCGAAATGAAGGTGGACAGGCGGTGGAGGCCTTCGTCTAGGTCTTTGTCGGAGACGCAGTAGCTTAGGCGGATGTGGCCTTCGGTTCCGAAACAGTCGCCCGGGACTAGGGCTACGTTTGCCTCTTTGATGGCTTTGATGCAGAAGTCTTCGCTGGTTAGGCCGAACTTTTTGATGCTCGGGAAAGTGTAGAAGGCTCCTGCGGGCTCTACTACGTCGAGGCCCATGGCGTCTAAGGCCGCGAGTACGCGTTCGCGACGGGCTCGGTAGACTTCGAGCATGGGGGTTGGGTCGACGGTCAGGGCTCGGGCGGCGGCGTCCATCTCGAAGGAGACGGCGCTCGATACTAGGTATTGGTGAGCTTTTGCGATCTCGGCGATGACGGGGGCTGCGGCTGCGAGCCAGCCCAAGCGCCAGCCGGTCATGGCCCAGGGTTTGGAGAAGCTCTCGATGACTACCGTCTGCTCGCGTAGCTCCGGGTGGCGCTGGGCAAAGCGCTCGTAGCCGTCCACGTAGACCAGGCGGTTGTATACATCGTCGCAGACCACGTAGATGCCCGCCTCCTCCGCCACGCGCGCCACGGCGTCGAGCGACGCCGTGTTGAGGATGCAACCCGTAGGATTGTTGGGCGAGCAGATGACGATGGCCTTGGTCGCCGGCGTCACGTAAGCACGAAGTGCGTCCTCGTCAATCTGGAATTGCGCAGGCTCCGTATCCAAAAAGACCGCCTTGGCGTGATTGGCCACGACGATGCTCTCGTACAGGCCAAAGGCCGGCGTGGGAATAATGACCTCGTCGCCTGGGTTGAGCATAGCCATGAATGCTGCCGACAGGGCCTCGGTCGCACCGTCGGTCAGAATGACCTCGTCCGCCGAAAACGTAAGGCCCGCATCCCCCATGTAGGCAGATAACGCCTCACGCAGGGCGGGGCGACCGTTGTTGGGCGGATAGTGCGTGTCGCCGCGGTCCAGTGCGGCGGTCACCTCGGCGCTAATCACATCGGGCGTGGGAAAATCGGGCTCGCCGAGCGCGAGCGCGATGCACCCCGGATGCTGGGCGGCGAGCGCGTTAATCCGACGGATGCCGGAGGGCTTGAGCGTGGCAAGCGAGGTATTCATGGGCAGACGCATGGCGTTCCTTTCGTAAGGGTTGCACTAGGATAGCGCGGCGGGGCGCCACCAGACGGTGTAACCTAAACGGAAACCAACCGGAAAGGAGGCAGCATGGAGACGACCGCACGCGGCGATGTACCAAAAACACTGCAAACCATTGCGTATATCAGCATTCCCAATAGCGACGATCTTGAGTTTTTGCTCTGGGACCTGCAGGATGCCATCACCGCCTATGCACAGCTTTCCGGCACCGCACTCCCCCACCCGGTCGACTTGAAGGCAAATGACGCCGGCAGCGTTGCCGATGGCATCGTGCTGGCCATTGAAGATGTGGCTGACGATAAGACGTTGACAGCCATCGAGCAGGCGCTTGAGCGCTTTGGCGGTACGGGAACGCGTGTCTACGCCGCGATTCGAGCCGCACAACAGGGCACTGAGCAGGCGCGTGAGACCGCCGTTCGCCTGCACAAGGCATGTGAGCGCCATAACCAATTGTGGTGTGGCGGCGTTGCCATCTGCGCTGGCAGCGGCATTGCGGCGCTTCGTCGCTCCCCGCGCATGGGACTCTTGCGGCGACCGTTTTCGGAGGCCATGGACAAGCTCGTGGGCGCCGTTCGTATGGGGTGTTCCGTCGAACACGCGCAGAAGCTCAGTGGCGCCGCAACGGGCGGCGTCGACACCGACGGCATGGTGCGCGCCACGCCTGCACTGCCCACACCGATCTGGCACGCCGTTATGAGGCATCTTGCCGAGCACTCAAACTGCTAAATCGAAAAAGCCTGCCAATCAGCGGCGCCGCTCCAACGCTCGACAAGGCGTTCCAGACGCCACGCCGCATTGGCGGGACTTGTCGACGGCAGAACGATGGCCGGCAGCCCGGTGCGCTCTTGTAGATAGCGCTTGTAGAGCCGGCCAGCTGTACCACCGTTGCATATCACCTGCTCAATGGGAGCTGCGCCGGTAATGCGCTCGATATGTGCCGGCACAACGTTGCGGATGCTCGCGTCGCTCGAGCCCTTAATGTCGCAGCTCTCGATTGCATCCCACAGGGCCACGCCGCCGTTCAGCAGCATGGCCCGCTTGGCGGCAATGGAGGCATCGAGCGTCGCGGGCTCACCGCTTGCCAAAGGATCGCCCTCGTTGGGCGGCACAGGCATACCGAGGCACGTGGCCATCACACGCCAAAAGCGATTCTGAGGGTTGCCGTAATAAAAGGCATTAGCGCGCGACAGCACCGAGGGAAACGATCCGAGCACCAAAACGCGCGAGTGCTGGTCGAACACGGGCTCAAACCCATGCTCAATATGTTGATAGCCCTCGTCAGACGCTGCCATGGCCTAGGCCCTCAACAGATAGCGCACCTCGTAGGGCGCAAGCTCAAGGGAGCCCGCCAGCTCGACCGTGGGCACGCCGTCGGCAAGCAAATCGACAAAGGAGCCGTTGAGCTCGCCGGCGCCAAAGGTGTAAGGCTCGTCCACGGCGTTCACCGCCACGAGCACCGTCGCGTCGTCGCAGGCGCGCTCGAACAGCAGCTGCTTGTTCTGGATCACCACATTGCGATAGGCACCGTAGTTGAGAGCACGGGCCGCCGCGTCGTTTGCCGAGCGCAGGTGCGCCAGCTGCGTGATGAAGGCCGTCAGCTCGTTGGGCGCAGGCTCATCGAGCGCAGGGCGCAGCGCCCAGTCGCCATCGGGGCCGCCCTTTTCACCAGCAATTCCCCACTCGCTGCCATAGTAGACGCACGGAATGCCCGGCATGCCAAAGAGCATGCCATAGGCGGGACGCAGGCACGACTTGTCGGTGAGGATGCTCGCCAGGCGCGGCACGTCGTGGTTGTCGACAAACGACAGCAGGTGTTTGCCGCGGTAGATGCACCAGGGGTCGCCGCCAAACTGGCGATGCAGCGAATGGGCGATCTCGAACATGTTGACCGAGTTAAAGCTGGAGTACAGGCCCTTGTAGCACTCGTAGTTGGTGCAGGAGTCGAGCATCTCGTCGTTGACGATTTGGTTGTAGTCGCCGTGGAGCGTCTCGCCAATCAGCACAAAGTCGGGCTTGAGCTCACGGGTAAAAGCGTGCAGGCGGCGCATGAAGTCGCGGTCGAGCATATAGGCAACGTCCAAGCGCAGGCCGTCGACGCCAAAGACCTCGGCCCAGCGACGCACGGACTCAAGCAGGTAATTGACCACGGCGGGGTTTTGCAGGTTGAGCTTCACAAGCTCAAAATGGCCCTCCCAGCCCTCATACCAAAAGCCGTCGCCGTAGCACGAGTCACCGTCAAAGCTGATGTGGAACCAATCCTTGTACGGCGAATCCCACTTGCGCTCCTGCACATCGCGGAAGGCCCAAAAACCGCGGCCGACGTGGTTGAAGACGGCATCGAGCACCACGCGGATACCGTGGGCATGCAGTGTGTCGCACACGGCGGCAAAGTCGACATCCCCACCCAGGCGGCGGTCGATATGGCGCAGGCTGCGCGTATCGTAGCCGTGGCTATCGGACTCGAGCGGCGGGTTGATGAGCACAGTGCCAACGCCGAGTTCCTGCAGGTAGTCGGCCCATTTGGCAATCTTCATGATGGGCGCATCGGGGCTAGCTGTGGCATCGGCGGCCTGGGCGAGCTCATCCTCGGCAACAGGGGCGGCGTTTTCGCGCGGAGCTCCACAAAAGCCCAGCGGATAGATCTGATAGAACGTCGTCTCGTATGCCCACATAGCAACCTCCCGGTAAGCTCAACACAACGACATCCATTGTATGCCCAGCGTGCACCCCCTTCCCCAAAATAAGTTGCGGTGAAATACGGACTGTTTGCCAGGTTTATTGGGCTAAACAATCCGTATTTCACCGCAACTGATGAGGGGATATGGTTAGGCGACGGGCTTGGCGCGGCGGATGGCCGGAAACAGCACGGTGATGGCGAGGATGACGCCCACGACGGCAATCGCCCCGCCCACAAAGCCGATCCAGGCGATACCGGGACCCGAAACCACGGCTCCGCCGATCGCGGTACCCGTGCCGATACCGAGGTTGAACAGGCCCGAGAAGATCGACATGGCGACGGCCGACGAATCTGCCGGCGTGTGCTTGATGAGCTCGGCCTGAAACGCCACGTTAAAGGCCGTGGCGCAGCAACCCCACAGTGCGCAGACGGCAAGCACTGTCACGAGCGACGATGCGGCCGGCCCCATGAGCAGCAGGGCCACCGGCACGCCGGAGAGCGTGATAGCCAAGAACGGGAAGCGATGCCCATCGAACAGGCGGCCAAACAGCCAGCTTCCGAGCAAACCAGAGCAGCCAAACGCCGTCAGCGTCATGGTAATGGCGCCCGCATCGACGTGCGCGACCTGCGCCAGGAAGGGCTCGATATAGCTGTAGCTTGCGTAATAGCCGGTCGCCATGAAGACCGTGACTGCGTAGAGCGCGATGAGGAGCGGGTTCTTGAGCAGCTCGGGCAGCTGTTTGACGGTAAAGCGCTCACCCGCCGGCATGGCCGGGAACACCGCTGCCTGGTAGACGACCGCGATGGCTGAGAGGCCCCCGACCACGGCAAACGTCATGCGCCAGCCCACGGCCAAGCCAATGGCGCGACCGAGAGGCAGGCCAAAGATCTGCGCGATGGACGAGCCCGTGGCGATCATGCTGATGGCGAGCGCGCCGTGGCGAGTGTCGACCAGGCGCGAGGCCATAATCGAGGCGACTGACCAGAACACGGCATGTGCGCAAGCGACCACCAGGCGCGCGCAGACCAGGATGGGATAGGTCGGCGCCACAGCGGACAGGAACTGACCGAGCGAGAACACGGCCAGCACGCCCAGCAGCATCCGCTTGAACTCGAAGCGCGAGGCAAACACCATGAGCGGCAACGACAGCAGCATGACGCCCCAGGCATAGACCGAGATCATGATGCCAGCTTGGGCCTCGGTGAGCGAAAACGATGCAGCGATGTCGGTCAGCAGGCCGATGGGCATGAACTCCGACGTGTTGAACACGAACGCGCAGCAGGTGAGCCCGATGAGCGGGAGCCATTGCCTGAGCGTGATGCCGTCTTGCCTTGCCTGACTCATATATAACGTCTCCAATCATTTTGAGCGGAAGCGATTATATAGCAACGGCCCCGCATCCGTCAGTAACGGACACGGGACCGAAAACAATTCGATACACAGAGGTTGCGCCGTCAATAAATAACTAAGCCAACCCCAGCAATATGCCCGCCGAATGCACGACAAACGCCACGATCCAGGCGACCGTCACTTGAAACGCGAACACGGCAACGGCATAGCGCGCGCCCAGCTCGCTCTTGACGGCGCCGATGGCTGCCACGCACGGCGGGTACAGCAACGTAAAGACCAGGAACACGTAGGCGGTGAACGGCGAAAACATGGTCGACAGTGCCGCGGGCGAGGTCGCGCCCAAAAGTACCGTGAGGGTCGAGATGACGCTCTCCTTGGCGATAAGTCCGGTGACGAGCGCCGTGGATGCACGCCAGTCGCCAAACCCAAGCGGCGTCAGCACCGGCGCGATGATGCTGCCGAGGCCCGCAAGCAGACTCTGCGACTGATCGGCGACCACATTAAAGCGAATGTCGAACGTCTGAAGGAACCAGATGACCACGGTAGCGGCAAAGATAATGGTAAAAGCCTTGGTAATAAAGTCCTTGGCCTTATCCCATGCCAGCATCACCGTCGTCTTGACGCTCGGCAGGCGGTAATTGGGAAGCTCCATGATAAACGGCACCGGGTCGCCCTTAAATGCCGTGCGGTTGAGCAACAAAGCCGCGATGCAACCGACCGCAATGCCAATCAAATAGAGCGAGACCATGGCGGGAACTGTCGCCTGCGGGAAAAACGCCCCGCACAGCAGACCGTAGACCGGCAACTTAGCCGAACAGCTCATGAACGGCGTGAGCATGACCGTCATCTTGCGGTCGTGCTCGGATGGGAGCGTACGGGTCGACATGATAGCCGGCACGGTGCAGCCAAAACCGACGAGCATAGGCACGAAGCTGCGGCCTGACAGGCCAAAGCGACGCAGCACTTTATCCATGACAAAGGCCACGCGCGCCATGTAGCCGGAGTCTTCCAGAATGGAGAGGAACAAGAAGAGCACAACGATAATCGGCAGGAAGGTCAGCACACTACCCACACCCGTGAGCACGCCGTCGACAGCCAGCGAGCGCACCACGTCGTTGGTTCCGAACGCCTTGAGACCCGCATCGGCCGAGGCGATGATGACCGCGATACCGTCCTCCATGAGTCCCTGCAACGCCGCACCGATCACGCCAAACGTCAGCCAAAAGACAAGGCCCATAATCACCAGGAACGCCGGAATGGCCGTGTAGCGACCCGTCAGGATGCGGTCGATCTTAACGGAGCGCACGTGCTCGCGGCTCTCGTGCGGTTTGACGACGCAGCGCCCACACACGTCGCCGATAAAGCTAAAGCGCATATCGGCCAGCGCGGACAGGCGGTCGGTGCCGGCCTCGCCCTCCATCTGGGTAATGATGTGCTCGATAGCGTCGAGCTCGTTGCGATCCAGGTGAAGCGCCTCGGTCACCAGCTCGTCGCCCTCAACCAGCTTGGTCGCCGCAAAACGCACGGGAATGTGCGCCGTCGCGGCATGGTCCTCGATAAGGTTGGCGATGCCGTGAATGCAGCGATGCAGCGCGCCGCCGTCTGGACCATCGGGCGCACAGAAGTCCAGGCGACCGGGGCGTTCGCGGAACCGTGCCACGTGCAGGGCATGATCCACCAGCTCGCCGATACCCTCGTTGCGGGCAGCGCTAATGGGGACAACGGGCACGCCCAACAGGCTCTCAAGCAGGTTGACGTCCACGGCGCCGCCGTTGGCCGTCACCTCGTCCATCATGTTGAGCGCGATGACCATGGGGCAGTCGAGCTCCATAAGCTGCAGCGTCAGGTACAGGTTACGTTCGATGTTGGTGGCGTCGATGATGTCGATGATGGCGTCGGGGTTTTCGTCCAAGATGAATTGGCGGCTGACGATCTCTTCGCCCGTGTACGGCGACAGGGAGTAAATGCCGGGCAGATCGGTAACGCTTGCCTCGGGATGGTTACGGATGGTGCCGTCCTTGCGGTCGACCGTCACGCCAGGAAAGTTACCGACGTGCTGGTTGGAGCCCGTAAGCTGGTTGAACAGCGTGGTCTTACCGCAGTTTTGGTTGCCGGCGAGGGCAAAATGCAGCGGTGCGCCCTCGGGCACGGCCGTTTTTGCCGCACGGGGCGAATACATCCCCTCGCCGAGTGCCGGATGCTCCGTCGTTCCGATTGCGGCGTTAGCGCGCGGACCCGTATCGGTGTCGTGAATACCCACGAGCTCGATGCGAGCGGCATCGTCCTTGCGCAGTGTCAACTCGTAGCCACGCAGGCGGATCTCGAGCGGATCGCCCATGGGGGCGTACTTCATCATGGTGACTTCGGTGCCCGGCGTTAGACCCATGTCCAAAATATGCTGTCGGAGTGCCTGATCGTCCGATGCCACCGATGCGACAACGGCGTCCTTTCCAATCTCGAGTGTATCGAGCTTCACGTCCGTGTTCCTCCCCCGGCGCCCACAGGGCGTTGTATTTATGTTCACCATGGCTAACCGTTTGCCATGGCTAACCAATTGTAACCATGCATGATAGCGCGAACACACAACGACGTTCAATCGACAGATCGGTGCGATGGGGACAGGCAGGAGAGTTCAGGGCCATAGTTTCCCGATGAGGCCTCTCGGGGAAACTACATCCCAGAATTCTGGCTCGAAACGGGATATGGTTTCCCTAACAGGCCTCTTACGGAAAATGCATCCCAGAATCCCCGCTCGAAACGGGACGCGCTTTCCCAGTCGAGGCCCTATGGGAAACTGCGTCCCACCTTGAAAGGCAAAACTGGGACGCAGTTTCCGGGCGGGGCATCAAAAACGAAGTTGCGGTGGAATAGTTCCTGGATGGGCTGGTTGATGCCCCAGATCGGAGCTATTTCACCGCAAGTTATTGAAGGGCTGGGATGCCCGTCCTCTTACAGATGGCGCTCCAGGAAGCGGAAGGCTAGGCGAATCCAGGGACGGACCGCCACCTGCTTGTCCTCGTTGTCGACCGCGGTGTTGGCGTTGCCGAGCGAAAGGCCGTGACCACCCTGGTCGAAGACGTGCATCTCGCATGCAACGCCCTCCTCGGCCATGCGCTGCGCAAACGGGTATACCTGCGCGATCGGCGCCGTCTTGTCGTCGGACACGCCCCACACAAAGGTCGGTGGCATCTGACGCGAAACATGCGTGGTGGGGCAGATGTCGGCCAGATGCTCGTCAGTTGCCTCGCCGCCCGTCACCATCGACAGGTAGTCGTTGAGCAAATCGCGTCCCGTCTTGCCGCCCGTCTTGGGCACGCGCAAGTCAATGCGCGGATCGCGCGTCTGCATGTCGCGCACATAGGCAAAGTCGAGCAATGGATAGCCCAGCACCACGGCATCGGGACGAATGTCGTCCGGACGCGCCCCGGCAAGTGCCGCAAAGGGGCCGGTCTTCCACTGTGTTGCCAGCGAGGCGCAAATCATGCCGCCAGCAGAAAAGCCCACGACGCACACGCGCTTAGGATCGACATGCCACTCGTCGGCGTTGGCGCGCACCGTGGCGACCATCTTGGCAAGATCTGCCTGGGGGTGCGGAAAGCTCACGTCACCCGTAGAACTCGTGACATAGTTGAGCACAAAGGCCTGGTAACCGTGATCCAAAAACGCAAACGCCACAGGATCCTGCTCATGCGGAGCGATATGCGTAAACGCACCTCCGCCACAGATAATCACCGCGGGGCGGCGGCCATTCGGTTTATCGGGCAACGGCTCGGCACCCAAATACGTAAACGTCGCCGGATAATCCTCGGTCGGCTCCTCGCCCCACAGCGCATGGTTCTCGACAATCATATGTGCTCCCTTCGCGCAAATTATGCGCCCTTGTTTTTCGCCTTCAAGCGTACCCCACTTGAACCCGTGGCGCAGAAACACTCCGGCAATAAGTTTCCCTTCAACTGATATATCACATAATCCCAGTTCAGAGGTATCGTTGAGCAGCGTAGAATAGGGGCGTTGACCAAGCCGCGAAACACATGTGAAACGTTTCCGGCAAACCAAACGCGCGATATGCGCCTATTTAAGTTGGAGGCAACTATGGGTCTGCTCGATTCGCTTAAGTCCACCTTCACCTCGACCGGCGAGGCGTCCGTTCCGCCCGCAGCAAGCTTCGCTACCCGCGAAGGCGTCATCTATGCCCCCGTCAACGGCGTGCTCGTCAACCTGGACGAGGTTCCCGACGAGACGATCGCCTCGGGCATGCTTGGCCAGGGCTATGGCATCGAGCCCATTACCGGCACCATCTATGCGCCCGCCAACGGCCGCATCGGTGCCACCACTGTCACCAACCACTCCATCGGCATGATTACCGAGGACGGCCTGCGCGTGTTCATCCATGTCGGCCTGGGCACCGTGGAAATGAACGGCAAGGGTTTTGCCCGCTTTGTCGAGATGGGCGATGTGGTCAAGGCAGGCCAGCCGCTCATCAGCTTCGACCGCGAGGCCATTAAGGCCGCTGGTCATGAGGACATCGTGACCGTCATCGTCTCCGAGCTCGATCGTCTTAAGAGCATCGACCATGTCGGCGAGTCTGGAACGCTTATCGGCGGCAACCCGCTCGTCAAGCTTGGCGACCCGCTGCTGGTAGCCAAGACCAAGTAGCCAGGCCCCGCGCCACACAGCCAAAAGGCACCTCGTCAAGCGCCCGCGACCATTTGGCCGCGGGCGCTTTTCGTTTGAAAAACCATCCCGCCAATGCCTTATCTGTATAGCCCAAATGAGACGAGCTGCTAGAATAACGAACTGTATGGATAACTATCATTCAACCGTTATGGGAGGATACGTGAACCGCACCAAAATCGCGCAGCTCTATGCCGATGCCGAGTCGCTCGGCGGCCAAACCGTCACCGTCGCCGGCTGGGTCAAGTCCGTCCGCGACATGAAGAACTTTGGCTTTGTTACGCTCAACGACGGCAGCTGCTTCCGCGACCTGCAGGTCGTCATGAACCGCGAGGCACTCGACAACTACGACGAGATCGCCCATCAAAACGTCTCGGCCGCACTCATTTGCACCGGCACCGTCAAGCTGACCCCCGATGCGCCCCAGCCTTTCGAGCTTTCTGCCACCTCCATCGAGGTCGAGGGCACGAGCGCCCCGGATTACCCGCTGCAGAAGAAGCGCGCAACCGTCGAGTTCCTGCGCACCCAGCAGCACCTGCGCCCGCGCACCAACCTGTTCCGCGCCGTGTTCCGCATCCGCTCTGTCGCGGCTGCCGCCATCCACCGCTTCTTCCAGGAGCAGGGCTTTGTCTACGTCAACACCCCCATCATCACCACGAGTGACTGCGAGGGCGCCGGCGAGATGTTCCGCGTGACCACGCTCGACCCCAAAAATCCGCCCCTCACCGAGTCCGGCGAGGTCGACTGGAGCCAGGACTTCTTTGGCAAGCATGCAAGCCTCACCGTGTCCGGCCAGCTCAATGCCGAGAACTTTGCCATGGCCTTTGGCGACGTGTACACCTTTGGCCCCACCTTCCGCGCCGAAAACTCCAACACCACGCGCCACGCCGCCGAGTTTTGGATGATCGAGCCCGAGATGGCCTTTGCCGACCTTAACGACTACATGGATAACGCTGAGGCCATGCTCAAGTATGTCCTCAAGGACGTCATGGCCACCTGCCCCGACGAGCTCAATATGCTCAACAAGTTTGTGGACAAGGGTCTGCTCGAACGCCTAGACCATGTCGCCAACTCCGACTTCGCCCGCGTTACCTACACCGAGGCCGTCGAGATCCTGGAGCAGGCCGTCGCCGCCGGTCACAAGTTTGACTACCCCGTGAGCTGGGGCATCGACCTGCAGACCGAGCACGAGCGCTTCCTGACCGAGGAGCACTTTAAGCGCCCGACCTTCGTAACCGACTACCCGGCCGAGATCAAGGCCTTCTACATGCGCATGAACGAGGACGGCAAGACCGTCGCCGCCGCCGACTGCCTGGTTCCCGGTATCGGCGAGATCATCGGTGGCTCCCAGCGCGAGGAGCGCCTGGATCTGCTCGAGGCCCGCATCAAGGACCTGGGCATGAATCCCGAGCAGTACAAGTACTACCTTGACCTGCGCCGCTACGGTTCCTGCAAGCACGCCGGCTACGGTCTGGGCTTCGAGCGCTTGGTCATGTATCTGACCGGCGTGGGCAACATCCGCGACGTCCTGCCGCACCCGCGCACCGTGGGCAACGCCGACTTCTAATCGTCGGACGCTAGCTCGCGTCGCCACACGCCAACGCTCATCGCACAAGCGCCTCTCGACATCGGTCGAGAGACGCTTTTTTTCAACAGCATCCGTCAAGCTTTTGGCAAGTTTTTGGTCAGTTGAGCAGGGCTGTTGAAAACTCGACCCGCCGTTTGCCGACGACTACCGACCGCCCAGAGCGCCCTGCGCCCCTGGGAAAGCCCCACGTCCTAGGCTCCATACCGTCGCCACCCAAAACGGAAAGGACGTGGGCACCATGACCGAAGCCGCTGTTGAAACCTACGACACCACGACTAGAGGCGCCGCCTCGATGGCAGCCTATCGCGCCGTTCGCATCCTGCAACTATTAAGCGAAAACACCGGCGAGGACAAGGCCATGCTTTCCGATGAGTTGATCCGGCGCCTCGCCCATCCCGACGACCCCGCCCGCATGCCCATCTCGGCGGCGCGGCGCAGCATCTACACCGCCATCTCCGCGCTTCGCCATGCCGGATACGAAATTGAGTACAAACGCGGCGTGGGCTACAAACTTCTTACCCGCCCGCTCACCGATGAAGAGATCATCCGGCTCCACGGTATGGTCATGCGCAACCGCTCCACGCCTATCGCTATCCGCAAGAGCATGGCGCAGCACTTAGTTGCCATGGCGAGCGCCGACGTTCGCGGCTACCTCGATACACCCGAACCCGCTCCAAGCGCAGGCAGCAAGGCTACCAAGGCAACACGCACGCCCATCAAGCGCATCGACACGTGCGAGCTCGTCGAGCAGGCCATCGACCACGGAACCACGGTGAGTTTTGATATTTCGAGCGTCACGACACGCGGCGAAACCGAAGCAGCACGGATGACACTCCGTCCCTTTGCCATCAGGCAGCGCGATGGCATCTCGTATCTGCTGGGAACGGTCTACGACGCCCGAGGCACCGACGATACGCTGCGCACCGTCGAGATCGCCCGTATGAGAAACGTCACCACACGTCTCCTCGACGGCAAGAAGCTCTTCGCCGCCCTAGACGAGGACGACGCCTCCTCCGCCGCATAAGACCCTCCGCCGCCCATTCGACTACCCGTACCGCCCATCCGATTCTGTATTAAAAAACCCGCCAGGCTGTTGTAAAAATGGACATCAGCGCTACTATAGTTCCACTTGCACTTTGTCCCAGTGCAGTGTTTCCAGCCATTTTTATACTGGGGGTAATGATATGAAGGACATCACCATCAGCCGCAGGAGCCTTCTGGTCTCCGCTGGCCTGCTCGCGCTCGCCCCGCTCGCCGGATGCGGCGGCAACTCTGGTTCCGGCTCTGCTGCCGCCGGTTCCGACTACACTATCGGCGTTCTGCAGCTCACCGAGCACTCCGCACTCGATGCCGCCAACGACGGCTTTGTCAAGGCCATCAAGGAGAGCGGCCTTAAGGTCAAGATCGACCAGAAGAACGCCCAGAACGACCAGTCCACGTGTAAGTCCATTGCTGACAAGTTTGTGGGCGACAACGTCAACCTGATTTATGCCATCGCCACGCCCGCCGCGCAGGCTGCCGCCGGCGCCACGGCCGATATCCCCATCGTGGGCTGCGCCATCACCGACTACGCCGCCTCCGGCCTGGTCCAGGACAACGACAAGCCCGGCACCAACGTCACGGGCGCTTCCGACCTCACCCCGGTCGCCGAGCAGCTCGAGATGATGCAGAAGGTCCTGCCCGACGTTAAAAAGGTCGGCCTGCTCTACTGCACCGCCGAGTCCAACTCCGACGTCCAGATCAAGGCCGCCAAGAAGGAGCTCGACAAGCTGGGCCTCGAGTACACCGATTTCACCGTCTCGAGCTCCAACGAGATTCAGTCCGTCGTCGAGTCTGCCGTGGGCAAGGTCGACGCGCTGTACTCCCCCACCGACAACACCATCGCCGCGGGCGCCTCGCAGGTGGGCCAGATCTGCAAGGAGAACAAGCTTCCCTTCGTGACTGGCGAGGAGGGCATGTGCATGGCCGGCGGCCTGTTCACCCTCTCCATCAATTACGAGGATCTGGGCTACGCCGCGGGCGAGATGGCCGTCAAGATTCTGAAGGGCGAGGCCAAGCCCGAAGACATGCCCATCAAGCACCTCTCGAGCAAGGACCTGGTCGTCGTCAAGAACGACGAGATGGCCGAGGCCCTGGGCATCGACCTTTCCGCTCTGGACGCGTAATGCTATACGCGGCATGCGTCTAGAGCCCGTGCTCGCGCTTTAGCTGCGTTATTCAATATCTGAGCCACAGGGGCGGGCGCTGTAGACCGGCGTCCGCCCTGCTTGTTTCAGGTAAAACAAAACGTCTGTCCGCAGCTCTTCTATGCATTGTTACCGCTATTATGGTGAATCACGTGTCCACCCTATCCTAGGAGGTATGAAGCATGCTCATTGCATTGCAGGGCGCCGTTTCGCAGGGCGTCCTCTGGGGCATTATGGTGCTTGGCGTGTTTATCACGTTCCGCCTGCTCGACATTCCCGATATGACCTGCGACGGCAGCTTTGCCCTCGGCGGCTGCGTCTGCGCTGTGCTCATCGTCTATAACAACGTCGACCCGCTGCTCGCCGTGCTGGCCGGTATGTGCGCCGGCGCCATCGCGGGTGCCGTCACGGGCATTTTGACCACCGTCTTCGAGATTCCCGCGATCCTCGCCGGAATCCTCACCCAGATCAGCCTGTGGTCCATCAACCTGCGCATCATGGGCAAGTCCAATACGCCCATTCTTGCCAAGGGCACCGTGTTCTCGGCCGTCAGCAATATGACCGGTCTGCCGCAGTCCACCGTTGCCATCATCTTGGGCATCCTGCTCGCCGTGGCTATCGTTGCCATCCTGTATTGGTTCTTTGGCACCGAGATCGGCTCGGCGCTGCGCGCCACCGGCAACAACGAGTACATGATCCGCGCCCTGGGCGTCAACACCAACTCCACCAAGATGATCGCCCTCGTGCTCTCCAACGCCCTCATCGGCCTTTCGGGCGCGCTCATCTGCCAGAGCCAAAAGTATGCCGACATTGGTATGGGCACCGGTGCCATCGTTATCGGTCTTGCCGCCATTGTTATCGGCGAGGTGCTCGGCCGTCTGCTGCCCGGCGGCCTCACGCAGTTTAGCGTCCGTCTTGCCTCCGCCGTCTTTGGCTCCGTGGTGTACTTCCTTATCCGCGCCATCGTGCTGCAGTTGGGCATGGACGCCAACGACATGAAGCTGCTCTCCGCCGTGATTGTCGCTGTGGCCCTGTGCGTGCCCGTGGTTTGGGAGCGCTATAAGCTCCGCAGCTCCTACACGAAGGGGGATGAGGCAGATGCTTAAGCTCTCGCACGTCAAGAAGACCTTTAACAAGGGCACCGTCACCGAGAAGCGCGCGCTCACCGGCGTCGACCTCACCCTGAATGACGGCGACTTTGTAACCGTGATCGGCGGCAACGGCGCCGGCAAGTCCACGCTGCTCAACATGATCGCCGGCGTGTACCCGCTCGATTCGGGCGTTATTGAGCTCGACGGCACCGACATCTCGCGCCTGAGCGAGTCGCAGCGCGCCAAGTACCTGGGCCGCGTGTTTCAGGACCCCATGCGCGGTACCGCTGCCGACATGCAGATCGCCGAGAGCCTGGCCCTCGCCAAGCGTCGCGGCCAGCGTCGCGGCCTTTCGTGGGGCGTCACCAAGGCCGAGAAAGATGAGTACATCGAGCTGCTCAAGCGCCTGGACCTTGGTCTGGACACGCGTCTCAACGCCAAGGTCGGCCTGCTCTCGGGTGGCCAGCGCCAGGCACTCACCCTGCTGATGGCCACGCTCACCAGGCCGCGCCTGCTGCTGCTCGACGAGCACACCGCGGCCCTCGACCCCAAGACGGCCTCTAAGGTGCTTAACCTGACCGAGGAGATCGTCGACGAGAACCACCTGACCACGCTCATGGTCACGCACAACATGAACGACGCCATCCGTCTGGGCAACCGTCTGATCATGATGCACGAAGGCCACGTGATCTACGACGTGGCGGGCGATGAGAAGAAGTCGCTCACCGTAGCCAACCTGCTGCAGAAGTTCGAGGAGGTCTCGGGAGGCGAGCTCGCCAACGACCGCATGCTGCTGAGCTAAAACCTGCCAAAAAGGGACAGGTTTATTTTGGTGGGTTTTATCTGCGCAAACGTCAAAACCGCCGCAAAGGGACAGACGCCCTTGCGGCGGTTTTCGCATATTATGTCGATAATCCAGCGTCAGCAGGAACTACTGGTTAAGGACTAAGGAAACTGCCACGAGAAGCTCTCTTCCCCGTCTCGCCTTGACCGCCGCACTCCTTGCCGGCGTGCTCGCCGGCGCCCCAGCTTACGCCACCGCGGCCACCCCATCTCAAGTTATCGGCCCGTCCGATGTGATCGGACGGGCTTCTTGGTGGGTATCATGGTTGAACGATCATTAGGAGGTTTTCCCTACATGGAATTGTTTGAGCCGATTCTTCATTTCTTTGAGCAACGGTGGGTCCACAACATCATCTGGGCCGTCATCTTGGCGATAGGCACCGCCGTCGCCGCCAAGGTCGTATCCAAGACCCTGAACCATCTGCTTAACCGAGACGATAACCCGCTTCCGGCATCGAGTATCTTCATCAACATCGCGCGCGCCGTCATCTGGATGATCGGCGGCAGCTTTATCCTCGATAACTGCTTTGGCATTAACGCAAACGCGCTCGTCGCCGCTCTTGGCGTCGGCGGCATCGCCATCTCGCTCGGCTTTCAGGACACGCTGTCAAACCTTATCGGCGGCATGCAAGTGACCTTTATGGGCATCATCAAACCCGGCGACAATATCGAGGTCGGCGGCGTATCCGGCGTGGTCCAAGACATCACTTGGCGCCATACAACGATTGAGGATGCCTGTGGACAGACCATCATTGTGCCCAACTCCAACATCTCCAAGAACACGCTCGTGCATTTGATGCCCTTTGGACGCGTGGCCGTGCCCGTTGCCGTAAAGGACACGTCCAAGTGGGCTTCCCTTGACGTGCTGGCAGACGAGCTCACGAGCGCAACCAAAACGGCCGTCTCGCCCATCTCGGGCTTTGACAAAGAGCCCTACGTGCTCTTTAGCGAAATCGGCGACTTTGGCATCAAAGGAAAGATCATCTTTATCGTCAGCGACGACAGCACCACTTTCACCGCTGCCGACGCCTGCATCCGCGCCATCGCCCCCATCATCGCCTAAACCACCGCAAAGGGGTCAGGCATCTTTGTAGTGGTTTTCATTCGTGGTACCATGGTTCATATAGTTGTTTAAACGACTAAGGGAGCAACATCATGGAAGAGGCCTATCGTCAAGCACGCAAGCGCGGCGAGCAAGGACGTCGACGCGCCATTAGCCAAAGCGAGCATCCATACCTTACGGACCTCGATAGCTTGGTTGCCCAGCTCCCCTTAGGTCAGCGAGAGAATGTCGGCCTGCGGGATATTCCGCTCGAAATGGTCGTCGGCACGGTCACCAAGGGCCGTCAGTCCGCCTTTTCGTGTAACTTTATGCCCCTGCTTCCGTTTAGCACCGAGTTCGCCCGCAAGTGGTCCAACCTCTACGACATCCAGGTGACCGAGGGCTATCGCGACCCCGTCATCGTCACCGAGTTCATGCATCGGTTCTATGTCCAAGAAGGCAACAAACGCGTCAGTGTCCTCAAATTCCTAGACGCCCCGACGGTTTCGGCCAAGGTCACCCGTCTCTACCCCGGCACATGGGATTCCGTCGAAAGCCGCCTGTACGGCGAGTTCTGCGCGTTTTGGCGCGTCTGCCCCCTATACGAGATCGAGTTCTCGCGTGAGGGAAGCTACGAAACGCTCGCGAAGATGCTCGGTCAGAACCTTATCGAAAAATGGCCGCAGAAAAAGGTCGACTACCTGCGCCACACCTTCCTGCTCTTTAAGCGTGCCTACCTTCGCGCAGGCGGCGACCACCTGGACATTACGCCCGCCGACGCCATGCTCGTCTACCTCAATGTGTACAACCAGGACCGCCTGCTGGATACGCCAACGGATATCGTCGTAAACCGCCTGTGCAAGATCTGGCGCGAGCTGGTCATTGCCGGCAAAAATGACGAGGACAAGGTCGATCTTGTCGAAGCACCGAGCGTCGACGAGGAGGAGACGCCCGCCAAGTCCACCTCCGGCGTGCTCAACTTCTTTATGGGCAAGACCGTCTACTCGACGGCCAACCCCCTGAGCATCGCCTTTATCCATGAGTTCCCCTGTGCGACGTCGAGCTGGGACAGCCTGCACGACCAAGGGCGTCAGTATCTCGATGAGCACTTTGGCGGTATCGTGCGCACCGAGGCGTTCGAGGACTGTCACGATCCGGATGTGTTCTACGCCGCCGTGGAAACGGCTGTCAAACATGGAGCAAACGTCATCTTCTCGACCTCGCACCGCCTGATGGAATACACGCTCAGGGCTGCCGTTGAGTATCCCCGGGTTCGGTTCCTCAACTGCTCTATCGGCCTTCCCCATCAAAGCGTCCGTTCGTACTTTGGCAAGATGTACGAGGCCAAGTTTCTGCTGGGCGCCCTTGCGGCCAGCATGGCGGACAACCACCGCATCGGTTACCACGCGTCGGTCTTCGCCTCGGGCGCACTCAGCGAGATCAACGCCTTTGCGATTGGCGCCTCGCTGCTCGACCCGCGCGCGCAGGTCATCCTCACCTGGGGCGATGTTCCCGCCGGTGGTCTTGCCGAAGCCATGTGCCGCGAAGGCGTAAGCGTCATGACCGGCGCTGACATGTCAAAGTCGCTCGAAGACCCAACGGCCTACGGGCTTCACCGCTTGGTCGACGGCAAAGTCACCGGCATCGCCATGCCCGTATGGAACTGGGGCCGTTACTACGAGCTCATCGTTCGCAGCCTTCTTCACGGCACGTGGGACGAGACCAGCGACGACAACCAAGTGCGCGCTGTCAACTACTGGTATGGCATGAGCTCCGGCGTTATCGACATCCGTTACGCTCCGGGCCTACCCTACCAAACGCGCAAACTCGTGCAGTTGCTCCGCAACGGCATTGTTGTGGGATCCATCAACCCCTTTGGCGGCGAGCTCCACAGCCAGAACGGCGTGGTACAGATCGAAGGCTTCCCTCCGCTGCCGAGCACGCAGATTGTCGAGATGAATTGGCTGGCGGACAACGTGGTAGGCACCATTCCGCAGCTCGACGATGAGCCGGAAGTCCCTGCCCTATGAAAATCCTTGCCATAGCCGATACCGAAGAACGATGCCTTTGGGAGTGCTTTCGCAAGGAACGCTTTGAGGGCGTCGACCTGATTTTGTCCGCCGGCGATCTGGACCCGGACTATCTTGAGTTTTTGGTTACGGTCATCAACAAACCGCTCATCTACGTGCGCGGCAATCACGATGACCGCTACGCACGTCATGCACCGGGTGGATGTATCTGCGTAGAGGACAGCGTGTACACGTACCGAGGGATTCGCATTGCGGGCCTTGGCGGGTCCATGCGTTATCGCGACGGCGCCAACATGTACACCGAACGCGAGATGTCCAAGCGCATGCGTAAGCTGTCGCGTAAGGTTAGGATGGTCGGCGGGTGCGACATTCTGCTTACCCATGCACCCGCCGCCGGTATGGGTGATCTGGACGATCTGCCGCATCGAGGATTCGAGTGTTTTAACACAGCACTCGAATCCTGGAATCCCGACTACATGGTGCACGGGCATGTGCACCAAAGCTACGGTTGCGATTTTCAGCGCGAGCGTCAACATGTGTGTGGAACGACGATCATCAACGCCTGCGGCTATACGCAGTTTGAGCTCGACCAGACGCACTACCCCATCCGCGGCTGGCAAGCAGCTTGGCTCAACTCACAAACCATGCGCCGCGAGCTCAAACGCCACGAAGCCATCGAGTCTTCAACAGCCAGAACACCCTGGTAACCACCATAAAGGGGACACTGTCCCCTTTATGGTGCTTTTGACGCGATAGCAAGAAACCCGGTCCTGCACAAGGCAGAACCGGGTTTCTTTAGCAATGCTTGCTGTACTCAGGCAGTAACTAGCAGTTACTCAGCCAGGAAGTCACGCTGGACAGCGGGATCGACCTTGACGCCAGGGCCCATGGTGGAAGACACGGAGATGGACTTGACGTACTTACCCTTAGCAGAAGAGGGCTTGACGCGCAGAATCTCGGTGTACAGGGCAGCGTAGTTCTCGACGAGCTGCTGCTCAGAGAAGGACTTCTTGCCCAGGGGCACGTGGCAGATGCCGTAGCGGTCGGCGCGGTACTCAACGCGGCCAGCCTTGAGCTCGGAGACCATCTTGGCGACGTCCATGGTCACGGTGCCGAGCTTGGGGTTCGGCATGAGGCCACGGGGACCAAGGACCTTACCGATGCGGCCAACCTTGGCCATCATGTTCGGCGTAGCGATAGCGGCGTCGAAGTTGATCTCGCCCTTCTGAATCTGGGCGACGAGCTCGTCGGAACCGATGATGTCGGCGCCGGCAGCCTCAGCCTCACGGGCCTTCTCGCCCTCGGCGAAGACGGCAACACGAACAGTCTTGCCGGTGCCGTGGGGCAGGGAGATGGAACCACGGATGTTCTGGTCAGCCTTACGAGTATCGATGCCCAGACGGAAGTGAGCCTCGACGGTCTCGTCGAACTTGGCGGTGTCGAGCTCCTTGATGAGCTTGGCAGCCTGAAGGGGGGTGTAGAGCGTGGCGCGGTCGATCTTCTCGGCAGCGGCGTTATAGCTCTTACCATGCTTAGCCATGTGCATTACCTCCTGTGGTTAAACGGGCGTGAGCCCTCCCACATCGTATCGTGTGCCCTATTGCACACATTTAACGGGCGCCCCGGTCGGAGCACCCGTCGTTACCATAAGAAATCGCTACTCAGCGATGGTGACGCCCATGGAACGGGCGGTACCGGCGATGATCTTCTTGGCGGCGTCAATGTCGTTGGCATTGAGGTCCGGCATCTTGATCTCGGCGATCTTGGTGAGCTGCTCCTGGGAGAGCTGACCAACCTTGTCGGCCTGGGGCTTAGCGGAACCAGACTTGAGGTTCAGCTCCTTCTTGATGAGGTGAGCCGCCGGCGGGGTCTTGGTGATGAAGGAGAAGGACTTATCCTCGTAGACAGAGATCTCAACGGGGATGATGTCGCCCTTCTTGTCCTGCGTCTCGGCGTTAAAGGCCTGGCAGAACTGCATGATGTTCACGCCAGCAGCGCCCAGGGCGGGGCCGACGGGAGGAGCGGGGTTAGCTGCACCAGCAGGAATCTGGAGCTTAATGACGTTGGCAACCTTCTTCTCAGCCATGGTCATTCCTTTCGAATCACGAGTGTGAAGTACTTGCTATATCGTAAGCACGCACGTGTTAGAAGCACTCCTGAGATGAGCAGTCACAGAAGAAGCACGCTCGCGCGAACGGACGAAAACTTAAGCGATGACAGCGACCTGGTTAAAGTCGAGCTCGACCGGCGTCTCGCGGCCAAAGATCATCAGCGTGACCTTGAGCTTGCCAGCCTCGGTGTTAACCTCGGAGACCTTGCCATCAAAGTCGGTAAGCGGGCCATCGGTGACGCGGACGGACGTGCCGACCTCAATATCAACCGAAGTGCGCTTGGGCGAATCGACCTTACCGGGACGACGAGTCATCTTGTTGTACTCGTCGCGGGAAAGCGGAGCGGGCTTGCCGTTGCCGCCCAGGAAACCGGTGACGCCAGGCGTGTTACGAACGCACGTCCAAGCATCATCATCCATCTCCATGCGGACAAGGACATAACCCGGGAAAATCTTGGAATCCTTGGTCTCACGCTTGCCACCCTCTTTAATCTCGGTGACACGCTCCATAGGAATCTCGATATCAAAGATACGGTCCTGCATGCCCATAGTCTCGATTCGATGCTCGAGATCGGACTTAACACGGTTCTCGTATCCAGAGTAAGTGTGAACGACGTACCAACGCTTAGACATGGTTTAGCCCCTCAATCCAGAGAACAGAGCAAGAGCCTCGCCAAAGCCAGCATCGAGCAGAGCGATGACGACGCCGACGACGATCAGAGAAGCGCAAACGACGACCGAGTAGTTCACGAGCTCCTTCTTATCGGGCCACGTGACACGCTTCATCTCGGACTTGACCGAAGCGAAATACTTCTTGGTGCGGGCGAAGAAACCAGGCTTCTCGTTCTTCTTGGACTTCGCAGCCTTCTCGTTCTTCTTGGCAACGGCCTTCTTGGCCTCAACCTTGGAGTTGGCGGCAGCGTTGTTGGCAGGCGCCTGCTGCTGAGCCTTCTTCTTGTTCTTCTTGTTGGCCATTTGGGTTACCTCCGCGCAATGCGCTTATACATGAGTAAACCGTAAGCCCCCAATTGGGAGCTTACGGAATAATGACTGGCACGCCAGGAAGGACTCGAACCCTCAACACTCGGTTTTGGAGACCGATGCTCTACCAATTGAACTACTGGCGTATGTGACTAGAGACTAGCGAGTCTCTTTGTGCAGCGTGTGGTGACGGCACCAGGGGCAATACTTCTTGATCTCCATACGATCAGGCATGGTCGACTTGTTCTTGGTGGTCGTATAGTTGCGGCGCTTGCACTCAGTGCACGCAAGAGTAACTAGAGTACGCATGTATCCTGAACCTTTCATTTCCGCCCCGTACGGGCACGAGTTGTTACTTTATCAGCTCCACGTAAGTGCTGTCAATGAAAACCTCGAGTCAATTGGTTCTCGGTGGATCCATTCATATTTGGAACACATCAATGAAGCCATCGAGATCTAATCGACGGTGCATCCAGGACCATTGTCGATCCTCTCGACACCAGCAACGGCTCAATATCCATTGCAGAAAAGAACCCGGCACCCATATAAGTGCCGGGTTCTCTAAGTCAGCTATATCAAAGAGCTAATTTACTCAATGATCGTGGAGACGATGCCCGAACCGACGGTGTGGCCACCCTCGCGGATAGCGAAGCGCAGGCCCTCCTCCATGGCGATCGGGTGGATGAGGTCGCCCTCGATGGTGATGTGGTCACCAGGCATAGCCATCTCGGTGCCCTCGGGGAGCTTGACCGTACCGGTAACGTCGGTGGTACGGAAGTAGAACTGAGGACGATAACCATCGAAGAACGGGGTGTGACGGCCGCCCTCCTCCTTGGTCAGAACGTAGATCTCACCGGTGAACTTGGTGTGCGGGGTAACCGAACCGGGCTTGCAGAGAACCTGGCCGCGCTCGATGTCCTCGCGCTTGATGCCGCGGAGCAGCAGACCGACGTTGTCGCCAGCCTCGCAGAAGTCCATGGACTTACGGAACATCTCGATACCGGTAACGACGGTGTTCTGGGTATCCTTGATGCCGACGATCTCGACGGGCTCGTTGAGCTTGAGCTCACCGCGCTCGACACGGCCGGTAGCAACGGTACCACGGCCGGAGATGGTCATAACGTCCTCAACGGCCATCAGGAAGGGGAGGTCGTTGTTACGAGCAGGCGTCGGGATGTACTCGTCGACGGCCTTCATGAGCTCGCGGATAGCGTCCATCCACTTGGCGTCGCCCTCGAGAGCGCCCAGAGCGGAACCACGGATGACGGGAATGTCGTCGCCGGGGAAATCGTACTCGGAGAGGAGCTCACGGGTCTCCATCTCGACGAGGTCGATGAGCTCGTCATCGTCGACCATGTCGCACTTGTTCAGGAAGACGACGATGTAGGGAACGCCGACCTGACGGGCGAGCAGGATGTGCTCGCGGGTCTGAGCCATGGGGCCGTCGGTAGCGGCGATGACCAGGATAGCGCCGTCCATCTGAGCAGCACCGGAGATCATGTTCTTGACGTAGTCAGCGTGGCCCGGGCAGTCAACGTGAGCGTAGTGACGGGCAGCAGTCTCGTACTCGACGTGGGAGACGGAGATCGTAATGCCGCGCTCGCGCTCCTCGGGAGCCTTGTCGATGTTCTCGAACGCAGTGAAGTCAGCCTTGCAGCCCTCGGTCTCGGAGAGAACCTTGGTGATGGCAGCGGTCAGCGTGGTCTTGCCGTGGTCGACGTGACCAATGGTGCCGATGTTAACATGCGGCTTAGTGCGCTCAAACTTCTCTTTGGCCATAAAGCCCTCCTCTAAACAGGTCGTCCCCGGACGGGACTTTGCCTTTATACCATAGTGGCCTCTCAACATACTATTGAGAAGCCACCGTGTTACCTATGGTAGCGGTGACTGGATTCGAACCAGTGACGCCACGGGTATGAACCGTGTGCTCTAACCAACTGAGCTACACCGCCGGATGGAGCCTGCAACCAGACTTGAACTGGTGACCTCTTCGTTACCAACGAAGTGCTCTACCGACTGAGCTATACAGGCACTTGACGGGTGGGAGCTATAGGATTCGAACCTATGTAGGCAGAGCCAACGGGTTTACAGCCCGTCCCCATTAACCACTCGGGCAAACTCCCAATCGTTCAAGTATCCGCAGGTCCTTTGGTCTTTTGGACCGCCGCCCCCGCGAACGAAAAAGATAATACGATGCAACCTTGGGAGCTGTCAACGAAAACCTCTAGATACACGGTGCCGGGCGTATCTATATAGCTGTGACCTGCGGTTTTGTTGAGTTTGGATATGAAGGACGGTGGATTTGGCTACGCTTGTGACATTTCACGAGGGAACACTTTGTCACGGTGGAGTACATCTGCAGCATCGACCTTCGATACCGACCCTCTTGCACTATTACATAGGTCACGATCGTGCTTCCACGGCACGTTCAAGCGTGGATAATCTCCCGCTTTTAGCGCGGCTCTAAGCCCAAAGCGGAGATTATCCACGCTCATTCTCCAGACGGGAGAACTATAGAGCCGCTACTGCTCGGGCCAGACCAAAGTAGACCCATAGAGCGGCTCCCCCTTGGTGCAGGGGTAGCGACTCAAGTAACACGACGATAGCAAGTCGAAGAAATAGGTCATGGCGTATTTCGAATAAACGCCGAGTCGGTCAATTCCGTTTCCCGCATTACCAAGACGATATACACGGTCAAAAGACCTCGATTTGTCATCGTTGCTAAACGCAGTAATTAGAATCTTCCTGCCCGAACGGCAATCAAGATACTCACGCGCCTGGGACGCAAATAGCCCGGAGACCGATACGAGAATTATCAATGACTGCGAAGCGTCTCCCATGTTTTTCAATTCCGCGACGTTAGCCCCAGCAACTATGCGAACTATCTTGCCCGCATAAAACATTTCCTGCTGAAATCGTACGAGATTGGCGCTCACATTATTGGTGCACCAGATTTCAACGTTTTTATGGCCATCAATTTCGTCGGCAAGGTGCTTAATAGCGATATCGGACACGCCGCTTTCAACCTCAGCGAACATCTCGATCATGCGAACGTCGAGCTCTGCCCTGTACTCCTCGTAGCCAAATTCCTCCTCTCGATGGCTTAAGTCGCTTGGAAAGACTGATTGAGTAAATGATTCTTTCAAATCGCTAAGAGACTGGTAGCCCAATCGATTGCAGAAACGACGAACAGCGGAACGGGTCACGAATGCATCGCGGGTTATTGTGGCAACATTGATTTCGCTCGAACGCCTAATGTGAGCGATGAGATATCGAGCGATGGCGGCATCGTTTGACCCAAACTCGCTGTTGATGATGGAGCTAATGCGATTGAGCACATCGAAGTCATTGATATTCACGTGATCCCTCTTTCCGCTCTCCTCGAAATCATAGTTCATTTATTGAATCAAACAGCTTTGGTCGTTCTCCTATGATTCAAATCAGTTGACGTCATCTTAATCGTAATTCCGCCACACGTATCCACCGTGTTGAATGATGGAAAGGGGATTCATGGGCAACGTGAACAACATCCCGTTTCTCTGGGGTTCCGCCACGGCGTCTTATCAGTGCGAGGGTGCCTGGAACGAAGACGGCAAAGGCCTTGGCGAGTGGGATTTCTTTAACCACACAAGCAATAAGAACATCAACCATGTTGACGGTGATGTATCTTGCGACTTCTACCATCGCTATGAAGAAGATATCCGCATGATGAAAGAAGGCGGACAAAACACCTATCGCTTCTCTCTTTCATGGAGTCGAATCATCCCCACGGGTATCGGTGAAGTGAATGAAAAGGGTATCGATTTTTATAATCGGGTCATTGATTGCTGCCTCGAAAATGGCATAGAGCCCAACGTTACGCTGTTCCATTACGATCTGCCATTCACGCTTGCTTGCAAAGGCGGATGGCTGAACAACGATATGGCAGAGTGGTTCTGCAAATACGCCAAGATTTGCTTTGAGCGCTTTGGAGACCGCGTCAAAATCTGGGCTACCGTTAACGAGCCGCATTTCTACAGCTACTGCGTAAACATGTTGGGCAACTATCCCCCCAATCGATCGCTCGACGTTCAGTCGTACATGCAGTTTCAGTACAACCTGATGCGCGCAAGCGCACTCGCAGTCCGAGCATATCGTCAAATGGGCTACGACGGCATCATCGGCGCCGTCCACGATGGCGGCGTTGTCGAACTCGACCCGGCAACCGAGCACCCCGATGACGTATTTCGATACGCAGACTTTTTCGCCAATCGCATGATTCTGGCACCAGCACTTCAGGGTCAACTGCCGCCAGAAATGGACGAAATCCTTGAAAAACTTGGCGTCTCGCTCTATCGATCCCCAAATGACGTAGAAGAATTCAGAGACGGTAAAGTCGATTTTATTGGACTCAACGTGTATTGCCGAGAGTATGTAACCGACTGGCACGGTGGAGAGCTTGCCGTTTCGGCGAACAATAAGGGCGGTTCGAGCAAAAAGGTCGAAGGAAAATGCATTGCGCCCTTGTTTGAAAGCGCCCGCGACAGCAATGTTCCCCGCAATAAATGGGGCCGCGAAATACTCCCAAGTTGCATGTATTCAACCATCATGGATGTCCACGAGCGCTATGACGCGCCCCGCATCTTTATTACGGAAAACGGACATGGCGCCTATGAGCAACCAGACGCAGACGGAATAATCCACGATGATGACCGCATCGAGCTTCTGGGCCAGTTCATCGAGCACATGATGAGGGCTAAGCGCGACGGCGCGCGCGTTGAGGGCTACTACCTCTGGTCGACGATGGATCTGTATAGCTGGATCAACGGCTACGAAAAACGATACGGACTTGTCCATATCGACTTCGAGAACAATCTGGAGCGCACCCCCAAAAAGAGCTGGTATTGGTACCGAGACCTTATCTCGAAGTATCAGGAGCAGGAAGGTTAGGAGAAAGAGATGAAATATCAGGCAATGTCCGAAACAGTCCTAAAGGCTGTTGGCGGCAAAGAGAACATTACATCGGTAACTCATTGTGCGACGCGCCTTCGCATCGACGCACGAGACACCTCGATCATCGATCTCCAGCTCGCCAAATCGGCTGACCAGGCGCTCGGGGCAGTAGTCAGCGGTGGCCAGCTTCAGGTAATCATCGGCCCCAACGTCACCGAGGCCTACAACGACTTCCTCGACTTCGCGGGAATCGAAGTCGGCGGTGGCACGGTTGCCGACGATGCCCAAACCGCCAAAGACCTTGCAGAAGGCATTAAAAGCGGTAACACCGCCATGGGCTTGATTGAGAAATTCGGGAACGTCTCTGCACAGGTATTCATGCCCATCGTCCCGGCGCTCATCGTTGGCGGACTCATTCTTTCGATCAAGAATCTCCTGGTCAATTATTGTGGATTGAGCACCGATAGCGGAACCGCCCAGGTTCTGCTGGCGATCTTCAGCGCCTCATTTAGCTTCCTGCCCGTTTACCTCGGCTATCAGCTCGCCGCCGTCATGAAGATGCAGCCTATCATGGGCGCACTGCTGGGCGCAATCATGATTAGCTCGTCTATTAGCGGTGCTGAGGGTCTCGACTTTCTTGGCATCCCCATCCCGACGAATGACTACTCGAGCACGGTGGTGCCAATCGTACTGGGCGTTGTGTTCATGTACTTTGTTGATCGCGGTCTTCAGAAAATCATCCCCGACATTACCAAACTGTTCTTGAAGCCGCTGCTCACCATGTTCATCGTCGTGCCTGTTGAGCTGATTATCCTCGGCCCCGCCGGCAGCATGATGGGCTACGCGCTGAGTGATGCCGCCACGTGGCTCATGGATAACGTGGCATTTATCGCTACTCCAATCCTTGCAGCCCTTAACCCCTATTTTGTCATGCTCGGTCTTGATAAGGCCTACATCGCGATCGAAGTTACGAGCTTGGCGCAGCTCGGCTGGGCGCCCATCATCTTTGGCTTCATCTCAAACCTCTGCATTGGCGGCACGAGTCTCGCCTTGGCAACTGCAATGAAAGGCAACAAGGAGAAGAGAGGTATGGTCACCACGGTTGCCGTCACCGCACTCTGTGGCGTAACTGAGCCCGCATTTTACGGCTGCCTCATCGAGCGTCCCCGCCTGCTTGTCGGCACAGCAATCGGCGCCCTCTGCGCGGGACTCCCTGCAGGCATCTTCGTCCTGAAGGAGTATGTTGCGGGAGCATGCCCCGGTCTTCTTTCTGCGCTGATCTTTATCGCTCCCGATGGATCCATGGGCAACTTCGTACTGGCGTGCGTTGTCGCCGTCATCGCCATCGTTGTCTCGTTCATCGCTGCACGCGTGATCATCAAGAAGAATCCCAACTATATTGAGTAGATGCCCGCTGCTTGCATTGGGGACATCCTCGGCAGACCATTAGCAAGAACCCAAGAAGTCCCTTAGGAGCTCGATTAATCCATTCGGATTCCTCAGGCACAAACGACCCCGATTCCACAATGAAATCGGGGTCGTTGTTTCTAAAGCCTTCGATAGACAATCGGTGTTTACCTTAGCTCCCTATCCAAGTTAATTATCCACGCTCGTTCTCCGGTCGGAAGATTTTCTTCTCTCGCGTGTCCAGAAATCCACGCCCGAGCAGAACATCCAGGTCCGCACCCGCCCTTGTCTCGATCTGTAACAGCAAGAGGCCTATTCCGCTTCTACATGTTACAGATCAAGATATTCCTAAAACACCCTAAGTTTCATCTCAATCTGTAACAGTTAGATGCCAAATATCGGTCTTGGTGTTACAGATTTAGACAAACTGGAGGACGAGACAAACCAAAAACGGGATGGGCGCTAACCCGATGGCGCACCACCTAAATAGAAACGGGCTCTATCCCATATAGAGACAGAGCCCGAAACTCTCATGGAGCCAGTGACAGGAATCGAACCTGCAACCCACTGATTACAAATCAGTTGCGCTACCGTTGCGCCACACTGGCACACTTGGCGCTTTCGCGCGAAGCCTGTTAAGAATAAAGGAATTACGGACGGGGCGCAACAGGCCACACGGCGTTATACAAATATGCAAAATCCAGCAACAACAGGTACCAGGCCCGTTCATTTCTGTCGGTTCGCCCCCAATCTCAAAACCATTCGTCAAAACGAATAGTTTTAATTACAATTGCTTTATATAAAACTATTCGTTCTAACGAAGGGTTTCGCGATGCTTACTACCAAGGAAGCAGCCGAACTGCTCGGCATCACTCCGCGCAGGGTGCAGGAGCTCATAAAAAACGGAGCACTTGAGGCCCGCAAGGCTTCTGGTGTATGGCTCATCGACAAAGACAGCGTCGATACGCGACTCCGCTCCGTGACCAAAACGGGAGGACGTCCCCGCCGCGGCCACGGTAAGAGCGAGATCGCGTTCACCCTCATGAACCGCACGTACGAAGTCGCTCAGCTGGTCTACAGTACATCGCGAAAAGACTTTACCCACATCGGTGCCGACATCGATTACGCCCACGCCCCTATTGGAGTATTTGGCCCTAATAGCCCCATATCGCTAGACTCCTTCCGCATCTGGTGGCGCGGCCGCGGTATCCCGCTCGCACGCATTGGGCTAGCCTCCCTGCTTGCAGAAGCCGCAGTCGATGTTCCCGATGAACTCGTCCAGCGAAATCTCGGCCTCTCCTTATCCGACCAGTATTGGATTAGGCCCCAAGGTTCCGGTCTCACCTGGAAGGATATCAACTTCTTCAATAACGCCTTTGATGACGTCTCGCTGTCCATTACACCCTTTGCCCCAGAGGGAAAAGCGGCTGCCGCAAAGCCCGACAACACCTCGGACGGCAATCTTCAAAAGTACTGGACGTGCGAGGGCGAACGTCGAATTCTGCATAAGGCAGGAGCGCACCTGGACCAGGAACCTTATAACGAGCTGGTGGCGACCGCGCTCCACCGTCGCATCCTAAACGCCTGCGATTATGTGCCTTACTCGCTCGAGGGCACGGGCACTTCCGCCCTGAGCACATGCGATGTCTTCTTAACTGATGAAGAAGAGTATGTCCCTGCGTTCTATGTAAACCAGCACGCAAACGCAGATGAACGGCTAACCGACTACGAGCGATATGTAGCAAACTGCGAGGAGCTCGGGGTGACAGGCGTCAAGGATGCCCTTGACCGCATGATCGTATGTGACGACATTATTGCCAACTACGATCGTCATTGGCGCAACTTCGGCCTCGTGCGAAACGTCAACTCACTAGTCTGCAGACCAGCCCCCATCTTCGATTCGGGCTCATCGCTCTGGTGCAACATATCTCTAGATGAGCTTAGGGCAGGAGAGCACAGTTTTGCCAGCGCGCAGTTCCATTCAAGTCCCGCGAAACAAATGTTGCTTGTTGAGGATATGAACTGGTTTGACGGGGACAAACTCGAAGGTTTAGTCGACGAGGCAATCGAGATTCTGTCTAAAAACGATGCCCTAGCAGCGAGACTGCCTTATCTAAAAGAGGCGCTAACGTGGCGCCTCGAAAGAATGATCGACATCGCTGAATGGAGTTAGCGAGGCAGCATTGCCCCGCCAACTCCCCTACCTCCCGCGCAGGGCCTTGAGCTTGGCCAGTGCATCGGGGCTCAAACGACTGCCCAGAGTCATCTTGATCTGCGGAGCTTCCTCTGCCTCGTGAACGTCGTTATCGATCTGTTTGATCTCGTCCACCAGCATACGGCTCGAGATGCGCGTGACGCCCTTGCCCATGACGACAGCCTGGATCGTGCCGTCGCTCGATACCACGGAGCACGCACGGCCTTCCTCGCGTGCCTCGATGCAGAGCTTTTGCACCACGGTATCAGCCGATACGCCCGTCGGCGAAAACTCGATACGCACGCCGCGAGCAGGCAGGTTGGGGCGCTCGCTGGAGATATTGCCCGCGCCGTCAAACACGATTACGGCCTCGTACCGACCTTGGGCAAACGCGGCGACGTCGTTGATGAGTGCAGTTCGCGCCATATCGTGGACGTCGCTGGAATACGGATCGTCGGAATGGTCGTACACGAGCTTTTCGTAGCGCGGCGTGCAGTGGATCACGTTGTAACCGTCGACCACCAGCAACTCAGGCTTGTTGGAGTGTACCGTCGAGACTGGGTCGGCGATAGCCTGCGCAAACGCATTGCCGCCCACGCCGTAGGTCGCGGCCGAAACAATAGGCTTGGCCGAGCCCTCGCCAAAGCGCTTGGCCTTGGACTTGGCGCGGTTCTTCTTGGACATGCGCTACTCCTCCCCCATGAGCTCGCCGGCATTGCGGCGCAGCCACTCAAAGCACAGAGCGGTGGTCGCCTGGGCCACGTTGAGACTCTCGGTCATGCCGCGCTGGGGAAGCTTGGTCAAAAAGTCGCATTTCTCGAGCACCAGACGCGAGATGCCGTCGCCCTCGGAACCCATGACGAGCGCCACGCGACCCTCGAAGGGAGCATCCCAGCAACTGCCTTCGGCGTGCTCGGAGGCGCCGCCCACCCAAAAGCCGGCGGCCTTGAGGTCATCGAGCGCACGGGCGATATTGGGAACCTGCGCGATGGGCAGGTGCATGACGGCGCCGGCAGAAGTCTTGTAGCTGCCGACGGTCACACCGGCGGCGCGCTTGTTGGCAATGACGACGCCCGCCGCGCCCACGACCTCGGCGGAGCGCACGATGGCGCCAAAGTTGCCGTCGTCGGTCACATGGTCGAGCACGACGACGAGCGCCGGACCGTCGCCCGCACGGTCGAGGATATCGGCAACATCGGCATAGGGGAAATTGCCCACCTCGAGCGCAATGCCCTGGTGAGCGCCATGGCTCGACAGCGCATCGAGCTGCGCGCGCGGCACATACTTAATGCGGACGCCTGCAGCGTTGAGGTCGTCGACCAGGCGCGACAAGGCGGCATCGCGCTCCCCGCCCTCGGCAATGAGCGCGCACTTGACGGGAAAGCCGGTACGCAGCGCCTCGGCGGCAGCACGGCGACCTTCGATAAACTCGCCCTTGGGAACCTGGACGTTATCGCGGCTACGCTCGCGCTGCGGGCGAGCAGCCTGTGAGCGCTCGCGCTGGCCCTTGGGAGCGGCAGCGCGGTCGTTGCGGCGAATCGGACGCGAGCCAGAAGCAGCCTGCTTGCCTCCACGCGGTACACGCTTGCGATTGTCGGCCATAAAACGGCCTCCTTTAAATAATTTTCAAACAGGACAAAAGAAGCGACCGCTTAAGACGAATAGCTCAAGCGGTCGGTACGGGTTTTCCAAGTGCCCGAGATTGCCGTGAAAGAGGAGCGACGCGTACTTGAGTACGCGAGCGACGGTTTGAACGGCAAGGTCGGGTGCTTGGGAAACCCGCGGGGATTAGAGAGATTTGATACGGGTGCCGGCGGCCGTATCCTCAATGGTGAGGCCCAGGTCCTTGAGCTGGTCGCGGATGGCGTCGGCCAGATCCCAGTTCTTGGCGGCACGGGCCTCGGCGCGGGCCTCGAGAATCTTGGCAGCAGCCTCGTCCACGTCGTCGCCCGTATAGGCAACCAGACCGGCGGCAACACCCAGCAGACCCAGCGGCAGCTCGACCTTGGGCTCGGGAAGCTCAACACCAAACGTATCGAGCAGCTCGGCCAGCGTGTCGGCGGCGGCAAGCGCAGCGGCCTTGTCGGCAGCGTCGCCCGCCTGCTCCAGGTACTGGTTGCACTCGGTCACAAAGCCAAAGACGGCACCCATGGCACCAGCGGTGTTAAAGTCGTCGTCCATGCACTCCTTAAAGGTGGCACGGGTCTCGGCGGCCTTGGCGGCAAACGCCTCGGATGCTGCCTCATCGGCATCGGCCGTCGCATGGTTCGCGGCCCAGCGCAGATTCTCGACCGTACCGGCAATACGCGTGAGCGAGTTCTCGGCACCCTCCAGGCGCTCCCAAGAAAAGTCGAGCGGCGAGCGATAGCTCGTCTGCAGCATCAGCAGGCGCAGGGCTGCGGCAGAGTGCTGCTCAAGCACCTCGGCCAGCGTAAAGAAGTTTCCGAGCGACTTGGACATCTTCTCGCCGTCAACCAGCAGCATTCCCGTGTGCATCCAGGTGTTGGAGAAGCCCTGGTGCCAAGCGCAGGTGGCCTGGGCGCACTCGTTCTCGTGATGCGGGAAGGCAAGGTCGGAGCCGCCGCCGTGGATGTCGATCGGGGTGCCCAGGTAGCGGTGCACCATGGCGGCGCACTCGGTGTGCCAACCGGGACGCCCCTCGCCCCAGGGGCTCGGCCAGCTGGGCTCGCCGGGCTTGGCGGCCTTCCACAGGGCAAAGTCGAGCGGGTCGTTCTTGTCCTCGTTCTCCTCGATGCGCGCGCCAACCATAAGGTCGTCGATGTTGCGGCCCGAGACCTGACCATAGTTGGGATCGCTGCGCACGGCAAAGTACACATCGCCGTTATCGGCGGCGTAGGCGTGGCCCTGCTCGATGAGCGTCTTGATCATGGCGATCATGGGGCCGATCTCCTTGGTGGCGCGAGGACGCACATCGGGATCGAGCACGTTGGCGGCGCGCATGACGCCGATGAACTTGTCGGAGAACTCCGTCGCGACCTCGGCGGCAGTGCGGCCCTGCTCGTTGGCGCGCTTGATGATCTTGTCGTCGACATCGGTGAGGTTCTGGGCGAACGTGACCTCGTAACCGCTCGCGATGAGCCAGCGGCGAATCACGTCAAAGTTGATGAACGTACGGGCGTTGCCGATGTGGATGTTGTCGTAGACCGTGGGGCCGCACACGTACATGCGGACCTTGCCGGACTCGATGGGCTGGAACTCTTCCTTTTTATGGGTAGCGCTGTTGTAGATACGCATTCGTTACTCCTTAACGGTTTTCTGTAGCAGGCAGACGGCCCAGGCGCCGATTCCCTCGCCCTGGCCTTCCCAACCGAGCTTTTCGGTCGTGGTAGCGGCGACGCCCACGTTTTCGACGTCAACGCCCAGGGCATGGGCAAGGTTAGCGCGCATGGCATCGCGGTGCGGGGTGATCTTAGGCTGCTGACAGGCAATGGTGCAATCGGCATCGACAAACTCAAAGCCCAGCTCGCGTGCATAGTCCATCACGCGGGCAAGCAGCACCATCGAGTCGGCGCCCTCATAGGCAGGATCGGTGTCGGGGAATAGCTTGCCGATGTCTCCCCCGCGGCAGGCACCCAGAATGGCGTCGGCCAAGGCGTGCGCGAGCACATCGGCATCCGAGTGGCCCAGCAGGCCGCGCTCGTAGGGAATGTCGACCCCGCCGATGATACATCGACGCCCCTCCACCAAACGGTGGACGTCGTAGCCGTGGCCAATGCGCAGGTTACTGAACATGGGGAAGATCCTCTCCCTCGGCCATACGGCCAAGCAGAATCGCGGTTACGGGACGCAGGTCCTCGGGCACCGTAACCTTAAGGTTATCGCGCGGGCTCTGGACGCAGCGGACGCGCCCACCCATGCGCTCGACCAGCGACGAATCATCGGTGCCGGTAAAGCCCTCGGCAATGGCTGCAGCGTGGGCGCGCTTCATAGCATCGACGCTAAAGATCTGCGGCGTCTGCGCGGCCCAATAGAGCTCACGCGGCGGCGTCTCGACGATATTGTCGCCATCGACGATCTTGAGCGTGTCGATCGCGGGCTGGCCGCACACGACACCGTCGAGAGCACGGTCGCTCACGAGCACGTCGATAGCGTGGTCGATGGCCTCGGTCGTAATGAGCGGACGAGCGCCATCGTGAATGGCGACGTATTCAAAGCCCGCCGGAACCGCATGCACGCCGGCACGGGTGGAATCCTGACGGGTATCGCCGGCATCGGCAAAGCTGATGGGCGTGTCATAGTCAAACGGGTCGATGGCCAGGCGGCGCATCTCGGCACGGCGCTCGGCAGGGCAAACCACGACGATGTGGCCGACCTTGTCGCTACGATCGAACGCGCGGATGGACCAGCTCATGAGCGGACGGCCCGCCACGTTAACGAGCTGCTTGCCGCCGGGGTTACCAAAGCGCTGGCCGCTGCCACCGGCAACGACCACGGCGCATACGGGCGCCATTATGCGTTCCCCTGTTTGGTGCCCTTCATGCGGTATAGCGAGTCCGCAAGAATGGCAGGGTTGTTGACGCCAAAGTCGCCCAGGCGCTCCGGATCCTCGCTAATGTCATCCATGAGCTCCTGCAGCGAGCCGTACTCGTCGACGATCTTCTCGGCCACGCCGTCGCGCACGACGGACACGCGCGAAAGCGTGCGCAGGCCCAGCGGTGTCATGACGGAGTCCTCGTCCAGGTCGTCGTAACCCAGAACCGCCGCCACATGCTGCGGGTCGGACAGGTCCTTGGGCGTCATGCGAGCGAGCTCGGCGCGAATCTTCTCGGCGTTGGCCTCAGAGGAATCGCTTGCGTAGTCGCGGATCATCAGGTCGTATTCGGTATCCATGCTGGAGCCCGCGAGCTGCTCGAGCTGCATCTGCACGAGCTTGCCCTGGTTACCCAGCTTGACAATGCAATCCTTAAGCTCGGTCTTTGCCTGCTGCATGATCTCGAAGCTCGAGAAGATGCCGGTGATGTCGGCGAGCGTGACGTAGTCGTCCAGCTCGAGTGCCGTCAGGCGCAGCAGGGAGCGATCGAGCGACTGACGGGTGGTCTGGAGCGTGGCGACGAGCTGATTGACCGAGCTCATGATGGTGGTGACAGGCTGGATCTCGTAGCTCTTACCGTGGACGTACACGTTGACGACGGCACGACGAGCCGAAACCGAGATCACGATGGCATCGGTGAGCACCGACATGCGAGCGGCAGTACGGTGACGCATGCCCGTCTCACTCGTGGCGAGCGAGGGGTCGGGATTGAGGTGGAAGTTGGCGCGCAGGATCTGGGTGAGGTCGCCGTCGATAACGATGGCGCCGTCCATCTTGGAAAGCTCGAACAGGCGGTTCGAGGTAAACGAAATGTTGAGCGGGAAGCCGTCGTTACCGGCAGCGAGCACGTTTTCGGTGTCGCCGACGCAGATAAGGGCGCCCAGGTGACCGGCAATGATCATGTCGAGGGCGGTGCGGATCGGCTGGCCAGGTGCCGTCAGACGAATGGCCTGTTCCATACGCTTTTGCAGCTCGTTCTTATCCAAGGCATCGCTCCCATCGTATACGCTCCATAAACGCTAAATAGTTTCTCACGGTTTGTCCCTGCGGCGCTTGCGAAATCCGATGCTTACAGAATGAGCGAACACAGCTGAGAGCCCAACCCAAATCAGCTGTTCATGTGGTAGCATCGGGATTCGTATAAATGAGGGAGTAGTCGCGTGATCGGGTTCGCCTCCGGTGGCGCGGCAAGTCAACACACTGGCCGATGCGGCCTGGCTTGCCTTAATGAACGAGACTCGTGGCTGTGCGCGCAACGCGTACGCCACGGGTCTTTTTTGTTACTCCCCCAAGAGGTACACGCGGGCCCGCCCGCAGAGAGGGAGCCAGACTATGGGACTCGCAGAGCTTGTGTTGCTCGCTATCGGCCTTTCTATGGACGCTTTTGCCGTATCCATCTGCAAGGGCCTTGGCATGAAAAGGATCAACCTTAAGGTCGCCGTGATACTCGGCCTGTTCTTTGGCGGTTTCCAGGCCGGCATGCCCGTAATTGGGTGGGCTCTTGGTAGCCAGTTCATGGGCATCATCAGCCCCATCGACCACTGGATCGCCTTTATCCTGCTCGCCTTTATCGGCGGCAAGATGCTGTGGGAAGCCTTTACTGAGGACGAAAACGAAGGCGACGGCAAGGATGCCGAAAAGATCGACCTGGGCGAATATCTAATCCTTGCCATCGCCACCTCGATTGACGCGCTTGCCGTGGGCATCTCGTTTGCCGCGCTCTCGGTCGATATCGTTCCCGCCGTGTCGCTCATTGGCATCACGACCTTTGTCTTCTCCGTTGCCGGCGTAGCGATCGGCCACACCTTTGGCGCGCGCTACGAAAAGCCCGCCACCATCGTGGGTGGCGTCGTGCTCGTCCTCATCGGCCTCAAGATTTTGCTGGAGCATCTGGGGATTTTGGCGCTGTAAAACACCCTTCAAAACTAAACGTCCGGATGAGGCCTCATGCAGAGTTTTGCATGAGGCCTTTTCATGCAGACTTTTGCATGTCATACTGATATGCAAAAGTCTGCACGTTAGGAGATCGCCGTGGATATCCTTCCCATCACCACACCGCGCCAAGCTGGCATCTACGTGCGTCAGGCACGCGAGGCGCAAGGGATCACCCGTGCCGTCCTCGCTAAAAAAGCCGGTGTTTCGGAGCGCCTGCTCGCATCGCTCGAGCTGGGAGATGCCACGGGCATTCGGCTCGACAAGCTGCTGGCAGTTTTCGGTGCTCTTGGACTGGCACTCGCCGCTCAAGGGGATATCGACGAATCGAAAAACGAGCAACCAGTCGACGCCCCGCATGCTGATTTGCAACCTCGTAGTACCCCCAGGCGCCATCACGCTCAACGTTTTCACCATCGCAACCGTCGCAGCGCAGCCGTTCCGGCTCTCGCAGATGTCCCCTTTACGTCCGAGCTCTACGACAGGGCCTTCGCCGATTTCGCCATGTCCAATCTCGGAGTCTCGATTGCCGCAAACGCATCTAACCAAACCAAGCCCGAAGGGAAATAGCCAATGGCCAGAACATCACTTCGGACCATTATTTGCGGCGTACCTGCGGGAACGCTCACGCAAGATGAGAACGGTCTTATCAGCTTTACCTACGATCATGACTATGACGGGCCAACCCTATCGACCAACATACCCGTATCAAATCGCACATACGGCCAACAGGTCATGAATCCGTACTTGTTTGGCCTTCTACCCGACAGCGAGGACCAACGAAAAGCGATTGCCGCCGAATTCAACGTTAGGCCCAACAATCCCGTTGCGTTGCTCAGCCATATCGGACTCGACTGTCCGGGCGGAGTGCAGTTTTGTGCCGAAGAAGATTCCGACGCCGTCCTGCATCGCGCTGGCGACTACCGCCCTATAGACGACCACGAAATTGCTCTCCGTCTCAAGTCGATCAGAGATGACCGCGATGCATCGTGGATGGGTCTAGATGAAAGTTGGTCACTTGGAGGCAACCAGGGCAAGTTCGCGCTCGCGTTCATAAACGGCCGCTGGTGCGAATGCATGGGCTCCTCGCCCACAACGCATATTTTCAAAAATGGCGTTATCGGATTTAAACTCGAGGCTCTCAATGAGTTTGTCTGCATGAAAAGCGCCCAGCGCGCGGGTATCGCAACGGCGAACGTTGAGTATCGCTTATTTGAGGACGAACCCGCCCTCATTGTTGAGCGCTATGACCGTGTGAAAGTCAAAGACGGAACAATCATGCGTCTACACCAAGAAGACCTCTGTCAGGCTCTTGGAGTGATGCCCGCTCAAAAGTACACGGCAGACGGCGGCCCGACCGCACGCGATATTCAGGAACTCCTCGTCAATACGAGCCACCATCAACTTAACCTGTATCTGTTTACGCAGATTCTCTTCTTTAACGCCATCATCGGCGCACCGGACGCGCATGCGAAGAACTATTCCCTGCTTCTTGGAAACGGCGACACAGCTATGATGGCCCGTATGTATGACGTTGCATCGGGGCTGGCATACGAACGTATGCGGCGAAAAGCGCGCCTTGCCATGAGCGTTGGCGGCGAAAATCGTGTGGGGCGCATCGGTCCAGGCGCTATCCGCCGATACCACGGTATGGGCGACCACGCATTGGAAGCGGCGCTCACCGACGCCGGGCTATCCGAGAAGTTTTGCTTTGCGACCATGATGGACCTCGCCTACGAGGTGCCCATTTGCATGGAAGAGGTCATGGACGAATACGCCGACCTGCCCGGCATGGCGGACCTGCGCGAGCATATGCTCGGCCCCGTCTGTGAAAACTGCCAGCGCACCCTCGACCTCATCAAGGCGGATATGGGCTAGGTGTCCATAATCTCCCATTTCCCAAAAGAAGAGAGGGGGCACCCGTCGCAAAAGCTCGGATGCCCCCTCTCATAATGTCATTTGCAATCCGCTAGCACGTGGCTCGGACTGCTGCTAGCGCAACCTTTACGCAGCGAGGCGCTTGAGGACGTCGATGAGCAGCTCGTAGAAACGCTCGGCAGAAGCGAGCTCCATGCTCTCGTCCGGGGTGTGGACATCGGAGAGCGTCGGGCCCACGGCGATGGCGTCCAGGCCGTGCAGGGCCTCGGCAAACAGGCCGCACTCAAGGCCGGCGTGAATGGACTCGATGCGCAGCTCGGAGCCAAAGAGCTCGCGATAGCTCTCGACAAAGATGTCGCGGACCGGCGAATGCTCGGCATAGCTCCAGCCGGGATACTCGAACTCGAACTTGGCGTCGAAGCCCAGGACATCGGCCAGCGTCTGCAGGCGGTCCTTGAACTCGTTCTGCAGCGAGGTAATCGAGGAGCGCGGGGACAGCATGATCTTGACCTCGTCGTCAGAAGTGGCAACCACACCGATGTTGGAGGAAACCTCGACGGAGCCGTCGGTGGCGACGTTGCGGCGAATCACGCCGTTAGGGGCAAGACGCAGGGCGCGGATGAGGGCAAGCGCGGACTTCTGATCCATGGCCTCGACCTCGGCGTCGTCGGCAATCTCGACGGTGCAGGTAAAGCCGGGGTCAAAGACCTCGAGCTCGGCAGTGACGTCGGCAATGATGCCCTTTGCGATCTGGGCCGCGGCCTCGGCGGCAGCGTGATCAGTGTAGACCAGCTCGGCCTTGCACTCACGGTTGATGGCGTTGTCCTTAGTGCCGCCGTTAAAGCTGACGATGGCGGGCTCGCCGGCGACCATCAGGCGGTCGATGATGCGGGCCATGATGAGGTTGCCGTTGCCGCGCTCCAGGTGGATGTCGGCGCCGGAGTGACCACCCAGCAGGCCGGAGATCTCGAGCGTAAGGGTGCTGCCGGTCTTGTGCTCGCGCACGATCGGGCAGGTGTAGGTAACGACGACACCGCCGGCGCAGCTGACGGTGGCCACGCCCTCCTCCTCGGAATCGAGGTTGATCATGGTGCGGGCGCTAATCTGGGACTTGTCGAGCGTCTCGGCGCCAACCAGGCCAGTCTCCTCGTCGGTGGTTAACACGCACTCGAGGGCCGGATGAGCAATCGAATCGTCGTTGAGCACGGTGAGCATCAGAGCGACAGCAATGCCGTTGTCGGCGCCCAGGGTGGTGCCGTTAGCGGTGAGGACGCCGTCCTTGACGACCAGGTCGATACCATCGGTCGTAAAGTCGTGCTCAACGGAGCCAAGCTTGTCGCACACCATGTCGATGTGGCCCTGCAGCATCACGGTCGGGGCATTCTCGGCGCCGGCAGATGCGGGCTTACGAATGATGACGTTGTAGACCTCGTCCTGATACACGTCGAGGCCGCGCTCCTTGGCAAACGCAACCAAGAAATCGCTGATGCCCTTCTCGTTGCCAGACCCACGGGGGATCGCGCTGATCTCCTCAAAGAAATGGAACAGCTGGGCGGGCTCGTAGCCAGTAATCTTGTAGTCCATGGTGCCTCCTTGGCGCAACTGGTTAGACAATAAGACATGCGCCTTGTATATTCCCAGACTTTACGTGCATAAACCAGTCGAAAACGCCGAGCGCTCTCGCATCATCGGCTAACGGTGGACCGCATAGCGTAACGGTCACAACTTCGCAGCTCTACAAATCGAGGCGCCCTTGCCAGAGCGCCTCGATTGCACAGATCAAATTGTCGCCACACCCTACAGCGCGCCGGAACCGGCTTGCATCATGCCGCCGGGGCCCGAGGTCACGCCGCCGCTCACGGGCGCGGCGTTGCCGGTGTGCGGTGCCGCCGGGGCGGTATCGCCACCGAGCGTGCCCGCCGGACGCGGTGCCGGGATCTCGCCCGTGCCGTGGCTAAAGACAAACTTGCCATCGGCCACGTCGCACAGGACGGTATCGCCCTCGCCCCACTCGCCGGCCAGAAGCTCCTCGGACAGCGGGTCCTCGATGAGCTTTTGGATGGCACGGCGCAGCGGACGCGCACCGTTGGTGAGGTCGGTGCCCTCGGCCACGATCTTGTCATAGGCCGCATCGGTGAGCTTGATGTTCATGCCGTTGGCAATCAAACGCTGACGCAGGTCGTCCACCAGCAGGTGCGCGATCTTGGTGAGATTCTCACCCGAGAGCTTCTGGAACACCACGATGTCATCGATACGGTTGAGCAGCTCGGGGCGGAACAGGCGCTTGAGTTCGCCCATCGCGCGGCCGCGGATCTCGCTCGAGGTGAGACCCTGCTCGCCGGTGGTGCCAAAGCCTACGCTCGCATCCTGCGCAATCTCGCGGGCGCCCACGTTGGACGTCATGATGATCACGGTGTTGCGGAAGTCGACCGTCTTGCCCTGGCTATCGGTCAGGCGGCCCTCCTCCAGCACCTGCAGCAAGATGTTGAAGATATCGGGGTGCGCCTTCTCGATCTCGTCGAACAGCACGACCGAGTACGGGTGACGACGAACGGCCTTGGTGAGCTGGCCGCCCTCGTCGTGACCGACGTAACCCGGAGGGCTACCGATGAGCTTGGAGACCTCGAACTCGCTACCGAACTCGGACATGTCGAAGCTGATGAGCGCATCCTTGCTGCCAAAGAGGTACTCGGCGAGTGTCTTGGCGAGCTCGGTCTTGCCCGTGCCGGTGGGACCCAGGAAGATAAAGCTGCCGCCGGGGCGACGCGGATCCTTGAGCGGCGAGCGGCTGCGGCGTACGGCCTTGGCAACTGCCTCGACAGCCTCGTCCTGACCGATGATGCGCGTCTTGAGCACGCTTTCGGCCTGCAGCAGGCGACGGCTCTCGCTCTCGGTAAGCGAGGACACCGGTACGCCCGAAGTCACGGACACGATATCGGCGATCTGACTCACATCGATGGTGAGCGGGCTGGCGTCGAGCTCGGCGGTCCAGGCGGCCTTGGCCTCGGCGAGCTCAATCTCGGCGGCCTTCTGCCGCTCGGTAATCTCGGCGGCCTTGTTCATGTCGTCGCTCTCGGTGGCCTCCTGCGCGGCGGCCTTGAGCTCCTCTATGCGATGCTCGGCCTCGCGCACCGGCTCGGGCGCGCGATTCGCGGCGATGCGAGCGCGGGCACCGGCCTCGTCAATGAGGTCGATGGCCTTATCGGGCAGGAAGCGATCCTGGATGTAGCGGTTGGAAAGGTTCGCGGCGGCCTCGATAGCACCCTGCGTATAGCGCACATGGTGGTGCTCCTCGTAGCGCGGCTTGAGCGCGGTCAGGATCTTGACCGTGTCCTCGACGCTCGGCTCCTCGACATCAATGGTCTGGAAGCGACGCTCGAAGGCCGGGTCCTTGGTGAGGTACTTGCGGAATTCCTCGGCCGTGGTGGCGCCGATAATCTGGAAGGCACCGCGCGCGAGCACGGGCTTGAGCATAGAGCTCGCGTCGATGGAGCCCTCAGCAGAACCGGCACCGATGATGGTGTGCATCTCGTCGATAAACAGGATGACGTCGTCGGCTTCGGTGGCCTCCTGGATCACGTTCTTGAGGCGCTCCTCAAACTCGCCGCGATACTTGGCACCCGCCACGAGGCCCGGCAGGTCGAGCGTCCAGATATTCTGGTTCATGAGGTTCTCGGGCACGTTGCCGGCTGCAATCTGCTGAGCCAGGCCCTCGACGATGGCCGTCTTGCCCACGCCGGGGTCGCCCAGAATGAGCGGGTTGTTCTTGGTGCGGCGCGAAAGAATTTCCATCATACGCTGGACTTCCTTTTCGCGACCAATTACAGGGTCGAGCTCGCCATCGCGCGCCTTCTGCGTGAGGTTGGTCGCGAACTGCTTAAGCGTATCGGTGCCACTCCCCTTTTGCTGAGAGGCATCCGAGCCGCTAAAGAACGGCAGGCCCGCACCGGGACGCCCGGCACCGGCGCCGGCGAGCGGACGCTTCTTGTCCTGGTCCTTGGCAGTGAGTTTCTCGATAGCCTTTTTGATAGAGGCGGACGACACACCCAGGCGCATGAGGATGTCCATGGCCATGCCGTTGCCCTCTTCGACGATGCCGATCAGCAAGTGCTCGGTCGACACGTAGGTCTGGTTATTCTCACGCGCCACGCGGAATGAACGCTCCATAACGCTAATGACGAGCGGCGTAAAGGCGAGCTTAGCCGCCTCGGTCTCCTCACTGGGCTCGGGAACCGTGGTCTGGACCTCCTTGAGGGTGTCCATGATGTCGTCGTAGGAGATATCAAGCGAGCGCAGTGCCTCGGCGGCAATGCCCTCGTCCTCCTTGGCAAGCGCGAGCAGCAGGTGCTCGGTGCCCACCTTATTTGAATGAAGATCGAGCGCCTCCTGTTTGGCCATCGACATGACCTTGCGCGCTCGATCGGTAAATCTATCTAACATGCTCGTTTCCTTACATGAGTTCATCGAAATCAAAACGCCCGCCCGTCGGCGGCGCTTTTGTCTCTTTACCCACAGGTTGTCTATGTTAACAGCTGGAGGAATATCTATAAACCCGGCTCACATGAATGCAGGTTATAACCGCATCGCGGGACTCACCGCGCGATGCGCGACAGGCGCCCCGCAAGAGAAACCCTAGGCGTCTTTCACCACGTCGGGACTCGTCGCACGCGATGCGCGATAGGCATCGGCCTCCTTGGAGACGCGTTCGAGCAGCTCGGATGTATCGACGCCCTCGACTTGCGCGACCGTTTCCACCGTCTGCATGGCGACCGCCCTCAGGTACGCGCACGCGCTGTCCCCCAGCTGCTCGAGGTCTATCTCCTCGCCGCCCTCCCGGGCAAAGCCGACCGCCATCACAAAGTCCATGATGCCCGAGACCAGAAAGCCCACCGCAAAGCTCGAATCCGCCTTGAGCTCTTCTCCGTCGGGGTGGACGATCTCTCTCACGCGGTCGATGATGATCGTATGGATGCCCTGCACGACCTGCTCGGCGGCACCCGCCCTCATGGTGATGACGATGCGCCACAGCAGGCAGCGGACGTCGCGCCGGTCGAACGCCGAAAGGTCGCCCTCGCTCGAAAAATGCCAGAGGGCATCGGTGATGAGCTCGTTATCCTGCAGCAGCTGGGCTATGGCGATGGCGACGAGTTCATCGAAATCGTGAAAATAGTAGTAAAACGTTCCGCGATTGCACCGGGCGGCGCGGGTCACCTCGCCAACCGACAGCTCGAAGATGCTGTTGTTCTCGATGAGCTCCCAAAACGCCTCGATGATACGGGTGCGTGCATCGGGCGCATCGGCGTCCTTACGCGGTCTCGCCATGCGCCTCACCGCACCCCTGCGCCTTGGCGTTCATGATGAGCATCTGAAGACGGTTCTCCACGTTGGCGAAGCTCACGTCGGGATCGTAGTCGAGCGGCAGGAACTGCGCCGTGGGATACTGCTCCTTGAGCGCATGGATGAGCCCGCGCCCCACGACATGGTTGGGCAGACACCCGAACGGCTGCAGGATCACGAAGTTGCGGCAGCCGCGTTTGGCGTGCTCGAGGATCTCCGCCGGAATCAGCACGCCCTCGCCCGCATCGAACGTATGGTGCAGGATCTTATCGCTCGCGCGCACGAGCTCGGGCATGCGCGTCGGCGGCTCGTAGAGCGGGCTCGCCGCGCCCAGGCGGTCGCAACGGTCGTGCGCGAGCTCGAACAGGTTGTCCGCCGTGGCGTACCAGGCCTTTTCGGGCAGCGACAGGTCGACGTGGAACTCGCGCGACTGCGCATGCTTGTAGAAATAGGTCTTGCGGATCACGTCGGTCATGCGCGCCTCGATGACCTCGAGCCCGTTGTCCTCGAGGTAGCGCTCGATCTCGTGGTTGGCGCCGAGATGGAAATTGAGCAGGTACTCGCCCACGATGAGAACGGTCGGATGCGGGTTCGAGCGGTCGTACGGAACGGCGTCCATGATCGCAAGCGCGCGTTTGAAGCCCGTCGCCTGGCCTCTCAGCCCGGAGCGCTCCATGCCCTCGATAACCTCATCGAGCGCGCGGTCGAACGCAGCGTCCGCCGCGCCCTTCTCGAGCTCGTAGGGACGGATGCGCCTAAGCATGGCCTCGAGGGTATCGATCATGGGAAGACCGTAGGCGATCTGGATGCTCGGGCCAAGGCCGAGCTTGAAGCCCGGATGCGCATTGTGGGCATCGACGTCGTCGTTGGTGAGCACCGGGACATAGTCGTATCCCGCGTCGTCGAGCGCGCGGCGCAGCAGGGGCATGTAGTGCGTCAGGCGGCAGTCGCCGATATACTTGCCAGTCACCACGGCGACGTCGTGCGGGTCGTACTTACCGCTCTCGAGTGCCGCGAGCGCCTCGCCGATCACGATTTGCGCGGGGAAGCAGATGTCGTTGTGCACATAGCGTTTGCCCAGGCGGATGGCATCCTCGCGCCCGATATCAAGGGCCTCGGCGCGCACGCCCTGATTGCGCATCGCCGCGGTCATGAGCCTGCAGAACGCATGGGAGGTGTTGGGGACCAGCGCGATCTTGTCGTGCCGGTCGCGCTTGGTGTACTTGACCTTATACGGGTCGTCGAGCGGATGGACCGCGTGCACCCGGGCGCCCTCGGCACGCTCCTCCGCGCGACGACGGTTGACCGACTCGATAAACGAACGCACGCGAATGCCCATGGGACCGGCGACGTCGCTCTCATCGAGCTTGATCATCATCGGAACCTTGGAGCCCATCTCGCCCATCATGCGCGCGATCTCGTCGGTGAGATACGCATCGTGGCCGCAGCCGAAGCTGCCCATCTGCACGAGCTCGAGCTCGGGCGTCGATGCGACGATGACCGCGCACGACAGCATGCGCGCATGGTAGTTGTTCACGATGTCGATGCGGCTGTTGGAAAGATCGACGTTGCAGACCCCCGGCACCGCATCGGGCGTCAGCACGGGGATGCCGCGCTCAGAGAAGAGCTTGGGCAGCCCGTGGTTGACCAGCGGGTCGTTGTGGTACGGGCGCGAAGCGATCACCACCGCGTAGCCGCCGTCCTCGCGCACGTTCTCGAGCACCTGCCTGCCGCGCAGCTGCAGCTGGTTCTCAAACGTCTGCTGCGCGCGGTCCGCCTGCTCGGTCGCCTTGGCAACCAGGTCGGCATCGATATCGAAGGTCTCCTTGCACCACGCCTTGAGCTGGCGGTTTCGGTCGCCCTCGTCGTACCAGTGGAACAGCGGCGTATCGAACGGAACGCCGAAACGCTCCTCCGGGTTATCGGAATTGCGCATCACGTAGGGGTATCCCTTTACGACGGCGCACATCCACTCGCTGGTAGAGGCGGTGTTTTCGGTGGGCACCGTCGTGATGATGGGCATGAAGATGCGGTCGACGCCGGCGTCGACGAGATTGCGGATGTGCCCGTGGACGAGCTTGGCCGGGAAGCACACGGTGTCGGATGTGACGTGCGCCAGACCGCGCTCGTACATCGCCTTGGTGCTGCGTCCCGAGACGCGCACCTTAAAGCCGAGCGTGCTGAAGAACGTCGACCAGAACGGCATGGTGTCCCAGAACTCGAGCACACGGGGAATGCCGATCGTGACATCGCGCCCCCCGCAGACGGGAACCGTGGGGCACGACTCGAACAGCAGCTTCTCGCGGTCGACAAAGAGATTGGGGGCAGCCGCGGTCCGGTCGCGCCCCGTGCCGGGTGCCTGTGCCTCGCAAGCACCCTGCGGACGCAGCTCCTCCGCCGCGGGAACCTCGCGCACGAGCTCATCCCATGAGATGGCGCCGCCGCGCGGGCAGCGATTGCCCGTGACGTAAAGCGAGCCGTCGCCAAATGCCACGACCGCGCGCTGGCAGCGGTTGTTGCACCGACGGCAGGTAACGCCGCCGAACTCGCGATGCTCGAAGCGCTCCACGGCATCGAGCCCGATAAACGACGTGCCGGCGTCGCCCTTGCGGCATTCCTCGCGCGCGAGCAGGGCGATACCGATAGCGCCCATCAGCCCCGGGTGGGGCGCACGCGTGACGGGTTTGCCCAGATACTGCTCGAATGCGCGCAGCACCGCGTCGTTTCGGAACGTGCCGCCCTGGACGACGACTTTGTCGCCCAGACGGTTGAGATTTGAAACGCGAATGACCTTGGTGAACACGTTCTCGATAATCGAACGGCAGAGACCGGCCATGATGTCGCCCGGACCCTTACCGCGCCGCTGCTCGGAAACGACGCTGCTGTTCATGAACACCGTGCAGCGGCTGCCGAGAACGGCGGGGGCTTTGGACGAAAATGCCTCGGTCGCGATATCCTCAACGGCTATTCCGAGGTTTTTGGCAAAACCCTCGAGGAACGAGCCGCAGCCCGCAGAGCACGCCTCGTTGACGACGATATCGGTCAGCACGCCGTGGTTGAGCCAGATGGCCTTCATATCCTGTCCGCCGATGTCGAGCACGAAGGTCGCATCGGGAACGCATGCGCACGCGGCGCGGGCGTGCGCGACCGTCTCGACCGTATGGTAGTCGGCGTGGAACGCGCGCGCGAAAAGCTCCTCGCCGTATCCCGTGGTGCCCACGGCATCGATCGCAAGCGTGACTCCCGCTGTCTCCCAGCGGTTCTTCAAGCTGACAAGACCCTGTTGGGCGACGTCGAGCGGTCTGCCGTTATTAGACGCGTAGAACGAATCGACAAGCTCACCCGCCTCATCGACCAGGGCGAACTTGGTCGTCGTGCTCCCCGAATCGATACCGAGCGCCACACGCACCGTCTCTCCGGGCGCATACGCATCCGGACCCTTTGCCGGCGTCTCTTTGCCATGGCGTGCCGTAAAATCCGCCTGCTCGGCAGGTGTGGCAAAAAAGGGCTGGGCAAGACGTCCCTCCCCGCTTGCGGGCGCGACCGTCTCGAGCTTATCCAGCCGGACAAAAGCGTCGGGAAGGTCGATCGGTTGGGACGATGCGAACATGTCGGTCAGCGACAGGGCGGCACCGCGCGCGACCATGATCTGCGGATCGCGCGGGACGATAACCTGATCGTCCGATAGATTCAGTTGCTCCCGGAACACGCGGACCAGCGTGGGGTTGTAGGCGAGCGTACCGCCCTCGAAGATTACCGGCGGCTCGATGTCGATACCCTGGGCCAGACCGCCGATCGTTTGGCGGGCGACCGCGTGAAGCGCCGAAAGCGCCAGGTCGGTGGTAGGAATGCCCTCGTTGAGCAGCGGCTGGATATCGGTCTTTGCGTACACGCCGCAGCGGCCCGAGACCTCGTGGACGGTCGTTCCCCGGCTTGCGAGCTGCTCGAACTCGCCCGATTCGGTGCCGACCCCCATGAGCTTTGCCATCTCGTCGATAAATGCACCGGTACCGCCTGCGCACGAGCCGTTCATGCGCATGTCGGCAACCTCGATGTCTCCCTTATCGTTGGTGCGGAAGAAGATCATCTTGGCGTCTTGGCCGCCCAGCTCGATGGCGCAGCGCGTCTGCGGATAGAACCTGCTGATCGCGAGCGCGTTGGCGACCACCTCCTGAACGTACGAGGCGCCCAGCGCGGTCGCGATATCGCGCGCACCCGAGCCGGTCACCGCAACGCGCAGCGACTCATGGGGAAAGCGCTCGGCGAGCTCGCCGAGCATGGCGCGCACGCTCGCTGTCTGACACGCCCCGTGGCGGCGATATCCCCACCACGCCTCGGTCATATCCTCGTGCATCGCGTAAACTTTGGTCGTCGTCGACCCTACGTCCAGTCCTACTAGCAACGCCATAATGCTCCGTCTCTCGCATTTTTCCTGCTAGAGATATACCACTCTACGTAATACAACAGACTGTTGTATTTAAACTCCGTATAAAAAGCGGCTGCCGAAACGCTTCAGCAGCCGCCGAATGCACCAACAGATTGTTCTGCGCGCTAGCACGTCGGGCAACGGAGCAGCACGGGCCCTCCGGTCATGCGCACCGCTCACGCCCGCGATGTCGCCGAGAGAGCTATCCACGCTTAGGGCTCCAACCAAGCAAGTCGCCCGCGCTCAGCAGATCCCTAAGCGAGCTACTCGCACTCAGGAGCCATAGCCTGCTCCAAGAGCTCGGCATACTCCTCCTCGAAAACCGTCCCCACAGGGAAGGCGCGACGGAAGACGAAGTGGGAAATCGGACCGGCTACCAAAAGGTTCCACGGCAGCGCCATCACAAAATTATGCGGGATGTTGATCATCCAGATCGCGGGCACGGAATACAGGTTCGCAAGGATGCCGCCGGGCATGTGCGTCAGACCCTCGCAGGCACCGTACAGCGACATGATGATGACCATGGGAACGACCATGCAGGAGCTAACGGCGAGCGTCATGGCGAGCGGCGAGCTCTTGCCCGGCGCGACCAAGTACTTAAAGGCGAAACCCTTGGCGAGCGGGCTGGCGACGAACCAGTCGCAGCACATGGCAAAAATGTAGGCAACGGGGAAGCCGAGCCACGCAGCGGCAACGACCTCGCCGTTGATGGCCCCGTGCTGCAGGGCAACGTTGTAGATGCTCATCCAGAGCACCATGCAAAAGCACATGATAAAGGTGAACAGCAGGCTCTCTCGTTTGTTGATAGGCATGAAGGGCAGATTCCTTTCTGTGTTGTACCGCGGCGCCACGCAACAAAAACGGGCGGGCAAGATGGAGCTGTTGGAACTTCATCTCGCCCGCCCGTGGTACGCGCGTCTGCGACTACTTATGTGGTGGAACTACCCTAACACGAACGGCGCGCGCTTCGTAAGCGTTGAGTTTGTGGAGATGCAGGGCACCAAACCCCCGACCCCATAAGTTGCGGTGGAATACGGACTGTTTTGACCCTTTAAGCAACAATTCAGTCCCTATTTCACCGCAACTCATTTGGTGCAAAGTAACATGTCCCCCTTGCACCAATTAGCTGGTGTGGCGCCAGCGGGGGTCGGTGAGGGTTCTCGCCACGCCCAAGCCAACGGGCAGAAACGCCACGATGAGCACTGCACGCACAAACCAGCCGAGCATATTGACCGTGTCGAAGGTGCACATGTAATACATAGAGCGATAGAGATACAATCCCGGCACCATAATGACAATCGAAGGCACCGTGAGGGCGATGCGCGGGTAGGTGAGCTTGACTTCAGCCAAGCTTGCGAGCAGCCCCGATACCAGCGCGCCGATAAACGCTGCTGCCTCGGGAGGCATTCCCGTGCTGAGGCCCAGGAAGGGAATCATCGTCGGCGCATCGACAAGGGTCAGACGCAGGGTATTGGACACGGCGCCGATCAGCCCAGCTGCCGCGGCCATCTTTACCGGGCTGTTGAACATCACCGAGAAGCCGAATACGCCAACGAAGCTCATCACCACGCGCAGGAGCGTAAGGGCAAGCGGCGAAAGGCCCAGTGGGGCAAAGTCGTCCGGCGCTAGGCCAACACACTCGGCAACCATCCAACCTACGAGGGTCGCCATCACAATAATCGATACGGCATATGAAAGGCGCTCGATACCGCTTCGCATGTCGAGCTTAGCGATGTCGAGGCCTGCCGTAATGAGCGGAAAGCCGGGAATCACAAAGAGCATGGCGCCGATATAGCCTTCTTGGTGCGACATTGCCCCCGGTATGACCTGGCCAAGGCCGAGCAATGCCAGCAGATACGAAACGCAAGCGAGCGCAACGCCGGTCGTCAGCGCGCTGAACTGACCAAGGCCTTGCTTGAGAATATGGGAGCGAGCAAAGTTACCGACACCAGCGCCTACGAATGCGCAGGCCATCTCGATAGGGCCGCCGCCGAGCAAAAAGACGAAGGCGCCGCAAGCACAAGCTGCCGCAAGACCCTGTTGCCAGGGAGAGTAGTCGGGCTTTGAACTCTCAACGGTCTTGAGCATCTCGTGGTATTCGTGCACAGTAAACCGGCGCCCATACGTCTCGATTTCCTTTAAGAAGCTCTCCATCATCCAAATGCGATGGGTATTGACGCCGGTTGTGGGCAAGCTGACGACCTCGTTAAAGCAGTGGCCATCTTCGATGCAGGTGCACTCAAACGATAGGAGACTTAAGTCAACGTGGATGGTCACACCGAGTACGGCGGCGACGCGATTCATGGTATCGCGCACGCGCCAGGCACCCGTTCCGCTCGCGAGCATAAGCATACCGGTGCGGCAGATGATGGATGATTTATCGGTGAGCGGCGCATCGACGGCAAGTTCATCGCCTGCCGTCACGATCTGGTGCCAGTCAGTTTTCATATGGAGCGCGCCGGCACGAACGCCGTGGTGCATGGGGGCTCTCGAAAGCAGCGAGTTAAGGCGCGAAGACTGTGGGGACTCCGTTGATTCGTCCTCAACCTCATCAGTCTCTTCATCGACCAGATCAAAGGAATCAAGCGGCGCTGGCTCGCGACGGTCGATCAGCTCCTCGTCCTCATCATCAAAGTAATTGAACTGATCGAGCATGTCCTCTTCAATCGCGCGCTCGCTCGCATCGTCCATCCCGGTGCTCCCTTCCTATCGACTAACCCCCATCCTAGACAGCGACGGCTAAAGGAAACATAAAAGAGACGGCTGTCATGCGAGCCATGTTCGCAATAGCCATTGGGTAGTCGTTTAAGAACGTCCCCAACGACTAGTCGTTTAAGAACGTCCCCAATGACTACTCCGACAACGTCGATGTATTGGCAACGCCAGCGAGCGGGTCGCATTTGTGACAAGGTGACGTGAAACGAAAGGGCGCTGACCTTCTGGTCGCGCCCTTGAAGTTGAACGTCAGATTGTCCAAATGCGGCCCGCGCAGCGTCGAGCCGTTACGCGGTTCGTAGAACCGCGTAACTAGTTAGTACATCTTTGCGCCGGCAGGGATGGAAGCGTCGAGCTGGATCAGGTTGAGGCGCTCCTCGCCCTCCTCCTCGTGGATAGCGCTGATGAGCATGCCGCAGCTGGGGATACCCATCATCTTGCGCGGAGGCAGGTTGGTGATGGCAAGCAAGGTCTTGCCGACCAGGTCCTCGGGCTCGTAATAATCGTGAATACCGGAGAGGATGGTGCGGTCGGTGCCGGTGCCATCATCGAGCGTAAAGTTCAGCAGCTTCTTGGACTTCTTGACGGCCTCGCATGCCTTGACCTTCACGGCGCGGAAGTCGCTCTTGGAGAAGGTATCAAAGTCGACGAACTCCTCAAACAGTGGCTCGACGGCAATCTTGGAATAATCAACCGTGGGCTTGAGCGGCTTGACGAAGGGGCTCGCGGTGTTGCCGGCCTCGGCAGCCTTGACAGCAGCGGCACCGGACTGGAAACCCTTCTCGGGCTTCATGTGCGGGAACAGCAGCACGTCGCGGATGGAAGCCTGGTTGGTGAGCAGCATGACCACGCGGTCGATACCGATGCCAATGCCGCCCGCAGGAGGCATACCGTACTCGAGGGCGCGCACGTAATCCTCGTCGTACTCCATGGCCTCGTCGTCGCCGCCGGCCTTCTCGGCCATCTGGGCAGCGAAGCGCTCGGCCTGGTCGACCGGGTCGTTGAGCTCGGAGAACGCGTTCGCGTACTCGTGGCCGGCGATGACCAGCTCAAAGCGATGGGTCAGGCGCGGGTCATCCTCAAAGCGCTTGGCAAGCGGGCTAACCTCGATGGGGTAATCGCACACGAAGGTGGGGTTGACGATGGTGTCCTCGCCCAGCTCGTCATAGATCTCGGCGATGATCTTGCCGGCGGTCCACTCGGGCTTGATCTCCAGGCCCTTCTCGCGTGCGGCGGCAGCAAGCTCCTCGACCGGCGTGTCGATGGTGACCGGCTTGCCGAGCACGTCGGAGACAATGTCGGTCATGGGACGGCTGGCCCACTCGCCGGAGAGGTCGATGGTCTGGCCCTGGTACTCGATAACCTCGGGGTTGCCGATAGCCTTGTTAGCGGCCTTAATGACACCCTGGGCGAGTGCCTTCATGCCCTCGAGATCGGAGAAGGCACGGTAGGCCTCCATCGTGGTGAACTCGGGGTTGTGGGTAAGGTCCATGCCCTCGTTGCGGAAGATACGACCGATCTCGAACACGCGCTCAAAGCCGCCGACGATGCAGCGCTTGAGGTGCAGCTCGGTGGCGATACGCAGGTAGCACTCCTGATCGAGCGCGTTGAAGTGCGTGATGAACGGCTTGGCAGTGGCTCCGCCCTGGATGGTCTGCAGGATAGGAGTCTCAACCTCCATGTAGCCATCGGACTCCATAAAGCGGCGGAACGTGGAGAGGATCTGCGAGCGTTTGCGGAAGGTCTCGCGAACGTCGTCGTTGGCGATCAGGTCGACATAGCGCTGACGATAGCGGGTCTCCTTGTCGGAGAGACCGTGGAACTTCTCGGGCAGCGGGCGAACGGCCTTGGACAGCAGCGTCGCGCTCTTGGGGGCAACGGAAAGCTGGCCACGCTTGGTGCGCACGACTACGCCGGCCACGCCCAGGATATCGCCCAGGTCGAGCGCCTTGAGCGTGTTCCAGGCGGCCTCGTCCATATCGTTGATGCGGCAGAACAGCTGGATCTCGCCGGTCGCGTCGCGCACGACGATGAACATAATCTTGCCCTGACCGCGCTTGGCAACCACACGGCCGGCGATCTTCACGACGTCCTCGGTGTCCTCGCCATCGGCAAGCTCGGCGTACTTAGCCTCGATATCGGCGACGTAGTCCTCAAGCTCAGAGTGCTCGGGATAGGGGTTCTGGCCCGCCTCGAACAGGGCGGCGCGCTTGGCCAGGCGGGTGGCGCGCTCGTCGTTGAGCGTCGATGCCTGATCGGCGGCGTTCTGGTTCTCTGCCATAAGTTAGCTCCTCAAACTAAAACGCTCCCCAGGATTCGGTCCCAGGGAGCGAAAACATACCTTTACGCGGGACCGTGGTCTAGCGTGCGATCTTGGCGATGGTGTAGACGCGAGTCTTGCCGGAAGGCGTAACGACCTCGACGGAGTCGCCCTCGCCGTGACCGATGATGGCGTGGCCGACCGGAGACTCGTTGGAAATCTTGTGCTCAAGCGAGTTGGTCTCGGTGGTACCGACAAGCGTGACCTCGATGAGCTCACCGTTGGGGTCGACCAGGGTAACAGTCGAGCCAATGGAGACGGTTAGGTCGCCCGTGCTGGCAGCGATCTGAGCGTTGGCGAGGATGGCCTGAATCTCGGCGATACGAGCGGCGTTCTGTGCCTGCTTGTCCTTGGCGGCATCGTACTCGGAGTTCTCCGAAAGGTCGCCGAACGCGCGGGCTTCCTTGATGTCCTCGACGATCTCCTTGGCGTAATCGCCCTCACGCCAAGCGAGCTCCTCGACGAGCTTCTGGCGGCCCTCAGCGGTCAGTACGATCTGGCTTGCGTCCATACGGATATCTCCCCAACTATGATGTAACGATCAACTGTCAACAAAAACGAAAAAGACCGGCTAGCCTGCGGGCAAGCCGGTCAGGTGCTCACCCCAAAGGGATGGGACTACTCTGCGTCCGCGTCGCTGTCCTCTGCCTTCTTTTGCTTGGCAGCAGCGAGCTTAGCCTCGAGCTCTGCAATCTCCTTGTCCTCCTTGGACTCCTCGACCACAACCTCCTCGGCCTGCTTGGTTTCGCCCTTATCGTCGCCCTCCATACCCTCGCGGATATTCTTGACGGTAGAGCCGAGGGACTTACCGAGCTTCGGCAGGTTCTTGGGCCCAAAGATAATCAGGACAACGACGAGAATAATGATGAGCTCAGGAGCCCTCAGTCCAAACATGTAGACCTCCACAATACAGCGAGACAAGCTCGAATGAGTATACCGCGGGTATCGCGGTATCACAACAATAGCTAAAAAAAGGGACCGCAAGAAGCGGTCCCTCCTCATGCTCTGGTCGGGTTGACTGGATTTGAACCAGCGACCCCTGCGTCCCGAACGCAGTGCTCTACCAAACTGAGCCACAACCCGTTAGCTCGACTATAGTAACAAAGATTTCCGTCGTGTGCCAGAGAAATTTTTACTTCTTTGGCGCTTCAATGCGAACCGTGTCGGAAACGAGCTCCGTTGCATAAGCCCACCAGCCGTTTTGTTGAGCGTCTGCCGCAAGATTGACTGCCGTGGCGGCGGTATCGCAGAGAGCAAACGAGCAGGCACCCGAACCGCACACGTTTACGGCAACGGTACCGTCCTGTGAACGAAGCCAGTCGAGCACCGTTTGAATCCGCGGCTCCATCTGCGCGGAAATGACACCCAGGTTGTTGTGGACGAGCGCGTAGGCCGCCTCTGCGTCTCCCGAGCGAAGGGCAGATGCGATCGCTCCGGGCTTGTCCGCAGGCGCTGGGGTCTCGTCAAAACGTCGATAGGCTTCAATTGTTGAAACGCTTGCCTCGCGCGGCTTGACCAGCACGACGGGTGTCGCGGGCAGTGCGGGGTACTCGGTTGCCAGCACGTCTCCCCCACCCACGTAAAATGCAGGGCTGGCATGCAAAAAGAAGGGAACGTCGGCGCCAATGCCGCGCGCGATGTTGTCCAGCGCGGGATCGGCACGGTCGATACCCCAACTCTCTGCCAAGGCGACAATGACCGCCGCGGCATCCGTCGAAGGACCGCCCAGGCCGGCACACAGCGGGATGCGCTTCTCAATCGTGATGCAGACATTGGCTTCGCGACCATAATGCTCGGACATAGCGAGCGCAGCACGATACGCCGTATTCTTTTGCATGGGAAAGTCGGACGTCGGAATCGTCTGAACGGTCAGCGCCTGTGCCGGCGTAACCGTCACGGTATCGACAAGACCGACGGCTGCCATCAGGGAATCGACCTTATGGTAGCCGCGGTCGTCACGCTCGGTATGAACCCCCAGATAGAGGTTGATCTTTGCCGGCGCGGAAAGGGTCAGGGACCAATCGGTCACCGCTAGTGCTCCTCGAGCTGATTGCCGAGCGGGGTAAAAATGTGCTCGCCGCTCTCGGGGTCGAACAGCTCGACCTGGCCGGTGAGAACATCAATATACTGGTAGGACTGACGCGATTTGCGGCCACGGCGCTCGTCGACCTCGACGATAAAGACTGCCGGATGGACGCTCTTGATGGTGCCCATGCGCTCGACGACGCGGGTGCGGCCCATGTTGGCCTTCACCTTAACGCGATCGCCCACCATATCGGTCAGCTTCTCGTGGATGTCGTCGACGTGATTGACTTCCATCTCTTCCATGAACAGGGCCTCCAGAAGGTGCAATTCAAAAAGGGGATAATACCCCTAAGATAGACAAAACTCTAATACTATAGCACCCTGCTGCCACCATACGCAAGTAGTTAAACAAGCCCGGTCCCAAATTGACTACTTACAGACTATCGGTATCCAAGACGATGGTGAATGGGCCGTCGTTGACGAGATCGACTTTCATATCGGCGCCAAAGATGCCGTGCGCCACGTGTTCGACATCTTGGCGAACGAGCGTCAGGAAGTACTCGTAGAGCTCGTTGGCGACATCGGGGGCGCCGGCATCCGTAAACGATGGGCGGCGGCCGTGACGGCAATCGGCAAACAGCGTGAACTGCGACACCACGAGAACCTCGCCGTCGACATCGGCAAGTGCCAGGTTGGTCTTGCCGTTCTCGTCCTCGTTAATGCGCAAGCCCCGGAGCTTTCCCCACAGCTTATCGGCCTCGGCGCGCGTGTCGCCGTGGCCCACGCCCAGCAGCACCAGATAGCCGCGCCCAATTTTGCCCACGCACTCGCCGTCGACCGTCACGCCGGCGTTGAGCACGCGCTGCACCACCGCACGCACGGCCTACTCCTCGCCCGTCAGTTTGGCGGATAGGTGCTCGAGCGCATGGAATCGATGGCTGATGGCGTTCTTCTCGTCCGCCGTCAGCTCGGCCATGGTCTTGCCCGGCGTGTCGACCGGCAGGAACAGCGGGTCGTAGCCAAAGCCGTGATCGCCGCGGCCCTCATGTGCGATAACGCCCTCGCAGGCGCCCTCACCATAGGTGACCAAACCGTCCGTGTCGATGAGCGCGACGACACTCATAAAGCGCGCAGTGCGGTCCTCGTCGGCCACGCCCTCCAGATTCACGAGCAGTTTGGCATTGTTGGCGGCATCGTCGCCGTGAACGCCCGCGTAGCGCGCACTATACACACCGGGCTCACCGTCCAGCGCATCGACGACCAGACCCGAATCGTCGGCAATGGCCATGAGCCCCGTCTCCTCTACCGCAGCCTGCGCCTTGATGATGGCGTTCTCCAAAAACGTCGTGCCGTTTTCCTCGGGGTCCTCAAAATCGCCCAGCTGACCGAGCGCCACAAAGCGAACCTCGGGCATAACCTTGCCTAAAATGGCCTCGATCTCGGTGAGCTTGTGGGCGTTGCCCGTTGCCACGACGATGGTCGCCGCCGGGTCGAGGGTGTCGATGTCGATCTTCTCAAGTGCCATGAGTGGCCTCCTTGTTCTTATAACAACGCCACACAAAAGGTAATTAGGCTCTCAAGCCCCTCCCCTCGCGCGGCAGCAGCCTTACAGTTCAGCGTTTCCGCAGATAAAACCTGCCAAAATAAACCTGTCCCTTTTTGGCAGGTTAGGCGAGGACTTGGCGCTGGAGCTCGATGAGCTCGGCAATGCCCTTGTCGCCCAAATCGAGCAGGGAATTGAGGCGCTTGCGGTCGAAGGGCGCCTGCTCGCCAGTGCCCTGAAGCTCGATCATCTCACCGGTATCGGTGGCGACAAGGTTCATGTCGACCTCGGCGTGACTGTCCTCGGAATAATCCAGGTCGAGCAGGGTGTTGCCGTCGACAACGCCCATGGAAATCGCGGCGACCTGGCCCGTGAGCGGAATGCGCTCGAGCTTACCCGCCTCGACCCACATGGCAAGGGCGTCGTGCAGCGCCACCCAGGCGCCGGTAATGCTCGCCGTTCGCGTGCCGCCGTCTGCCTGAATCACGTCGCAGTCGACGGTGACGGTGTACTCGCCGAGCGCCTTCATGTTGACGACGGTGCGTAGGCTGCGGCCGATCAGACGCTCAATCTCCATGGAGCGACCCTTGCGGTTGGCGTGCTCGCGCTTGCAGCGCTTGCCGGTCGATGCCGGCAGCATGGCATACTCCGCCGTTACCCAACCGGCCTTGGCGCCCTTGCGCCAGCCCGGCACGCCCTCCTCGATGGTGGCAGCGCACAGCACGCGCGTATCGCCAAACTCGGCCAGGCACGAACCGTGGGCGTGCTTCATGACACCGCGAGTAAGCTTGATGGGGCGCAGCTCATCGGCGGCGCGGTCGTTGGCGCGATTGACCTGCATGTACTCCATAGAAATATCCTTTCGGCAAAAGGTGAACGTGAGCCTTTGGTCGGTGACCTTATATCTATTTCAGTTCGTCGATATCGATATGCTCAATGCTTTTGAGCGGCTGGCCAAAGATAAAACTGCCCGCCACCGCAAACTCAGCAATGTTATCGGCCGTCGTTGCAAAACGATGCTGCGGCTCGGCCGCGTCGCCCGCCAGCTGCTCGCGGCGCGTGAGAATATCGGTCAGCTCGCGCGTGGTCTCCTCGGCGGAGCTCACCACGCGCACTCCGGGACCCAGCGCATGGCGAATAGGCCCCACGAGCAGCGGAAAATGCGTGCAGCCGAGTACCACGGTATCGATGCCGTGGTCGCACAGCGGCTCAACCGTGGCGCCGACCAGCGCGCGTACGGCAGGCGTATCAAAGATGTCCTCGTTCTCGAGCCACTGCTCTTGCAGATGTGCGCCCGAGGCGAGCTCGTGCTCAACGACCTCGACAAAGCTCGAGGCAGGGCAGCCGTATACGTCGACGCCGGCATCCAGGTCCTGAATGGCACGCGTGTAAGCGCCTGAGCGAATGGTGAGGTTGGTGGCGAGCACGCCCACCCGGCGCGTGCGGGTGCTGTTGATTGCCGCGCGTGCGCCCGGTGCGATCACACCGATGACGGGGACGTCGAGCACCTGCTGGGCCAAGCGCAAGGCCGCAGCGGTCGCCGTATTGCAGGCGATGACCATGATCTTGACGTCGTGCTTCGACAGCCAACGGCCCGCCTGCAGTGCAAATGTGCGCACCTCGTCCTCGGTGCGGGTGCCGTAGGGGCAGCGCTTGGTGTCGCCAAAGTAGTAGACGGACTCGTGCGGCAACGCCGTTGCGATGGCGCGTGCAACCGTCAGACCGCCCAGACCAGAATCGAACACGCCAATCGGGCGCGTGTCGCCTGCCGGATTCTCGATATCGGACATTACCTCACCAGATTCTCTCTCGAAAAGATATGGCTCAGCGCGATAGGACCGCACTACGAACGGGCCGCGACGAGCAGCTCTGCCGTTGCCGCCCAGCCATCGACAATCTTGCCGCGCGTGACGTAGGCGTTATCGCAAACATCCAGGAACTCGGGCGCGCCGGCGCTGGTCAAACCGTTCTCGACCAGGCAGAACGTGCCCACGTGGTCAGCCATGTAGAAGTCGGACTCGGAATCGCCGAGCGCCAGCGTCTCCTCGCGCTCGATACCCAGGTGCTCGCAGAAACGTGCGATGGCAACGCCCTTGTTGAGACCGGCGGGATTGATGTTAAACGCGCGGCCATCCTCGACGCGTTCGAGCTCGAGCGTCGTCGGTTTGGACAGATGGGTCAGATGGCCGTTGCAGGCCCAGACCAGGCCGCAGCCGGCCTCGTCAAGAATGGCCTGGACCTCGTCGTCGGGCACATCGCCGCGCATGCCGACGGTGACCTCGCGGTACTTGTAGCCAGTCGACATGTCGTTGTGGTACTCGATCTTATGCGGCCAGCGGGCGAGAATCTTCTCGCACACGCCGGTCTGCTCGATCACCTGATGCGGCGTGAGGCCGCAGGCGGGGTCGTAGGGCATATCGCCGGTCAGATACTCCCAATCGTTGGCCTTGAGATTGTACATGACCAGGCCGCCCATCTCGCCGATGTAGGAGTTGAGGCCGAGCACGCGCGCATCCTCGTGGATCATAGTGCGGTTGCGACCCGAGGTGGGGACCACCTGGATGCCGGCACGGGCAAGTGCCACGACAGCCTCGACGAGCTTGGTCGAGGGGTTGCCGTCGTTGTCGCGCAGCACGCACGAGCCGGGCGCAAGCATGGTGGCGTCCAGGTCGGTAAAGACATAGTTGACCTTTGCGAGACGCTCGCGCATCTCGCCCGAAAGCTCGGCGACGGTCGGCAGGGTATTGTGGGACATGGTTACTCCGTTTACGTAGAAGGGTTTGGACTTGGACGGCATGTTTTGATTGAGGGAACACGCTTATGGCGACAGCGTACTCAGGGCGCCGCCGCCATCATGGTTCATTAGTCAAACTGGGTAACATCGATCAGGCGATTGGCCAGCGAAAGGTCGCTCTCGATGGGCACGAATTCGTCGCCCACGTGCATGAGCTCCTCGTCACCCTTTGCCAGCAGCAAAACAATGGTGGGGGCATCGGGGTTGACGTACTCCTCGCGCGCCGCCTTGAACGCCGCATGCACAGCGGCTTCGCGATCGAGGATGATCTTGTTCGGCGTATCGTCGGGAACATGTTCGGCAAGCTCGCGACAGACCTTCATCGGGTCCTCGTGAGCCGGGTCCTCATTGGCAAAAATCATCAGGTCGGAATATGGTGCGGCCTCGCGCGGAAGCTGCTCGCGGCGCTCCTGCGCCTTGCCGCCGGCAGCGCCAAACACTGCGATGACCGGGCTGGCGGGAAACGCGCGCTTGACCGACGAGAAAAGCGAGCGGAACGAAAGCTGGTTGTGCGCGTAGTCGACGACGCAAATCACGCGGCCGTCCTTCGACTCCACGACTTCCATACGGCCCGGCACACGCAGTTTGGAGAGGCCCTTCTTGATAGCCTCGATACCGATGCCGATCTCGCGCGCGGCGGCGATAGCGACCAGCGCGTTCTCCACGTTGAAGTCTCCCGCGATACCCAGCAGGATCTTCTCCCCCGCCTCGGACTCGTCGGCACACAGGCCATGCAAGTTGAACTCGATGCTAAAGCCGACCATGCGTACGTCGCTCGCCCACAGGCTTGCCTCGGGATGCTCGACGCCAACGGTCACCAAGCGCTCGGCCGTCGACGCTGCCTCCAGCACGCGGTCGACCTCTTCGGTGCCCAAATTCACCACGGCGGTCTTTGCCTGGTCAAAGATCCTGAGTTTGCTCTCAAAATAATCCTCAAACGTGGGGTGTTCAATCGGCGAGATGTGGTCGCGGCCGATGTTGAGGAAGCACGCCACGTCAAACGGCAGATTCTCGACGCGTTGGTACTTGAGCGCCTGGCTCGAGACCTCCATGACCATGGACTGGCGACCGGACGTGCGGCAGTTGGCGATATGGCGCCAGACCTCGGGGGCCTCGGGCGTAGTATTGGTGCTCTCATAGCACTCGATACCATCGTCGGTGTTCACCGAGCCGATCATGCCGCAGGACTCGCCCGCCGCCTTGATGATGGACTGGAGCATAAAAGCGGCCGTGGTTTTTCCCTTGGTGCCGGTGATGCCCACGATCTTGACGTCGTGGTCGGGACGGTCGTAGACCTCTGGCGGCAACAGGGCCATGGCCGTGCGAACACTATCAACAACCAGCATCGCAGCACCGCTCTCCTGCGCCAGCGGCTCCAGAGACTCGACCAGCGACTCCTCGCACACAAATGCGACGGCGCCCGCATCGAGCGCCATGCGCAAAAACGCGGGCTTAAAGGCAGCACCTTTGCAAAAGAACACGTCACCTGCCGAGACCGCGCGCGAATCAAACGAGCAGCCGGTCACGGCACGCTCGTCAACCTGCTCTGATGCGCGCAGCTCGCCGCACACATCGAGCAGCTTGGCAAGCGTATCGACCGTGGTTACGGTCGCGGAATCCGAATGGTGCATCTTTCACCTTTCTCAGCCATTTGGCAGGGACGGTTTTTATAGTAACTGAAACGCACCCACGCAAAAACGGCTCCCGGAGGAGCCGTTACGCGCAGGCGTTCGTAAGCCGAGACTAGGCAGCCTGAACAGAAGGCTGGCCCTCGTCGATAAAGAAGCGCTTGTACCACACCAGGAACACGAGCGGCGTATAGATCTTGCGCTGGAAATCGCCCTTGCCCGCAAAGTGCAGGTCGAGCAGATGCATGAGCTCGTCGGTATCGAAGAACTCGCTTGCCCACGGCGCGGTGAAGTACTCCTTGACATAGTCGTACCACTTTTGCTCGCGCAGCCAGTAGACAATCGGCACCGGAAAGCCCACCTTGGGACGGGTGGCCCACTCATCGGGCAGCGACTTGTTGGCAGCGTGGCGGAGTACCTGTTTGTTGCCGTTCTCATTGATGCGGTAGCGATCGGGAATGTGCTCGGCGAACTCCATGACTTTGCGGTCCAGGAAGGGCACGCGCAGCTCCAGCGAGTGCGCCATGCACATCTTGTCGGCCTTGAGCAGAATGTCGCCCGGGAGCCACATGTTCATGTCCAGGTACTGTTTCTTGACCAGCTCGGGCTGACCCTTCACGCGCGCATAGATGGGAGCGGCAAGCTCGAAGGCGCCGTCGCCGGTGTTGTACTCGGGCTTGAGCACGCCGTCGACCTCGCGCTCCGGCCATACCAGAGCCTGTCCCAGGAACGACTTCTCGGGGATCTCGGCACCCTTGACCAGGAAGTTATGTCCCTTGAAGTACGGCATATGCAGCGCCAGGTTACCGAGCGCGCGACGGATGGGCAGCGGCACCATCTTTTTGTACTTGCGCACCGGGACCGTATCCTCGTAGTAGGCGTAGCCGCCAAAGAGTTCGTCGGCGCCTTCGCCCGAAAGCACGACGGTAACATCCTTGCGGGCCATCTCGGCCAAGAACCACAGCGGCACGGAAGACAGGTTGGACTGCGGCTCGTCCATGTGATACTGGATGTCCTCGAGTGCACCGAAGAACTCGTCGGCGGTAATCATCTTGCGAACGTTCTCGACGCCGAGCTTATCGGAAAGCTCCTTGGCGTAGTTGGTCTCGTTGAAGTTCTTGTAGTCAAAGCCCACCGAGAAGGTCTTGTCGGGCATGAGGCAAGCGGCGATGTAGCTGGAGTCGACGCCACCGGAGAGGAACGACGCGACCTTGACGTCGGCGATGCGATGGGCCTCGACGCTCTCGTGCACGACCTCGTCCAGCTCATCGACATACTCTTCGAACGGCTTCTCGACGGCAGAGTAATCGCAATCCCAGTAACGCTCGATGTTCATCTTGCCGGTCGGGATATCGACGGTAAAGTAGTGCGCCGGCGGCAGCTTGTAGACACCCTCGAAGAAGGTCTCCTCGGTTGCCGAATACTGCAGCGTCATGTACGGACGCAGGGCCTTTTTGTTGACCGCCTTGTGGAAGTGCGGGTAGTCCAGGAAGCTCTTGATCTCGGAACCAAAGAGCACGCCCGGAGCGCCGTCGCCCGCATCGGCCATGGGATAGTAGTAAAGCGGCTTGATGCCAAAGATGTCGCGGGCGCCAAAAAGCTTGTTCTTCTTTTTGTCCCAGATGACGAAGGCGTACATACCGCGCAGGCGATCGAGGACGGCCTCGCCCCACTCCTCGTAGCCGTGCAGGAGGCTCTCGGTGTCGGCGCCGCAATGGAACTTGTAGCCCTTGGCTTCGAGCTCGGAACGGAGTTCTTGGAAGTTGTAGATCTCGCCGTTAAAGACGATAACGACGCTACCGTCCTCGTTAGCCATGGGTTGGGCGCCAGCCTCGGTCAGGTCGAGGATCGACAGGCGGCGGAAGCCGAGGGCAACGCGGCCGTCGATAAACTGACCGCCCATGTCGGGACCGCGATGGACGATGCGGTCCATCATCTTGGTGAGCACCTCGGATTGGTTATCCGTCCCACCGACAAAACCGACAAAACCGCACATATGCTATCCCCTCTGCTGTTGCTGGGCATCAAATCGAATCAGTAGCTTTTGAGTATACCCGAGGGCGTAAAGAGGGGCGGAATGTTCAGGCAATCTCAACTGAATCAGCTCCGCTGCGACACGTGCCAGTTACCTTTAATGGATATGAGGTGAATGAGGCGATTGTTTTGCTATACTCTCTCCGCACGGGCGATTGGCGCAACGGTTAGCGCAGGTGCTTTACACGCACAAGGCTGGGGGTTCGAATCCCTCATCGCCCACCATTGAATTGGAAACGGTCCTCGAAAGGGGACCGTTTTTGTTTGGGCCCGGCGCATGGGATTCGAACCCGCCAGGGTGCGGAGCTGAGGAAACGCGAAGCGTTTTCCAGCGCAGCACGCGAGGAGCGGAGCGACGAAGCGGGGCGCGGGCGGCGCCAGCCGCACGCGGACATCCCTCATCGCCCACCACTGAATTGGAAACGGTCCTCGAAGGGGGACCGTTTTTGTTTGGGCCCAGTGCATGGGATTCGAGCTCTAAGGACCCCTTATTTCAAGGTCCGTGGTCAAAAAATGGCAAAAATGAGTACTGTTACTTTGCTTGCAACATATAAAAAGATAGCATTTGCTTAAGTTACGCAACATGTGTCCATTATAAGGACTAACAGTTGGATTAAAATCGTGTATTCATCGCCATTTCGTCGGTAGCGCGCAGAGATGTGGTGTAAGAGGCGGGGCATGCCCCGCCTCTTCCCTTTCTTGAAAGGGAGGGGACACCGC